>NZIK01000063.1 GCA_002691625.1 Alteromonadaceae bacterium
GTGATATGAGATACATGATAATAAAATAAAGGCATCAATTTTGATGTTTATACATTAGCTCGTCTTGACTTCAAGGGAGCGTCCATATATGTCTTCATTCCGTTGTTAGAAGCCGGTATGGAAATGACCCGTGAAGGAAAAACCACTCAGTCAGCGGCTATTGTGGTTTTCTCATCGGCACTGGTTAATCCGGCCTTTGGTTGGTCACTCACTATGCTGTTAGATAACCTTGGCCTTATTGGCTGTAAAGAGCGTAGTGCAGAACTCTCCAGCATGAGCCGTTGGATTGTGCCCGGTATCATGTTTGGCGTACTTACCACTGTGATGGCATTGGTTGGAATACTGCCAGGCTTGCCAGCTATCCTACCCGGCTTTTAATCAGGGTAGCGAATAACTAACCGACCACAAAAAAGCCCCGCTCAGCATCCGCTGGCGGGGCTTTCTTATATCTGACGGGTTAGATAATGCGATCTTTATCCCACTCTTTTAACTTTTCCTGCCGAGCTTGTTCTTTTTCCATACGAGCCTTTTTACGGTCGCAGGGTTCCGGACAATCACAGGCTTTATCAATGCCCAGGGCACCTAAACCGCCACAGCTACCCGAGATACTTTTCTTTTGCATGATGTAGCCAATTGCCATGGCGCTTACCATCACTAAAAAGAAAGCAAAAGCTAATATAAAAGTACTCATTGTTTAACCAACCTCAGCGCTTAGCGCATTAATAAACCGTTACCAGCTCTGCAAAAGCCGGACTGGTATATTCTTCAAAATCCTTGTCTTTACGACGGATAATAAATACCGCAATGTTATTGGCTTCGGCCACTTCGATGGCATCTTCCCATCCCATAACGTTGAATGCAGTGGCCAGGCCGTCTGCCGTCATTGACGACGAGTGTACTACCGTTACCGCTACCGTATTGTGCTGAATAGGCTTACCGGTGCGCGGATCAATAAGATGTGAATAGCGCGTGCCATCCTGTTCATAGTAGTTACGATAATCGCCCGATGTGGCAATGGCGTTTTCACCTATCGATACCACTTTTTGTACCGCACGTTGATTCGACACCGGCTTTTCAATGGCTATCAGCCATGGGGAACCATCGCCCTTTTCGCCTTTAACGCGCATTTCACCACCAATCTCTACCAGATAGTTATGAATGCCGTTTTCTTCCAGCAGATCAGCGACTACGTCCACACCATAACCTTTGGCTATGGTCGACAAATCAACATACAGCTGCGGGTGGCCTTTCACCAGCGCGTTGCCTTGTACCTGTAATTTATCCAGGCCAACATACTCTCTGACTGCTGCAACCTCCTCTTCGCTGGGGATGGTTTCAGGACGCATGGTTGGCCCGAACCCCCAAAGATTTACCAGCGGGCCTACGGTAACGTCGAGTACGCCGTTGCTCAGCTCTCCTAACCTTAGCGCTTCGTTTACTACCAGTAAGGTTTCATCTGATACCGCAAAGGGCTCAGCAAAGCGATACTGATTAAAACGGGATAGCTCCGAGGTTGGATCGTAGGTCGACATTAACTTGTTAACCTGTACCAGTCGCTTATCAATAGCGCTTTTAATGGTGGCTTCANCCNCNCCNGCCACTTCCGGAAACTTCACATTNTAGGTCGTNCCCATTGTCTGACCTAAAACATGCTCAACTTTTACCACNGGCTGCCTGGAGCAGGCAGTCANTAATAAGACCACCATAACCAGCAAAAATTTCATTTGTGTCACGTTCGTCCCCTTTGGACACTACTGCNANATCNGCTTAATTATACAGGCATAATAAAAAAGGGGCTAACAGCCCCTTTTATTATTTTACGCTAATGGCTTAGCCACCGAAGTCATCCAGCAGGATGTTTTCGTCTTCTACGCCNAGGTCTTTCAACATGTTGATAACCGCGGCGTTCATCATAGGTGGTCCACACATGTAGAACTCACAATCTTCTGGTGCAGGGTGGTCTTTCAGGTAGTTTTCCAGCAATACATTGTGGATGAAACCTGTGTAACCGTCCCAGTTGTCTTCTGGCTGAGGATCAGACAGTGCAACGTGCCATTNGAAGTTNTCGTTCTCTTCCTGCAGCATATCGAAATCTTCTACATAGAACATCTCNCGCAGTGAACGNGCACCGTACCAGAAGCTGATCTTACGGTCAGTCTTAATACGACGCAGNTGGTCGAAGATATGTGAACGCATAGGNGCCATACCAGCACCACCACCAACGAATACCATTTCNGCATCNGTNTCTTTAGCGAAGAACTCACCAAANGGACCNGAGATAGTCGCTTTATCACCNNNCTTNAGGCTCCAGATGTACGATGACATCTTACCAGCNGGCAGGCTCAGGTTNTTTGGCGGCGGAGAAGCNATACGCACGTTCAGCATGATAATGCCTTCTTCTTCCGGATAGTTCGCCATTGAGTANGCACGAATGGTTTCTTCNTCTACNTTTGANTCGATATCGAAGAAGCCAAAGCGCTCCCANTCACCACGATACTCTTCTGGTACATCAAAGTCTTTGTACTTAACGTGATGCGGTGGAGCTTCGATCTGAATNTAACCACCNGCACGGAAAGGTACGCTTTCGCCGTTAGGAATNTTAAGCTTAAGCTCTTTGATGAAGGTTGCTTTGTTATCGTTAGAGATAACTTCACAATCCCACTTCTTAATACCAAAGATTTCTTCTTCCAGCTCGATTTTCATGTCNTGCTTAACNGATACCTGGCAAGACAGACGNCAGCCTTCACGGGCTTCACGCTTAGTGATNTGGTCAAGTTCGGTAGGCAGAATTTCACCACCACCTTCTTTTACNTCCACNCGGCACTGNCCGCANGAACCNCCNCCACCACANGCNGANGATACGAAGATNCCNGCATCGGCNANNGCACCCAGCAGTTTNCCGCCNGGNGCAGTTTTNATGTCCTTCTCAGGATCATNNTTGATTCTGATNGTGACGTCGCCNGATGGTACCAGTTTCGACTTGGCAAACATGATGATGAATACCAGCGCCAGTACGATGACGATAAACATCCCTACGCCAAGAANNATTTCNATTTGATTCATAGTTTCTGCTCCCTAGCGTCGATTACAGCTGTACACCAGTGAAGGACTGGAAACCCAGCGCCATCAGACCAGCAATCATGAAAACAGAACCCAGACCACGGATACCGTCTGGCATGTCAGCATATTTNAGCTTNTCACGCACAGCAGCCAGTAACACAATAGCCAGAGCCCAACCCATACCACTACCNACACCGTAAACAATACTCTCNGTAAAGTTGTACTCACGCTGTACCGCGAAAGCTACACCACCGAAGATTGCACAGTTAACCGTGATAAGCGGCAGGAAGATACCCANNGCGTTNTANAGTGCCGGGAAGAACTTATCCAGACTCATTTCCAGGATCTGAACCAGNGCTGCAATAACACCGATAAAGGTCAGGAAGTTCAGGAAGCTCAGNTCNGCATCAGGGAAACCTGCCCAGGCCAGTGCACCCGGAGCCAGAATGTTTACGTAGATAANCTGGTTAACCGGTACCGAAATACCCAGTACCACGATT
Source organism: Alteromonadaceae bacterium (assembly GCA_002691625.1). GTDB lineage: Bacteria > Pseudomonadota > Gammaproteobacteria > Enterobacterales > Alteromonadaceae > Alteromonas. Next base: position 3,561 of record NZIK01000063.1, read on the forward strand.
ACNGCAACACCCAGACCCATAGCTGTTTTTACTTTCTTAGATACGGCCAGAAAAGTACACATACCCAAGAACAGCGATAACGCCATGTTCTCAACAAAAATTGAGCGAACAAATAATGATAAATAATGTTCCACGAAACTTACTCCTTAGGCTCAACTTGTTCCGGGCGAATAGTACGGATAACCCATACCAGACCACCGATTAAGAAGAACGAGCTGAACGGCAGAATCAGCAGACCGTTAGCCTGATACCAACCACCATTTTGAATCAGCGGCAGGATTTCAAAGCCAAGGATGGTACCGAAACCAAACAACTCTTTAATGATACCCACAACAATCAATACAAATGAGTAACCCAGACCGTTACCGATGCCGTCTAAGAAAGACATCAGCGGCGGGCTCTTCATTGCATAGGCTTCTGCGCGGCCCATTACGATACAGTTGGTGATAATCAGACCAACGAATACCGACAGCTGTTTTGATACCTCATAGGAGTAAGCCTTGAGGATTTGATCCACAACGATTACCAGCGACGCGATGATGGTCATCTGAATGATGATCCGCACGCTGCTTGGGATCTGATTTCGAATTAACGAGATAAACAGGTTAGAGAACGCTACAACGCTGGTCAGAGCCAACGACATTACTAACGCCGTTTCAAGTTTGGTAGTAATCGCAAGTGCAGAACAAATCCCCAGGATTTGTAGTGCAATTGGGTTACTGTCTAAGATCGGCCCAAAGAGGACCTTCTTCATTTCTTTAGTATCAGCCATGATAATAACCCCTTACGAACGCCAGGCTTGTTTTTTAAGGAACGGGCCAAAGCCGTTTTCGCCAACCCAGTACTGAATAGTGTTGTTTACACCATTACTGGTAAGGGTTGCGCCAGACAGCGCATCAACTGCATAAGGGTTGTCTTCACCGGCCGCTTTTTTCACTTCCAGTGCAACATCGCCGTCTTTATACAGCTTCTTGCCATCCCACTTTGCCTGCCATTGTGGGTTTTGTACTTCACCACCCAGTCCTGGCGTTTCTTTTTGCTGATAGTAAATCAGCTCACGAACGGTTTTACCGTCTGAGTCAACCGCCAGGAAACCATACATCAGGTCCCACAGGCCGCTGCCGTGAACCGGCAGAATTACCCGGCTAACATCGCCTGCGTCATTGCGTACCAGGTAAACTGATGCCACTTCTGCGCGACGCTGAAAACCAACATTGCTGTTTTCCACCTTAATGCTCATGTCGTCGACTTTCGCCGCTTTATACATATCGTAGTCATCAGCCGGCGCTTCAACAAATTCACCTGTGCTCAGGTCAACAAAGCGCTGTTCAACGAACTCGTTATAAGTTGCCAGGATATCACCGTTAGCTTGGTCCAGCAGACCCGCCGCTTGCAGGATGTTAGACATCTTGTCTTTTTTAGCGTTGGTTTGCTGAATATCACGCAGGCCAACGGCCGCACCCGATACAATAATTGAACAAACTAAACAAACTGCCAGTACAACGCCGACCGTTTTTCCTAAAGATTCTTTTTTAGCCGACACGAGCTATCCTCCGCTTGATATTGCTTTGAGCGACAAAGTAGTCGAATAGTGGCGCCCACAGGTTGGCAAACAAAATTGCCAGCATGACACCCTCTGGGAATGCAGGGTTAAGTACGCGGATCAATACGGTCATAAAGCCGATAAAGAAACCGTACGCCCATTTGCCCTGGTTGGTAAATGACGCAGACACAGGGTCTGTAGCCATAAAGAACATACCAAAGGCCAAACCACCCACTACAAAGTGCCAGTGCGCCGGCATGGCGAACATCGGGTTNGTATCACTGCCAATCAGGTTAAGCAGNGTTGCAAAGAACGCTACACCCAGTGCAACACCGGCNACGATTCGCCAGCTNGCAATNCGCATGTAAATAATGAACANACCGCCCAGCATAATCGCCAGCGCAGAAACTTCACCGGCNGANCCNGGAATGAAGCCCATGAACGCGTCCATCCANGCGTTGGTGTCGGCATAGTTTAATGAACCTGATGCACCTTCACTCAGTGAAGTCGCACCTGAGTAACCGTCTGCAGCAACCCATACGCGGTCACCAGAGATTTGCGCCGGATATGCGAAGTACAGGAACGCACGACCAGACAGTGCCGGGTTCAGGAAGTTACGGCCAGTACCACCAAAGATTTCTTTGGCGATAACCACACCGAAGGTAATACCCAGAGCAACCTGCCACAGTGGAATAGTTGCTGGCAGTGTTAGTGCAAACAGTACTGANGTTACGAAGAAGCCTTCGTTTACTTCGTGCTTACGCACTGAGGCAAACAGTACTTCCCAGAAACCACCTACAACGAATGTCGTTGCATAAATAGGCAGCCAGAAGCAGGCACCGTAGAACATCAGGCCGAGTGTACCGGCATTTGAAATGTCACCACCTAAGGCAGCAAACAGACCTGCCTGCCAGGCATCAGGTAAGGTACCAGCGCCAGAAGCAATTGCTTCCTGAGCCTGGAAACCAATGTTGTACATGCCAAAGAACATGGCTGGGAAAGTAGCCATCCACACCATGATCATGATGCGTTTCAGGTCGATACTGTCACGCACGTGCGTACCAGCTTTGTTTACGTGACCAGGCGTGTAGAAAATAGTCGCGGCTGCTTCATACAGTGCATACCATTTTTCGTACTTTCCACCGGGCTCGAAGTTAGGTTCGATTTTTTCTAAATACGCTTTTAAGCCCATGAATTAACCCTCTTTCTCAATGGTGGTCAAACAATCGCGCAGAATGGAACCATAAGTGTATTTGCCGGGGCACACATAGGTACACAGCGCCAAATCTTCCTCGTCCAGTTCCAGACAGCCCAGTGTTTGAGCACTGTCAGTATCACCGGAAATTAAATCCCGTAATAATAACGTTGGCAGGATATCCAGAGGCATCACACGCTCGTAGTTACCAATTGGCACCATCGAACGCTCTGAGCCGTTGGTGGTAGTAGTCATGTCGAATTGCTTGCTACCACTAAAGTGACCGGTGTAAGCACGGGTTACGGAGTGTTTATCAGAACCAGGTGCTAACCAACCAAACAGAACTTTCTCTTTACCTTCAAGTAACAGAGAAACCTGTAAGTGGAAACGACCTAAGAAGCCGTGTACGCCCTGTGCGGTAGTACCGTTAAGTACTGAACCAGACACTACGCGAACATCACCGTCTTTCTTCTCGCTGGCAGTCAGTTCTGTCAGGTCTGCACCAACAACAGTACGTACCAGGCGAGGATTTTTGGCTGCCGGACCGCCGATTGCCACAACACGGCTGTTGTCCAGTTCACCGCTGGTCAGTGTTTTACCAATGGCGATAACGTCCTGGTAGTTTACTGTCCATACGGCTTTCTTGGCGCCTACCGGATCCAGGTAATGTACGTGTGTACCAGCCAGACCAGCAGGATGCGGACCATCAAACTCAGCGGTTTCTGCTTTGCTGTCGCCAGCAGATACGTTTGCGCCGGCTTTCTTACAAAGATAAACCTTGCCGCCGGATAAGATGCTAAGCGCTTTTAAGCCGTTAGCGAAATCTTCCTGACGCTCAGCGATAATCACCGCTGGATCAGCTGCTAACGGGTTAGTGTCCATCGCGTTAACAAAAATTGAGCTTGGGGTAGACCCCAGCGCAGGAGACTTACTGAACGGGCGTGTACGAAGTGTCGTCCACAGACCGGTGTCTACCAGCACTTGCTCAAGTTTTTCACGCGCAGTTGAAGTAATCTGGTCAGCAGCAATGGCTTCGAAGGTTTCAGCTTCGTTACCTTCCTGCTTTACAACAACTGATTGTAAAACACGTTTAGCACCACGGTTTACTTCTACCACTTCACCCGCAACCGGAGCAGTAAATTTAACGCCAGGATTCTTTTTATCTTCAAAAATCAGCTGACCTTTCTTTACTTTATCTCCAACCTGCACGTGCATGGTAGGGCGCATACCCACATATTCTTCTCCCAGTATGGCAGCCCGAGACACAGACAGACCATCCTGGATCTGTTGCGTCGGAGCTCCCGATATAGGGAGGTCGAGACCTTTTTTGATTTTTATCATACGTAATCGCACTACTCTAATAGAAATACCCTTTTGAATTTGCTGCGCTCCGGCAAANCTGCCAACAGAGCCACAATTCAAAAACGTACTTCGTACANACAGTAAAATTTGGTTGTTTAAAACCGTAACAAAGCTACAAAGCTTCGTTTCCACTTCGCAAAAATTGCAATCCAGCTGAATTGTTATTGTTGTTAGAATGNGTCGTGGTTATTTAGTGCTNGGCGCTTGCTGNATCGCCTGTTGTCACGACCNGGTGCAGGATCCTGAACAAGGNCCCCCACTTAATTTCGGAATTTTAGCATCAACATAGCAACTTACGCTACGTTGATTAGAGATAANCCGTAATTTTTATCCCAATTATCTGTACAACTAACCTACCACATTAGTCTTATATTTAATCACAGGGGCCACNCTGTCTGGCTTGCAATGCCCGNCGCACTNANTATTGTCGACATACCNCTNTGCACTAAAGTATTAACAAAANNCCATAATAAAGCCGTCATAAAGACGGCTTATATTAANTATTNAGTGGTATTACCAATTAACCANNGGATCGACATCGGCGTCNTAATCGACNCCTGACACGTCAAAGCCAAACAGTTTCAGAAANTCATGATGGTAACCNGCNTAATCNCTCAGNTCGTGGAAGTTNTCCTGGGTTACCTGATCCCACAGCGCTTTAATTTTNGCCTGGGTNGCATCATTGGTTTCCTTACCGTCCATGCGGTAGCGNNTNTGNTCATCNANNGTNGCNCTNTCACCNTACAGGCACTNTGTATAAAGGCCTGCAATCTGNTCGATACAACCTTCNTGNGTNCCNTCTTCTTTCATNACCTNNTAGATTAACGANATNTACAGCGGCATTACCGGAATCGCCGANCTGGCCTGAGTCACCAANGCNTTAAGTGATGATACATGTGCATCAACCTGTAAATCAGCGTGGTCAGAATTAATTGCCGTGGCGGCACGGTCNAGATCTTCTTTGGCTTTACCAATTGTNGCCGANCCGTAAATTGGCCAGGTCAGTTCNTTACCAATNTAGGTNTANGCNGTNGTTTTACAGCCTTCAGCCANCACGCCTGCATCGGCCAGCGCATTNAGCCATAATTCCCAGTCTTCACCGCCCATNACCTTAACGGTATCGGCAATTTCTTNTNCNGTAGCNGGCTCAAGTGANACNTCGTGNATTTTGTCTTTGTCGGTATCGTAAGTTTTAGTGGTATATGCCTGACCCACCGGTTTCAGGGTAGACTTATATGTTTCACCTGTAGCCGGATCGGTGCGACGAGGTGAAGCTAAGCTGTAGATAACCAAGTCCACCTGACCGAGGTCGGCTTTGATTTTGTCGATCACCTGCGCTTTTAATTCGTTAGAGAAAGCATCACCGTTAATGGTTTCGGCGTACAGGTCGGCAGCTTTTGCCTGCTCATGAAACGCTGCGGTGTTGTACCAGCCGGCAGTACCGGTCTTACGCTCTGTTGGCGGCTTTTCAAAGCATACACCCAGCGTGTCGGCACCATAACCAAACGCTGAAGTGATCCGCGACGCCAGGCCATAACCAGTAGAGCAACCAATAACCAGTACCTTTTTAGGCCCGTCACCGAGCTCGCCAAGACCTTTAATATATTGAATCTGTTCTGCAACCACTGCAGCACAACCCTGTGGGTGTGCATTTGTACAAATGAAGCCTCGAATTTTGGGCTTGATAACCATAGTGACTCTATCCTTCCTTATTTTAGCGCGTATTGTAAATGACCGGCGATTGATAACAACTCTGAACAGCTGGAGTAAGCCTAATGCTATTTTCGCCGATTGCAAACCACTCCTCAATGCCTGTGGCTAAAATAGCAAAAAGCCCGCAACCGCGGGCTTTTATAAGCGACAGATAATTGCTTAGGCAATTACGTCGAGCAGCTCGATATCAAATACCAGCGTGCTGTATGGTGCGATCGCGCCACCTGCGCCCTGCTCTCCGTATGCCAGGCTGTGCGGCACGTATAAACGCCACTTAGAACCAACCGGCATCATTTGCAGTGCTTCAGTCCAGCCTCTGATTACGCCACCTACCGGGAATTCTGCCGGCTGGCCACGATCGTAAGAGCTGTCGAATACAGAACCGTCGATCAGCGTACCGTGGTAATGAGCACGAATAGTGCTTTCTGCAGTAGGTACTTCACCGTNGCCGGCACTNACTACTTCGTACTGCAGACCAGACTCAGTTACCTGNACNNCTTCACGCTTNGCGTTTTCAGCCAGGAANTTTTCGCCTTCTTCAATCGCNGCTTTNTGNTGNTCNGCTTTAGCTGCCTGCATACGCTCNTGGATTTCACCAAACGCGGCACGCAGAGCNTCGTTGTCAACCTGTGGAGCCTGACCAGTGAATGCGTCTTTTAACCCTGCTACAACGGAGTCGAGATCCAGTCCGTCAAATGGATTTGATTGTAATTGCTGACCCATTTGGAAACCAATTCCGTAACTAGCNTGGGTTTCTACTGTTTTAAATAAATCTGACACAGTGTCTCCTGAAATAAAATTACACTTTTTGCGCAATTATTAATCAAAACCCGTAGTATTCTGAAAATTTTTATTACGCTTCGATTTTTCGCTGGCNTAGTGTAACACANCCAGATAATCCGTGCCCGCGACATTGTTCCGACCGGTTTGAAGAGCCCGTTTCTAAGGGCTGTTAGATAAAAAGCTATTAGACAATTTAACTAAGAGACAGTATGTTGATAGCACTGTTTTTTGGAGGACGCCATGCAATCACATTATGACGCGCAGTTGAAAGATACTGTTCGCTATTTGGGAAAAACGCTGGGACAAACAATCAAAGCTCAGCTNGGAAATGACTGGTTAGANAAAATAGAGAAAGTTCGCCTTGACGGNCGNGCATCGTTTAAGGGTGATACAGATTNCAGTNAAAATCTGAAAGAAACTTTCAAAACCATGTCCGACAGCGAATTACTGGTAGTAGCCAGAGCATTCGCTCAGTTTCTTAACCTGGGCAATATCGCCGANCAGGAATANAACGCCGGNCTGGATGTNGANGCATCCATCGACTCGCTCTTTTCACANCTCGATAAGGCTGAACTGAGCGCNCTGGAAGTGGAAGAAGCGGTNGCAAANCTGGANATNGATCTGGTGCTTACNGCTCACCCTACCGAAGTATTCCGTCGNACCCTTATTCANAAGCANAAAGAGTTNGCNTANTGCTTAAAGAGCATNCACCACGAGCAATTAAGTGANACNGANCGTAANCGTNTGGAAACCCGNATNGCCGANTTAATCAGCCAGGCCTGGCACACCGAAGANATTCGTTCGGTACGCCCTACNCCGGTTGACGAGGCACGCTGGGGCTTCTCAGTCATCGAAAACTCTCTGTGGGATGCGGTTCCTGAGTTTCTGCGCGACTTAGATGAGCGCTTACAGCAGGACTACAACGTTAGTTTGCCAATCGATGCAGCGCCGATTCATTTTAGTTCGTGGATGGGCGGTGACCGTGACGGTAACCCGTTTGTTACAGCCAAGGTCACCGAAGAAGTCTTACTGCTGGCGCGTCGCCGTGCCGCTAAACTGCTGACTATCGATCTTGATCGCCTGCAGGTTGAGCTGTCGATGAACGACTGCAACGACGAGCTGAAAAACGCCGTAGGCGAGCAATATGAGCCGTACCGCGCATTGTTGCGCCCGCTGGTAAAACGTTGTGCAGATACCCGCGACGGTATTTACGATTTCTTCAACGGTCGTCCTTACGATTCCAGCGAGTGGATTGGGTCTAACGATGAACTGTTAGAGCCNCTGNTGATGTGNTACCGCTCACTGTGTGAGTCGGGCCTGGAAGTTACTGCCAACGGCATGCTGCTCGACACCATCCGCCGCGTTAAGTGTTTTGGTGTGCACCTGTTACGCCTGGACGTNCGTCAGGACTCTCAGCGACACGCTGATGTGCTGAGTGAAGTTACCCGTTANCTGGGGCTAGGCGACTACGCACACTGGAGNGAGNCCGACAAACANGCNTTCCTGCTNCGTGAGNTAAGCTCCAAACGCCCNNTNTTCCCNCGTTGNTGGGAACCTTCAGNNGATGTNNAGGAAGTGNTGGACACCTGTAAGGTTATNGCCAGNCACAGTAANNNNGGCTTTGGTATCTATACCATTTCCATGGCGAGNGAAGCGTCTGATGTNATGGCNGTACAGTTACTGCTNCAGGAAATGGGCGTTGACTGGCCAATGCCNGTNGCNCCNNTNTTTGAAACCCTGGACGATTTGAATAACTCACCTATCGTGATGCGTAAACTGCTGAGCATCGACTGGTACCGGGGTTATATCCAGGGTAAGCAGTTTGTGATGATTGGTTATTCTGATTCCGCCAAAGATGCAGGCGCCATTGCCGCAGGCTGGGCACAGTATGAGTCTCAGGAAGCGCTGGTTGCGCTGGCTGAGGAATTCGACATTAAGCTGACCCTGTTCCATGGTCGCGGCGGTACCATTGGTCGTGGTGGCCTGCCGGCCCATGCCGCTATTCATTCGCAACCGCCGGGTTCACTGGACGGTGGTTTCCGGGTAACCGAACAGGGTGAAACCATCCGTTATAAGTTTGGTATGCCGTTACTGGCTAAACGCAGCCTGGGTATCTACACCAGTGCGATTATAGAAGCCATGTTGTTCCCACCACCGGCCCCTAAGGACGAGTGGCGTGAACTGATGAAAGCCATGGCCGCTAAGGGCCGGGATTTCTATCGTGGCGTAGTGCGCCAGGATCCGGAGTTTGTGCCTTACTTCAGGGTTGCCACACCGGAACAGGAACTGGGTAAATTGCCTTTAGGTAGTCGTCCGGCGAAACGTAAGCCAACCGGAGGAATTGAAAGCCTGCGTGCTATTCCGTGGATTTTTGCCTGGGCACAAACCCGTCTGGTACTGCCAGCCTGGTTAGGCAGCATGAAGGCCATCGAAGCCGTTCGTCAGGACGGCAATCACGAAAAGCTACAGGAAATGCGTGAGAACTGGCCTTTCTTCCAGTCGCGTTTATCCATGCTGGATATGGTCTTCCAAAAAGCCGACCCGCGGATCAGTGCAGAATACGATGACCGACTGGTGCCAGACGAACTTAAGCACTTTGGTGAAGCGCTGCGTTCAGAGTTGCAGGAAGCCATTAAACTGCAACTGGATATTAATGGTCAAGCCGATATTATGGAAGCCGATCCACAGGGTAAAGAGTCGATGAATATTCGCGCTCAGTACCTTGAGCCTCTGCACTTCCTGCAAATCGAGCTGTTATCGCGTCTGCGTCAGTTAGATGAAGACGAGCACGATGCCACGCTGGATAAAGCCATGATGGTTGCAATCAGCGGTATTGCTATTGGTATGCGCAATACCGGCTAAATCTCGCGCAGGCCTAACACAAACAAAGCCCGGATAAGTTATCCGGGCTTTTTTATACCGCCAACAAAAAAGCCGCTCAATTGAGCGGCTTCTACATAAGATGTTAAGCTTACTTAGCCGTTTACGAAATCAACACCCAGTTTGATGTCGCCACGCAGGCCTTCCAGCATGTCTTCTTTGGCTTTCTGTTCAAAAGCACTAAGTTCACCGTAAGAGAGAATTTCTTCAACACCGTTTGGACCTAAACGAACAGGGTGAGAGAAGAACGCAGCGTCGTCGCTGTCATCAGTTTGTACATAGGTGTACTCAACTACGTTGTCGCCTTGCATCGCAGCAACCAGAGACAGACAGAAACGTGCAGCCGCCTGGCCCATTGACAGTGTAGCAGAACCGCCGCCCGCTTTAGCTTCAACTACTTCAGTACCCGCATTCTGGATACGAGTAGTCAGAGAAGCGACTTCGTCGTCAGAGAAGTCTACGCCTTCAACCTGAGACAGCAGAGGCAGGATAGTTGTGCCTGAGTGGCCGCCGATAACCGGTACGTGAGTATTAGCCGGATCCAGATCTTTCAGCTCAGCAACAAAAGTTTCTGCACGGATTACGTCCAGAGTGGTTACACCGAACAGTTTGTTCTTGTCGTAAACGCCTTTTGCTTTCAGTGTTTCAGCAGCGATAGCAACGGTGGTGTTTACCGGATTAGTGATGATACAGGTACAAGCAGAAGGACAGTTATCAGCAATGCCTTCAACCAGTGCTTTAACGATACCAGCGTTGATATTGAACAGGTCTGAACGATCCATACCAGGCTTACGAGGTACACCTGCTGGAATTAATACTACGTCACAACCCGTTAAAGCTTCTGCCAGGTCGTCTTTACCGTGACCGGTAACTTTAACTGCAGTAGGGATGTGGCTTAAATCTACAGCAACACCAGGAACAACCGGCGCAACGTCGTACAAAGCTAACTCAGAACCCGCTGGCAGTTGTGTTTTTAACAACAGTGACAGCGCCTGACCAATACCACCGGCAGCACCTAACACGGCTACTTTCATACCATTTCTCCTATGGAAAGAATCACGTTTAATAACGGCCGAACACACTAAAGGATGTCAGCCTAAAACTCAATCACCTATTAGTCTTATGAGGGATGAACGAGCGAATAATCGGGTTATATTCAACATAACTGCATAGTTATGCAAATATGTTGTTTTTTCATGCAAAACAAGGCAAAATAACTGGTTTTATACAGTTAGGGTAAGAATAATCATACCGGCCTGAACCCTTCGCGAGTCATAGTATACACCAAGCCGACGGGTAAGCCGAATCGATTAACCATTATTGCATAGCCACCAAGGCTACCATCACGATACTAATAAACGTCAGGATTTTAATGGCAAATCAGAAGCAGGAAGAGCTCATCCGGGCATTCAAAGACATTCTTAAAGCTGAAAGTTACGGCTCCCAGGGGGAAATTGTTGACGGGCTGAAAAACCAGGGCTTCAATAATATTAGTCAGAGTAAAATTTCACGTATGCTGAGTAAGTTTGGCGCGGTTCGTACCCGTAATGCCCGTGGTGATATGGTTTACTGCCTGCCGCCGGAACTGGGTATGCCTACGGCTAAAAGCCCGCTCAAGCAACTGGTGCTGGATATTGAGCATAATAATGTGATGGTGATCATTCGCACCAGCCCCGGGGCTGCGCAGCTGATTGCCCGTTTACTGGACTCGCTGAGTAAAAAGGATGGCGTACTTGGCACCATTGCCGGCGATGACACTATTTTTATTGCACCGGCCGATGTAACCAAAATCGAAAATCTGCGCCAGCGCGTGGAAGATCTATTCGATAACGTATAAAGAGTATAAGGCGTCACCCTGCTGCTATCGCTCCTGTTTATTACGGCGCTTAAAACAAAAAACCCCGCATTAGCGGGGTTTTTTATGATTAGCAGTAGCTGCTTAGAAGCGGTAGCTTACGCCTACACGAACTTCCCACAGTGACGCGCCAATTGAATAGTTATCGCGCTGGTCAGCGCCGAAGAACTCTTCATAAACATACTGACCGTCGTCGTTGATGCTAGCACCAACAACAGATTCAGATACGAAGTTACCTTGTTTCAGTACACCCCAGTCATCGTTTAACAGGTTACCCAGGTTTTCGATAACGAAGAATGCTGATGCACGGTGACCTTCTGCAAACGCAGGCAGTTCCTGGCTGATGCGAACGTCAACTTTAGTCCACCAGTCGCCGTTAGTACCGTTACGTGACGCAATCTTTCCGCGGCCCAGGCCTTCAGATGAGATGAATGCATTGAACGCATCCAGATCAAAATCAGGACCGTAAACAACGTTTGGATCGTCTACAGCAGGTACATAAAGCAGTTGGCGACCACCACCGGTGTTATCATCACCGTAGAATTGGTCCAGCACATCTACGTATTCGATTTCACCGTTGTCATCCAAACGCGGCACATCACCAAAGGTGTAGCTCATACCACGGCCTTCGTTGGCGGAGGCAAACACGTTGAAACGGGTTGCGTAGCCATCGATAAACTCATGCTTGTAACCTACGCGCAGGGTGAAACGATGCGGAATGTTATAGTTCGAAGTTGCTGTACCAGGATTATTTGGATCGCTGGTCGCAAAGTTAACAAAGTTAGAGTAAGCAACTGAGCTGGTCATTGGGTTAACGTCAGTAGAATCGTTATACGCATAAGCTACGCTTACGTCTAAACCGAAGTCGTATTCTTTAGACACTGCCAGTGACAATGTAGTCGCATCGCCTGAATCACCATCAACGTTGGTTAACAGGAAAGTACTGTTAGAGCCGTCATAACGCGGACGACCATCCGGACCATAACCAATAATCTCACGAGAAGGCTCGATGTAGGTCGCTGCGTCTTTCTTATCAGTGTAAAGAATATCAGCTTGTACCAGGTAATCGCCAGGCGCCAGGTAGGTCAAACCTAAAGCATATTTCCACTCAGTAGGTACTTCAAAGTTAGGATCTACAGCAACTACGTTGTTAGCAGAACCATTCGTTGGAGCATCTTCTACAAAATCATACAGCGCTTGTGGAATGCCGTAGCCAGGTGAAGCACCATTTACTAATGGCGTATTGAACAGATCTACTGGCAGACCGCCAAAGTCAACGTCCTGTTGCCAAGGCGCTACAGTGGTTGCTACCTGGATAACACCGTCGTTAGAGTAAGCGTTAGATACCCAAACGTTCGGGTTACCACCAGAGTACAGACCGAAACCACCGTGTAGTTCCATATCGTCAGTCAGCACGTAGTTAAAGCCTACACGTGGCTGCCACAGGTCGATACCGTCCAGGTTACCAGTGTTAGTCAGGCCCTGACCATTGTTGTAGTCAGCATACTCTGCTTCAAACGCTTCGTTGTAACGAGGGCGGTCGTCAGAAGACCATGTGTCGTAACGTAAACCAAACAGTAAAGTCAGATCGTCATTCACATACCAGTCGTCCTGTAAGTAGAACGTAGTAGTGGCAAAGCTAAAGCTTGCTGCAATGTCATTCGGATCGTTGGTACCAGCAGCATTATTATAGAAAATGCGGCCTGCCAGACCGTTGCGGAAATCATCGATTGAGTTAAAGCGATACTCACCGCGAGACTGTTGCACGAAAAGGTTGAACACATCTAAGTCTTCATATTCGATACCACCAGTGATGGTGTGATCGCCTAACAGATAAGTACCTGCCAGTTTAAAAGTTGTGTTATCCCAGTTCAGGTCATTTGATTGACGAGAATCATCCGGACCAAGGTAGACAACAGTGTCACCGAGGTTAATTTGCATTTCACTGAAACCGGTTCCCGCATCTACAGAGATCTGACGGTTATCCAGTTTCGTCTTACCTATGCGCAATTCGGTAGAGAAATCTGAAGTCCAGTCTGAGTAAACAGAGGCTGTGATGGTTTCGATTTCTGCACCACGCTCATAGAAGTGACCGTCGAAAGACAGACGTGATGTACCGGTATCAGATTCAGAGATATTGAAACCATCGTTCCAGTTATACGTGAACGCCGCACGATGATCTTCGTTGATGTTCCAGTCTAATTTGATCAGTAATTTTTCATCTTCAACGGGAGAAGAACCTTTGAAACCGCCTGGATCGTAACCGTAGATCGTTTGAGAGATTTCGGTAATTTCAGCAATCTCTTCTGCACTTGCGCGAGACAGACCTGCATACTCATGCAGACGAACACCTTCTTTCTTCTCGTAAGCACCGAATAAGAACAGCTTGTCGCTGATCAGTGGCAGACCTACTGTGAAACCATAACGTTTTTCAGTGTAGTTACCGTTGTCGATGTCGTTACCTTCGATTGAATCGCCTTTAAACGAGTCAGAAGTGAAATCGTAAAAAGCAGAACCGTGAACTTCGTTAGTACCAGACTTGGTTACCGCATTGATGTTACACGCTGTAAAACCGCCGTACTCTACATCAAAAGGCGCTAATTCTACTGCTACCTGCTCAATTGCATCGTATGAGAACGGGATGCTTTCAGTTGGGTAACCGTTTGAGTTAAGACCAAAGTTATCGTTCAGACGCATACCGTCCAGCGTTAAGCTGTTAAAACGAGGTGATGCACCGGCACACTGAATGCCGTCTGAGAAAGTTTCGTCGATATAAACACGTGGGTCGGCACGAACCAGGTCTTTAATATCACGGTTGATAGCAGGCGCGTTTTGCAGATCTTCAAGACTGAAGTTTGAAGAAGGGCCTTTCTGACCGAATGCAATAGAAGCAATTTGTGAAGCAGTTACTTCGATGCGCTCAACGTCAGCTTGTGCACCCAGTGCAAAATTGTTCAGGTTTAAACCGCTGTCCAGAGACAGATAAACATCTGAAATAGTAGCATCTTCGAAAGTGTCAGAATCCATTACGATTTCGTATGGACCACCAACACGCAGACCAGACAGGTTAAACTGACCGTTAGCGTTAGCAGTTACTGTTTTAATGCTTCCGGTTGGAACGTGCTTAACAGTAATTACTGTACCCGCTGCAGGTGCGCCCTGTGGACCAACTACGCGACCAGTGATTTCTGAAGATGTCTGCTGTGCCATAGCGGCAGTAGACAGCCCCACAGACATCGCTACCGCAATCGCTACGCGATTAAGCTTCGATTTTGTCATCATTAGTGTGTTTCCCATTTATTTTCATAAGGCGTTTGTATTACCCCGTTAACAAGAGATAGAACAGCAACCTGTTGCTTCCGGCAGTAAAGGCAATTTTTATATTCGGTCACCATAGCCGTTATTGGTGACAGTTCCGTTTTTCTGAAACAGCGTAAATCGGGCCGAGATTGTTCATTATTATTGTTTCAGCAATATGACAAATTCGCTCTGGTTGAACTACTTAAAAAGTTGACAACGCTTATTATTTTTATATTTTCCTGAACGAACGGTCAGTTAATTACCGTAATTATTAGAACTCCCGGCCCTGCTCACAAGCCCAGCTATATTCTTCGCATAACCACAATGAATAAACAGCGTTTAAGCAAATTCAAAGTTACTTAATGAATAATTCATTTTTTCAGTCACTTACACTCTCAAAATAAACTTACTTATTGCATTAAATAAGTTTAACTGTTCAAATTGGTCAAACAAGTAAACCTAACTCTAAAACACTTTGCACCGTTTACGACTGAATTCAACAACACGATGGCTGATTGTTGCTGCTATTTTTATTTGTAGTGGCGTGGTTGGCTTTGTGCAAAATTCACAAAAAATAAATGATATTTCACCGCAAACTACCAGCAAGTTGCAGTGCGATACGCCGTTGTCGCAAAACAGCAAAGTCTTTAACGTGTACCTTACTGAGCAATCTATAGCTGAAAAAGCCCTGCCGTTACTGTGTAATAATAATGTAGTACAACGTCAGTTTGGCGATGTGCAGGTGATTATTGGTCGCAACGATTTTGATACCTTCCGGTTTGTTAATCACGGCGTTCCGGAGCTCACTCTGGTAAAGAGTAACGTGGTAGACGCCTTTGGCGCCGACCGCATCTATCACTACGAAAGCATAGCAGCTCACCCCGATTACAGCGCATATTTTATTGCCCTGCGTGAAAAACCGGCGCTCAGCAAAGAATATTTGTTGGGCAAACGCATCGGTATACTCGACTATCCAAGCAGTCGTTCTGGGCATATTGTCCCCAAAACGGTGTTGCAGCGTTTAGGCCTGAACGATTCTAACATCAAGCTTTATTACTACAATTCGCATCAGGAACTCCGCCGCGCACTGATGGCCGGAGAGGTGGATATTATCTCCAGCTACTGGGGTAAAGCGGATGAGCAAACGTTGTCACGTAATTACATTACATCACTGGAAAACAGCGTGCCCGGTATGCGCTGGTATTTAAAGATGCAGGATAACAACACGGATTTACGCTGTGCTATTCAGCAGGTTATCACCGAGATATCCAATAACCACCCACGTAAGTACTACCGCGATGTGGTGCTAATTAACGAGTGTAATTCAAATGAAAACCTATGATATTACACCCAACGACTGGCTGAAGGGCGCTCTTGTCACCCTTTTACTGTTTGTTATCTTTCAGCTTGGTGCTCTGCTGGGCCAGACCGGTGCCCGGTTATATGCCGAGCATGAGGCTGTCGATAAAATCAAAGCGCGCATCAGCCTGGATTTGCAGTTTCTGGATGTGGGGAACCAAACCTTAAGAACGCCGCCAAATCAGGATACACTTAAAGATTACCTTAACCGCATCAATACTATTCTCAGCGAACAACAAACCGGCGTGTGGCTGGTGTCATTGCAGTCGGTAACTGCCAATGCAGAGGGCCAGCCTGAAAATGCCCGCTTAACTCAACTTGTACTGGAAAATTCCGAACAAACCGTCAACCTACAGCTGGCTACCAAACCGCTTTATCGTTATCTGTCATTCAGCCCGTTAGCACTGTTAGCAGCCCTGTTGGTCTCACCGGCATTTGTGAAGGTGCGAACCAGCCAACGCCGCGCAATAAAAGCAGCCACGTTAGCGCAAGCGGTGCCAATTGTTAAGATTACGCCTAAGTTAACTGTTAACCTCAACGAGAAAACCCTGGGCAATGGTGTTAACGATGTCACTGTGCAGCTACAAAATAAACCGTTATGCTTTTATACGGCTTTGTTGCACTATTGCATTGAAAATCCAAACGCGATACTACTTCACCACAAAGACATCCCGCCTGAACTGACCCACCTGGCCAGTAAGGTGTTTACGCGCCTGATGGAATTAGGTCATACCAAACGCAAACGACCAGACTTTAACGCTAACCTGGATAAAACGTTGAGTGAGATCCGCGCCGCCCTCGATGAGGTATTTGCCGGCTTCAGTGAAGAGAAAACCCGGTATTATCCGCCGCGCGCCCAGGGTGAAGGTTCACGTTCAAAGCAACACTCCTATGCTCTGCCGCTACTGCATGCCAGCGACATTGATATTATTGGTGAATAACAGGATTTGTAACCAGGCCTGTACAGCATTGGTGTGAACCCCTGATGACAGACAGTTTGCAAGCCGGGCAAACAATGGTAACCTGAACAAATGGTCAGCATTATAATGCAAAGACTCACCATTTGCCGGGATGTCAAAACCCCCCCGAACGGCGCTATCTGATTTAAAGCCTATACTGCGGGATTGATTCGCGCGGTGCATTTGCGTATCTTTGCTATAACTAAAAATACGTAATTCCCACTATGCAAACACCCCTGATTATTGCTATTTCCGGTGCTTCTGGCTCTGGTAAGTCGTTGTTTACGCAGAACCTAATTAATGCTTTTTCTGAGCAAGGTCGGCCGGTACAAATCCTCCGCGAGGACCATTATTACCGGGCCCAGGACCATTTGCCCATGGAAGCAAGGGA
This sequence comes from Alteromonadaceae bacterium, assembly GCA_002691625.1. Classification (GTDB taxonomy): domain Bacteria; phylum Pseudomonadota; class Gammaproteobacteria; order Enterobacterales; family Alteromonadaceae; genus Alteromonas. The sequence continues at coordinate 20,901 of NZIK01000063.1, forward strand.
AAAAAACAACTACGACCATCCCAATGCCTTTGAGCATGAATTATTAAAAGCCCACCTCGGAGCTTTGCGTAATGGTGAGCCCATTGACTACCCGCATTACTGCTTTAAAACCCATACCCGGTTACCTAAAACCGAGCGGTTGCAGCCTGCCCCGGTAGTGATCCTCGAAGGCATTATGCTGCTTGCCAGAGTAGAGTTACTGCCTTTATACGATGTAAAAATCTTCATCGACACACCGCTGGATATCTGTCTGATGCGCCGCATGATGCGGGATGTTAAAGAGCGCGGGCGGACCATGGATTCAGTGGCCAAGCAGTACGAAAAAACCGTAAAACCCATGTACCACCAGTTTATTGAACCCAGTCGCTTTACCGCCGACGTAGTGGTCACTCAGGGTGGCAAAAACCAAATTGCGCTGGACGTAATAAAATCACACATACAACAAGCTATTAAGTAAAGGATTACCCCATGATAAGTTTACTGGGCGTCGCCCTGCTGTTATGTATTGCATTCGCTTTATCAAGTAATCGACGTTCCATAAACTGGCGCACCGTGGGTGGCGCTTTCGCCATTCAGGCGGCCGTGGGCGCGTTTATCCTGTATTTTGAACCCGGTATTCAGCTGTTACTTAAAACCACCGAGTTTGTGCAGAACATTATCGACTACAGCCAGGCCGGTATCGATTTTGTGTTTGGCCCGATTGGTAACAAATCCCTGGGCTTTATTTTTGCCTTTAATGTATTGCCCGTTATTATCTTTTTCTCTTCCCTGATTGCCGTGCTGTATCACCTCAAAGTGATGAACATTATCATTCGTTTGATCGGGGGTTTGCTGCAAAAAGCCCTGAAAACCAGTCGCCCGGAGTCGATGTCGGCAGCCGCCAACATTTTCGTCGGTCAGACCGAAGCACCGCTGGTAGTTCGGCCATTTATCCCCAACATGACCCGTTCTGAGTTGTTTGCAATTATGGTGGGCGGGCTCGCTTCTATTGCCGGTTCGGTAATGGCTGGCTATGCCGGCATGGGCGTTGAGCTTAAGTATCTGCTGGCTGCCAGCTTTATGGCCGCACCGGGTGGCCTGCTAATGGCTAAAATTATGCAGCCGGAAACCTCAGAGCCGCACAACGAGCTGGAAAAAACCGAAGAAGAAAAAACCCACTATGCAAACGTGTTCGACGCCGCCGCCAGTGGCGCTGCTTCCGGTTTACAGCTGGCGCTGAATGTAGGCGCAATGTTGCTGGCTTTTGTCGCTTTGATAGCAATGCTTAACGGTATTATTGGCTGGGCTGGCGGTCTGGTCGGCTTTGAAAACCTCACTATTCAGGAAATTCTCGGCTTCTTATTGCAACCTCTGGCCTGGACACTGGGCGTACCCTGGTCTGAAGCGCAGATAGCGGGCAGCTTTATTGGTCAGAAGATAGTGGTTAACGAATTCATAGCCTACCTGGACTTTATTGCGGCGCAGCCTGAGCTGTCTCCTATCAGCCAGGCGATTATCACTTTTGCCTTATGTGGTTTTGCCAACCTTTCATCCATTGCCATTCTGATGGGTGGTATTGGCGCCATGGCCCCAACCCGGCGTAAGGAGATCGCTCAGTTGGGTCTTAAAGCGGTTTTTGCCGCCACCTTATCAAACCTGATGAGCGCTGCCCTGGCCGGTTTTTATCTGACACTGGGCTAAATTCGGCCGTAATCAATCCGGCTTGATATGTATCAAGCCGGCGGCATTTGCAGTACCTCAAAGCCACATTATAATTTGTAAAATCAGAACGACAGGAAACCCTAATGAACTTAGTTGCCGTAGATTATCAGGCAGACAACGCTGCCGAGTTATTCGCAAAATCGCTGCATGAAACCGGTTTTGGCGTATTAAAAAATCACCCTATTCAGAAACAGCTGGTAGAAGATATCTATACAGCGTGGCAGGCGTTTTTCGACAGCGAAGATAAGTTCGATTACACCTACAATAAAGGCACTCAGGACGGTTATTTTTCCAAGTCGGTATCCGAAGTTGCCAAAGGCTTTAAGAAAAAAGACATTAAGGAATATTTTCACTACTACCCGTGGGGCATGTGCCCGCCGGAGTTGAAGCAGCAGTTGGCAGACTATTACGCCAAAACCACCAACCTCGCCGCTGAATTACTCAGCTGGGTAGAAGACAATGCACCTGATGACGTTAAGGCCAGTTTTAACGAGCCATTGCCGCAAATGATCGATGGCAGTGAGCAAACCCTGCTGCGGGTACTGCACTACCCGCCACTGGACGGCAATGAAGAGCCGGATGCTATCCGGGCAGCGGCTCACGGCGATATTAACCTGCTAACCGTATTACCGGCAGCTAACGAGCCGGGCCTACAGGTTCAGCGAAAAGACGGTTCATGGATGGATGTTCCCTGTGATTTCGGTACGCTGATTGTGAATATTGGCGACATGCTGCAGGAAGCCAGTGGCGGATATTACCCCTCTACCATCCACCGGGTAATTAATCCCGACGGTGCGGATATGACTAAATCACGTATTTCTCTGCCGTTGTTCCTGCACCCACGTCCCGACGTTAAACTGTCTGACCGCTATACTGCCGAGGCGTATTTACAGGAACGCCTGCGTGAACTGGGCGTAATCTAAGGCGTCGGTAAGAATTAGCAGCGGAGCAATGGCTCCGCTTTTTTATGGCTGTTCGGCAGCTTGGGCGCACAAAGCATCCAGCTTTTGCAGGTATTGCCAGGCAATAGCAACCGTTTCACCATAGAACGATTGATTTACCCGGGAAGCGGTATCTCTTGGCGTGTGATAGTAGTTATGCCGGCCCACACCCAAAAAAAGAAACGGGATCCCCTGTTCGGCAAAAGCGGCATGGTCGCTTACCTTGCGGCGATCGGTCAGACTCGGGTAGCGGCCGACGCGACGTTTTTCATCGGTAGCAATCATGGGCATGTTGCTGGCCAGTTCGATATCTTCTATTAGGCCGTTAAACGCCGGATGGCTGAGATTGCCACTCACCAGGACTTCCTTGCGGCCGCCCGGTTGCGAGAGCATATCGAGATTGAGATTTACAAATATCGACTTAGCCGCCACTACGTCGGACGCCACAAAGGCCCTGGCGCCAAGCAGTCCATGCTCTTCGGCGTCTGAAGCTAAAAACACCTGGTGACACTGCCGCCCACTTTGCTGACTTTGCGCGGCAAGATACAACATAGCCGCCACACCACTGGCATTATCATCTGCTCCGTTAAATATACGCCTCCCCTTACGTCCTATATGGTCGTAGTGAGCACTTACAATAATATAACGCTCCAGCTCACCTTTGAGCTGACCAACCACATTAGTGCCGGCCAGTGGTTTGTTTTTGCGGATGGCTGAAAAAGGCTGACCATAGTTGTTAAGTGCCGGCAGTGGCTCAATGCCAATTTCGGCATAGCGCTGTATCAGGTATTCGCGGCTACGCTTTGAGCCTTTACTACCCACTTCACGGCCTTCCATCATATCATCGGCCAGCACATTAAGATCCTGCACCCATACCGGCTCACTGGCACTCGCCAATGCACACCACCCAATCCCCCAGACTGCGATTAACAGGGATAACTTCATTACAGCTGTTCCTCATAAAAATGACTCAGTACGGCCAGCTTGGCTGCATAGCGCTGCCTGTCGGCCGGTAACTCGGCGCGCTTGATGGCGCGTTCCAAAAAAGTTTGTGCATCGTGAGTTTCACCCGTTGCCAGCGCCGTTTTGCCCAGGGCAAACAGGATCAAGTGATTGGTTCTGTCTAAACGGTAGGCCCGCCGGTAGTAATTGTGAGCAAGGTTAAAGTCGCCCTCTTCAAAGGCCTCATCGCCGCGGATCAGATGGTAATAAGGGTTAGCTACCCTCAGCTGATGTACTTCTTTGACCAGCTCATCGGCCTTGGAATCCCGGCCGGTTAGACGAAACAAAATTGCCAGGTTTTCTCTGGCTGTCAGGTTCTGTACGTCGAGCTGAAGTACTTTCTGATAGGCCTCTTCGGCGTAACGATAATGCTCAGCAAACCGATACAGTACCCCAAGATTGATCCACGCCGCGGTAAACTGATCGTCCTGCTTCAGAGCCGCCCTGAGGTATCGGAATGCCACCGGATAATTGCCATATACCAATGCATTGGCACCCTTGTTGTTGTAAAACATCGACAGCGCACGGTTTACAGACATGGTTTCAGATTTAAATTGCTGGCCCTGCATGCGGGCATCAAAGTCAACAAGTCTTGGCGTAGCGAACGGATCCCGCGTGTCGGTGAGGAGTACATTAACGTGGCCGTTGAGCAGGCTAAAGCCCTGCTTGCGCGACCAGTATTCAGGAATAAACACATCCTTTAAGCTGGCATCCAGCCCCAGGCCTTTTGCCAGCGCATAGGTCATCAGGGTGAGCGAGAGACAGTTTGCCTGGCGGTTTGTAAAAGTTTCTGCAACCGTGGAATTTGCATCGCCATAGTAACTTAAGCCAAGCGCTTGCTCGGCAAACAGGCTATTGACCAGCTCTTCTAGCGGGGTGGATTGCTTTAGATTCGCCGTCACCCTAATTTTGGTTAAAAACCGTTTGGCCTCTTCAGGCAGCGTGAGGATTTGGGCTGGCGACTCAATGTTTACTGACCTGGCAGCGGGAAATGCGTCGGTATAAACCGGGTGTAAATAGTTGCCAGTGTCAGGCTCGATACTGGCGCAGCCGCCAAGCAAGATGAAGCTGCTGAGTACGACAACCAATGCATAAACTTTCATAGGCAGGCCGCTCCATTAAAATGGCTTATATAAGTTTAGCCTACTTCACATATATTTAACATTTTTCAAACACTTTAATCCGTTACTTTTCGGCAGGGATAACTTATGCTGAAAGCGTCGATTATTTATACAGCAAGTCCTCATCTTATCGACCGACGAGGAAATAAAGGGAGTCACATGAAACGGGTGGTATTCAATCAAAAGGGCGGTGTTGGCAAATCAACCATCAGCACCAATCTCGCCGCAGAAAGTGCCTTAAGAGGCTATAAAACCCTGTTGGTCGACTTAGATGCACAGGGTAACAGCACCCACTATGCAGGCATTGATATTAGTGAAGACACCCTTACCGTGGCCGACATGTTTAAGCAAATTGTCGGCTGGTTTTCCAAACCCCAACCGCCTACGGCATTTGTGCAGGAAACGGCTTTCGAAAACCTTTATGTCTTACCCGCAGACCCAACCCTCGCCACTATCGAGCGAGAACTGGAATCACGCTACAAAATGTTTAAGTTGCGTGAGACCCTCGAAGCGCTAAGCGAAGAATTTGAACGCATTTATATTGATACCCCACCCAATTTTAACTTTTACTCCAAAGCGGCCCTGATTGCTGCCGATGAGTTTCTGGTACCCTTTGATTGCGATCATTTTTCTGCCCAGGCCATTGAACGCTTGCTGGAAAATGTCATGGAAATCAAAGAAGATCACAACCAGTCGCTGGCACTGTCTGGCGTGGTGATCAATCAGTATAACGCTCAGGCCAAGCTGCCTGCGGCGCTGATTGGTGAGTTACAGGAAAAAGGTCTGCCCTTATTTGAAACCCGCCTGAGTAGTTCGGTGAAAGTGAAAGAATCCCACTCCCATCGAACACCGCTACCATTTTTAATGCCCAGCCATAAGGTAACCAAGCAAATTGCAGCGCTGTTCGATGAGGTAGAAGGCAGTTAAGGGTGGCCGGCTGACTAAACCGTTGCTGTCTGGCCAAAGTCCAGCAGCAGGGTGGCGCCTAAGCCAAGAAAAATCAGCCCGACCAGTTGTTCCTGACGCACCGCAATGCGCGGATTCTTTGCCATCCAGCGCCCCAGCTGATGAGACAGTTGCACCACCAGCAAGTCGCAACATAACGCGATAGCACTGAACAGTAGGCCGAGGACCAGCAAATCGGTGATCAACACATCGCCCGTCGCATGGGTAAACTGCGGCAGAAAGGCAATGAAAAACAGCGCGGTTTTAGGGTTACTCAGTTCTACCAGCAAGCTTCTGGAAACAATCCGCCGGGTCGATGCCTGAACCGGCTTGCGCAAATGCGGCGCCGCTGCAAAACGTAGCGCCGTAACGCCAAGATAAATCAGATACAGCGCGCCCAGCACCTTTATCACCGTAAATACCACAGGGACATACGCTATAACGGCCGCCAGTCCAAAAGCCGTGGCAATGGCATAACTGGAAGACCCTACTGCCATGCCCAGTGCTGCAGCGGTACCGCCGGTCCTTCCTGAACCCAACGTGCAAGCCATAATGTACAGATTGGAGGGGCCGGGCGACAAACTGATGATCAGCGTTGCTACCACAAAGGCCATAAGGGTATCAGGCGTTAAGGTCATGAAATGAATAATTTATTATCTTTGAAAAGTGAAATGTGTAAGATGAATGCGTTATAGTTTATCAACAAATTCAGCCAAATGGAGTGGCTCGATGTTCACCCTGTATCAATATTTACACTGCCCGTTTTGCGTTCGCGCCGATATGGTAGCCAACTATACCGATGTTCCTCATAAGAAGGTACTGCTGCTTAACGACGACGATGAGACCTGTCACCAGTTGATTGGTAAAAAAATGGTGCCGATATTACAACCCGATAATGGCAGCGCAATGGGCGAAAGCCTGGATATTGTTGCTAAAATATTGTCTCTGGCCCCTGCCGATAAACAGTTACAGCCAGCACAACAAGCTGAAAAAGTTACTGCTTTGCTAAGCGAATATAGCAGCGATATGAACGGTTTACTCTTCCCGCGCAATATCCTTATCGACCAACCGGAGTTTGCAACCGCAGCGGCCCGTGACTATTTTCAGGCGAAAAAAGAAAAAGTGATTGCCATGACCTTTGCCGAAGCCATGTCGCAGTCAGAACACTACATTGCCCGGGTGAATGAAATGCTCAGCAAACTGCCACCGCTGAAGGCCTCTGCAAGCCTGGGCATGGATGATGTGCTTACTTTCCCGTTCCTGCGTAACCTGACCATGGTAAAAGGCCTTCAATGGCCACAACCGGTGGAGCAGTATGTAGATGACATCGCCGCACTGACCGATATTCACCTTTACTGGCAGCAAGCCGTTTAATGCTTAAAAGCCAATCTGTTACGGGCCTTTGGGCCCACTTTTCATATCGCTCAGGCAAATCCTCGCGAAACCGAAATCTGTAACTATACTTTAGTCTAAGTGACGGGAAATAAACCAGAAGATTCCCCTCAGACACCGCTGTTATAAGCCTTGTTAACCAAGATACCTCTGAGTTGTGTAGTCCAGGGTCCTTCTGAAGGGCAGACTATGAATGGATATATGCGTTTTTCGATAGTAAACCTGACGCTACTGTGTATCGGCCTGATTGGCGGATTAATGCTGGTGATGACCGGCATCGCAGTGAACAAAAGCCTAACTCAGTTAAACCAGGATGAATTGGAAACCCGCATGGTAGAACTGGTCGATGCGGTTGAAAAAATTGCCCATAATCACGCGGTAGAGCGTGGACTAACCGCCGGTTTTCTGGGCTCAGGCAGTGAACAAGCGCGGGCCAGAGTCCTCGAGCAACGGCAAAAAGCCAGTGCATCGGTAAATACGCTACGCCAGCTTGCTGACCAGGACTGGCCTGACTCACTCAGTATTCAACACCAGCTCAGCGGTCTGTTTGCTATGCTGGACAACAAAAGTGCCATTCACCAACAAGTCGACAGGCGTGAAGGCAGCAAGGCTTTCGCTTATTACAGCAAGGTCAACCGTATGGCGCTCGATACCGCCAATACGCTGGTGCTCAACATTGCCAACAGCGATGTGAGTACTACCGTGGCTCACGCCCTGACCTACGCGTGGCTGAAAGAACGTCTCGGCCAATTACGCGGCAAAATTAATGGTGTACTGGCCAGCCAGAGCATTACGCCACAGCTAGCCGACGACCTGTCGGAATACCACGACAGCATTGACTACCTTATTACCGTACAAAAAAATGCCTTAACTGGTCAGGAACTGGCTGACTTTAATGCTGTTGCAGGGTCTTCTCAAAAAGCCTTTATGGATAAGGTTTACCGCGCTTTAGTCGCTGACTCAGTGGATTTTTCACAATTACCGGCCGCATCCGACTGGTTTGGTCAGGCCACGGCCCAGATTGGCCTGGTAAAAGGGTTGCTGGACGGCACCTGGCTAGAGGTAAAAGCCAGTGCGGAGGCTGAATACCAGGCAGAGCTCACCAGCCTGATTGTCCTGGTTTCAGTAACCGGAGCGGTATTTGCAGTAGTTATTTTACTGGTGATCACTTTGGTCAAAACCCTTAATTCTCAGCTCTCTACACTGACTTACAGGCTCAACGACATCTCCCGCAGCGGCGACCTCACCATTAACGTTAAACTCAATAGCGACAATGAACTAGGCGTTATTTCCAGAGCGGTAAATCAAACTTTAATGGCGATCCGGGACTTGATTACCGGATTAGCCAAATCGGTAAATACCAGCACCCGGCTGGGCGACAGTGTAGCCGAGTCGGCCGATACCATTCACACTGAGTCAGAACAAACTCAACAACGTGCCATGAGCATAGCTACTGCTATTGAGCAGATGACTCAAACCAGTAAGGAAATTGCTCAGTCAGCTTTTAATACCCTGGAGTCGAGTCAGGCGCTCGACAAACTTGCCGATGAGGCGACCCAGGCCAATAACACCATTAAAACATCGATTCACAGCCTGACAGAACAAATGCAGGATGTAGAAAACAGCGCTAAAACCATGGGCGAACACCTAAGCGAAATCAGCGGTATTCTTGACACCATCAACACTCTCTCAGATCAAACCAACCTGCTGGCGCTGAATGCTGCCATTGAGGCTGCCCGGGCCGGTGAACACGGCAGAGGCTTTGCCGTGGTGGCCGACGAAGTGCGCCAGCTGGCCACAGCCAGTCGCGGCTCATCCGATAAAATTTCATCGCTACTCGATACCCTGGCGCAGGTGAGTACCAAAGTGATTAGCGGGGTAAGCCAAAGTGCAGAAGCCGCTCGTACCTCACTCAACCTCACCGAAAGTGGTGAGCGCACCGCTAATACCGTACGCGAGAGCGCCGGTAACGTGGAAATACAGGCCAATGCGATGTCGGCTGCTGCCGAGCAACAGTCAGTTACCTCAGATCAAATTGCTAAGGATGTGATTTCGGTGCAGGACGCCGCCACCCATCAGGTTTCCATTGCCGACGAACTCAAAGCACTGACTACCGACCTGCAAACCAACAATGCGCTGCTTGAGCGTACTATGGGCAATTTTAAGTATTAGGCTAATGTCTGCTTTGTGACATACTGAGAGTGATAACGACAAAAAGGATGAAACATGCGAAAACTGATTGTGTTACTAACACTTACGGGTTTAGCTGCCTGTAGTGGTGAGGCGCCTTTAAGCTCAGACACAACGGCTTCACAGAGCCAGCCACCCGCGGTTGAAACCGCCAGTTACAATGTACTGTTTGGCGGTACCGATGTGGGCGATATGACCATCAGTCAGTCCGGCACGCTGATTGATATCAGCTATGGATTTAGCAATAACGGCCGTGGTGCGAGCAGCGAAGAACCCCTGTTACTTTCTGAAGCCGGCTTGCCAATCAGCTGGAAAATCACCGGTAAGACAACCTTTGGTAATCAGGTTAATGAAACCTACGAGGTAAAAGACGGCCAGGCCAGTTGGACCTCTGCCGCAGGCAGTGGCGAAGCCGATGCCAGTAATAAACCCATTTATATTGCCCAGAACCCCAGCCCTTATGCCCTGTATACTTACGCAAAAACTGTTCTTGACGCCGGTGGTGAGCCCTACCCCGCCTTACCGGCCGGTCAGGTAACAGTTACGCCGAAAGAATCCCTTACCTTGCAAGGTAAAGACGGGGAGCTGGCCGTTACTCTATATGCCGTTGGCGGCATCAACCTCAACCCGAGCTATATATTACTCGATGATCAGCAGCAGTACGTAGGCACCGTATCTCCTCGTTTTGCACTGTTAAAAGCAGGCTATGAGGATGAAGACAGCCGCCTGCGCGAACTAACAGCCACGCTCAATACCCAGCGTTACGAGGATATCGCCAGTAACGTCACCCATGAATATGAACAGCCGGTGCGGATAAACAATGTGCGTATTTTCGATCCAAAGTCACTTAGTCTGACCGCTCCGGTATCGGTGGTCATGACCGGCGATACCATTACCGCTATCGAAGACGTTCGTTCTGCCCCCGGCGCTGATGAAGTATTTATCGAAGGCGAAGGTGGCACACTGGTGGCAGGTCTTTACGACATGCATGGCCACGTGGGCGACAATCAGGCAATCATGAATGTCATGGCCGGGGTTACCGGCATTCGTGATATGGGTAATGAAGACGACGTACTATCAGACCTGATAGATAAGATTGACCGCGGCGTACTGATTGGCCCAACGATTACCAAGAGCGGCTTTATTGAAGGCGTAAGCGAATTCAGCGCAGCCACCGGAGAGCTGGCAGACAGTAAAGAAAAAGCGCTGGAACTGGTCAGAAGCTACGCCGAAAAAGGCTACTGGCAAATTAAAATCTATAACTCAATGAACGGTGACTGGGTTGAAGAAATGGCCGCTGAAGCTCACCGGCTGGGTATGCGGGTAGCAGGCCACGTTCCGGCGTTTTACCGCGCCGATCAGATGATTGAAGCGGGCTACGACGAATTAACCCATATCAATCAGATTATGCTGGGCTGGGTGCTGGGGCCGGAAGAGGACACCCGTACCCTGTTCAGAATTACCGGCATGAAACGCTTTGTCGACTTAGATCTTAACAGCGATAAAGTGCAGCATACACTGGATTTAATGGTGAAAAATAATATCGCTCACGACCCAACCGCCGTTATCCACGAGTATGGTATGACTTCACGTAATGGCGTAACAGCCATGGCGGTGCGCGATTACATAGACCATATGCCCATTAGCGTGCAACGTTCAGCCAAATCCGCCATGCTAAATGTTGCAGACGACGCAGAGGATCAGGCCTATCTGGCCGCTTACCAGAAAATTCTTGATACCCTCGCACTCATGCATAAACGTGGCATTCTGCTGGTGCCCGGAACCGATATGGGCGGCGCTTTTTACCTGCATCGTGAGCTGGAGCTGTTTGAAAAAATAGGCATGACCGCAGCCGAAGCGCTACGGCGTGGCTCCTATGATATGGCGCAGTATCTGGGGCATACAGAACGCGGCTCTATTGAAGTGGGTAAGCAGGCCGATTTCTTTCTGGTACCCGGCGATCCTACCGAGGATCTCAAAGCCATTAAAACCATTGCCATGGTGGCTACGCAGGGTCGAATTTACTTTCCTACCGAAGTCTACCCTTCGTTTGGAATTCAGCCATTTACCGAAGTACCTGAGGTGCATGTTCCCGAATAAACCGGGTCAAATCTGAGCCGTTCACAAACATTTACAGTTTTCATTCCGCCAGCACTTTATTAACTGGCGGAATGCTTTATGTTTAACACTGGCATAAATCTGCCCGGGCGATACTCAACGCTAAAAAAATGATTAAGGATGACAAACATGACAGTAATCAAGCACCTCACCAAAGGCCTGAAACTAGAGGTTGTTGATCTTTGTATGAAAAGCAGCCGGCATAGCAACGAGGTATAATTGTTTCGCCAAAAATAATTAACCGTAATGTTGCTATGCCAA
>NZIK01000064.1 GCA_002691625.1 Alteromonadaceae bacterium
CGACAGTTCCAGTGTTAATATGAACCGCCGTGGTACGGAACCGTATGCCCGGTGGTGTGAGAGGACGGGAGTTGTAAAACTCCCTCCTACTCGATTGTAGAGGATTAATCGAGGTTAGGGGACAGGCCTTGTCCGAGGTAATTAATTCGCTGCGCGGCAACGTAACAGACGAGCTTAACGCCCATGGCATACAACAGCGTCAGAATAGAAACCGCAAATGCCGGCCCGATAATGGCTACGTCTTCAATGTGCGAACCCATGGCAACCCAGCCCAGCAGGGTCATCAGAGCACCCAGCCATAAGCAGGAAGTGCCCAGCACATCAAATACCATGACGCTGCTTTTCACCTGCCTTAGCGAGTCCACATGGCCAGAAAACAGGCACGAAAAAGCTTGTTTAACGTTACCAGGAGTGCTCACTGCCAGGGTAAACACCAATGCGGGGGGCAGGGTAAGAATAAGAGACGGCACGTCGAAAAACATGCTCGCTCCGCCAGATAGTTCCATAGCAAAAATGGTTAATGCGGCAAAAAATAATACGCTGAATGCAAACATAATAAGCGCCTTTTGGGTTTGATTAAAATAGTGGAATGAGGTTAACAATGCCTGGCGCCAGTACCATATCTGGCAGGCCTGTTTACTCTGGTTAAATTGAATTTGCTGAAACTCCTCCTCGAGGTCGCCCAGCAAGGGTTCTTTAAGATCCGCAGGAAGCACTTTTTCCAGCAAGGCCTCAGCGATACGCGGTGGTGAGCATTTGTTCACTGCTTCACCCCAACAAAACTCAGTTTTACATCGCGCCACATGGCGTCGAGTGACTGGCGGGGTTCCTGTAGTGCGCTTTTACCTTCTGCGGTTATCTCAAAGTATTTTTTAGCCCGCCCGCCACGTTCCGCTGTGGCTTCGCCTATCGCCGAGCGGATAAGACCTTTATCCTCAAGCCGCGTCAGGGTGGTATAAAGTGCGCCGATACTGACATCCCGCTGAATCACATCGAGCAGTATCTGACGAATAGTCGTGCCATAAGCCTGTTCTCCCAGGCGTAAAATGGCGAGTAACACAAATTGTTCAAACTCACCTAAAAATCGAGATTTCGCCATACAGGCTCCTGATATAGTTTGTACTACAAAGTAAAAGAAACTGAGTACATAGTAATTTATTCTACAAAGTAAAACTAATAAAGTTTTATACGCTCGTATTAACAGACAGTCAAAAAGGCGCTGATTTGGTTAAATCGGGTCGGGTTTAATCGTTAACGGGCCTGCAGGAATTCTAAATCTCTCCGGAATTCCAAAAAATATCAGCAAACTACAGCAATTTGTCCTATCCTAGGAATAACTCTCTTTTGTATTTTCTTTAACCAGATCTGCCTCACCTGAGTGATGGCAGGCTAACGGTTAAATGACTTCGTTTTTTTGAAATAGGATTGTCTTGCGTAGTCAAAAAAGCCTTCAACAAAAACATCGCCCTGTCTGGCTATTTTTAGGCGTATTTACCGTGCTCGTCTCTGTTACCCTGGTAGCTGATTTTCTGGCCAGCAAGTGGCAACGGGAAGAGCAGGTTAACCGTGTTAGTCAAAAGCTTGGAATGCTTCGTTCCAATCTGGAATTTGAGCTCTACACCAATATCGAACTTATCCGCGGTGCTGCGGCGTATATCTCACTGAACCCTGAAATTGATCAGGCGGGTTTTAGCCGCTACATGAGCCGTTTGTTAGAGCAGCGCAACAATATCATTAATATCGCCGGCGCGCGTGGCTTTGTGGTGAACCTGATTTACCCGGTAGCCGGTAACGAAAAAGCAATTGGACTCGATTACCGGGTTAACGAGGAGCAGCGGGAATCGGCAATCACTGCTGTGGATACCGGTTCGCCAGTACTGGATGGACCGGTAAATCTGGTTCAGGGAGGTATAGGTTTTATTGCTCGTTTACCGGTCATCAATGATAACGGTGTGTGGGGGATCATTTCGGTAGTGCTGGATTATCGCGGTGTGCTGAGTGACGCTGGCTTTATCGGTGATACCAAGCTTGATCTGCTTATTAAAGGTCGTAATGAGTTTGGTAACCTGGCCGATATTTACGACAGCCATGATGGCACCTCAATGGTTAATCCGGTGCAGTTATCCATCCAGTTACCTTACGGTGAATGGCACCTTTTTGCGCAACCTGCTGAAGGCTGGGTCACATTTCATTTTCACCCTTTGTTCTGGGTTCTTGCGTTCATTATTAACGCGATTGCCTTTTATATCATTCAACTGAGATATAATAACCTATTGCTGGAAGAGGAAAAAATAGAGGCCTTAACCACTTCAGAAGAAAAATTCCGGCAATTCTTCTCAGCTCACGCAGTGGTAATGCTAATAGTTGATGATAGCGGCAACATCGTTGATGCTAACGATGCTGCCCTGAAATACTACGGCTACAGTGCTCAGCAGTTCGCTAATATGACCGTCTTTGATTTGCAGGCGCTGGAAACTAAATCGGTTATGTCGAAGGTTAAGCAGGCACTGTTACAGCGGTCGACTACGTTTAATGTGAAGCATCGCCTGGCGTCGGGAGAAGTGCGCGATGTGGAAGTCTTTAATACTCCGGTAGACAGCGCCGGCCAGCGCTTACTGTACTCACTGGTCATCGATATCACCGAACAACTGGAATATCAAAAGCGCTGGGAGCTGAGTCAGCAGGTCTTCAATCACAGCCTGGAAGGAATTGTGGTGACCGACGTTGAATACCAAATCGTCTCGGTTAACCCGGCATTTTCTGACATCACCGGCTACTCAGAGTCGGAAGTACTCGGTCGCTCTCCTTTCTTCCTGGGGGAAGGTGTGATGGAGGACGAATTTATGGAAAACATGTTGAATACGGTGGTTAAAACCGGTTTCTGGCGAGGCGAAATAGTAAATCGGCGAAAGGACGGCTCGGTGTTTCCTGAGTTACTCAGCGTTTCGGTCGTAAAGAACGAGCAGGGTGAAGTCATTAATTACCTGGGTGTATTCTCTGATATTACTAATCTAAAACAGTCTGAAGAGAAACTTGAACACCTCGCGCATTACGATTCTTTAACCGGCTTACCCAACCGTGTTCAGTTTCAGTTGCATCTTCAGCATGCGGTGTCGCGCAGTGAACGTTCTAACCGGAAGTGCGCTTTGCTGTATCTTGACCTCGACCGCTTCAAGGTGGTGAATGACAGCCTTGGTCATGTGGCCGGGGATGACCTGCTAAAAATGGTTACTGAGCGTCTGCTTTCGCGGTTACGGGCGTCTGATATTCTGGCGCGTATGGGCGGCGATGAATTTGTTCTGTTGGTAGAGGAATACCAGCAGCGTGAAGAACTGGAAGTGCTGGCCCGCAAGCTGATTACAGAAATGAATCAGCCGTTTTATCTGGCGGGGGAGCAGGAGGTGAATGTTGGCGGCTCCGTGGGCATAGCCTGCTTCCCGGAAGACGCGCTTAATAGTGAAGACTTACTGGTACGGGCCGATGCAGCCATGTACAAAGCCAAACAAGCCGGCGGCGCCTCACTGGCTTTCTTTACTCAGGATATTCTGGTGGAGGCCAGCTCCCGGTTAACCATTGCCGCCGAGCTAAAACGGGCGATAGCAGATAATGAGCTTGAGTTATATTTGCAACCTCAGCTCGACAGCGCCAGTGGTGAGGTCGTTGGCGCAGAGGCATTGTTGCGCTGGAATCATCCGGTAAAAGGCTTTCTGACACCGGCGGCGTTTATTGATGTGGCAGAACAAACCCGGGCGATTCGANTGGTTACCGGCTGGCTGGTAAAAGAGTCCTTTGGCATCATTAAACGCTGGGAACAGGCAGGCCGGGACTTATTCCTGTCATTCAATATTTCNGCGCTGGATTTGGCCGANAATGAATTGTTGTTGAGAATGNCCGAAGANCTTNAGCACCAGCAGATCAAACCGGCGAATATAGANCTGGAAATCGTCGAAAGTGCGATCATCGAAAATTTTCAGTCGGCCAGTGCTATTTTGTCNANACTGCGTGANTTAGGNTTNCANGTGGCCATTGATGATTTTGGCACCGGNTATTCNTCCCTGGCATATNTGGACAAACTGCCCGTGGANAANCTTAAGATCGACCGCGAATTCACCTCCAAACTNGAGCTTGGCGAGGGNGCNGGNATAGTAAAATCGATTGTNGATCTGGCNTCAAACTTCGACCTGCGGGTGCTGGCCGAAGGCGTTGAAACCCTNGAACAGGAACAGTTACTCAAACAGCTCGGTTGTCACCGGGTTCAGGGNTTCTATTACAGNAAACCCATACCGCTGGCGGAGTTTGAGNAAAAGTATCTGCTGCCTCAGGCGTAAGTATCGATATTTCGACCTACTGAGCCGGTGGTAGCTGTAGGCTGAGAGCTTGATTGCGTAGTTGGCGNCGGAGCATCGCTCTGATTGCTTTCAAGGCGTTCCTGACGCGGCGCNTCATTGCGCTCTGCGGGCGTTGGTGTCGGTCGCGAGTACGCACTGTCTACGGGTGACTGTCCAATTTCCATCGTTTCCCCCTTAAAATATCAACACAGGTTAATACCAGATTATAAGATCAATTAGCCAAAATGCGACTATTCGCTCGCTTCGGTAAAGATGAAAGGCGAGAGTTGCCGATACATAAAGTCGGCGATAAGTGGCTGGCCGTCAGCATTCGGGTGAATACCGTCGCGCTGCATCAACTCTTCATTAAGAGCAATGTCCTGNAAAAANAACGGGATCAGCGGGATAGCTTCGGCATCCGCTACCTGCTCAAANGTGTTGCTGAACATCTGATTATAACGCCGGCCATAGTTGGTCGGNATTTCCATATCCTGCAGGTACACCTTGGCACCGTAGTCTTTNACCAGTTGCACCATTTGCGTGAGGTTATNATGCAACTTACTNACGNTNTGGCCCTGCAAGCCATCGTTGCCACCNAGCTCTATTAATACGTGGGTTGGCTGATGCTGCTCAAGCAAACGGGGTAGCCTGGCCAGCCCGCCATCGGTGGTTTCGCCGCTAATCGCAGCATTTATCACATCAATCCCGCGCTGCTCGTCGTGCCAGATATTTTGTAACAAACTAACCCAACTTTGTGCTTGCAATAGTCCATAGCCGGCACTTAGGCTATCACCAAGGATAAGCAGACGGGTATCTGATGCCGCAGAACTGCTTTGCTGGCTAACCGGTTGAGAAGCAGCCGATTGGGCCAGAAGGTGATCTGAAAACAGCATAAANGGTATTAATAATACCAGTGTTTTTATCCACTTNAGGGTGGGTCCACGACGGAATAAAGAATGACAAATCAAAACGACAATAGCTCCCATATGATTCAAACCAAAGACATCACTAAGACAGTCTCTACGAGTGAAGGTTCGCTTCAGATCCTTCAGCCTATTTCCTTTGAAGTCAAGGCCGGAGAGTCTATCGCTATTGTCGGCGCNTCNGGTTCCGGTAAATCCACNCTGCTTAGCTTGCTGGCCGGACTGGATGAAGTCAGCAGTGGCGAAATATTTCTCGANGCGGCACCGCTACACNCNATGGACGAAGAGCAGCGAGCCCGTTTACGTGGCGAAAAAGTGGGCTTTATTTTCCAGAGTTTTATGCTGGTACAAAGTCTTACAGCGATTGAAAACGTGATGTTACCCGCAGAGATTGCAGGTTTGGCCGATGCCCACAAACGTGCCCAGGCCATTCTGGAGCAGGTGGGATTAAGTCATCGTGCCCATCATTATCCCAATCAGTTGTCTGGNGGTGAGCAACAGCGGGTNGCNATTGCNCGGGCNTTTATCGGCCAGCCTAAAATNCTGTTTGCCGATGAGCCNACCGGNAANCTGGATGCCGCCAATAGCGTGAGAGTGGAGGATTTGTTGTTTAATCTCAACCGCGAAATCGGCACCACCCTGGTGCTGGTGACCCACGATAACGAGCTGGCCAAAAAATGTGAACGACAGTTACAAATGCAAGCTGGCGAACTAACGGAAATCACCGTATCTCCGGCGGCTGCTGAGAATAAGGATCTCGCATATGGTAGCTAATCTTGCCTGGCGGTTATTCAAGCATGAGGCCCGGCGGGGCGAACTTACCATCATACTGTTTGCGATCATACTGTCGGTAGCGGCAGTGCTGTCGTTGTCGTTATTCAGTGAGCGGCTTCAGGGCGCCCTGGTAGAGCGCTCATCACAGTTTATTGCTGCCGACAGCCAACTGCGTTCACGTAAACCCATAAGTGATGAGTGGATGCGTCAGGCGGAGGCGGAAGGGCTGGCCACCGCCGAGCAGGTCAGCACCCGCTCAATGGCTTTTGGCGAACAGAAAATGTCACTGGTTGACTTACGCGCCGTGAGCCCCCAGTACCCGCTAAAGGGTGAGATCCAGCTTGCCGACAAGCCTTTTGGCACAACAACCGCTACTGATAAATTGCCCGCAGCGGGGGAAATCTGGATCGATTCAAGACTGTTTCAGCTCCTCGATGTGGAGATTGGTGAGACGGTTTATATCGGCGACGGTGAATTTACCGTGGGCCAGGTGCTGTCAGAAATCCCAGACCAGGGCTTTAGTGTGTTCAATACCGATCCTATGGTGCTTATTGCGCTTGAAGATCTGGCACGAACCAACATCACCGGGCCCGGTAGTAGGGTTACCTATAAAGCTTATTTCACCGGTGAAGACTCGCTGATTGAAGCCTATTACGACTGGCTGAGACCGAACCTTGACGATGAATTACACCGTTGGCAACGGGTCGGGGATGACGAATCGGCCATAGGTCGTTCCATTGCCCGTGCTGAACGATACTTTTTGCTGGCTAGCCTGTTAGCCATCGTGCTGGCGGCGGTGGCCATTGCCGTGGCGGCGCAGCGTTACAGCCAGCGCCACTTCGATCCGGTCGCAATNTTTAAAACCCTNGGNGCNACTAANCAAATGATCCGCCGGGTNTACGTACTGCAAATCCTGTTTATCACGGTACTGGGTATCATCATTGGCATTNTNGCCGGCGTGATTATTCAGCAACTGGTGGTTACGGCTCTGGCCGGNCAGGTAGATGTGTCGCTGGATGTGTGGCACTGGCGGCCATTGTTTATAGCCGTACTGACNGGCTCTATCTGTGCCATCNTGTTTTCACTGTATCCGTTGTTGCGACTGTTTTCGGTGCCNCCNCTNCGGGTNNTNCGCCGGGATATGGACGCTGGTTTAAGCTCTCGCGGNTTGCAGTTTGGCGCCTCAGGCGGCGCNATATTCCTGCTAATGTGGGTGTACAGCCGGGATCTGGAAATCAGNGCGATNTTGTTTGGNTCTGGCGTGCTGCTGGTGGTTGCCTTGTTGGGNGTAACCTTTGGCCTGATTGCCNTNGGCCGACGGCTNGGNCAAGGCGCAATGGGNGNCTGGCAATTAGCCTGGGCGCGAATTCGCCGGCGCGCCATGGANAACAGCGTGCAACTCATTAGNTTCTCNGTAACCATTATGTTGTTGCTNGTNGTACTGGTTATGCGCAACGATATGATAGCCCAGTGGCGGGCGCAGTTNCCGGTGGATACGCCTAACTATTTCATGGCNAATATTACCGAGGCNCAAAAAANACCGCTGGANAACCACTTCGCNGAAAATCAGGTCACGGTAGATGAGTTTTATCCGGTAGTGCGCGGCCGTTTTGTGGCAGTTAACGATGAGCGGGTAAATACCGAAGTGACCAAAGAAGAGGATCCGGAGCAAAGCGAAGGACGCCGTGGCCTTGGCCGGGAAGCTAACCTGAGCTGGAGCGACAAGCTACAGCGCGAAAACACAATTGTTCAGGGTCAATGGCATGAGAGCTGGGAGCCTGCGGGTAACGACATCACTGCAGAGGGGCAGCAGGTTTATCCGGTATCAGTAGAAGAGGGCGTTGCCCAACGGCTTAATATCGCGCTGGATGATTTACTCACGTTCAACGTTGGCAGTGAGATTGTGGTAACCCGGGTAACCAGCATTCGCGAAGTGAACTGGCAAACCATGCAGCCTAACTTTTTCTTTGTGCTACACCCGGCAGCAATGCAAGAGTTTAGCGCCACCTACATTACCAGCTTCCACCTGGATGGCGCGCGTAAGGCCGATATTACTGCGTTGATGCAACCTTTCAGCTCGGTAACGCTGTTTGACGTGGATGCCAGAATTAATCAGGTCAGGGAGATTATCGATCAGGTATCACTGGCGGTTGAGTTTATCCTGGTACTGGTATTAATTGCCGGCTCACTGGTGCTGTTTGCCCAGGTGCAGGCGAGCATGGATGAACGTCAGCAGGAACTGGCAATTCTGCGAACTCTCGGCGCCAGAGGGAGCCTTATCCGCTTCAGCGTGATCAATGAGTTTCTGATTATCGGTACGGTAGCGGGACTAATGGCGGCGATGGCCAATGAAGTCAGTTTATATTTATTGCAAAGCCGTATATTCGATATGCAGGGCTCCATGCACTTTGAATACTGGATTATTGCACCGTTGGTTGGCGCGCTGGTTGTGGGCGTGTTAGGCGGCATAGGTTGTTATCGCCTGTTACGGCTCAACACCGGGCAACTGTTACGTAAGATGGTGTAAAACAGGATTAGCCCGAAGCCACGGCTTCGGGCATTTGATAAGGAATCATTGGTTGTTAAGTTTTACCCAGGTCAGTCACCACTTTGGTACCAGAACCCTATTCAGCGAGTTAACCCTTTCATTGCCTGAATCCCGTGTTGTGCTTACCGGCGCGAATGGTTCGGGGAAAACTACGTTATTATTAATTGCCGCCGGCATTCTGGCCCCTAGTCAGGGCGTGGTGAGTTTTAATCAGCAAAATGTTGCTGACATTGCCCTACGCAACCAGATTGGCATCAGCGCCAGCAAAGTAAACTTACCAGGCTTTTTTACGGTAACTGACATGCTTGCCTTTCACGGACGTCAGTTTAACTGCGAACCGGATTGCCACTGGGCGGACTATCATTGGGTGAATGCTTTTGGCTTAACCCCATTCCTCAACACCAGGGTGGAAGACCTTTCACTCGGCAATTACAAAAAGCTCAGCCTGATCCTGGCCCTGATGCACTCGCCTGAGTTGCTGTTACTGGATGAGCCGACTAACGGGCTCGACGACAAAACCCGCAGTGCGCTTGAGGATTGCTTCGACACCTATGCCGGGCAGTTGATCATTGCCAGCCATGAGCCGCAGGTATTTGCCTGCAATAGCCATGTCCGCCATTTGCATCTGGATGCCAGCGGAGTGCATGACAGGTGAATTACTGGCAGTTTCGACGCCAGCTTTATCAGCATGCCCTGAAGCAATGGCTGGAAAGTCTGACCCAGGTAAGTACGGGGATTGTCGCGCTGTTTCCTATGGCGCTTTATGCTTTGTTACTTTTGCCATTACTCGCTTTGGGCGTGCTGGCAGATAAGGACTCCCAGGGAGAAAGTTTCTTTTATACGTTGTGGGGGTATCTGTTACTGGCTTATTGCTGGATCGCCATGCAGAAAGAAGCTCTGCGAGCGGCAGATTATGCCCTGTATGACAGCTCGCTACCTGTGTCAGTATGGCAGCGAGGTGCTACTGAGCTGGGATTACTGCTTTATGCCGCTAACGTATTTGTTATCGGACCTGCCGCAGTACTGGTGGCCATGGTCTATGGTCATTTTGCCGAGTTAGTCAGCGGCGAGCTGTGGGTATCGGTCACGCGGCTTTATCCGGTAAGTGGCTTGCTGGTGCTAACCCTTTACTATTGCCAGAGTGCTATGGGGCGCGTAAAACCCTGGCTGAGCCTCGGCTTATTGCCATTGGTTGCTATGCCATGGGCCAACCAGATACATTCTCCCTGGCTTTGTTTGCTGGGACTGGCAGGATCCATTTTTATTGAACGGACGGTCCGCTTGCCAACACTCCCCCTTGCCGGGTTGCCGCAAGGATTCTGGCGCCTGTTTTTACAGCAGGACATAAACCATACCAAACCCACGTTACTCAGAGCCGTGGTGGTTTTACTTGTCCTGGTAATTGGCGCCACTTTTGTAAGGCAAATAGATAGTAGCGCGAAAGTGCCAGCCAGTTTATTTCTGGCCTTTGTACTGGGAGTGGTTGCAGCGACAAAACTGCTGGAGTTACAAAAGTTAAGAGAACGATATACCTGTTATATCGCGTCTTTACCACAAGGGCACCACCAAATAACGTTACAGGCAATGCGTTATTGCCTGGTGTTCTCGCTGCCATATGTTGTGCTTATTATCCTTTTCAACCTATTTGGGTTATCGCAATGGGCACTGTTCACTGTAACTTATGCAGTAACACAGGCGGGAATAATACTGAGGCCTGGTTACTATCTGTTTTTTCCGCTATTAACCGGCGTGCTGATTTTAGCCATTAGCATGCTTGTTTAACTTTCTGTCGCTGCGAACGCTTTATCAACGCTGTCGAATTTAAATTCAAAGCCGGCTTCGAGTAGCTTTTGCGGAATAACCCGTTGCCCGGTGAGTAACATATCTGCAGCTTCACCCATCATTACTTTTAAAGCGAACCCTGGCATAGGCATGAATGCAGGCCGGTTCAGGGCGCTGGCAAAAGTACTGACAAATGCCTTATTGGTGACTGGCTGGGGCGCGGTTAAATTGAACGGACCGCTGCACTGATCGTTAGTCATTAAAAAACATATGCCTTCCACCATATCGTCGAGGTGGATCCACGACATATACTGATCGCCGCTGCCAATCGGGCCGCCAAGGCCAAGCTTAAATGGCAGTCGCATCTTTTCCAGCGCGCCGCCCTCAGCCGCGAGTACTACACCAGTGCGAAGCAGGCATACCCGGCAGTGCTGTTTAACTGTTTCGGCTATCTGTTCCCAGCGCTGGCAGACTTCATGGGCAAACTCCTGGTGTGGCTGTGTATTATTTTCCGTTCCCGGTTTATCGCCCTGCCGTCCATAGTAGCCGATTGCAGAGCCCGATATAAACGTATGCGGTGGCGTAGAGGATGCATTGATTTTGGTGACCAAAGCGGTAGTGAGTTGCCAGCGGCTTTGGCAAATCTGATGCTTTTGCTGACTGGTCCAGCGTTTATCTGCAATGGGTTCGCCAGCAAGGTTAATAATCACATCATAGTCATCAAAGTTTGCTATGGAGTCCAGGTTGTCTATAACTGACACTTCCGCAGGCAGCGCGGCACGCGCTTTTGACTCTGAACGGCTGAGCACCGTGATGTGATGTTCAGGGGCTAATCTGGCTATCAGGCGCTGGCCGATCAGCCCTGTGCCGCCGGTAATAAAAATTTGCATACACGCTCCGTTACACTAATTACACCTGGCCTTTGCTCCCAGGGCTACCTAATTCGGGTTAAATCTGGTAGCGTGACATTTTGCCTGCGAAACCAGTATTTTATGTCAACTCTGTCGCCAACCGCTAAAGCCTTGCTGATTTTTGCCAGCCTGATAGTCATTCTGGCCGGTATCAAAGCTGCCAGTACCATAATGGTGCCGTTCTTTTTGTCCGGCTTTATCGCTATTGCCTGTGGCCCTTTGATTTTGTGGATGTCGAAATACCGCATCCCGCGTTGGCTGTCTATTACTCTGGTTATACTGTTAATTGTGGTATTTGGTTTTATGCTGGCGGGGTTAGTGGGGCAATCACTGGCAGAATTCCGCGAAAATATGCCGCAGTACCGCGAAAAGCTCTCCGGTGAATTCACCTGGGTAGTCAATCAGCTCGCGCGATTTAACATCCACGTGGATAAAGATTTAATTGTGTCATATCTCGATCCCGGGATGGCCATGTCTATGGTGACCAACTTTTTAAGCGGCATGGGCGGCGTGCTGTCTAATCTGTTTCTGATTTTATTAACCGTTATTTTCATGCTGTTTGAGGCAGAGGGTATTCCAAGACGGTTGCATATAGCGCTTTCCGATCCGCAAATGAAGATGCACCACATCGATCGCTTTATTCAGTCGGTTAACAGCTACCTGGCGATTAAAACCGTGGTTAGCCTGGTCACGGGCCTGCTTGCTGGTACCTGGCTGTATATTCTGGGCGTTGATCATTTCCTGCTATGGGGCGTTTTGGCCTTCCTGTTTAACTATATCCCCAATATCGGTTCTATCATTGCTGCGGTGCCTGCTGTATTGATGGCGCTGGTGCAGTACGGCGGCGGAGAAGCCGGGCTGGTGGCGTTAGGTTTTGTTGTCATAAACACAGTGATGGGCAATGTGGTGGAACCGCGGTTTATGGGCCGTGGCTTAGGGCTTTCAACACTGGTTGTGTTCCTGTCGTTAATTTTCTGGGGGTGGTTGCTGGGTAGTGTGGGCATGCTGCTATCTGTGCCGCTGACCATGATTGTGAAGATTGCACTGGAGTCACGGGAAGAGAGTCGCTGGCTGGCTATTTTACTTTCCAGTGACGGCGAAGCGGTACTCGACGAGGCTAACGGTCAATCTGCTAGCGAGGAGCCGGAAAGGTAACCTTAATACCAGCGCCGCCCAGAGTAGAACGGGTAATGGTCAGTTTTCCCTCATAGGCAGTCAGTAAGTCGGTCACTACGGCCATCCCTATACCTTGCCCATCGGTGTAGGCATCAAGTCGTTGCCCGCGGTTAAGCAGTCGCTCGACTTGCTCTGCGGGGATCCCCGGGCCATCGTCATCGATGTGAAGTTCTGTTTGTCGGGATAGTTGCCTGACAGAAACCACGACCTCACTGCGCGCTGCTTTGCAGGCGTTATCCATCAGGTTACCGAGAATTTCCATCAAATCGGTTTTATCACCAAAAAACAGTCCGTCATCGCCAGTGGCACCCAGCTCTAGGTTTTTGTCGCGATAGACCTTATTAAGCGCGGCGATTAACTGCTGGACTATCGGCATTACCGGCTCGCCCTGACTCCATGCAGAGGCACCCGCAGAGGCGCGCTTAAGCTGGCGCTTTATTAACGTATCAATTTGCTGCAGAGGCTCTCTGGCAGCGCCGGGCAGGGCCGCCGTACCAAGGGCTACCGCCAGAGGCGTTTTCAGGCTGTGAGCCAAATCGCCCAGACTGTTCTTATAACGCTCCCGTTGTTCCGCTTCGCCGGCCAGTAACTGGTTAATGCTTTGCTTGAGCGGGGTAAACTCCGGTGGGTAATCTTCTTTTAGCCGGGTCTGGTTGCCGCCGCTGGCCTGTTGTATTTCGCCAATCAGTAAGCGTACCGGTTTGAGCAGGGTGTTCATACCAATAATCAGCACAATTAGCAGGCCGGCCCCAAGCGCGCCAAGGTATTGCCAGACCGAACGCAGGAAGGCATCACGTTCGTGCAGAAAATCACGCCGGTCGTTAAACACATAAAAACTTACCGGCATGTACTGGTCGCCATTATCAAATTCGGCGGTAAAGGCGTAGGCGAAATGCTCACTGCCAGAGTCGTCCAGGGCATACTGAGGAATAAATACCTCGTCGCCGATAGCCGGTGTTGTCATCAGCGAGTCAAAGACGGTGTAAACGCTGGATGCGGATTGCCATACCAGTTGATTATTAATGCTAATAGCACCCACATAACCGGAGTCAGGGAGGTTAAGCTGCTCATCGTAGAGCATTTGCGGCATCTGGCTCTCACCGCCCTCAAACTCAAACACCGAAATCATTGCCAGGTTCATCAGCTTCAGTTCGTTGTACTTGGCTTGCAACAAACTGGAGGTATACGCTTTGGATAGCGTTAAAACGGTAACGGGTATAAAAATGCCCAGGGCGAGAATGGCAATGAGCAAACTGCGTAGCCGCAGCGACAAATTAGGCATCGGTTAGCTGCCACTGGCATCCTGAGCCAGTTCGCGGCTGATTCGGTAGCCTCTGCCTCTGAGCGTTTCGATAGGCTTGAGTGTGCCTTCAGGATCGAGTTTGCGTCGTAAGCGACCGACAAAGACTTCAATCACATTACTGTCCAGATCAAAGTCCTGATCGTAAATGTGCTCGGTGAGTTCGGTTTTGGAAATCACTTTCTGTGGATGGAGCATAAGGTACTCCATTACTTTGTATTCATAGGCAGTGAGATCCAAAGCGCGGGCATTCACGCGAATTTCTTTTGCCTGCATATCCAGTACCACGGGACCAAATTCAATGGTCGAGCTGGCCTGGCCGGAAGCTCTGCGAATGAGGGCTTTAACCCGGGCAAGTAATTCTTCATTATGAAAGGGCTTGGTCAGGTAATCGTCGGCGCCGGCATCCAGGCCTTCAACCTTTTCCTGCCAGCGGTCGCGGGCGGTAAGGATCAGCACCGGGGTGCTGACATCACTGCCACGAGCCTGACGAATAACATCGAATCCATCGAGTTTAGGCAGGCCAATATCAATAACGGCCAAATCGTAATTGACTTCTTTTAGCTGGAATAACGCTTTTTCACCATCATCGGCTAAATCAACGCTAAACCCCTGTTGCTGGAACAAACTATCTAACTGCATCAGAAGACGGCTATCGTCTTCTGCAACTAATATTCTCACTAATTATCATCCTTGCGCTTGCTGGGTTTAACCTTACCAGACCGTTTGTCGACATCGAGCGAGACCACCCGGCCTGATTTTTTTAGCATTTTTACCCGGTAGGAGCTTTTTTGAGGATCGACTTTCAACACCCGCCCCTCAACATGACGTTTGGCCTGTTGTGCCGCCTGAGTTGAATTTTTCACGGGTTTTTGTTTGTCTTGCTGGGCCATTGCGCCAGGAGCACAGAGGGTCAGCATCACAAGCAATACACCGGTAACAACGCTTTTGAACATGTCACTCCACTCGTTGGGTACTACCCAATCACTAGTCATTATCAGCAGGATAACCCGGTCAGGCTGAATATTGTCTGAATTGTGCTGCGGCTCATCCCGAGCGCCAGGGCACAACTTAAGGTCGGGCTACGCTAATTATAGTACCACCGGGCGAGAAGAGCGCAAAGCCTGTGCTTGCTTTGCGCAACAGAGAGGAGATTTAAGGTAATACTTTCTTGTAGGGTTTAACGATAACGTCCTGATAAACACCGGCATCGATATACGGATCGGCATCCGCCCAGGCCTGAGCATCTTCCAGACTGGCAAATTCGGCAACTACCAGTGAGCCGGTGAAGCCGGCGCTGCCAGGATCTTCACTGTCGATGGCCGGAAAAGGACCAGCTATCAGCAGACGACCGTTATCCTTTAATTCATTCAGGCGGGCCAGATGCGCCGGGCGGGCGGCTAAGCGCTCGGCCAGGGTATCCGGCTTATCGGTGGCACAAATCATATAATACATGGCTTATTTCCCTGTAGCGGCTTTCATTGCTGTCACAAACTGACCGAGTGCAGACAGCATGGCCGGCACGTCATCGAGGTTTTGCGCGATAATATTAACGGTTGCGGAGCCTGAAATTGCCCCGGCAGCACCGCTCTCAATAGCGTGTTTTACCTGGTCTGGATTCGAGATCCCAAAACCGAGCAGGGGCGGCGCAGCATTAACGCTGGTGAGACGCTCTATCAATGATGCAGCCGGCATTGTGGCAGCGGTTTCTGCCCCGGTCACACCAGCCCTGCCCAGCAGATAGGTATAGCCAGCTGATAAGTCACCAATAGCTTTAAAGGTAGCATCGGTGGCGTTTGGTGGTGCGATAAGAATTTGCTTGATGCCGTTGGCGTTTGCCGTATCGATAAACCGTTTGGCTTCACGAATAGGCACATCAGCAATCAGAATCGAGTCAACACCGGCATCGGCGGCCTGGGCATAAAAACTTTCAACACCTTTGGCCAGTACCAGGTTACTGTAGAGCAATAAACCAATGGGGACATCCGGGTACTTAGCCCGAATGCGTTTGAGTAATTCAAAACACGCTGTGGGTGTAACGCCGCTTTCCAGCGCACGAATACTGGCCTTCTGAATAGTTGGGCCGTCGGCTACCGGATCAGAAAACGGGATGCCCAGTTCTAACGCATCGGCGCCGCTTTCAATCAACTGAGTGATGATTTGCTCAGAGGTTTCAAGGTCCGGATCGCCAACCATGACAAAAGGTACAAAAGCGCCCTGATTTTGCTCATCTAAATGAGCAAACATCGCTGCATATCTATCCATTAACCTGATCTCCTAAAATACTGATTACGTGACCCAGGTCTTTATCGCCCCGGCCAGACAGGTTCACCACAATGACGGTCTCTTCTTCGGCTTCATCGGCCATATTTAAGGCATAGGCCAGTGCATGAGACGACTCAAGGGCCGGAATAATACCTTCTTTACGGGCCAGTAACTGGAAGGCGTTGAGCGCTTCTTCGTCGGTGACCGACACATATTCAGCGCGGCCGATATCGGACAGATGTGCGTGCTGCGGACCTACCGCCGGGTAATCCAGACCGGCTGATACTGAATAGCTTTCTTCAATCTGGCCATCCGGGTTTTGCATTATATAGGTATAGGCGCCGTGCAGAATGCCTTTAGTGCCTTTGCCAATGGCGGCCCCATGGTCTTTGGTATGAACGCCTTTACCGGCCGGTTCTACACCAACTAAACGAACCGATGGCTCGTCGATAAAGTCAGCAAACATGCCAATGGCATTGGAGCCACCGCCTACACACGCCACTACGGCGTCTGGCAGACGACCTTCTTTCTCAAGGATCTGTGCACGGGTTTCTTCACCAATCATACGGTGGTATTCGCGTACGATGGTTGGGAACGGGTGAGGGCCCGCTGCTGTGCCGAGCAGATAATGGGCTTTGTCGTAATTGGCAGACCAGTCACGCAGCGCTTCGTTTACCGCGTCTTTTAAGGTGCCTGAACCTGAATCCACCGGGATAACTTCAGCGCCCATTAAGCGCATTCTGAACACGTTAGGCGACTGACGCTCAACATCTTTCGCGCCCATGTAAATACGCGCTTTAAGGCCCAGTAACGCGCATGCCAGCGCTGTTGCCACGCCGTGCTGACCAGCACCGGTTTCGGCGATAACTTCGGTTTTACCCATGCGTTTGGTGAGTAGCGCCTGACCCAATACCTGATTGGTTTTATGTGCGCCGCCGTGAAGTAAATCTTCACGCTTTAAATACAATTTAACGTTAGGGTTAGACACCAGATTACGGGTCAGGAACATCGATGTTGGACGCCCTGCGTAATCTTTTAAGAGTGACATAAACTCAGCATTAAATTCCGGATCGTCTTTCGCTTCCAGGAACGCCTGTTCAAGCTGATCCAGCGCTGGGATAAGTAGCTCAGGCACATACATGCCGCCGTATTCCCCAAATTTTGTCTCTAATTGATTCATGAAATGTCCTGTTGTATATATCGGCCGCTTAATACTGGCGACAAATAGTAAAGAGTTCGCTGACCTGCTGTGCAGATTTGTTGCCCGGGCTGTCTTCTACCCCCGAGTTTACATCAACAATGGCAACACCGGTTGCCTGTGCCGCAGCAATATTCTGTGGATTGATACCACCTGCTATAACGAGTTTTTCGAGATCAAGCTCATTGTGGATCACTGACCAGTCAAATTGCTGGCCGGTACCACCGGTTTGTTTGCCAACCTGACAATCCAGCAGCACCTTATCCAGTGTGTCGTCATCCAGCAACGCATGAGTCAGGTAAGGTAACTCACCGGCAACGCCAATGGCCTGCCAGATTTCGCAGCCCTCGGGCAGGTTGGCCCGTAAATGCTGACGGTACATGGTGTCTTCATCACCATGCAGCTGCACGGCTTTTAAGCCCAGTTTGTTTGCGATGTCCAGCACCATTTCGATAGGCTGGTTGACAAACACACCTACGTAGCTGCCGGGCGTGGCAGCGACGATGTCACGTGCCTGATCAGATGTCACGCAACGTTTGGAGTGAGCAGCAAAAATTAATCCGCAATAACTGGCACCGCTTGCAAAGGCATGACGTACCTGTTCCGGTTGGGTCATGCCGCATACTTTAACCGTACCGTAAACCAGTTGTTTGACGGCCTGTGGCAGGTCCTGTTGTGCCATTAAGGCGCTGCCTACCAGGAAGCCCTGACACAGCGGCGCCAGACGCAGCACGTCCTGGTGGGTGTAAATACCGGACTCGCTGATCACTACGTGTTCATGGGTTGCACCTTTTAGCATCGGGACCAGTTTTTCAGTCGTCGCCAAATCAGTAGACAGGTCGCGCAGGTCGCGGTTGTTAATACCAATAATTTTGGCTTTTAACGTAATCGCACGATGCATTTCTTCTTCGTTGCTGACTTCAGTAAGGATATCCAGACCCAACGAGTCAGCCACCGCCGCAAGCTGTTGGTAAGTTTCATCATCAAGTACCGACAGCATTAATAATATGGCATCGGCATGGTAATAACGGGCCAGATAAACCTGATACTCACAAACAAAGAAGTCTTTGTTAAGCACCGGTTGGCTCACGCGCTCGGTAACATAGGCCAGGTATTCAAACTTGCCCTGAAAATATTTCTCGTCAGTCAGTACCGAAATGCCTGCCGCAAAAGGGGTATAAGCCGCGAGAATTTCATCCAGATCGAAGTTTTCACGGATCAACCCTTTTGAGGGGGAGGCTTTTTTACACTCTAAAATATACCCGGCGTTCGGGGCATTCAGGGCATCAAACAGACTTTTGGTTGATGGCGTTAACCCCTGCTTTATTTGCTCAAGAGGCGTCTCGGCCATGCGTGCTTCAATTTCGACACGTTTGTCTTCAACTATTTTCTCGAGGACGTTGCTCATGCATTTTCTTCCAATTGGCTGTGTTCAGCGACTTGTCTGATTAAATTGATGGGGGCGGCGTTCGCCATGGCATTGAGCGCCTGCTCTGCGCCATCTTTAAAAGTATTGGCGTGCCCGCTGATTTTTAACAGTGCACCGGCATTCATCGCGATGGCTTCACGGTGAGCCTGTTCACCTTCACC
This sequence comes from Alteromonadaceae bacterium, assembly GCA_002691625.1. Lineage (GTDB taxonomy): Bacteria > Pseudomonadota > Gammaproteobacteria > Enterobacterales > Alteromonadaceae > Alteromonas. The sequence goes on from NZIK01000064.1 coordinate 18,796, forward strand.
GCGCAGGGCGGCTTCAATCAACTGGCGGTTTTCAACTGGCTCACCGCCGGCAATAGCGCTGATAGGCGCGTGGTTCAGGCCAAAGTCGGTAGCGGTAACTGAATAGTGGGTAGTGCTGCCATGATCAATTTCTACTACCTGAGTGGGGCCGTGTAATGATAGCTCATCCAGTCCGTCACCGTGGACAATTAACGCTTTACGCTGTCCCATTAGCGTGAGGGTTTGTGCATAGATATCCAGTAACTCCGGAGTATATACGCCGTACACGCCAAAAGTCGGGCCAGCAGGGTTGGCCAACGGACCAAGGATGTTAAACAATGTGCGGGTTTTCATCTCAGCACGCACCGGTGCTGCAAAGCGCATACCGGCATGATAGACCGGCGCAAACAGGAAGCAGAAATTCACCTCATCCAGGCACTTGCGTGCTACTTCGGGGGTAATATCAAGCTTGATACCGCATTCACGGAAGAAGTCAGCTGAGCCGGACTTGCTCGATACGCTGCGGTTACCATGTTTAGCGACCTTAACACCACAACTGGCAGCTACCAGCGCCGCGGCGCTGGAAATATTGATAGTATGATGGCCATCACCACCGGTGCCGACGATATCACCAAATTCGTAATCCGGTGTTGGAAAAGGGCGGGCATTAGACACCATTGCACTGGCTGCCCCGGCAATTTCATTGGGGGACTCGCCGTTAATTTTAAGTGCGGTCAGTAAGGTGGCGAGCTTTACTTCGGAAAGTTCACCGTGCATCACCTGATTAAATACCGAAAAAGACTCGGCCTGGGTCAGATGCTGACCGTCGAAGAGTTTTTCAATTACCTTGCTGTAGTCAGCCATGAGTTAATCCTCTTTGGTCAGGTAATGAATGCTTTGTAGCAGCAGGCGACTGCCCTCTGCCGTTAGAATGGACTCCGGATGAAACTGGAATCCAAGCATTTTATCGTCGGACTGGTAGCCCGCCATAACCGTTGTACCTACTTTGGCCAGTGGTGTTAAGCCTTCAGGCAACTCCAGCGCCATTAGCGAGTGGTAGCGGGCTACATGGAGTGGCTGCGGCATACCCGCAAACATGGCCTCACCGGTATGGGTAATAGCCGATGACTTACCGTGCATCACATCTTCAGCGCGGCCGACAGTGCCGCCGTAATGGGCTACTATGGCCTGATGGCCAAGACAAATCCCGAGTACCGGAAAATGGCCCTGGACCATGCTTAACAGCTGTGGCATACATCCGGCTTCATGGGGCGCACCCGGCCCCGGGGATAATAGCAATAAAACCGGCCCGCTTTCAGCCTGCATTTGCATTTTTTCGAATAACATTCTGGCGTCGACATTATTGCGGTACACCACAATATTCAATTCCATGGTGCGAAGCTCATCGACCAGGTTGTAGGTGAAAGAGTCGACGTTGTCTAACAGAAATACCGTGATAGGCTGGCTCATTATACTTCTCCCTGAACGCTAACTGAGGATTTCACCGCGTTGATCACGGCCTGTGCCTTATTCCGGGTTTCATCCGCTTCTGCCTGTGGGTCGGAATCATACACTACGCCAGCGCCTGCCTGTATATATGCTCGACCGTTTTTAACAAAAGCAGAGCGGATAACAATACAGGTATCCATATCGCCATCGTTATTCAGGTAGCCAACAGCGCCACCGTAGCTGCCGCGACGCTTGTGCTCGACCTTGCGAATTAACGAGGCTGCACTCACTTTAGGCGCGCCTACCAGGGTGCCCATATTCATGCAGGCCTGATAGGCATGCAGTGCATCCAGATCGTGGCGTAACTGGCCGACCACGCGTGAAACCAGGTGCATTACGTGGGAGTAACGGTCAACTTTAAGTAAGTCTTTCACATAGCGGGTGCCAGGCTCAGATACTTTGGCTACGTCATTACGGGCCAGGTCTACCAGCATCAGATGTTCGGCTTTTTCTTTCTGATCTTCGCGCAGGTTTAGCTCAATGCGGCTATCCATATCATGGTCTATCTCGCCATTAGCGCGTTTGCCGCGAGGGCGGGTGCCGGCAATAGGGTAGATTTCCACCACATTGCTTTGTGCGGTGTATTTAAGGGCTGACTCCGGCGATGCACCAAAAATAGTAAACTCAGCATCCTGCATGTAAAACATATAAGGGCTGGGATTTTGTTTTTTCAGAGCGGCGTAGGCAGTAAGTGGGGCGGGGCAGGGCAGAGAAAACGTTCGGGACGGCACAACCTGAAAAATATCGCCGGCCAGAATATGTTCTTTTAAGGTCAGCACGTCGTTGCAGTATTCTTCGTCTGATTTATCCACTTGTAAGGACGTGGGTTCACTAACGGCTATCGGCGATAAATCATGTGGCGCCAGACTTTGTAACTCGGCGCTAAGGGCCTCAAGGCGCTGAGCAATGGCAAAATAACTGGTGGCCACTTCGCTGCCGCTGAACACGCTGCCAAGCAACCGTGCCTGGCGGGTTTGATGGTCGAAAGTGATCAGGGTTTCTGCCAGATAAAACACATAATCGGCGCAGTCATTATCGCCTTCTTCTACCTTAGGCAGATCTTCGAAGGTCGCCAGCAAATCATACGCAAATACCCCACCTAAGAATACGGCATGCTGGTGGTCACGCAGCGGTGTGATTTGTTTAACCACCATCCGCAGTACGTCGAACACGCTGGTGGATTTCAAGCGACTGTCTTCGTCGAGGTTGGCCGTTTGGGAATGACACTCAAGGGCAATTTCAGTCTCGCTGATGATCTGGCATTTTAAATCTGCCGGACAGCTTTCCATAAATAGCGGTAGCAGTCCTTTACCGTTGGCACTCAACGCCTGAATGGCGACTTGCTGCCCGCGACATTCAAAGCGCAGGGCACCATCCACCATCAGCAGACTTTGCAGGTTATCCTTACTGTCTATCTCGGCTGATTCGAGCAGTAACGCATGGGGTTTTTCGCCACACAGCTGGGCAAATGCCGCCAAGGGATCATTGACGTAGGTTGCTGTTCTCTCAATGGTTTCCACTTTTCCCGGGACCATGCCTAATTCGGCCAAACTCATCTTTTTTCTCCGGTTAAAAATTAAAAAAAAGGCCCGTAACATTACGGGCCTTTTTTGTTTGTTCTGCGCACTAACGCTCACACCGCCCGTTATCGAAGGGAGTGCCACCACCAGATAGTTGCCATTACGGCGCTGTGTTGTGGTTGATTAAGCATTAGTTTCCTGTCTCGTTGTTTTATTTGATAACTTCGATAGGCATCGAAGCATTCAATCCGTATACTGTGCTATAGAAGAAAACAAAAACCAATTTGTGTCAACCATAAATTTGAAAATACATGAAAATTGACTTGCACAGTCACACCACTTTCTCGGATGGCCGCTTAACGCCGGCCGAACTTATTCAACGTGCGCAAACGATGCAGGTTGATGTACTGGCTATTACCGATCACGACAGTACTTATGGCCTGGCGGACGCCCACGCTGCGGCTCAGGCGCACTACCCGGCACTAAGGATTATTGACGGCGTTGAAATCTCCACGCGCTGGCACAGTTTTGAAATCCATATTGTCGGCCTGAATATCGATACCGGGCACCCGGCACTGCAGGCATTTTTGGCTGACCAGCAGCAGAAACGTGAAGAACGTGCGGCTAAAATTGCCGATAAGCTGGCAAAATGCGGTTTTGAAGGTACGCTGGAACGAGCGCGCCGTTATGCCGGAGTAGGCCAGATCACCCGGGCGCACTTTGCCCGTGTGCTGGTGGATAGTTTCCAGGTCGCGACCTTAGAAAAAGCCTTTAAGCTGTATCTGGGCAAAGGCAAGCGTGCGGCTGTGAAGGCTGAGTGGCCAGATATCGCTGCGGCGGTAAAGGTGATTCAGCAGGCAGGAGGCCGGGCGGTACTGGCGCATCCCATTCATTACGATATGACCACCAAATGGCTGCGCCGGCTAATTGCAGAGTTTGCTGAGGCGGGAGGCGATGCGGCAGAAGTAGTGTTTCCCGGTATGAGTGCCGAGAAGCAAGCCCTGTTGCAGTCGATCGTGGCTGAATATCAATTGCTGGCATCGGCCGGCTCTGATTTTCATTTCCCCGGACGTTGGACTGAGCTGGGGCGTTGTCAGTTAAAGACAGACACACTCACGCCGGTTTGGCATGACTGGAATTTAGCTGTGAGTCAATCCTCACTAAAGGACCCTGTATGAGTCAGTTTTTTTACGTACACCCTGATAATCCGCAGTCACGCCTGATCAAACAGGCCGCTGAGCTCATTCGCCAGGGGGAGGTGGTGGTTTATCCCACTGATTCGGGTTATGCCATTGGCTGTCAGATGGACGACAAACGTGCATTGGACCAGCTCTGTCGCATCCGGCAGATTGCTAATGAACACAATTTTTCACTGATGTGCCGGGATATGTCTGAGCTGTCGGTGTATGCCAAGGTAGATAATGTTGCTTTTCGAATGCTTAAAAATAACACTCCCGGGCCTTATACTTTTGTATTGAAAGCGACCCGCGAAGTGCCTAAGCGGTTACAGAATCCAAAGCGCCGTACCATAGGGATCCGGGTGCCGGATAACATTATTGCGCTGGCGTTGCTCGAAGAGCTTAATGAACCACTTATGTCCACCTCGTTAATTCTGCCCGGGCAATCGCTGGCAGAGTCAGACCCTGATGAAATTCGCGATAAGCTGGAAAAACAGGTAGGCCTGATTATTCATGGCGGCTATCTGGGTGAGCAGCCCACTACAGTGATTGATTTAAGTGAAGGCGAACCCGTGGTGGTACGTGAAGGCAGTGGCGATGTGACGCCGTTTTTATAACAGCATGAATCAGATCTGATATGAGCAATAGCGACGAGCCAGCCTCAACCCTCGCCATACCGGTACAGCAACCGCTGCCACTGGCCTTTGTGAATGGCGAGGCGGTGATTGAAAAACCGGAGGATTTATATATTCCGCCGGAAGCGCTGGAGGTGATCCTGGAGTCTTTTGAAGGCCCGCTGGACTTATTGCTGTATCTAATCCGTAAGCAGAAATTCGATATTACCACTATGCCGGTGGCGGAAATTACCCGGCAGTACATGGAATATGTCGAGGTCATGCAAACCCTTAAGCTTGAACTCGCGGCCGAATACCTTTTGATGGCTGCCATTCTGGCCGAGATCAAGTCTCGATTACTACTGCCAAGTCGCAGTGATGAAGATGACGATGAGGAAGACCCGAGAGCGGCACTAATAAGACGTTTGCAAGAGTATGAGCTCATAAAGCAAGCGGCGGAAGACCTCGATTTGCAGCCGCGCATGGAACGCGATTTGTTCAGCGTCAGCGTTGAGCCATCGGCCGATATCCAGCCGGTGATAATTCAGCCGGACGTGTCGCTACAGGAACTGGTACTGGCCTTTTCAGCCGCCATGCAGCGTGCTGCCGCATTTGAGCATCACCACATCGCTCCTGAAGCCCTGAGTACCCGGGAGCGTATGAGTAAAATTTTGCAGTTACTCAATGCCGAAGAATACACCCCGATGGAAGCGCTGTTTACTGCCGAAGAGGGGCGGGCCGGCGCGGTGGTAACCTTTCTGGCCATTTTAGAACTGGTTAAAGCTCAGAGTATTAACCTGGTACAGGCCGGGCCGTTTGCCCGTATTCATGTGAAGTTAGGTAACCCGAGATCGGCTTAAGCCACGACCATTGAATTACGCTCAACATCAGTAATATCAAGTGATGGCTTGTTTTCCTTGAGGCAGTAAGCAACCAGGC
>NZIK01000109.1 GCA_002691625.1 Alteromonadaceae bacterium
AGTAACTATAGTGTAAATATTATGATGCTGAAGCGTTACAGGAAGACAAGAGACAGGGGTTTACAATGAAATCGCGGAAGCTCAGGTTTCCGATTGGTCAAAGAAATAAGGCATTACTATCTGCGTAATGCCTTAACATTAAATAAAAGATTAAAACTAAATGCGTTAGTGGCTGGTCATGCCGCTATAACGCAGTTTGGGGATCACTAATTCAGGAGCCACTGGCGCAGGAAAATCAGCACTGGAGTCGAGGATCAGTGAACTGCCATCACCGAACTCATACTGAGTTAAATTCTTAGATAGAGACTTACAACTTTTACAGGTTCTGAAGCAGTGAAGCCAAAGATGCCCTTTTTCTACCATCAGGGCCTGTTCGGCCTTCGAAGGTAACTTCGATTTTATTGCATGCACTGTCATAGTTAACTCCGTCGCTATGTCTTTCGCAATACGGCAACCGAAAGAATAAATGTAGGATATGAGGTTAAAAATAAAACAAGCCAGCTTCCAGGAGCCGGCAAAGCACAACGACTTGTTTTATCTAAACTAAAGTATAGCAGGCCAAGATAATTAAAATTTGATCCACATCTATTTTTTTGGTCCTTAGGTGTAAGACCGAGAAAAGCTTAAGATTATTCTTCGTCACTGGTGGGAGGCCGGGCTGCAGAACCAGCCAGAATGCCGCCGTCTATGGTCAGTTCAGTGCCAGTGACGTAGTTTGACTCACCGCTGGCAAGATACAGCGCGGCGAACGCGACATGCTGTGGCGTTCCCATATGTTGCAAAGGAATGTCTGCGGCGATAGCGGCAATGGCTTGTTGCCGTGCTTCGCCGTCACCGAGCATAGCTTCCCAGATAGGCGTTAGGATTGCACCGGGATGAATGGAATTACATCGAATAGGGTAGCCTTTTTCAGCGCAGTAAAGCGCGACTGATTTGGTATGATTTCGCACTGCTGCTTTACTCGAAGCGTAAGCCGCTGCCGCCGGGATCCCCACCATACCGGAACGGGATGATATATTAACGATACTGGCTGCCGGGCTGTGCTTCATTAAGCCTATGGCGTATTTGCAGCCCAGCGCAACGCCATCCAGATTTACGCGATGCACGGCATGCCAGCTATCCAGATTAAAATGCTCCGGGTCAAAAGGGCCGGGATGGCTCATAAAGCCGGTAATTCCCGCATTATTCACCAGAATATCGAGTCGGCCGAAATCATCGCGTACATGGTCGGAAATCGCCGACCATGCTGATTCTAAGCCCACATCCAGGGACAAAAAATGCGCTGAGTCACCAATATCACTGGCAACCTGCTGGCCGGCTTTAACTGCCCACCACCTGAACTTCACGAGCGCGGCGAGCTAGCACTGGAATAAGAAATGATATTCAGGGTGGAAAACAACCGTTTACTTGCCTAAACGTATAACCAGGAATTGCTTATAAATATCGGTAACGTCAAGCGAACAAAGCACTATAGACATTCAATAATCCTCAGACGGGCAAAGGGCTGCCCGATTCACTCGGTCTCCACAGTAAGATATTGCGCCAGTACGGCATTCAGTTGCCCAACGTCCACTGGCTTCGACAAATAACCATCGAAGCCCTCTTCATGGTAAAGCTCCACATCAGCAGCCATGGCATTGGCGGTTACCGCAATCACCGGCAAATCAGGGTGATAATGCTTAATTTTTATGCAAGCCTCAACACCATCCATCACCGGCATCTGAATATCCATTAACACCAAATCCGGGCATTTTTTATTTACAAACTCAACGGCTTCCTGGCCGTTTTCGGCAAAAAACAGGGTGGCTCTGGTGTCTGCCAGCATGGCTTCCATCACAGCGCGATTAATGTCATTATCTTCGGCCACCAGGATCATTGCGTGGCTTAAATCGAGTTCTTTGTGATCATTATCAGGCGCAGCGTCAAGCACGTCTCCTGCAGCCTTAACTACTGGTAAGGTAACAATAAACCTCGACCCTTCCCCCGGGGTACTGACCACCCTGATCTTGCCGTGCATTAAGTGCACCAGTGACTGGGTGATGGCCATTCCCAGCCCCGTGCCGCCGTATTTACGAGTGGTTGAAGAATCAGCTTGTTCAAAGCGATCAAAAAGCCGGGCAAGGGCGTCTTTGCTCATGCCCTGACCGGTATCGGTAATACTGAAATGTAACTCATCACTGGCAGTGTTGCGGGCCGAGATAGTCACTTTTCCCTGCTCGGTGAATTTTATGGCGTTTGTGCCAATGTTCAGCAGCACCTGCCGTATTCGCACCGCATCACCAATCCACACATCATGATTTGCCTGATTCTCAAAGATCAACGCTACCGGCTTATTACCTGCTAACATCGACATATCCGATTGCAGTCCATCAAGCATGGTCGACAGACTAAAACGATGCGGGTCGATACTTATCTTACCCGCTTCAATTTTAGAGAAGTCGAGGATATCGTTAATGATCCGGCTCAGATTGCGAGTGGAGTAAATAGCCTTGTCCAGCAAACCACCGTGTTGCTGACCCGCATCGGAGCGACGGATCAGTTGCAGGGCACCGTAAATACCGTTTAACGGCGTGCGGATTTCATGACTCATATTTGCCAGGAAGCTCGACTTGGCCTCATTGGCCTGCTCAGCCTGAAGCCTCGCCTCTTTTAATTCCTGCTCGCGTTTTAACTGCGGCGTCAGATCGTACGCTATTCCCAGGAAACCAAAGATTTTGCCGTCTTCATCGAACAAACTGGTAGCACTGAGTCGCACCGGCACCCTGGAGCCATCTTTGCGCACATAGGTCCAGTTGTTGATGTCTGTGTTGCCGTCTATCACTTTTGCCACGAACACATCGAAGCCAGGTTCAATCGGCCGGCCGAGTTCTTCAGAGAGCTCTGCGGCCCGGGCTTCCATCTCTTCATATAAGTGAAAAACAGCCGGAGTCTGCTTACCAACCATTTCCTCGGTGCGATAGCCAATCAATTTTTCAGCTGCCGGGTTAAACGCTGTTATCAGGCCCTCATTGTCTGTAGCAATCAGCGCATAACCGGCGCTTTCCAGGATCCGCCGCTGCAAGATATTCGCCTGGACTATCTCATAGGTACGGGCGGCCACTTCGCGTTCCAACTTTTCGTTGTTTAACTCCAAGGCCCGCTGGTTAGCCTCGGCCAGCTCTCGCTCGTAACGTTTTGCATCAGCGCGGCGGCTTAACACAATGTGAAGACTAAAAATCACCAGTGCCAGACTGGTTGCTATAGCGAGCGTATTATTGAACGCCTGCTGCCTGGAGGGTAAACGCAAACCATCAATAAAGGCCTGGTTTGGAGTTAGCGATAAACGCCAGTCACGGCCGAATAGTTGTAAGGTTTGCTGAATTTTCAGAGCGTCAAGACTGCCATCCTGATGACGTCCGAAGAACGTCAGGGCATCGCCTGCAGAGATATCATCGATGCTAAGCATCACGTCATCACGTAAACCACTTACCGAGGATAACACTTCATCAATCAGCAGCGGTGCGTAGCTCCAGCCCACCAACGCTTCCATCCGCGCATCATCCCCCTCAGGCACGTTGAGAGTACTGTACACTGGCTGCATAATTAAGAAGCCCTGCAAGCGCTTTTTATCTGCCTGCACCAGGGTGATGGGCGCCGTTAACTGAGTAGAATTGGATTTTGCGGCTTTCTCCGCAGAGCGCCGACGCATGGTTTCAGAGCCAATATCCAGCCCGATAGCCTGCAGGTTTGCATGCTCAGGCATTATGTATTGGATGATAAAATAACTGTTGGAATGAGGCGTTAACGTGCGCAGTTCAAAATGCTTATCCGGTCTGTCCAGCCTGGCCCTGGCCATGAATTCGGCAAAATCTGTTACCTCGACCCTGCGGATAAAGCCAAAGCCCCGGGCGCCCGGGTATTGCTGGCTGTAATTCTGGCTTTTGGCATAGGTTTGCACGTAATCGTAATGCAGGTTATCTAAACCCACTGCCACAATCGATGCTTTTAAGCTTGACAGCCCGTACGCATAAAGTGATACCCGATCATTTACCGCTTCGCTAATTTGCGCCAGGCGCCGTTCCAGGGCATCGGTGATCAGTTGGCCTCGCTGCGCTTCGTAACTTTTACCCACTTCGGTGGCATAGAGGTAGCCGATGACTAAGACTATCAGTGGTAACCACACCGACTTGCTGATACTGCTCTGGATGGATGCACGCCTTAAGTCTTTCACCGACATCGATTTATACTCAACAAAATTCAATACTCAGGATGCACCGGTATGCAAAACCGGATCTGAAAATATGCACCGTTCCTCCTATTAATTATATAAGCGATCCGAATCCGTGATCGAGTAGGAGGCGGGATTACTCCCGCCGTCCTCTCACACCACCGGGCATACGGTTCCGTACCACGGCGGTTCCTGTCTGTATTGACCNTAGCCAATACCTGAGTCTGTTTCGTGCATCGTGTCGCCGCTTTACCGTTTAGAACTCCGCAAACACCGCCCAGGTTTCCGACCCTTCTTGTATATTTGTCCCGGAGCAATGATTCTTCATTGCCTTGTGTNCCGATAACGCGAGAGCACGCGTGACTTGCCGCTCGTGACAGGTTCAGCCCTTCGTGCTATTGGTTTACTAGCACTACTACGGCGTCTGCTGACTTCTGATATCCCATCCCTACACCTCACGATGCGGGTAGCTCTTTAGCAAAATATCAGACCTCCCGGGGTAATTCGCGCGACCTTCCTGCTTATGCCTGTCGGCTCTACGTTGCTGCATTCCGTGCAAGTACCGGGCTTTAGCGATAATGGCCACCTCACCCTACAACAACGCCTAAACCGCTTCCTGTTCGTCAGGCCAGCATTTTGCCTTCGGCTTCCTTCAGATTTCACCTCACGATGAACACCCTTGCCGTTCGGCTAGCACTTCCCCTTGCCGGGTGTGCAGAGGACTTCCACCTCCAAGTCATCAACTCACCACCACANTGAGTCGAACAGTGCTNNNGCACTACGCGCCATGCCCGGCGCACCATAAAAAAACCGGCTGTAAAAGCCGGTTTTTAACTTTAGTCGATTTATTTACTGACCTGAGCGCTTATTCATATAACGGAAGAAGTCGCTGTCCGGCTCAACCACCAGAATGTCATTCTTGCTATTGAAGCTGGCACGGTAGGCATCCATACTGCGCAGGAAACCATAAAACTCTGGGTTTTTAGAGTATGTTTCAGCATATATTTGCGCCGCGGTCGCATCACCTTCACCGCGAAGCTGTCGGGCATTACGTTCAGCATCTGCCAGCATAACTGTCACCTTGGCTTCGATATTAGCTTTAATAACTTCAGCTTGTTCCTGACCTTGTGAGCGATGTTCTCGAGCTACTGCAGCACGTTCGGCGCGCATTCGCTGGAAGATTGAGTTGCTCACTTCGGTGGGCAGGTTGATTTGCTTTACGCGAACATCAACAATCTCAATACCCAGTTCGTCAGAAGAACTGGACGCCTGGATCATAGCTTGCTCCATCAATTCGGTACGCTCACCCGAAACAATTTGGGCAATCGTACGACTACCAAATTCGGTACGCAAACCGTTGTTTACTTTCTGCTTCAACAGCGCTTCAGCTTGCAGTTTATTACCGCCGTTAGTCGACAGATAATAGCGGGCGAAGTCTTCGATGCGCCACTTAACGTAAGAATCAACAATTAAGTCTTTCTTCTCAGAGGTTACAAAGCGATCAGGCGAATCGTCCAACGTTTGAATACGCGCATCAAGCTGACGAACTGTATCGATAAACGGCAGTTTAAAATGCAGACCCGGTTCGAATACCTTGGTATCGCCGGTTTCGGCATCACGCTGTACCTTTCCAAACTGAATGACGATGGCCCGCTGTCCTTCACGTACTACAAACAATGAACCAGAAGCCAGTACCACCAGGGTAATAAGAATTGCGATAATAAAGTTTTTCATTTTGTCTTATCTCCCACCACGATTGCTGTCGCCACGCAAGCCCGACCCGGATACTGTTGAGTTACGCGAGGTATTCGTCGAGTTGGTTACGTTATTCTGCAAACCTTCGAGGGTATTGCGCATACGTTCCAGGGAGGATTTTGTTTCCGCGCCTTTATTTTCTAAAATCTTGTCCAACGGCAAATACATTATATTGTTGCCGCCGTCACCACTGTCGACCATGATCTTACTGGTGTTCGAGAACACCTGTTCCATAGTTTCCAGGTAGATACGCTGGCGAGTAACTTCCGGCGCTTTTTCATATTGCGGCAATAACTCTTCGAAGCGTGCCACTTCACCCTGTGCTTCCAGCGTTACACGCTCTTTGTAAGCCTGGGCTTCCTCGTTCATACGATTGACCTGACCTCGGGCACGCGGTTCTATCTCACGGGCATACGCCTCGGCTTCACGGATAAAGCGCTGCTGGTCTTCCTGGGCGGCAATGGCGTCATCAAACGCATCTTTCACCTGCTCTGGCGGTCGGGCATCCTTGAAGTTCATATCAACAATGGCTACGCCGATGTTGTAGGGTTCAAGTATACCTTCCAATTCTTCCCAGACACGCTGACGGGTCATTTCACGTCCATCGGTCAGCACATCATCCATGGTGGAATGACCCACTACGTAACGTATCGCACTATCCAAGGCCTGACTCAGACTCATTTCCGGACTGGTTACCGCAAACGTCCAGCGGTACGGGTCGACAACCCGGTACTGCACTTCCATTTGTACACTTACCACGTTTTCGTCTTCGGTCAGCATTGAACCTGAAGATGATTGATAGCGAATGGATTGCACATCGACCGGAATAACCGAGTCAACAAAGGTTGGTTTCCAACGCAAACCCGGCTCTACCAGTGAGNTATATTCACCAAATCGCAGCACAACACCAGATTCTGCTTCACGGATGGTGTAGAAACCACTGACAAAGTAAATAATTGCCAGCAGGCCAATCAGGAATGCCGCGCCGATGCCGCCCAGCTTTTTGCCTGAGCCGCCATCACCGCCGCCGCCCATTTTACCGAGCTTACCGAACAGGTTCTTAAACACATCATCCAAATCCGGGGGACCTTGATCTCGTCCTCCGCGATTTTTCCACGGGTCATTATTTTTATCACCCGGCTCATTCCAAGCCATGCTAGTACTCCGAAAATTTAATTATTTAATACTGAATTCTATTGTTTTTAGATTTCAAANTATATGAAACTGTCAAATCAGTGTTTNACTACAAACTCTGATAAACCATGATCCAAACGCTTTTCTAACCGGTTCCAATCGGCTGCCGGCATTCGCACATCAACCACCCAGTCCCCCTGNGCATCGTAGGATTGTTCGGATATACAATCCANTTCNTACAGAACACCGCGCAAACGGCTCTGTGCCGGNGGGATTTTCAGGGTATAACTTACCATGCTCTGCGCCAGACAATCATTAATTGCCTCGAACAGCAGCTCAGTGCCCTGACCGGTTTTCGCAGACAGCCACACACGGATTGGCATGCCGTCCTCGTCCCGATCAATTTTAGGTTCAACTTCTTCCAACTGATCAATTTTATTGCAAATAATCAGCTGTTGAATTTCGCCGGCGTCAATTTCATCGAGCACCGTGTTCACCTCGTCCATGGTTTCCAGATAGTTGTTGGCAGAATAATCCACTACATGCAGCAACAGGTCTGCTTCCTGGGTTTCCTGCAACGTGGCTTTAAAGGCCGCTACCAGATCATGGGGGAGATGACGAATAAAACCAACCGTATCCGCCAGAATTACCGGGCCAACTTCTTTAAGATCGAGTTTACGCAGGGTCGGATCCAGTGTGGCAAACAGCTGGTCGGCCGCGTACACATCGGCATCTGTAATATGATTGAACAGAGTGGATTTACCGGCGTTGGTATACCCAACCAGGGACATGGTGGGAATTTCTGCCCGCTTGCGCGAACGTCGCCCTTGTTCCCGTTGCTTGGCTACCTTTTCGAGGCGGCGCAGAATTGTCTTGATTCTGCCACGCAATAAACGGCGGTCAGTTTCGAGCTGGGTTTCACCCGGCCCGCGCAAGCCAATCCCGCCTTTTTGACGCTCAAGGTGTGTCCAGCCTCGAATCAGACGGGTGGAAATATGGCGCAGTTGAGCTAGTTCAACCTGAAGCTTACCCTCGTGAGTTCGGGCACGCTGCGCAAAAATATCAAGAATCAAACCGGTTCGATCGATCACCCGGCACTTGCTGATTGCTTCGAGGTTGCGTTCCTGTGAAGGAGACAGGGCATGATTGAAGATCACCACATTGGCCTCATGGGCTTTGACAGCAGCAGCGATTTCTTCGGCTTTCCCCGATCCAACAAAGTATTTTGGATGAGGGGCGCCCCGGGACGTGGTTAGTACATCAACAGCATTAACGCCCGCCGATGAAACCAGTAATTCCAGCTCAGCCAAGTCTTCACGACTGTCTTCATCGGCAAAATTTACATGAACAAGTATAGCCTGTTCACCGGCTTCATAACGGTCAAACAAGCAGGTTACCTTTGTAATTACTCACTTTTGTTCTCAGAATCCCCTTGCGCGCTTGGCATCGTAATAGCTCGTGAAGGCACGACCGTTGAGATAGCATGCTTGTAAACCATCTGACTCACTGTGTTCTTTAACAGGATAACAAACTGGTCGAATGACTCTACCTGCCCCTGGAGTTTAATACCGTTAACTAAATAAATAGAAACCGGAATCCGCTCCTTCCGTAATGCGTTTAAAAACGGGTCTTGTAATGATTGCCCTTTAGCCATCTCAGATCCTTAATTTTTATTATTAAACCGACAACTCAAAAAAATTGTCCCAGCGCTAATTAAATTTATATCACACTTGTCCAAACTAAAGTGTGACTTTTGCAGTAATTTTAGTCAAATTATCTTTAGCAAATGTGTCAAGCCAGGTTAAATCAGGCCATCCTCGTAACCAGGTTAACTGTCTTTTCGCTAACTGCCTGGTTGCAATGATACCTTTATCACGCATTTCTGCATAGCTTAACTCGCCTTTAAGATACTGCCATACCTGACGATATCCTACAGCCCGGATTGCAGGCATGTCCTCGTGAAGGTCACCGCGTTCGTACAGCGCTTTCACTTCCTCTACCAATCCTTGGGCTAACATCAAATCAAATCTTTCTGCAATTCGACTATGTAACACGGCTCGCTCATGCGGCGCAATCGCAAACTGGTCAATCTTGTACGGACAACGGTAAATTGCTTTTTCCTGCCAGTGAGTTAGAGACTTCCCCGAACTGCGATACACTTCCAGCGCCCTGGTCAGTCGTTGCGGATCATTCGGATGAATGCGCCCTGC
>NZIK01000065.1 GCA_002691625.1 Alteromonadaceae bacterium
GACATAAAAGCTCAAACGTTACTACTGAGCTTAGGGCCAGCTTTCTAAGGCTACTACGAGTCAGGTGCCCTGGGAACCTGAATGCTCGTGCCGTATAACTACTAAATAGACACCAATGAAGTATGTTTAAAACCATCATTTTGGTGCAATTGTAATTTTTTGTGAGTGTAGATTATCTGAAATCCCCTTTACATAAAAGAGTTAGGTCGATTTGGTGTTTTTTGTTGGAATTAAATACACCAAACCCTATTTATCTCATGGTTTGGTGCAAAAATCTCAAAAGTGAACGTAAACCCTCCAAACGTTCAGTATTTACACGTTACTTTGTACTTTATGCTGGTTTCATTTTAGCCTTCACTAACTTTATGAAATCTCAGTTTTTACGCGAACTTTATGAGTTTATGCTAACCCGGGGGTATGCTAAACGTACCATAGAAACCTACTTCACCTGGATCACCGACTTCATTCGCTTCCACAACTATGCACAGCCAAAGGATATGCACGCTGAGCATGTGGAGGCCTACCTTACACATTTGGCTGTCCGTCGTCAGTGTGCAAAATCCACTCAGGCTACAGCGCTTAACGCACTGCTGTTTCTTTATAACAAATATTTGGATAATCCCTTACCCGAAGACATGACTTTTCTCAACAGCAAGCGGGAACGCAAACTGCCGGTAGTGCTCACACAGGATGAAGTAAAAGCGGTTCTCGGCCGAGCAAGTAAGCAGCATTATCTGGCAATGGCCCTGCTGTACGGCAGCGGGCTGCGTCTGATGGAGTGTGTCCGTTTACGAGCCGGTGATATCGATTTTAACTACAAATGCATTCGCGTGTGGTTTGGTAAAGGCGGTAAGCACCGGGTGGTCACATTGTCAGAGGCCTTAATTCCGCTGCTTCAAACACAAATTGAAAATGTAGAGCAAACCTTAGTGCGCGATTTAAACGTTCCATCTTTTGCCGGGGCCTGGCTGCCCAAAGGTTTACGCAAAAAATATCAATCCCGCAACAAAACCGTAGAGTGGCAATACCTGTTCCCATCCCAAAGATTAAGTATTGATCCGGAAAGCAAGCATTTGCGCCGTCATCACATCGATGAAAAACAACTGCAGCGAGACGTTAAACGAGCCAGTCTTGAAGCCGGGATCAAAAAGCATGTTACGCCCCACACGTTAAGGCATTCGTTTGCAACACACCTGTTGGCCGCGGGGGCAGATATTCGAACTGTACAACATCAATTAGGTCATGCAGACGTACGTACTACGCAAATTTACACGCACGTCCTGCAACAGGGTGGTAATGGGGTTATTAGCCCGTTAACACGCTTAGCGTTATAAGGCTATTCACCTTATCACTCTTTATCGTAAAGAATATCCATAACGTCGGCCAACTCGGTTTTACCGGCGCGTACTTCTTCTTCCGTCATGTCGGCAATTTCATGAGGGAAACCCAGCCACTCATCACTTTCATTTACGTAGTAGTCAGGCACGATGTCTGTTTTATTATTTTTGGGCTTGTAATACGGGCAGGCAATACGAATATCTTTTGGCATATTCAGGCGCATCAGCTTTTTAATTTGCTTAATCAATGCGTCTACACTTCGGCCCGAGTCAAATACATCATCAACAATCAGCAGTGCGTCTTCGGCATTCGCATTTTCAATCAGATAATGCAGGCCATGTACGCGAATCTCTTTGCTTTGCTTGTTAATGCCGTAATAAGAAGAGGTTCTTACCGCTATATGGTCGGTGGGAAATTTTTTAAACTCAAAAAACTCCTGCACAGCAATACCAATCGGCGCCCCGCCCCGCCAGATCCCGATAATAAATTGCGGACGAAAACCGTCCTTATACACTTTTGAGGCAAGTCGAAATGAATCCTGAAGCAGATCCGCCGACGTAATAAAGACTTTATCCATAGAATCGGTAACCGAGCGAAAGAAAAGAAAAAGATTATAGAAAATTTTATGCCACAATGCACGGCAAAACCCAAAAACCTGACCATTTAATCAAGTTTTTACGATTCCTGCTGTAAAACTTTGGCCGGCTGCACTTTCATGGCGCGTTGCGCGGGATACCAGCTCGCCAACAGGCATAATCCTAAGGAAAACAGGGTCACCCAAACCACCTGATACCATTGCATATCAATGGGTAAGCCAGGCCCGTCTGCAGATAACGCCAGATAAATCCCTAGAAGTTCCAAAATATCGTTGATATATACAACGGCTAAAATGCCCAGCACGGCACCAATCAGTGCGCCTTTCAGGCCGTTGAAAATGCCGTTTAGCATGAATATGGCGCGCACCGTGGCTACCGTCATGCCTTGGGAGAGTAAAATGGCAATGTCACCACTTTTTTCGGAAACAACCATCACCAGGGCAGATACAATGTTAAATGCCGCCACCGCAATAATCAGCAGCAGCATTAAAAACATCATGTTCTTTTCCATTTTTACCGCATCGAACAAAGGCCCCTGGCGCGAGCGCCAGTTACTGGTGGAATAACCCGCCTGTTCAAGTTGTGCCACCACACCCTGATAATTAAACGCATTGTTTAAAAACAGGCGCACATCCGCCGGGCTGTTTTTCGGTTTACGCAGTAGCCGGGTTAAATCATCAAGCCGTAAATAAATCACTTTGTCGTCAAGCTGTGAGCCCAGGTTAAATAACGCAGCTATCGTCACCAGGCGCTGACTCGGCATGCGGCCAAATGGCGTATATACGCTGGCTCCGGCAGCCATTACGCGTATTTGATCGCCCACATTCACGCTTAACTCCTGCGCCAATGCACGGCTGATAATAGCGCCAAACTTAATCTCTTCAAGGCGCTCAAAATTACCTTCCAGCATGTAGTCGCTCACAATGCTATGGTTGGCCATTGTTTGCGGGTCTACGCCTTGCAGTTGCACGCCGCGCAAGGCCTGGCGTGATTGCACCAATCCTTCTGCTTCTCTGAACGAGCTCGCGGCCCGCACTTCACCTAAGGGAAGTTGTAGTACGTCATCAACACTGGCGTTATGCGCTACTACCTGTGGCACAATGCCTAAAATCCGCTGGCGTAGCTGGGCTTCAAAGCCATTCATTACCGAAAGCACAATGATCAGCGACATAAGCCCCAGGGCAATCCCGGCTACCGAGAAGCGGTTAATAAACGCTACAAAGCTGTTGTGTTTGCCTGCGGTGGAGTAACGCAGTGCTATATAGGCAGAAAGCGGATAGGCCATGAAATTTCACCTGTACCTGGGCAGTGGGGGCTTGGTATTCATCCTTCCCTGCACTACTCTTAATCAATACGGTACGTTGTACGTTTTAATGATAAACAAAGACTTAAGCTCGGTGCATAATACGTGTAAGCTACCCTGCACACAAGTCAGCCTGGAGAGTATTGTGGAATCGTTAACCCTGGCAGAAAAACAAGCTCAGTTTAATGAGTTTTTCTTAATCAGCCACGCAATTAAGGTCAATATGCGTCAACTCGACAAGCACTTTGCCCTGCCAGACAACGAACAACTCGAAGACCACATGCCCTACGCCTTTCGCATTGCCAGCGAGATGGCATCTATCGAATCCCAGGCGCTTCGCCCGTTGCGCAACCTGAGTGATCACGCTTCCGAACTGGTGAATTACCTTAACCATCAGTCTCGCAAAATCGATTTGATGATGTCGTATATTTTACATCAGCAGGACGATCCGGATTATCGCTTTGAGAGTATCAGGTTCGGCGGCGGTGGCGTTATCATTAACCACCCTTTAGCACTGGATGTTGGTACTCTGGCAGAACTTAAATTGTTTGTATCAGAAGAAGCCGCGGCCATTTTTTGCTACGGCGAAGTTATTACTTGCCAGCAGGAATCGGATGGCTACCATATAGCCTTCATTTTTACCCGGATCCGCGAACAGGATCAGGAACTGTTAGTCAGAGCCAGTTTGCATTTACAAACGCAGCAGCTTCGCAAGCGCAGCCAAAATAAAAACGCTTAACCTGCAAGTAAAAACTTAAACGCTCAATAAAAGAATCGTTAAGGAATCATGACAACCACGCTTAATTCTTTGCCACTGCCCAAAACCAAGTCGTCAGCCGGTTTTCAGGACCAACAACAATGGGGGCAGTTGCAAGGCAGTAGCCGCGCGCTTGCCGTAGCTCAGGCCAGTCAGCAGGCCGGCCGCCCTATCGTACTGGTCACCGCCGATACGCCTTCGGCGCTCAAACTCGAAAAAGAAATCCGCTATTTTCAGGGCAGTCAGCACAGTGTTCCGGTTACCCTGTTCCCAGACTGGGAAACTCTGCCTTACGATACGTTCTCGCCGCATCAGGATATTATTTCCCAGCGACTGGAAACCTTGTTCCGGTTAACCCAGGAACCCAGCGGCATCTTTATTGTGCCCATCAATACCCTGATGCAACGATTGGCCCCGGTAGAATACATTGGCCAGCATTTATTGTTGTTAAAGCGTGGCCAGCAACTGGATCGCGACCAGTTCCGCCGACAGTTAGAGCAAGCCGGCTATCTGCATGTCAGCCAGGTAATGAGTCACAGCGAGTTTTCTATTCGCGGCAGTATTATCGACCTATACCCCATGGGCTCTAAAGATCCTTACCGCATTGACCTGTTCGATGATGAGCTCGACAGTATTCGCCTGTTCGATCCCGACACTCAGCGCTCAAGCAATGCAGTGGAAGAGATCCGCATGTTACCGGCCCGGGAATTCCCCACCGATAAAGCCGCACTCAACCTGTTTCGCCAGCAATTTTTAGAGCGTTTCGACGCCAGTAACAGCGCCGAGTCGGTGTTTAATCAAATTACCCGTGGCACCATGCCAAGCGGTGTGGAGTATTATCTGCCGCTGTTTTTCGAAAAAACCGCCACGTTATTTGATTACTTTCATCCCGACACCCTTATTTTGCTGCATGGCGATGTCAGTGATGCCTGCGAATTCTTCTGGGCGGATCTCAACGAGCGCTACGAGCAATACCGCTATAATAAACACCGCCCGTTGCTGGCGCCTATGGAACTGTTTTTACCGGTTAACGAGTTATTCGCCGGCCTCAAACAATGGCCGCGGGTAGCACTGGCTTCACAGCCCCATGAAGAGGCTGCCGGTAAACACAATCTGCATTGTGAAAAGCTCGACGATATTGCCTTAAACCCGCAAAAGAAGCAGCCCGCCCAAGCCTTACTGGCCACTCTGTCAGAAGCCAGCAAGCGCGGTGCCAAAGTGCTGTTTTGTGCCGAATCACAGGGCCGCCGGGAAAACCTGCTCGGCATTTTAAGCAAGTACCAAATTAAGCCCGTAGAGTTTGCCCACTTCGACGGTTTTCTTACCAGCCATGAAACCGTAGGTATTTCCATTGGCATGGTAGAACACAGTTTCCGCTGGAAAAACCCCGACGGTGAGCTGCTGTTTATCACCGAAACCCAGCTGCTCGGCCACAAAATCAGTCAGCGCCGCTTACGCACCGCGCAAAAACCTACCGACGAAAACGCCATTATTCGCAATCTGGCGGAGCTCTCTGTAGGCCAGCCGGTGGTGCATCTCGACCACGGCGTAGGCCGTTATATTGGTCTGCAAACCCTGGATGCCGGTGGTGTCACTACCGAATTTTTAACCATTGAGTACGCTAAACAGGCCAAGTTATATGTGCCGGTGGCCTCGTTACACTTAATTTCGCGCTACAGCGGTGGTGAGCAGGATTCAGCGCCACTACATAGCCTGGGCTCCGATGCCTGGGAAAAAGCCAAGAAGAGAGCCGCCGAACGGGTTCGCGACGTCGCCGCAGAATTACTCGATGTGTACGCCAAGCGTGCCGCCAAACCCGGCTTTGCTTACCCCATTACCTGGGAAGAATACCAAAGCTTTGCCGACAGCTTTCCATTTGAAGAAACCGCCGATCAGATGCAGGCCATCAACGCGGTTATTCAGGATATGGGTAGCCCGCAGGCCATGGACCGCCTGGTGTGCGGTGACGTGGGCTTTGGTAAAACCGAAGTGGCCATGCGCGCAGCCTTCTTAGCGGCTAATCAGGGTAAACAGGTGGCTATTCTGGTGCCCACTACCCTGCTTGCGCAACAACACTTCGAAAACTTTAAAGACCGCTTTGCCAACTGGCCGTTCCGTATTGAGGTGGTCTCCCGCTTTGTGAGCGGTAAAGCCACCAAATCGGTTATGGACGGCATCGAAAACGGTACCGTGGACATAGTAGTCGGTACTCATAAACTGCTCGGCGACTCCATTCCGTTTAACGATCTGGGCCTTGTTATCATCGACGAAGAACACCGCTTTGGGGTGCGCCAGAAAGAGAAGTTTAAAGCCCTGCGCGCCGATGTAGACATTCTTACCCTTACTGCTACGCCCATTCCGCGTACGCTGAATATGGCGATGTCGGGCATGCGTGATTTATCGATTATCGCCACCGCCCCGGCCAAACGGCTGGCCATCAAAACCTTTGTGCAACAGCGCGATAAAGCGGTTATTCGCGAAGCTATCATGCGGGAGATCCTGCGTGGTGGGCAGGTGTACTTCCTGCACAACGAGGTCGAAAGCATTGCCCGCACCGCCGAAGAAATCGCCGAAATCGTGCCGGAAGCACGTATTGCCGTAGGACACGGCCAAATGCGCGAACGTGAACTCGAATCGGTAATGAGTGATTTTTATCATCAGCGCTTCAATGTACTGGTGTGTACTACCATTATCGAAACCGGTATCGACGTGCCCACCGCCAATACCATTATTATGGACCGCGCCGACCATCTTGGCCTGGCGCAGTTGCACCAGCTACGCGGCCGGGTTGGCCGTTCACACCACCAGGCCTATGCCTATTTGTTAACCCCGCATCCTAAGCGGATGACCCGAGATGCCGCCAAGCGCCTGGAAGCCATTGCCAGTCTGGAAGACTTGGGCGCAGGCTTTGCGCTGGCCACTCACGATCTGGAAATTCGAGGTGCCGGTGAATTGCTCGGCGAAGATCAATCCGGCCAAATTGCCAGCGTGGGTTATTCACTGTACATGGATATGTTGGAACAAGCGGTAGATGCCCTTAAAGCCGGTAAAGAGCCGTCACTCAGCGATGCTAACCGCCTGCATACCGAAATAGAATTGCGCATTCCGGCGCTGTTGCCAGAAGATTACATTGCCGATGTGAATACCCGGTTATCCTTGTACAAGCAACTGGCCAGTTGTAAAAACAGCGACGATATCGAAGCATTCCAGATTGAATGTATCGACCGCTTTGGCCTGCTGCCGGATGCGGCTAAAAACCTGATTGCGGTGGCCGAACTTAAACTCAAAGCCCGCCGCGTAGGTATTCACAAGGTCGAAATGACCGCCACCGGCGGTACCATCGAATTTAATGAAGACACCCCGGTAGACCCCGGTTTTATTATTCAGCTGGTACAAACCCGCAATAAAATGTTTAAGTTCGAAGGCAGTCAGAAACTGCGGATCGTGAAGAAAACCGAGACAGCCCGCGAGCGATTAGCTATGGTGGACGGGCTTATAGAAGAATTTGCCAGGGAGATCAGCCAGGCATGAGGCGTATAATTGGTAGCCTGCTCGCACTCAGTTGTTTAACCGCTAACCCGGTTCACGCAAACGACGAAGATAAATGGTGGTTCGACATCGAGGTAATGCTGTTCTCTCGCGATACCGCGGTGAGCGATCTGGCCGAGCGGTTTGAACGTCAACAGGTATTAAGTACACCCAACACCGACTGGGATTTACTCACCGGGTATTACCAGCCAGACATTACCATGGTGTACAACTCATTACCGGTTTGCAACGCCCCCACGTCACCATTGTGGGCAGAAGCGCCGTCACAGGAAGAGATCCTGCGCGATTATTATCTCGAGCCGGAGCCCGAAGAGCCTGCATTGGATGATCACAACAATGAGGATAGCGAGTTATTCAGCGATGAAAACGGCGAAGTTATTGACGACGAACCGTTTTTGCTGGCTGATGAACCCACTCAAAGCTTAGCGGCTTCAGAAAATACGTTTGTTGAACCAGAGCCTGAAATTATTCCCCCTGAACCTGGGACCATTGCGGCCTACTGGTTGTTATTTAACTTAAATGAAGAACAGCTTACGTCGGTAAGCGTAAAACGCCGCCCGCTCAATTGCGTTTCGCCCACAGAGCCGAGCTTAAACCCGCAAAGCTGGCAGTGGCCACAACCGGACCTTTATGTACCACCGCGTCAGCAAACGCCGCTTTATGTGCACGGTGCCAATTTTAACCGGGCTAACGGCCCGCACCTGCTACCAACTAACCAGCTCACCCAGGATGATATCTACACCAGCATTCGCTGGCGCAAAGGTATTGAGCGACTGGCCCACTTTAGCTGGCGTCAGCAGGTTAAATTTGGTCAGGATAAAGCCGAAACCCTGCGTTTATTTGCTGGTAAGAACTTTGCTCAGCAGTTTACTAAAAATGGCGATCTGCGCCCACAACAATTGCCGTCAGGCGACGAGTCCTCAGCTGAGCAAAACGCCGAACTGACCGAACCGGCAGACAGTTTTTTTGCCGAGCTGAATCAGCGCCTCAATAACCCGCAGCCAATCAGTTTTGCCGGTATGACGGCACCACCAGAAACCAACGATGACGGCAATACCCAGTCGGATGTGAAGCGTTTACCCCCCATCTGGGAGCTTGACGGCTTTATTCAGATATACCTTAAATACATCAACCGGGTGCCCTACCTGCACATTAACAGCGAGCTGTTTTATCGACAGCCAATGCTTTCGGCCACTAGCCTGCCCGGCGCTGCGCCAGCCTACGAGCTGGTGTCTATTCCGTTTTCCCAGCAGCGCCGCGTGATCAGTACACAACTGCATTATTTTGATCACCCGCTGTTTGGCATGCTGGTACAAATCCGTCGTTACGATCGCCCCGCAGCGCCGTAACCCGCCGAGGAGCAAGACTAATCATGAAAATCTATACCAAAACCGGCGATCAGGGAGAAACCCAGCTTTACGTCAACAAGCCACAAAAAGTGGCCAAAGACGACGCCATTATTGAATGCTACGGCAGCCTCGACGAACTCAATGCACAAATAGGGCTACTCAGCGCTCGCCTGCAGGCAGATAAACTAGGCAGTGACAGCGATCTGGCTATGCTGGCAGCCATTCAAAATGCCTTGTTCAGTGTGGGATTTGCGGTATCGGCCAGTTCTACCCTGGCTCCGGATGCGGTAGTGGATTTAGAATCCCATATCGATGTGATGCAAGCCGACTTACCACCCCAAACCAGCTTTATTTTACCCGGCGGCTGTATGGCGGCTGCGCAGGCTCATGTTTGTCGTACGGTGTGCCGCCGTGCCGAGCGACGCATGATCAGCATGGCCAAACATACCGAAGTCTCCGAACTCGCCCAGCAATACGTTAATCGCTTATCAGACTGGCTGTATGTGTTTGCGCGGTATCTCAATGCCAGAGCCGGTGTAGCAGATGTGCCGGTTAGCCGCTAGCCGTTTATAACCGGGTTACAACCACCACACCAGTAATCACCAGTCCCACCAGAATATTCAGCATGGTGCCCTCGCGCACCATGGTTTGAATAGGGATCCGGCCGCTGCCATACACAATGGCATTGGGCGCCGTGGCTACCGGCATCATAAAGGCGCAACTGGCGCTTATAGCGGCAGGCATCATCAGCACAATGGGATCCACGCCAATCGCGGCCGACGCACTGGCCAGAATGGGCATCAGCAAGGTTGCGGTAGCGGTGTTAGAGGTAATTTCAGTAACAAAACTCACCGCCAGGCACAATAACAGTAAGGTCAGCACGATGGGTAAGGCTGAGAGTCCGGTCAGCGCTTCGCCAAGTAATAAACTTAAACCGGAAGCGGTAAACGCTTTAGCCATGCAAATACCCCCGGCAAACAGTAATAACATGCCCCAGGGGATCGCCTCAGCGGTTTTCCAGTCGAGCAACTGATCCGGCTCCTTTTTATCGCCATTGGGAACCAGGAACATCAGCACCACACCGGCAATGGCAATGGTGCTGTCACTCACCAGCGTCATACCCGTCCATACCGACCAGTAAGGGCGGAATATCCAGGCCAGCGCCACAATGCCAAACACTGCCAGTACCCGTTTTTCCGCCGGGTGCCAGTCACCGGCTTTGGGTAAGTCGCAATCCGGCATATCGCTTAACTTGCGGGTCAGCCAGAAGGCCATAATCGGAATCGCTATCAGCACTATAGGTACACCGGTCATCATCCAGTTAATAAAACTGAGCTCAGTGCCGGTAGTTTGTTGATACACACTCATAAAAATAATGTTCGGCGGTGTGCCGATGGGTGTACCCACCCCGCCGAGACTAGCTGAGTAAGCGATGCCAAGTAACAAGGCTGCCGCCAGCTTAGGCGAGTTCATCGAAGTGATAATGGCCATGGCAATGGGCAATAACATTAAAGTGGTAGCGGTATTGGATATCCACATGCTCAGCACCGCCGAGGTGAGCATAAAGCCCAGCACTAAGCGCTTGGCACTGGACGCCCCGCATAAGCGCAGCATATACACCGCAATGCGGCGGTGCACGCCCGACTTTTCCAGTGCTTTGGAGAGCATAAAGGCGCCCATCAATAGCAGGATCACGTGGCTCCCCAAGGCCGATGCAGCCTCTTTGTAATCAATGACTCCTGCCATGGGAAAAGCCACAAACGGAATTAACGAAGTAACCGGAATGGGCAGTGCCTCGGTCACCCACAAAATGGCAATTAACAACGTTAGCGCGGCCGTCAGGCTTAGTGCCTGCTCAAAGCCATTCGCAGCCAGTACGCCCCACAGCAATGCGCTGACCACAGCGCTGAATACGATAACCTTATTTTTAACTTTCATAGCGTTGCCATACCTCACATGCTTGCTGATAGGCCTGATCTGCCATTGATGAAAGCTGCCAGCCGGTAAGTCTGTTCAGTCGATGGGAGGGCGCAGTAGTGCCTGGCAGGCCGTTTAAAATAGCCAGCGCACCGGCTGTATTGTTACACGCCAGCACCATATCACAGCCAACTGCCAGGGCCTGTTGAGCGCGCTCGGGGTAAGTGCCGGCCACGGCTGCGCCTTCCATCGATAAGTCATCTGAAAAGATCACCCCGTCAAAGCCGAGCTTGCCGCGCAAAATGGCTTGCAACCAGTAATGGGAAAACCCGGCGGGTTTATCGTCTATGGCCGCAAAACGCACGTGAGCGGGCATCATGGCATCAATTTTTTGCCGGGCGATGAGATCTGCAAAAGGCACCAAATCCTGCTGTTCTATGGTTTGCCAGTCCCGTTCATCCACCGGCGTATCAATGTGTGAGTCCGCTACCACACTGCCATGGCCGGGAAAGTGTTTACCGGTAGAGGGCATGCCTACTGCATGCATGCCGTCTATCAGGCACCCCGCCAAACGGCTCACTACCTCGGGGGTTGGCGAGAAACCGCGATCGCCAATAACATTAGACACACCGTTAATATCCAGTACCGGCGCAAAACTAATATCGATATCCAGTTGCTTAAGTTCGTAAGCCATAATCACACCGCAGGCATAACTCAATGCGTCGGCGTCATTCTCATTATCGGTTAAGTGCAGTATCTGCCCCATGGCCGGTAAGCGGGTAAATCCGGGGCGAAAACGCTGTACACGGCCGCCTTCATGATCCACCGCGATGATCAGCGGTTTACCTGCCGCCTCACGAATATCCTGTATCAACGCCCTGAGTTGATCTACCGACTCATAATTGCGCGTAAACAGGATCACACCTCCGGTAAGCGGGTGCGCTAGCATGTCGCGTTCATCTTGCTGTAAACTGAGGCTGCGACAATCGATCATTACTGGTCCCATGCTGACTCCTGGACTCCAATGCATTGTTTTACAATGCTAAACGGCTTAGGACGTGGCGACAAACAAAAGTACAGGCTTCACAAGTGCCCTACAGCGCAATGGCGCTAACTGCAAACCAAAGGCTTTGCCTGAGGCTATTGTGAAGCGCGGGTGATATAAGCCACCCAACTGTCGCCGAAAGGCTTTAAGCATAAGAAAAAACAGGGAGTATTACACGTGTTAAATTGGTTTAAACGGATCGTACTGACGGCAATTGGCCTGCTAGTCATTGTAGTGATGGCAGTTTACTTTACCCTTCGTCAGTCGCTCCCTGCCCTAGACGGTGATCGCATTGTCAGTCAGGTTCAACAACCCGCCACATTGTCTCGCGACGCCCTCGGCCAGGCAATTATTCAGGCCGATTCACGCAAGGAAGCCATGTATTTACTGGGCTTTGCCCACGGCCAGGACCGCTTTTTCCAGATGGATCTGCAACGTCGGGTTGCCGCCGGCGAGCTGTCTGAGTGGCTGGGAAGCATGGCCCTCGATGTCGATAAAACCGGTCGTTTTCACGAATTTCGCCGCCGCGCCAATACCATCTATTCGCAGTTACCTCAGGCGCAAAAAGACGTTCTTATCGCTTATACCGAAGGGGTTAATCAGGCGGTCGCTGAACAGTCTGCCCGTCCCTTCGAATATATTCTGACTAATTTTGAGCAGGCCCCCTGGTCACCCCAGGACAGCATCCTGGTGATCCTCAGCATGTACCTCGATTTACAAAGCGGAAATGTGAATCGCGACCTTACCCTGACCGAAATTAAGCATCAGTTTGGCCAGCCCATGGTCGATTTCATTCTGCAGCCAAGTCAGTATCAGGCTGCGCTGGATAACAGCCAGCTCAGCGGTGATGTGGAAATTCCATTGCTCAAAGCGCGGGCGGCCGCCGTGAGCAACAACACAGCTCAAATGGCCTTTCGCACCGACATTGGCAGTAACAACTGGATTGTAGGCGGTGCACTCACCGAAACCGGCGACGCGCTGCTGGCCAGTGATATGCACTTAGGGATGCGCGTACCCATTATCTGGTATCGCGCCCAGCTCAATTATGCGGTGGAGCAATACGACGTGTCGCTCACCGGGGTTACCTTACCCGGCGTGCCTGGCGTCATTGCCGGCACTAATGGTCATATCGCCTGGGGTTTCACCAATGCCTATGTGGATACCGCCGACTGGGTGCTGATTGACCGCAGCGAAGTAACCGCCGTGGATGAAACCATCAGCGTGAAAGGTGAGCCAGAAACTTATCAGCGGCTAACCAGCCAGTATGGCCCGGTTCGTCAGTTGGGCACACGCTTTTACGCCTTAAAATGGACCGCTCAGGAACCCTACGCGGTGAATCTCATGCTTAACCAGCTAGACACCAGGCTGTCGGTGCTGGAAGCCATTCCGGTAGTCAGAAAGCTTGGCATCCCGGTGCAGAACATTGCGCTTGGCGACACTGCCGGTAACATTGCCTGGATGCCAGCTGGTGCTGTCCCGGCCCGTAAAGTGCCACATAACACGGCCATTACACCACAGCAGCTGGACGGGTTATGGAACGTCGATGAAATGGACCTGCCAGTGGTGATGAACCCGTCATCACATCGTATATGGACCGCCAACTCGCGAGTCATTGGCACTGACGACCTCGCCCGCTTTGGCGACGGTGGTTATGCCCTTGGCGCACGGGCTCAGCAGATCCGCGACCGCCTGTTCGATTATGAACAATTTGACGAACAACGTTTCTATCAAATCCAGCTCGATAATGAAGCGCGCTTTCTGCAGCCCTGGCACGCCCTGCTCCGTCAGTTGTTAAAGCGCAATTCCGGCTACTTTGCCGCCGATATCGAAGCGCTGGATAACTGGCAAAACTGTGCCTGCGCCGAGTCGGTGGGCTACACACTGGTGAAGCACTTTCGCCGTCAGGTAATTAACACCACATTTGCGCCCCTTAGCGAAGCCCTTAAACCCAAGCATCTGAGCCTGCGGTTTGTATCCAGTAACCTCGAACCGGCTATCTGGCAGCTTATTCGCAGTGAAAACACCCAGTGGTTACCAGAGGACCAGAACGAGTGGCAAAGCTACATGCTGAGTCAGTATGAGCAGGCGCGCCAACAATTGCTGGATAAACATGGCGCGTCGAAGGACTTATCGACCCTGGCCTGGGGTAAAGTTAATAAGCAAGCCATTACCCATCCTTTTGCCGGGCAGATCCCGGTGTTCGGCAAGGCGTTAAACATGCCGGAAATTCCCGGCTATGGCGATACGTTTATGCCAGCGGTTCAGGCCCGTAGCTTCGGTGCCTCCCAGCGTTTATTTGTACGCCCCGGTCAGCTTGATAAAGCGGTATTGACTATTCCGGGCGGGCAGTCTGGTCACCCGCTCTCGGCATTTTACAAAGCCGGTTTCGATGATTATGCCAAGCATCGTATGACCCCATTATTGCCAGGTAAGCCTTTGCATACGCTCACTTTTATGCCAGAGTAAACGACTAACCGGTAATTTGAGAAAGGCCACAATGACCCCCGCAATAAAACTGCTCGAGCGCGGTACACATGCTCACCAGGTGCTCAGGTATGAGCATGATAAACAGGCCGAGTCCTTCGGCCTCGAAGCGGTTGAAAAACTCTCCCTGGAAGCGCCCACCGTGTTTAAAACCCTGGTGGCCGAACTGGACTCGGGTAAACTCGTGGTCGCTATTGTACCGGTCACCCATCAATTAAACCTCAAACAACTGGCCAAAGCAGCCGGGGCAAAAAAGGCGCAGATGGCGCCACCGGCCAAAGTGGAAAGTACCACCGGCTATGTACTTGGTGGTGTTAGCCCATTGGGCCAGAAGAAAGCCTTACCCACGTTTATCGACGAAAGCGCAGCCGGGTTCGAACTGATTTATTGCAGTGCTGGTAAACGCGGGCTAGAAATCGAACTCGCCCCGCAAGTGCTTGCCAGCCTGACCCGCGCTACCTTTGCCCCGCTGGCCGCGTAAATTAATGGGATGCCGAGTGCCTTATGAAATGCCCGCGAACGCAAAGTGAACTCACACTTATCAAGGTCGGCAAAGTGCCGGTATTTGTAAGCGAAGCTTGCGGTGGTGTGTTTTTAGAAAACCAGACACTGGCTTTGTTTGAATCCCCTCAGGAAGAACGCGGCCGGGCGCTGGAAAAGCATTTGCGTCAGTTTCATCATGCCCTGCCCGCAATGGATGAGCGGGTTAATTGCCCGGCGTGCAATGACACAGTGATGCTTCGCCGCTTTTACAGCCCTCTGCATGTGGTGGAAATCGATGAATGTCCGGGCTGCGGTGGCATATGGCTGGACAGCGGCGAATTGTCCCAATTACAGGCGTTAATGCTTAACCCTAAAGAGCGTGCCCTGCTACGCCAGCAATTAATGAGTGAACACCGTCCNGCNNNCATTNAGGGGATGGCGCATTNGCGGGACNGATGGATAAAGCGCAGTGACAAAATAGATAAACTCTTTGAACTGGCCGACTACCTGACNCGCTGGTAGTNATTTANTNGNCNTNAGNTANNNGTGCNTCAGCNGACTGGCGAAAACGTTCCTGCCACANTGCCTTGGCNTGTTTNATATCNGCNTCGCCNGGNGTNTCTGTGTCGCTAAGCTCACGNGCAATATCCANAATNATNGCNTCACGGGCNGCAATCAGCCGNTCNGCCTCAGCAAATAAATCACGGGCNTCGGGGTANTTGNTTTTTAAGGCNTCAATNCCNTTCANNTNATAATAATGCTGCTCAAAAGCNTCNTTAAANAAAGCNCGTTTAGCATGAAAGACCAGNTATTCACGGCCNTTNTCTGAACNGATAAAAGNAATATCNCTGTCGGTCAGCTCGGCGGCTTTGGCCACNTCTANGGCTTTTTGNTGCCATTGCTCAATNGCCGCCTGGTCGTCATTTTTTANCGCAGTNGNCATNCCTGCNACCAGATCACTNGCNTGCAGAATTTGCTGCCGAAACGCCATTGACGCCAGCTNNGCCTCATCATACTCCNNCNTGNCNGGCTCATCAGNNCCATTNAACTGCCAGAAAGCGGCNACGGCCAGCAGNATTAAGCCAATNACNACGACNATTTTCTTTGAAAACATAACAACCTGTACAACANATTGGAAAGAAANTNAGAAAGGATAGTTTACTACGCCTGAGCACAAAACGNATTGCGCGNCTGTACCGCTCTNNGNNCCGATGGCTCGGTTAACAGCANTNGTNGTGATAAAAATNNCGAGCCGGNAGGTACCGGCCCGCATNTTTGNTACGAGGTTTACTCTGTCGGTGGTTTGGAATTTTCCACGCGACTTTTTAACTTCTGACCCGGNCGGAANGTCACCACCCGACGCGCTTTAATCGGAATGTCTTCGCCGGTTTTTGGATTACGGCCAGGACGTTCGTTTTTGTCGCGCAGATCAAAGTTACCAAAACCGGATANTTTCACTTGTTCACCGGATTCCAGTGCGCCTTTGATTTCTTCAAAAAACGCTTCCACTANATCTTTAGCGTCCTTCTTATTAATACCCAGTTTTTCGAATAAGTGTTCAGCCATTTCGGCTTTGGTTAGTGCCATAAAATTTACTCTCTTAACGCTGCCCCGAATTCCGACTCAAGCCCTTGAATCACTGAATCTACCGCTGCTTGTATTTCCGCATCTTCCAGTGTTTTNCCCGGATCCTGCAGGATTAAAGACAATGCCAGGCTCTTNTNACCGTCAGCAATTCCCTGTCCTGTGTACACATCGAACAAGTTTAGGCCAACTAGTTGATTTACGCCAATTTTTTCAACAAATTTTATTATATCGCCTACTTTCACGGTTTGTTTGACCGTAATNGCGATATCACGGCGGTTTGCCGGGTACTTCGAAATCGGCTGTGCCTGAGGTAATTTGCGGTCTGTNAGGGCCGCTAATTCAAGTTCAAACACAAACACTCTTCCGTTAGTGCCCAGTTGCTTACTGAACTGCGGGTGTACCGCGCCCAGCCAGCCAACACATTTATCGTCCAGGTAAATCGCCGCCGACATACCCGGATGCAATGCAGAATGCGTTTCTGTATTAAAAGTGACCGTTTTTTCCTTTCCCGTCAATGCTAAAAGTGCTTCAACGTCTGCTTTTGCATCAAAAAAGTCAACCGGCTTGTCATTGGCATCCCAATGTTCATCATAACGACGACCGGCAACAACCCCTGCCAGCATCGGTTCCTGACGAATGCTGTTGGGTGCTTCTGCATCCGGAACAAACCGCAGTCCGGTTTCAAACAAACGAATACGCTGTTGCTGTCGCTTCTGGTTATATGACGTTGCCTGTAACAGCCCCGGCCATAAACTTACCCGCATAATCGACATGTCCGCCGATATAGGATGTGGCAGCACAAGGCCATTACTCTCAGGGAAAAGNGCATTTTGTATTTTNGGATCGACAAACGAATAGGTNATGGCTTCGTTATAGCCGCGATTCAGCAATACCGATTTCANTGCATTNACCGATAACTGCTTCTCGGTTGCCGGTANCATCGACAANGCCGCTACCGGTGCCTGATTAGGAATACTGTTGTAACCGNATACCCGGGCCACTTCTTCNATTAAGTCTTCTTCAATCTCAATGTCAAAGCGATAGCTTGGTGCCGTAGCAACCCAGCCCTCTTCCGTTTCTTTGGCATCCAGCCCTAAACGCGCAAGGATATCGCTCACTGTATCAGCCGCAATATCAATGCCAAGCACTTTAGCTAAGCGCGCTTTGCGCAATGTGACTTCGGCACGAGTCGGAATATCACTCTCGCTCACCGCTTCTACTACCGGGCCAGCCTCACCACCGCAGATGTCTAAAATGAGCTGCGTAGCGCGCTCCATTGCCGTGGCTTGTAATTGTGGATCCACACCTCGCTCATAGCGGTGTGAAGCATCGGTGTGCAAGCCATACTGACGGGCTTTACCCATAATCGCATCGGGATGGAAAAACGCGCTTTCCAGCAGAATGTCGGTAGTATTTTCGTCGGTACCAGAATGCAGACCACCAAAGATACTGGCCATAGCCAGCGCTTTGTTATCATCGGCAATCACCAGGGTGTTGTCTTTTAACTCAACTTCGGTTTCATCCAGTAAGGTGAGCTTTTCACCGGCCGTTGCCATGCGCACGTTAATACCGCCTTCAATGGCAGCAAGATTAAACGCATGCATCGGATGCCCAAGTTCCAGCAGTACGTAGTTGGTTACGTCGACAATCGGGTCGATACTACGGATACCGCTGCGGCGCAGTTTCTCGGTAAGCCACAGGGGAGAATCGGCTTTTACGTTTACGCCTTTAACTACCCGGCCAAGATAACGCGGGCACGCCTGAGGCGCGCTTAAGGTAATGGTGAGTTTATCTTCAATCGCCGCTGCAACAGGGGTGATAACCGGTTCGCACACATCGGCTTTGTTAAGTACGCCCACTTCACGGGCAATACCACGCAAGCCTAGGCAATCTGCCCGGTTAGGGGTTAGGTCGACTTCGATAGTGACATCATCCAGCCCAAGGTAGTCACGGATGTCTTCGCCTACCGGCGCGTCCAGCGGCAATTCAATAATACCGCTGTGGTCGTCGCTGACGCCCAGCTCAGAGTAGCTGCACAGCATGCCAAAAGATGGCTCGCCACGCAGTTTGGCTTTTTTAATTTTAAAATCGCCCGGCAGTACCGCGCCCACTTTCGCAACGGCAACTTTCAAGCCCTGACGACAGTTTGGTGCACCGCAGACAATATCAACCAGATCATCTTCGCCTACGTTAATTTTGGTGACTCGCAGCTTGTCAGCGTTAGGGTGCTGACCGCATTCCACCACTTCACCTACCACCACGCCGCTGAATTCACCAGCAACCGGTTCTACACCATCCACTTCCAGACCAGCCATGCTCAATTGTTCGCACAGCTCATCCCGTGATACGGCGGGGTTAACCCACTCTCTTAACCATTTTTCACTGAATTTCATTTTGCTTTGCCTTAATTGAACTGCTTGAGGAACCGAAGGTCGTTTTCAAAGAATGCGCGCAGGTCGTTAACGCCGTAACGCAGCATGGTTAAACGCTCTACGCCCATACCAAAGGCAAAGCCGGTGTATTCTTCCGGGTCGATGTTCACCGCCCGCAGTACATTAGGATGCACCATACCGCAGCCCAGAACTTCCAGCCACTGACCGTTTTTGCCCATCACATCCACTTCGGCAGAAGGCTCGGTAAACGGGAAGTAAGACGGACGGAAGCGCACCTGCAACGACTCTTCAAAGAAGTTTTGCAGGAAGTCATGCAGAATACCTTTGAGCTCGGTAAAGCTGACATTCTTATCTACCATCAGGCCTTCTACCTGATGGAACATTGGCGTGTGAGTCTGATCGTAGTCGTTACGATAAACACGGCCTGGCGAGATGATCCGCAGTGGCGGCTTCTCGGCTTCCATGGTGCGAATTTGCACGCCTGAAGTCTGCGTGCGCAGCATGATTTCAGGATTAAAGTAAAAGGTGTCATGGTCGGCACGAGCCGGGTGATTGGCCGGAATATTCAGCGCATCAAAGTTGTGAAAGCTGTCTTCCACCTCAGGGCCGGTTTTTACCGCAAAGCCAAGTTCGCCAAAAAACTGTTCGATGCGCGCAATGGTGCGCGATACCGGATGTAGATTACCGTTTAACTCGGTACGGCCCGGTAAGGTCACATCAACCGCTTCTTCTGCCAGCTTTTTATTTAATTCGGCACTGCGCAAGGCGTCGCCTTTGGCACTGATTGCCTGCTGAATTTCTTGTTTGGCTACGTTAATTTTTTGTCCGGCCAGAGGACGCTCTTCGGCCGACAACTGCCCTAACCCTTTTAACAGGTCGGTCAGCTTGCCTTTTTTGCCCATGAACTCAACTCTAACCTGGTCGAGCGTTGCTGCGTCACTGGCAGCGTCAATCTGCGCTTTGGCCTGACTGACTATCGCTTCAAGCTCCATGATTTCCCCAACTTGGTACTTAATATGCTGCTAACACCCGCTGCTGTCATCGCCCTGTGCGGGACAGCCGCAGCAGCGGGTAAATAAAAGGCCGTTATTTTACACAAAGGATAAAAGCCGCGGCTACCCTAACAAGCTGATTTCAGCAAATAAAATCAAAAAAAGCGGGAAATGGGGCGAAAACCACCCTATCCGGCGATTTTTTTGCTCTGTCAGGCTACTTTATTAACGGGAGTATCGATTTAAACTGCTCCGTGTCAGCCCTTTCAAGCAATTCGAATAAGGCCATTTCCACCCCGGTGAGCTGTGCCCCGGCGCCCTGCATTTTTTGTAGCGCCAGTTGTTTATTGGCCGGATTACGGGATGACACGCAATCGCTGAGCAAATGCACCTGCTTACCACTGGCCAGTAAATCGATCACGGTCTGGTATACGCAGATATGCGCTTCGATGCCACACACCAGCCATTGTGAACGATTCAGGGCTTTAATTTGCTGCTCAATGCTTTCGGTGCGAAGTGCGCTAAAGGTGGCTTTTGCAAAGGCTTCTCCGGCAGGAATAAACTGATTCAGCTCCTCTACCGTGGCCCCGAGTTTATCGGGTAACTGCTCCACAAACAGCACCGGGATGCCCAGGGTTTGCATGGCTCTGATCATGGTGGCTATTGAGTCAATCATGGCGTCGCTGTTGTCGACCAATCTTGCCAGTTTGCCCTGCACATCAATAACGATAAGGCCGGTTTCCTGCTGTACTAACACAAGCTACTCCTGTTTGATAAAGACGCTCTGACTATAGCAAATAACCACCTGAATGTATTAATACCAACCTGTATGACTCAACTGGTTACTGGTCGCAATTTCTTGTTTGTTTATCGTGCATAGCGGCGCTTTTTTGGTGCAAAACCGTGCAGATTGCTTTACGACGACCGCTTTTGTCACCTTAATTCCGTGAGCACCTCAAAAAAATATCATGCCATTCTAAAACAACATAAAATCCTGAAATATATAGTTTTTATTTCAATTTCATGGAATTTGCATTAATTGTATTACTTTATACTTTTGACTAATTAAGACCAAGTGGTCAGGTTTTGGCACGCGATATGCTCTGCCGTGGCGGGACTTTTCCATAACACTCACAGGGAATTCTATGAAGCACACCTATTCGTTTAACCCCATCGCGGCCGGTATTGCGTTATTTTTTCTTAGCAGCCAGTTCTCCGCTTACGCTCAGGAAGCATCCGAGGTCAGTGAAGCTGACGTTGAAAAAATCGATGTTCTGGGTAAAAAAACAGACTACTACTCGATTATGCCGGATGGCGAAAACAGCAGCGCATTTGGTTTGGGCAAAAGCCTGTATGAAACGCCGCGCTCCATTACCGAAATCAGTGAAGATTTGGTCGACAAATTTGCTCTGCGTAGCGTGGATGATCTGGTTCGTCTTACTCCTGGCGCATTCACCAGTTCGTTTTTTGGCATTAAAGGTGCCATGGATATTCGCGGCGAGCCCGCCGATAACTATTTCCGGGGCTTTCGCCGAATAGCTAACCCCGGCGCGTTCAATACCATTGTTCGCGGTGCTGAAAAGCTCGAAGTCATGCGTGGGCCGGTTTCACCGTTATACGGTAGCGGTAGTGTGGGCGGACAGCTTAACTATACCCCTAAATCGGCCAAGGTTGGCGGCAGTAAATACATCGATGAAGTCACCGGTGAACTGTCGGTTACCGTAGGTTCTTATAATCAGCGGATCATTTCCGGTAGTCTTGGTATTCCACTGGAAATCGGTGGTAAGTACGGCGGATTGCAACTGTTTGCTGAAGTGGAAGATTCTGAGTCTTACTTTGACGGCTACGAGCCTTCGAGCGAACTCATTCAGGCCGCCGTTGACTTTGATTTGTCTGACAATACCACCTTACAGTTTGGCCTGCAGTATCAAACCACCGACAGTATTCAGGTACCAGGCTGGAACCGGGTTACTCAGGATTTAATTGATAACGGCACTTATATTACCGGGGCGGCTCCTGTTCGTAACTCCGACAACCCTGTTGGTGCCGATACCCTGTTACCTCAGGAATCTTCTTTTATTGCGCCTTTTGCGCCGAGCTTCCTCAACAACGCATTCAGCAACGTAAACAGTTGGTGTACGGCGGCAGATGCCGGTAGCGGCAACGCGATGTATAACGGCTTTGCAGTGAGCTGTGCCGGTGGCTTTGGAAACTTTTTAGCCGACCGCACGCTCGACAACCCTTATGCACTAACCGATGTTGGCACGGCACAAATTGATCATCAGACGACCTTCATCGACGATAATGACTATGCCGATACCACGGCAGTAACCGCTTATTTTGATATTACCCACGAATTTGACAGCGGCACGGTATGGAAAAACGAAGCGTTTTACGACTACATGGATCACACCAAGTATCAAAGCTGGGGCTTTACCGCTTATTACCCGGATGCTTATTTGTATGAATTGCGCAGCAGCCTGACCTTCGAATACGAGGGCGATAGCTTTATGGCTAACAGCATTGTCGGCGTTAATTATCGTTATGAAGAGCTCGATAATTACGCCGCGTGGATGGATGAAACCTTTGACTTTCGCGATATTATTGTTGGGCCAACGGCTAACGACCGGATCTCCCCGGCATCATTCGATCCATACCAGAATGCCACTTTACTGTATGACGCCGACGGCAACGTCACCGGCGTGGAAGGTACACTAACCCGTAATTTCAACGAAGTACATCTGTCTAAAACCGCTAACGCAGGCACCTTCTTCCTGACCGACGTAACCTACGGCAACCTCAACCTTTTGCTGGGAGCCCGTTACGACTACTTTGATGTGGAGTCTGAAAATGGCTGGGTAGCTTACTTAGGTGATCCCCAGGGTAACGGCGTGATCTCAGGCAGTGATACCGCGTTCAGCTTTAATACCAGCTTGTCATACAATGCCGATGGTATCATTCCTTACGTGACCTACTCAGAGTCGAACTCTCTGAGTACCAACCAGCTGGGCGGGATCATTCCAACCACCATTGAAAACAGCCAGTATATTCAGGAGTCGACCCTGCAGGAAATCGGGGTGAAGTTGAACCTGCTGGATAACCGCCTGTATACCGCTATCGCCTGGTACGATCAGGACAAAACCTACCGTGACAGCCAGACCGGTGCCCTGGTTGCCGTGTACGGAGATGGTCTGGAGTTTGAAATGCGCGCGCTGGTGAATGAAAACCTGTCGATACTGGCAACCGCTACCCATACCAATACCGAAGAAGTCAGTAACGGTGCACTGGCAGTTATCAACGGTGCTGACTTTGCCGCTCAGAATGGCTTGAACCCGGAAGATGTGTATGGTGGCCGGATTGCGGGTCCCCGTTCGGCATTTGTGGGCATGAACACCCGTATGGAACGCGGCGGTTTACCAGATAATATTGTCAGTATTTATGGTACCTGGGCTCAGGAACTCGGCGAGGGTGATGTGACCGGTAGCCTGGGTCTTACCTGGGTAGATGAAACTTACACCGACATTATGCAAACGGTAATGTTACCCAGTTATAGCATTGTAAATGGCTCGGTCAGTTATGCACAGGGTCCTTTCACCGGACTGCTGCAGGTTAACAACCTGCTGGATGAGGAATATTACACTTCAGCAGATTTGTTTGACTCTGTGGTCGTTAAGCCCTCAGCCGGCCGCACCTTCTCGCTAACGCTAACTTACGCTTTCTAAGCGCAGCTTAGCCGACCAAAAAAAGCCCCGGCGTTTGCCGGGGCGCTTGTATTAGCTGTTCAGCGAATCAAATTCCTGACGCGCCTTGTCTCGGCTCATGCCATATTTTTCCTGCATTTTGCCGTAGAACTCTTCGAAGTTCCCTTCCATTTGCTCCACTTCGTCATCGGTAAGTTTACCCCACTTCTGCTTTACTTTACCGGTTAACTGATTCCACTTACCTTTCGCAATATCGGTATTCATGTCTTGCTCCTTGTCTATGAAAAATTGCGCAAGCGTTGAAAAACTGATGCGCGTATGAAAACAACACAAGAACTAATGCGAGAGTTGTACCAACAATTAAATTTATATATTTCAACATATTAAGAATTACGGTAACAAGAATGAAACCATCATAGAAAACTCTTACAGGCTGTTAGTGCAAGAGTTACAAGGCAGGTTGCGAATGCAACCTGCCGGCTGGCTATTTTTGAATTTTAAACACCAGACTGTAAAGCACCGGTACAAACACCAGCGTCAGTAGCGTGGCAAAGCCCAGTCCAAACATGATCACCACCGCCATACTGGCAAAGAAGTCATCAAATAACAGCGGGATCATCCCCAGGATAGTGGTAATTGCCGCCATACAAACCGGTCTTACCCGACTGAGAGTAGCGTGAAACAGCGCAGAGTAAGGCGCTTTGCCCTCTTCCAGTTCCAGTTTCACCTGTTCAACCAGGACAATACCGTTTTTGATAATCATACCCGACAGGCTCAAAAAGCCGAGTAAAGCCATAAAGCCAAAAGGTGCACCGGTGATCAGCAACCCATAGCTAACGCCAATCAATGCCAGCGGAATACAGGCCCAGATAATGCCGGCAATGCGGGCGGAAGCAAACAGCAGCACTGTGGTAATAAACATGATGAGATAACCTATCGGTAACGAACCAAAAATGGCTTTCTGTGCTTTACTGGAGGCTTCAAACTCACCGCCCCACTCCAGTTCATAGCCATCCGGTAATGGGATCGCTTCTATCTTGCCCCGCACCCGGGAGAACAGTTTAGCCGCGGTTTCATTGCCCAGAATATCGTGATCGGCCATAACCGTTAACGTGCGCTTGCGGTCGCGACGCATGATGATGGGATCTTCCCAACTGACAGCAAAGCGTTTTACCACCTGCGTAACCGGAATATACTGCTGGGCCGTGGCCGAATAGATCTGCAGGTTTTCCAGGTTATCGGCGGTTAAGCGCTCCTGCGGCGGTGGCCGGCTGATAATCGGCAGTAAATCCGTGCCATCGCGGTACACGCCTATTTGTGCGCCGGAAAAACTGGTTAACAGCAGATTATCCAGATCGGCTTTACTGATACCCACCCGGCGGGCCGCCGCTTCGTTAAAGACAGGACGGATCACTTTTGTTTGCTGACGCCAGTTATCGCGAATATTACGCGTTCCGCTATCGGCAGCGAGAATTGCTTTNGNTTCCTCNGCCAGACGGCGNAGNTCGGCNGGCTCCGGCCCACTNAAGCGCGCTTCAATCTTAGCNTCGGTGGANGGNCCAATTTCCAGCCGTTTGATCTTATAAAAGACTTCGCNGAATTCCGTTTCCATNTANTCNCGNAAACGCGGNAACTGAGCTTCCANNGCCTCGCCATCGCGCATCCGGATCACCAGTTGTGCATAGGTCGNATANCTTTTNTCNGTCTGGTAAGTNAGCATAAANCGGGTCAGNCCCTGACCAACGGTAGAAGTCACTTCCTCAACGCCGTCCTCGTTTAACAGGTGTTGTTCGATGTGATTGATTTTATCGGCATTCACGCGAATATCGGTACCCGCCTTATGCCAGATATCCACCAGAAACATAGGCGTGGTGGACGGTGGAAAAAACGACTGCTTAACGCTACCAAAGGCAATCACCGCGCTAACCAGCAAGGCCACCATGGCCACTACAGTCACCACGCGAAACTTAAGCGCAACGTGCAGAATGGTGCTGAATACATCGAAAATCAGGCCGTTGTAGAGCTCTTCGCTGCCTTTAAGTTCATCTTCGCCGGCGTTATCGGCATCTTTAAACAGCAACGAGGCAAAAAATGGCGTGAGGGTAATGGCGGTCACCCAGCTTAGCAATAAGCTGACAAACAATACCCAGAACAAACTACCGGCGAATTCACCAGTGGCATCACTCGATAGCCCGATAGGCGCAAAGGCAATAATTGCAATGACTGTGGCCCCCAAAAGCGGCCACATATTCTGACTCACCACGTAAGAGGCCGCCTGGGCTTTGCTGTAGCCCCTTTTCATGGCGATGAGTATGCCTTCGGTCACCACNATGGCGTTATCCACNAGCATCCCNAGNGCAATGATCANCGCNCCCANNGATATACGCTGGAGGTTNATNTCCATTTGCTGCATAAAGATAAANCTGCCGAGCACGGTTAACAGCAGGATNAGGCCAATCAGCAGGCCGGATTTAACNCCCATGAANAGCAGCAGCACNACTATTACAATGCCAACGGCCTCNGCNAGGTTAAGAATAAACCCCTGNACCGANTTATCCACTTCGATGGGCTGATTGTAGATAAAGCTGGTTTGCATCCCGACCGGGCGCATNTATTCNAGCTCNTCNAGNCGNTNCATAATNCGNTCGCCCACNTCCACTACGTTAACGCCATCGGCAAAGGATATGCCNAGNAACAGNGACTGCTCNCCGTTGTAATGGATAAGATTNGACGGCACTTCNTCGTAGCCNCGGTAAATNCGNGCTACGTCNCCNANGTAAATNCGNTCTGAGGCNCCNGNCTGNCTNATCAGCAGGTTTTCCAGNTCCTGNACGGATTCAAANTCNCCGGTNGGNTTGATNCGGATGTACTCNTCACCAATTTTGACCTTACCNGCATTNGANACCTGGTTCTGNCTCACCAGCAANGCGCTGATGCGGCTGGGGCTTATCCCCAGTGANGCAATNTGTGAACGNGCAATNTCAACAAACACCTGCTCCTGTTGCTCNCCCTGNACGGTNACCTTGCCAACGCCNTCNACCAGGATCANCTCCCGCTTNAGGTANTCCACATAATCGTTNATATCCTTNTANTGGTACCCTTCCCCGTTGATGGCTATCAACATNCCGTACACATCGGCAAAATCNTCCATNACNCTGGGNGGNTAAACGCCGGATGGCAGNGATGGCGTNAGGTCGTTNATTTTNCGACGCATCTCTTCCCAAATCCCGCGCAACGCCTCTTTGCGNTAGATGCTTTTCATNTCTACGGTAATNTGCGACTGGCCCGCCGTNGAAATCGACGTGATNTTGTCGACGTANGGTAATTCCTGAATGGCNTTTTCGATNGGGTACGTCACTTCCTCTTCAACCTGAGTAGGCGAAGCTCCGGGATACTGGGTGATCACCATGGCTTTTTTAATGGTGAACTGAGGATCTTCNAGTCTGCCCAGGCCAAAAAAGGCNACAGTNCCNCCAATGAGCAGGATCAGCGTGACCAGCCAGCTCGTGGTGCGGTTTTTAACAAAATATCCGGCAATGTTCACCCTTACAGCCCCCGCTCTTTATGCCAGACCCGAATGGTTTCACCAGCCTTTAAGCGGTGCACGCCAGCGGCCACAATTTGCTCGCCATTTTGTAATCCGCCGGTTACCACAAAACCATCGTCGGTGATACTACCTAAGGTAACGGCGCGTTTTTCCAGTTGGTTACTGTTATTCACCACAAACACGTAGCTCTGCTCGCTTGCGCCGGTGCCATCTGAAAAAATGGCCGCGGCGGGCACGTTCCAGCCGCCGTTTTTCACTTTCATGATCTGATCGAGTTGCGCTCGGACAGTCGCCGACATGCCGGGAAACACATTAAAGGTTTCCGGGCGAGCCAGCTGAAATACCACTTTGTAAGTATTAGTCGCGGCATCAGCGTCGGTATCGTATTCTTTTAGCTTGGCTCGGAATACCTGGTCGGGGTGAGTATCAAAGCGAACCTCCGGCTGATACTGACTGTCTTTATCCACATTCGACAACATGTCTTCGGGAATCTGCACAGCAACATCCACGACGGTATCTTTCTGCATCGAAAAGACCGGTTGCTGGGCGGTGATGCTTTCGTAATTTTCTACAAAGCGCTGTGCAACCTGACCAGCAAAGGGCGCGTGTAATTCGGTATAGGCGAGGTTTGTCCGGGCCGACTTTAATGTCGCCTCGGCTACTTTTAGCTGCGCCTGCGCTTCGTCAAAACCGGC
Organism: Alteromonadaceae bacterium; assembly: GCA_002691625.1. Taxonomy (GTDB): domain Bacteria; phylum Pseudomonadota; class Gammaproteobacteria; order Enterobacterales; family Alteromonadaceae; genus Alteromonas. Next base: position 27,737 of record NZIK01000065.1, read on the forward strand.
CTTAGAAGCCAGTTGTTTATCAAGCAGGGTTTTAGCGCGATCAAACTGCACCTTGGCCAAATCGTAATTGGCTTTAGCCTGATCCACGGCTATCTGATAATCAGTGGGATCCAGTGTGGCCATGGTATCGCCGGTTTCAACATGCTGACCGGCAGTGACATACAGTGAGTTGAGCTCACCTGACACGCGAAAAGCCAGTGTTGCTTCCTCACTGGCTTCAACCACCGCAGGAAACTCTCGGTAACCACCGCGGTCCACACTACTTAAGGTAATGGTTTTCACCAGTTTATCATTTTGGTTTTCGGCGGCGGTGGTTTGTGCTTCACCACTGCAACCGGTAATCGCAATTAACAGCGCAGCGACCAGGCTGCTGCGAGTCAGACTCATTAGGTTCACTTTATCTCTCCTGATAGTAGGCACTGGCAATATACGCTAACTTAAACCAAAATAATACTTAATCTATTTTACTAGAGGTTGTTGATCTTTGTATGAAAAGCAGCCGGCATAGCAACGAGGTATAATTGTTTCGCCAAAAATAATTAACCGTAATGTTGCTATGCCAAGA
>NZIK01000066.1 GCA_002691625.1 Alteromonadaceae bacterium
ATAAGAGCGCATCTACTACTAATTTTTCAAAAGATGTTGATTACTTCAGGGAGTCCATATAAGAGGACGGGAGTTGCGAAACTCCCTCCTACTCGATCCGGGTGTATTTACTTCACATCAAAATGTCTGTCGAAGAAATTAGTGATGGTGTGATACAAATGTATACCTGTCTGCTTGCCGCGGATGCTGTGTTTTTTGCCAGGATAGTCCATTACTTCGAAAGGTTTTGCGGCATCCTGTAAGTGTTTGTACAGTTTGGTACTGTGGGTAAACAACACGTTATCGTCGGCCATTCCGTGATAGATCAGCAGCGGGCCTTGCAGGCCGTCGGCATAGGGGAAAACCGATGAAGCGTCATAAGCGTCGCTATCCGTATTCGGGTTACCCATGTAGCGTTCGGTGTAGTGAGTATCATACAAACGCCAGGTGGTAACCGGAGCGCCGGATACGCCAGCCTTGAAGTAATCCCCCGCTTTAAACATGCTCATCAGGGTCATGTAGCCGCCATAACTGTGACCGTAAACGCCAATACGCTCTTTATCTACGTAGGGCAGCGTATGCAGAAATTTAACGCCGCTTACCTGATCGTCAACTTCCACGCTGCCCATGGCTTTGTAGATAGGTTCCTCAAATGCCTTACCACGGTAATTTGAACCACGGTTATCAATACTGAACACTACATAGCCTTTGCTTACCCAGTGCTGCATCAGCAGGCCGCGGTTACCGCCCCAGGCGTTATTAACCACCTGTGCGTGAGGGCCACCATACAAATACACAATTACCGGATGCTTACCTTTCAGTTCTGCAGGCTTGTAAAGGCGGTAATGCAGGTCAATACCGTCGTCATTAGTGATAGTGCCAAACTCAGGCTTTACCCAGTCGCTAAGGTAGGGCGTGAGCGGGTGGTTTTCATCCAGCGCGTTTTCTTCCAGCCAGGTGACTTGTTTGCCGTTGGCGCTGTGCAAACTTACCTGGGTAGGGCGGTTAGCGGTAGAAGAGCTATCCACATAAATTGAGGCATCGTGGCTAAAGCTGATACCGTGCATACCTTCGCGTTCGGTCAGGCGCTGCGGTTTGCTGCCTTCAAGATCAGTCACATATAAATGGCGCTCCAGGGGCGTGTCCATGCGGCCGGTAAAATATAGGTGGCCGGTGTCATCGTTAACCGCTTCCAGTTCGTCCACTACCCATTCGCCTTTGGTTAACTGACGAACCAGTTTGCCTTCATTGGTAAACAGGTACAGGTGTTTGAAACCGTCACGCTCAGAGGCCCAGATGAAGTGCTTGCCATCGGCTAAAAAGGTAAAGTCATCGTGCAGATTTACCCAGGTATCTGACTGCTCTTTAAGCACCAGGTTCTGTTGCTGGTTACTTACGTTGTAGCTGCGCAGTTCCAGCTGTTGCTGGTCACGGCTTTGCCACTGATAGGTAAAATGCTCGCTGTCGGGCATCCATTTACCGCGGGCAATATAAATATCCTCTTCTTTACCCGTATCAATCCACTGACGTTCGCCGCTTGCAATGTTTTGGACAGCCAGTTTAATGGTGACATTGGGTGTACCTGCCGCGGGGTACTTCTGCTCGATCATCTTGATCTCATCAGCATAGATTTCTGAGCGGGTGATCACTTCAACCGGGGCTTCATCTACTTCGGTAAAGGCAATGTACGACTCATCCGGTGACCACCAGTAGCCTGTCATGCGGTTCATTTCTTCCTGCGCGACAAACTCAGCCATACCGTATTTAATGTTGCCACCGCCTTCGGTGGTAATTGCCGTTTCCTTGCCTGACTCAATATGCTTGATATACAGGTTCTGGTCGCGAATAAACGAGATATAGTTACCCTTGGGCGATAACTTTATATCGGTTTCAAAGGCGTCGGTATCGAGTAACTGGCGGGCGCCGGGTTTACCTAACTGGTGATAAAATACATCGCCGCCCATGGGGAATAACAGCGCCTTGCCGTCGGCCGACCACTGATAACTAACAATCCCGCTACCGGATAAGCGCATGCGCTCGCGGCGCGCTTTTTCTTCGTCTGAAAGGGTCTCTTCACCACTGGATAAGTCATCGGAATCAAACAACAGCCGCGTAGTGCCCGAGGCAATATTGTATTCCCACAAGTCCAGACGTTCGTAATCAGATTGTTTGCCTTGCAGATACGTGACTCGCTGGCCATCGGGGGCAACCTGTAAATTTCGCGGCGAACTACCATCCAAAGAAGGCGACTGGTAAATTCGTTCAATGGTCAGCTTTTCAGCGGCTACCGTGTTTGTGAGCATAAGGGCTCCAAGTATTAAAGCTTTTTTCATGGATACGCTATTATCTGTCGTTATTAGGGCTTGCTTACTGCACGTATTTGCTCTGAAATACGTATAAACAAGTTGTTGTTATACACAAGAGCACTGCGTTGAACGGACTCTTATTTAAAGCTAGAGGATGACACAATTTGGCAGTATTAAAAAGCGCACTTATCCTGGGAGCCAGTGGATTGGTAGGGCAGAACCTGCTGAGGCTGCTGTTACTCGATCCCCGCTATGAATCGGTCACTTGTTTGGTGCGGCGTCCACTGGGGCAGCAGCACTATCAGGATCCCGATAACAAGCTGCGGCCGGTGGTGATTGATTTTGATAACCTGGATGAGTATCAGGGCTATTTTTCGGTTGATCATGTGTACTGTTGCCTGGGAACCACGCTAAAGAAAGCCGGTGACATCAGCGCCTTTCGTAAGGTGGATTTTGAATATGTTCACGTGGCGGCGCAGTTAGCCAGGGCACAGCGGGCTGGCGGATTTGTATGGATTTCCTCGGTAGGGGCCAATGCGAAAAGTAAAAACTATTACCTGCGCGTGAAAGGCGAACTGGAAAATGCGATTATGCGCATGCCACAACTGCCCAATGCCGCTGCGGTAAGACCAGGCGTACTCATTGGCGAGCGTGCTAACGATAACCGCCCGCTGGAGCGATTCGGGGCCGGAATGATGCAGTTGCTTAAACCCTTATTGATTGGCCGCCTGAAAAAATACCGTGCGGTGTATCCCCATCAGGTGGCCAGAGAAATGATGCGCCACCAAATGTTTTAAATGTGATGAATCGAAGCAAACCCAAAGGTTTTCAGTGCAAGCAGTTCTTTGTTGGTCATGACAACTGCGCGATGAAAGTGTCTACCGACAGTCTGATCCTGGGCAGTATCGTAGATGTTGGTCATGCCCGCTCGATACTTGATGTCGGTACCGGCTCCGGAATACTCGCGCTGATGCTGGCACAAAAAAGCGCAACGGATGCCACCGTTACTGCTATTGACATCGATTCGGAGGCGATTGCCCAGGCAACTCACAATGCGGCTAACAGCCCGTGGCCGGAAAAAATACAGGTGGTGCAGAGCCCGCTGCAGAATATGGATCGCCATCAGCGGTATGACCTTATCGTGTCGAACCCACCGTATTTTGCTAATGCGTTGAGCCCAACCCGCGCTTATGCGTCGATGTCTGAGAGGCGGGGTCAGGCGCGCAAGGAGCAAACACTGAGTATTGATGATTTTTTTGCACAAACCGCTGTACTTAGCCATGCGTGGAGCAGGCTTTACTGTATGTATCCATTTGCCAGAGAAGCAGTGGTGTTTAACAGTGCCTTGCAATCAGGCTGGCATGTAAAGCGGAGTCTTAGCGTACGGCATAATGCCAGTTCAGCGCCCTACCTCGGCGTGTATTGCTTTGTGCGAGAGCCAGCACCGGTGGTAGCAGAAGCGCTGATAATCCGCACCGACGAAAATCAGTATACGCGGGAATATAAACAGCTATGTGCTGACTTTTACCTGAACTTTTAGTGAATTTCAGGCACAAAAAAAGCGCGATAAACGCGCTTTTTTTCTTGTCTTACACCCTGACTTAAGACTTAACCAGTACAGATACTTTACCAATACCTGCTTCTTTCGCCTGGTTCATTACTTCTACCACAACACCGTGCTCAGTATTTTCGTGAGCCTGGATAGCTGCAGTGTCAGTTGGGTTTTCAGCTAAGTAAGTTTGGATATTGGCGATTACACGACGGATGTCCACTTCGCGGCCATTCATCATGATTTTGCCCATTTCGTCGATACGAATCGACAAAGATTTACTTGGCTGGTTTGATGCGTTTTTATTTTCTGGGCGATTAACATCCAGACCTTTCTCTTTAACGAATGATGTCGTTACGATAAAGAAGATCAGCATGATGAACACAATGTCCAGCATGGGCGTCATGTCGACCTGGGCTTCGTCATCCCCAGAAGTATGCTTTTTTCTTTTCATTTCGTTTTCTTGTCTCTAACACTTGTCTGCCTAGTATACTGTTTGTAACAAAAAAATGTAGTAATTTGTACAAACAGTATCACCAAAAGCGATAAACTTACTGACTTAGTCGTTCACTTTCGTTAGAAAGCAACATCATTTTGCGGACAGCGCCACACCCAGTTGGTAAAAATACAACTTAAATGCTTCGTTTAGCTGCCGTCTCAAAATACCATGAGGATAAATGCCAAGTCTAGCCTCTACCGACATTTTTGTCCCCTGCACTAAAAATGCGTTCTTAATGTCCTGATCCTGAATGCACGCTTCAAAGGCTCTGGCCGCCATCTCTGGTGGAGATGCAAAGTAAAAGCTTTTCAATGCCTTATCGGCTTCTACCGAACGTAAAACATAATCGTTTGGGGCGCTACCATCGGCATCTAAAAACATCAGTTGAAAGCAATCTGCCAGGCGCAGATTTAAAGGATGTTCGACCAGTTCTGCATCATCAAGCCAGGCCTGGGAGGCAAATAGCAAGGGTTTAGGCGCGCTTAAAAAGCGTTGGCTGATGTAATGATCAAACGCATGAAACCACTCATGGGCCAGCGCACCGCCGCCGGCATTCTTGGCCAATGCCAGCTGGCGTTTAGCCGGGTGATAATGGGCATTGGCGTGTTTCTGGCCGCCGGTACCAAAAGCAAGAGACAGTGAGCCATTTAGCGACACCACCCGTTCGTTGACCTGTAATATATCAATCAGGTCATATAATGCATCGAAGAACAGGTTGGCAGCTATTTGTTGTTCTGCGGCGGTTACCCAACGGCCCACTGTAATAGACTGAAAGCCAAAGAGGCGGCGAATATCCTGAAAAGACACATCGGCACCATCACGATGGCTCTGCCCGTTGCGGTAGTATTGTTGGTGAAGTCGTCCGGCAGGAGGAGGAATTTTACCCTCAGAGCTCACTGAGTTCGGTTACCAGTTGGGTACACCAGGCCAGGATCCTGTCATCGGTTTGGTCATATTGGTTCTCGTCATCCAGCGACAGTCCCACAAAATGGGAGCCATCTTCGGTAAGTGCCTTGGACTGGGCAAACTCATAGCCCTGATTGGGCCAGTAACCAATAAACTGACATCCTGCTGGTGCGATGGCGTCGTGGAGCATTCCCAGCGCATCCTGAAACCAGTCAGCATAGCCCAACTGATCGCCTAAACCGTACAGAGCAACAATTTTGCCCGATAGATCGAGCTGATGAACGTCGTCCCAGCTGGACTCCCAGTCTTCCTGCAGTTCACCAAAGTCCCAGGTAGAGATACCCAGAATTAAAATGTCGTAACCGGCAGTCTGACTCAGTGATACATCCTGTATGTTATGCAGCTCCACAACCGGTTCGCCGAATAAGGCATTCAGCTGGTCCTGAATTTTTTCAGCCGCCATTTCCGTATAACAGGTGGTTGAGCCATAAAACAGGCCAATTTTTAATCCGGTATCACTCATTTACTGTTCTCTTGCAGGTTTCGTCTTCCGACAGTTCCGGGGGGAATTCTACCGTGTCGCCATTACTACACAAGGCAATACAACGAACATTTTCGATTTCGGGATCAATCAACATCTGGCCAATGGCCGACTGATTAAGCAGTGCGATACTGTCGTTGCTGTCAGGATGGCGATCGTGCACCGACATATTGCGTCGTCGGGTGAAAATATTGAGCGGAGAGCGGGTGCTATAAAACCACTGGTTGAAACGGTCAAGCCAGCGGATCAGCGTATCCGGGAAAGTGTTTTTAATACCGCTACAGGTAAACTGGGTGATTTCAGGGCTGTTGCGCCTGAAACGCAAACGCACATCGTAAACAAAGGAATAATGGACGTCGCCAGACAAGATAATAAAGTGCGGTGGCGTTTTGTAGTGTCTGAAGATATTCAGAATAACACTGGCAGTACCTTTATGGGCCATCCAGTTTTCCGCATCTACGGTTAACGCTTTGCCGGCCAGGGTGAAGAGTTTCTGAATGACCTCGATAAACTTTACACCATATATGGGCGCGGCGGAAACAACGATAACGGCATCCTGACCGATAAGCTGGTGCTGAAATTCACATAAAGCTTCCCAATCCATCAGACCCGAAGGTTTATTAAGACTGGATTCACTGCGCCAACGTCGGGTTCGGGTATCCAGTACGTGTACCGGTGGCTGGGTGTCCAACTGGTAATGCCATTGCTCCCAATCGAATAATGCATCGATGAACCTGGGGTGGTTCATCATGCCATTGGCAGTGAAGTTCTCACCGGCGAGCTTTTCGATGTCTTCAAATCTATCGGGCTGATTCGCCCAGCCCTGGCAAAGCCAGTAGCCGGCCAGTGCATTGCCCACCATTCGCCGGGATAACGGATGACCGTATACCTCCTGCTCCCAGCCGCGGGTCAGGTTCCAGTCGTCGGTAACATCATGATCGTCGAATATCATGTAGGTAGGAATGTGCGCCAGCGCCCTGCGAACCTGCCCGAGGGATTGGCTGAACTGCTCAATAATGTCAGCTTCGCGGTTAAATAAGGCCTGATGGTCCGGGTCGACCTCATCGGCATTAAACGAAATATCGGCCCACAGTGATTCTGACCACACCAACAAATACATCGCAATGACTTCCGCCAGCCCAATAAGGTGGTTCTGCGCGTTAACCGAAGTAAATACCGGCTTTTTCTTGGCGCCAAAAAAAAGTTTGGATAACGCCGTATTGGTGGCTACCTGCGGCAGAATTTGTTGGCGGTGATAATAACAGTACGGGTGACCATCAAGCTGGGCTGTGGAATCCACAATTGCCTCATCGAGATCTTCATGAAATAACCCCAGTCGTCTGATGGTTTGCATTATCGCCTGCAGCATGGGGCCGGCTACGTCATCAGCGTAGATTTGATCGCCGGTCATCAGCAGCAGGTCTGGTCTTTGCGCGCCGCCCTCACACTCCTGATGAATGAGTTCATCAACCCTCACCAGACTGTCTTCTGACGGGTGATGAGGTTTGCGACAACTGCCATGCAGCACATTGGATAGCGCTGCGGGCACGCGAAAATGCAGGTCATTCTGGCCCGGGTAGCACAGCGAAGGTAACTCGTTTTGCCAGCGTTGCTGTTGCTCAGTGTGATTAAAATTAAGCCGGTAATGATACAGCGTGTTTGCCGCCAGCGGCGTTTGTGGTGAGCAGGTCAGTACATGAATAAAAGCCTTTTCACCCACCTGAATAACGCGGTCGGTAGAGTTACTGTTTTGTGCCTGCTGCGCCTGATGCAGGGATACATCAATATCGGCCGGTTCTGACGTAACCAGCCATAAGGTAAAACCAGCCTGTTGCGTATGCCTTAAAACAGGGCCGGCGATAACAAGAGGAAGGGGTGATGAGGTCAAAACAGCTCCTGTAGTAGTTACTGCCAGACTATACGGTGCTGGTTGGCTTCAGGCAAGTGCGCTCAACGGCTCAGAGCGTTTGCTCAACGGGCTTGACCAGGGTGAGTCAGTAAGCGACGATAAGCGCAAAATGACTATGGATTGGACCTGACAATGAAATCAGCCTGGTTTTTAAGCCTGCTAGCCGCCGGCTTATTAAGTGCCTGCAGTAACGACAAGCAACCTACCGAAACCACCAACGAAATAAAATCGGCGCCGCAGGAGCATGTGCTTGCCGGTGCCTGGATTATGGAGGCCGCCGGCGGTGTTATGCTGGATCCGCAAACCTCCGGCCTGACCCATGTTGATGGGATGCTTTACACTATTTCCGATGGTAGCGCTAAAGAGTACCAGCGCCGCCGTTTACACAAAATCGATCCTGCCAGTGCCACCCTGGCGCCGCGCCCGGACGATATGGGCATGGCAAGCCGTGTTCGCCGCAGCTGTTTTTCTCAGTATCTGGCAGATGAGCCTGACTTAGAAGCGCTGGTGGCCGACCCTGAACAGCCCAATGTGTTTTACACCGTTACTGAGGATGCCACGCGCACTGGCGCCCTGTCTGACCGCTGCCAGCAGCGCTATGAGGCAACCGGCTCAACCGATTACCCTACATTATTAGTGCGTATTGAAAAGCACGACAGCGGCAACGCTACCATGACCCATGTGCGCCCTCTGCAATTTCCGCTCGAGTATGCGGTGGGAGACTTTCCTAATGATGGGATTGAAGGCATGGCACTGGGCCAGAACCGCACCTTGTACCTGGCGCTTGAGCGGGATAATGCCGGCAACCCCAGAGTGTTTTCGGTGACCCTGGATGATAGCTTCTGGGACAACACTGATTTTGCAGTAGTTACCGATCCGGGCCTGCAGGTTCCTGCGTTCGACAATGGTCGCCATCCCATCAACGGGCTGGAATATTATCAGCCTGCCGGCGCAGCCAGTGGCTTTTTACTTGCTGCTGCTCGTAATGATAACGAGTTGTGGGTTATTGATACGGCAGCTGAAAAGCCCACCCGGAAAATCGCCCTGCAATTTACCGCGCCTGGTGGCGACCCGGAGAACTGCGCAGCACAGGAGGTCATGGACAACGCCTCGATAGAAGGGCTGGCCGTGATTGGTGACACGCTGTGGATGGTAAACGATCCATGGAAAGTGAACTACATGAAGAACCTGCAGTGCGAAGCTAACCGTAGTCGTTACGAGGGCATGGCACCGCTGTTGTTCAGCATGCCGCTGGATGCCAGCTGGTTTAATTAGCTAATGAGATTTAATTAGGTGAAGAGATAGCGCGGGCTGGCCTAAACCAGCCCGAATTGATTAACGCAGACGCTCGGCAAAGGTCTTTTTAAACTTCGCCAGCTTTGGCGCGACAACCATTGCGCAGTATTGGTTTTGCGGATTATTTTTAAAGTAGGACTGATGATAATCTTCTGCTGCCGAATAGTTGGATAACGGTACGATCTCGGTCACAATGGGATCCGGCCATACCTTATCGTCTGTCATTTCCTGAATAATGGCTTCTGCTGCGGCCTTTTGTTCTTCGTCATGATAGAACACTGCACTGCGATACTGCGTGCCCACATCATTTCCCTGACGGTTTAACTGGGTTGGATCGTGCAGGGCAAAAAAGATTTCGAGAATTTCCCGGTAACTGATTTGGTCAGGATAGTAAGTAAGCTGTACCACTTCGGCATGGCCGGTATCACCTTTACAAACGGCCTCATAGCTGGGTGAATCAGTGTGGCCTCCGGCGTAACCGGATGTCGCCAGTTGAATGCCCTGAATCTGGTTAAAGGCTGATTCGATACACCAGAAGCAGCCGCCGGCCAGCGTGGCAGTTGCTGTGGTTTCTGTCGCTGTGGTTGTCATAAAAAACTCCGCATTTTGTTATGCATGAAGTGTGGTGGCGCAAAGCGTGATCTTCAAGTCATCCAGGCGATAAATTTGTGCGTATAAGCTGGCATGAACACAAATACAAATCCACAACTCACCATATTCTATGACGGCGGCTGTCCGCTGTGTGCCATAGAAATGCGCCACCTGAAGCGCCTCAATGAGGATAATAAGCTTNGCTTTGTCGATATTATGGCGGCAGACTTTGCCCAGCGTTATCCCGAGCTCGACTGGCAGGCCCTGAACGACCGCATCCATGCCATGCGGGTTGACGGCACCATGCTTATTGGCCTGGATGTTACCTACGAAGCCTGGCGGCTGGTGGGGAAAGGCTGGCTGTATGCGCCGCTGCGCTGGCCATTGATAAAGCCGCTGGCCGACCGTTTTTACCTGTGGTTTGCCAAACACCGTTACCGCATCTCTTACTTATTAACCGGGCAAAAACGTTGCCAGCAGTGTGAGCTCAAAAAACCATGAATGTATTAGTTATTGGTAGCAGCGGCGCTATTGGTAACGCGCTTGCGCGGCAAATGCAAAAAGCATTTCCACAGGCTACCGTTTACGCTGTGTCGCGTAAGCCGCAGGAGATTGACGACGGGCAGGCAAACCTCAAATCAGTACAGCTGGATACCACGGATGAGCAGGCGATTGCGAACTGGCTGGCAGAATGTAAGCAGCACGACATGCAGTTTCATCATGTGGTGTGCACCACCGGAATATTGCACGACAGTGAGGTACAGCCGGAAAAACGCCTCGAAGACATTACCCCTGAAGCGCTGCAGCATTACTTTGCCATTAACACTGTGCTGCCGATGCTGTGGATAAAACAGCTGGTTGGCTTTTTCCCNTCNGAGCATTCNACCTTAACCGNGCTGAGTGCCCGGGTGGGCAGTATCGAAGATAACGGCCTCGGTGGCTGGTACGGGTACCGGGCTTCCAAGGCGGCGCTCAATATGTTGGTTAAAACCGCTGCGGTGGAATATAGGCGGCGTGCTAAACATACCAGTCTGATTTGTTACCATCCAGGCACAGTGGATTCACTCCTATCCGAGCCTTTTCAGCGTAACGTAAAACCTGAAAAACTGTTTACGCCAGCATTTACCGCGCAGCAACTGGTGGCCATGATTCAGCAACGCAAAGTAGAACACAGTCCTTATTTCCTCGACTGGGACAACAAACCCATNCCCTGGTAAGTTGCGCGTACAGCGTTACCCGCCCGCTGGCTGATTGCTTCCGATGAAACCCAAGACTTTTTTACAGGGTATTGATAGTATGCCAATTGGAAAAAATCGGACGACAGGACGCAGCCAACCGTCATTACCAATAAAAGAAGTTGTGCGCACCGTTCCGAAATAAAGCAACAATAAAAATCACAAGAGGAACTTATATGAGCGGGACCAGAGAACAGTTCGGATCGCGCCTTGGATTTATTCTGGCCGCCGCAGGCTCTGCGGTAGGNATTGGCAACCTGGTGGGATTTCCGGTAGGCGCTGCAAAAAATGGTGGCGGCGCATTCCTGCTGATGTATGCCATTTTTGTNTTCGCTATTTGTTTACCGGTNATGATGGCAGAAATGTCGGTGGGNCGGCATACCAAGAAAGATCCGCTGGGGGCCTATTCTGAGCTCGCCGGCAACTCGGCGAAGTGGAAGATAGCCGGTTGGTTATCCATTGTCACACCCTTTATGATTGCCGTGTTTTATCTGGTAATCACGGTATGGATATTTGGCTACCTGTTTTATGCGGTGACCGGCGATTTAGAGTTACTCGCCGACCCGAGTACCTTTGGTAATTTTATCAACTCGCCGGTGATATTNGCCTACATGGCTGCGGTGCTGGGCATTATGTACGGCATNNTNCAGGGCGGTGTTAAGCAAGGTATCGAAAAAGCGGCCAAGCTACTCATGCCCACCTTGTTTGTNATGCTGGTTTTACTGGTNATTTTCGTGCTGACNCGCGACAACGCNATGGCNGGNGTNAGCTTTTATCTGGTACCNGATTTCAGCAANATTAATGCTTCGGTTATNAACGGCGCCCTGTCNCAGGCTTTCTTCTCGNTAAGTCTGGGCATGGGGATCATGATTACNTATGGNAGTTACATNGATAATCAGTCTGACATNCCTAACTCGGCCAANCTGGTGGCTATCACCGATACCGCNGTNGCGTTTACNGCNGGNCTGATGATCCTGCCAGCGATATTCTCNTTTAANCCGAATACNGATCCNACCGAGCTGAGTGANTCATCAATNAGCATGATNTTCTCATTTTTGCCGCAGATTTTTCTGGCACTGCAAACCAGNATCGGATTTATTGGCGCCAGTATNGTNGCCAGCATATTCTTCCTGCTGGTTTTCTTTGCCGCCATAACCTCNCTGGTCTCTATCTTTGAGGTGCCNGTGGCTGCGTTAATGGATGAAAAAGACTACAGCCGTCGNAAGTCGCTGGTNGTACTGGGNGCNCTGNTGGTNATNTTCGCCGCGCTGTGTGCATTGTCGTTTGGCTTTGTGCCGGCNCTGACNTCNTTNACCGCNTACGCGGGAGCGGATAAGTCTTTCTTCGATGTCGTNTATGACGTNTTNTACGANACGATTTTGCCNCTCAACGGNCTNCTGATCTGTATTTTNGTGATGTATCGCTGGAANCGCCATAACTTNAACAAGGCANTNCAGGTTGGCNCNCCCAACTACAAAGGCAGCTGGGNTGAACGCTANGTNGATATCTCGGTAGGAACGTTTATTCCGCTTATTCTGGCGGTGATCTTCATTAATACCGTGGCGCTTAAATATTTCGGAGTCAGTCTGATTGGCTAAGCCGGGCCGGCCATCAGGCCGGCTGCATTGTCCACGGTGTGGGATAATTAAGCGTTATCCCCAGGCTGGTAAGAGTGGCATCGGGATTAATTTTTTTGCCCGACGGCACGCTTGCACTGGTTAATTGGTCACTAAACTCAACGGCTGGTAATCCCAGCCGTTTTGCCATTTGCGGATAATATGCACCGCGCATAGGGTGCTCATCGCTGCATAAATGCCAGAGCTTGTTGGCGGGCTTTTGCACTAAGAATGCGTCAATTACCTTTACCACATCATCCACATGTACCAGATTTACTACCTGAGTTGCGCCGCTGAGTGTTCGGCCTGCCAGGCTCTTTACCGGGTGGCGGTCGGGTCCGGTTAAACCGGCCAGGCGCAATATGTAAGCCGAGTCCGGCGCGGTGTTTTGGATCCATTGCTCAATCTGAACATGGGCTTCACCAGAGGCGGTGTTTGGGGCTGGCGCCGTATCAGTGGTGATATCACCCTCCTGATCGCCATAAACCGATGTGGTACTGATAAAAATGAGCTGTTTGGGCGGGACCTGGTTATACAATGCCGATATCAGTTGCTGCATGGCTGAGGTAAACTGGCTCAAATCGGTATTGCGTCTGCCCGGCGGAATATTAAGAACAAAGGTGCTGTCGGGGGCTTCCGCGAGCAGGTCTTGAGGGTTATCACCCAGCGTAAAAGAGATGGGTTGAATACCTTGCTGGCTTAACGACCGGGCTTTGTCTTCACTGCGAGTCGTTCCGTAGATAGTCATCTGAGAACGAAAATGGCCGGCGAGATAACCTCCCAGCCAGCCACAACCACAAAGTATCAATTTATTTTCTTGTTGAGATGTCATTTATGCTACCGGTGTTTGTTTTGCTAAAGCTTAACACTATCGGTAGCGATTTCATTATTGTTTCAGCGGTGATTGACCGGTGGTTTCCAGTAAATCCAGACCAGATAATCCGGCGATATTCTTCTGCATGCGTGATTCGGCATAGTCGGCTTTAGCCAGCACGGTGCATAATGCTTCAGCTTTGCTTTCCAGCGCATCCGCTTCACCTTCTACGCGTTGCTCAATCATTTCGCCAAAGTTTTCGATGCGGTTAGCAAAGGCGTCCATGTCGCCGTCTTCAAACAGCATCTGACGACCAATCGCCATTAACAGGTGACCGGTAGAACGCTCTACCAGTGACTCAATTTTGTCATCAAACTCTTCGCTCCAGGCGGCATCTGTCCAGTCGCCGTCAAGGCCTGTGCTGTCGAATTTGTACGTACCGTCGGCAGCGTAAAAACGCTCATCAATCTCGTTCGACAGGTCGGTAAACAGCGTATCAAAATCTTCGCTGAGGTCATTATCTGTTCCCAGCAGTTCGGTGAATACTTCGGTAATGGCGAAGCTGGCAATTTTGATACCGTCACGGGCAATTTCAACTGTCATGGGGATAGCGGTTTCAATACTGCTGTAATAATCAGACACCCAGCGTTGTTCGTCGTTATCCAGATTGACTGCCTGGTTATCTACATATAGCTGGTGACTTGGCGTGATCAGAACCTTTTCGCCACTTTCGGTGGTAATGGTCAAATCGCCATGGTCAAAGGTTACCGAGCCGTGCAGTTCCATATTACATTGATTATCGACTTCAACGTGTGCCAGTGTAGGTTGGGCAATAAAAGCAGTGGTTAAAATCAATGATGCAGCAACAGTTTTCATGGTTATCCTCAATTTGCTTTTAAACAATACGAAGGTCGTATCGCAAATCACAGGCCAATCTGTTAAATTTATATAAAACAAAGGCTTATATTTTTATTGGTTTTATATCTACACATTTATTGCTTATTGTTTTGGAAGTAACACTAATTATTAGCGTATTTGACCATGTTCATTATTCAGTGGAATATTGATTTTGCGCATGTTCATTTTTATTTCCTTAGTGCATAATACGCGCAGAATTTTTATAGGGTAAAGATTATGAGTGACTGGATTGATGCAATTTTATTTGGTGTTGCGTTAGTAGCGTTTACTTTAGGCATGAGCAGCATCGTCATGGGCTTTATGTCTGGCAAAGAGGGCAGCGAAGCCCTGCATGAGCGTATTGAGATGGGATATCTGGGCGTTAGCGGCCTGGTGATCAGCCTGTTGATGCTCTACGTAATCGGCTAATTAACGGCTCACCGATTTTCGGTAAACAAAAAGCGCTCATTTGAGCGCTTTTTTTGTGTCAGTCTTTTATGGCCTCAGTTGCCTCAGTTGCCTCATCTGACTGGCTTTGTGGTGCAGGGCCCGAAAGTGCCGCTAAATGGCTATCGCGTTGGTAGGCTCTTAGGTCGAACAGTGGCAGCATGGCCATAATGTGGTCGAAAATGTCAGCCTGTACCTTCTCGTAGGCTACCCAGGACTTATCCCGGCAAAAGCAATACACTTCTAAGGGCAATCCTAACTCATTAGGCGGCAACTGCCGTACCATCAGCGTCATGTCCTGATTAATTTTAGGGTGTTTATTTAAATAGGCTTCCAGATAGGCGCGAAAAGTACCGATATTGGTTAATGCGCGGCGATTAAGTAAGTCGCCTTCATCAATGGAGTTATCTTTGTGGTAGCGTTGCAATTCGTCAATTTTGCTTTTGATGTAATCAGCAATAAAGCGAATTTTGGCTACTTTTTGCAGACTTTTCTCGTCGTACAGGCAGATAGAGTGGATATCGATATACACCGCGCGCTTGATGCGGCGTCCGCCTGATTCCTGCATCCCGCGCCAGTTTTTAATCGCTTCATTGGTTAGTGAGTAGGTAGGGATAGTGGAAATCGTATTATCCCAATTTCTCACCTTTACGTTGGTTAATCCGAGCTCGATGATCTCGCCGTCAACGCCAAATTTATCGACCTGGATCCAGTCGCCATTGGTAAACAATCGGTTGGCTGTTATCTGAATACCGGCCACAAAACCCAGAATGGTGTCGCGGAATATCAGTAACAATACAGCGGCAATAGCCGTTAAGCCGGATAGCAACAACAGCGGGCTGCGCTCTACAATCAGCGATACGCTGAGCAACATCAGCACAATAAACAGCACCAGCTTGGCCACTTGCACAAAGCCGGTAATCGAGGCTTGCGCAGCAAAAGGGGTGGAGTTATACCAGTCTTCAAACGTATTAAGCAATGCGCTGACAGACAGCGCCGCTACGGTCATCAGATACAGCAGAGAGCATTTCAGCAGAACGGTATACAGCAGGCTGTCTGTGGTTAACAGTACATGGGTACAGGCAAAGATAGTCAGTGCCGGAGTCAGGTGAATTAATCGTTTGAAAAAACCGTGGCTGTGTAGTGCGTCATCCCAGTGAGTTTTGCTTTTCAGGATCCAGCGGGTAACGACCGAATTCAGTGCGATTCTGCTAATTAACAGGCCGGTGATCGCCAGCACAAATATCAGCAATAACGAAAAGCTGTTATACAGCGAGCCGTTTAGTACGATATCGGTGTCAAGCTGCCTGAGCAGCTCAACGAAGTTTTCACGAAGCGTTTCCGCTGTGACCATTTAGTTACCCTTTTTTAATCCAATAATGTTGCGGTCTTTGTCCTGCCAAAGGGTATTCACCCACTGCTGGAAACCAGCTTTAAACTGTTCATCCGTATAATAATCGCCAATGGCTTCGGCCGGAATGTCAACTACATTGACATCTACAACGATTCGTCGCATTTGACCACTTAACATGGCCAGCATCGGATGCTTTGGATTGTCTGGATACAGTAGCGAGATATCCAGAATATTGGTGAACAACTCGCCCATGGTTGCCAGGGTGAAAGCAATACCGCCGGCCTTAGGCGGCAACAGGTGCTGGTAGGGGCTTTTTTTACTGGCATGCTTGGCCGGGGTAAATCGGGTTCCTTCCACAAAGTTGATGACGGTAGTGGGTTTATGGCGAAACTTCTGGCAGTAGCGTTTGGTGGTTTCGATATCGGCGCCCTGTTTGTGCGGGTATTTTTTCAGGTAGGCGGCCGAATAGCGTTTCATAAACGGCATTTCCAGCGCCCAGGCGGCCAGGCCAACAAAAGGTAGCCAGATAAGCTCCTGTTTCAGGAAGAACTTAGGTGCTGGGATCCGAAAGGCCGAGAATTCGATGAGCAGGACAATGTCCAGATAGCTCAGGTGGTTGGCAACCATCAGATACCAGTTTTCTTTACTTAGCTCACCCCGAACCCGGTAATCAAGGATGACCGGGTTAAACAGCCGGATCAGCGCTAAGCTGCATTTACCAAAACACAGCATAAAGAGGTTCATCAGCGGTGCCAGCGCTCGCTGCACTGCGCCAATGGGCAATAAAAAGCGCAGCAAGCCAAACACAATAACCAACCCGCCCCACAGGGCAAGGTTGGCCAGTTGCAGAGGCAAATGGATAACAAAGATCAGTGGGGCCAGGACTACTCTAAGCATCGTTTACACCGTCTTCCAGTTTTCCAGGCGTTGGTCCTTTGCCTGCCACTGTTGATTGAGCCATTGCTGAAAACGGGCCCGTTGTTCGGGGTTTTCAAAATAGTCCATCACCTTTATATCTTCCGGAAACAGGTCTTTCAGCGGTTTTACGTCTACGTGCAATTTTATCTTACTGACTGAACCGTTAATAAAATCCCAGAAGGATGGCGTACCGGCAGGATAAAAAATCGTGACATCAATTAAATGATGAAGCTGACCGCCCATGGCGTTTAGAACAAAAGCTATGCCTCCGGCCTTGGGTTTTAACAGGTGCTTAAAAGGCGAGACCTGACGGGCATGCTTTTCTTTAGTGAAGCGTGTGCCTTCGACAAAATTCATAATGCTGGTGGGTTTGTACTGAAATTTTTCGCAAGCCTTTTTGGTCGTTTCCATGTCTTTACCTTTTAAGTGCGGGTTTTTGGCCAGGAATGACTTGCTGTAGCGGCGCATAAAAGGAAAGTCCAGCGCCCACCAGGCCAGACCTAAAAAGGGGACCCAGATCAGTTGCTGCTTAAGGAAAAACTTCAAAAACGGGACTTCGCGGTTAAATACTCGCTGAAGTAATAAAATATCAACCCAGGACTGGTGATTGGCAATTACCAGGTACCAGTCATTCCGGGCCAGCCCTTCCAGCCCTGAGACTTCCAGCGTAGTGCGACTGAACAGCCGTTGATTAAAGTTATTAACGCTTATCCAACCTACAGCGCAGGCATCCAGAAGATAAGTCATAAAGGTCCGCCAGGGTTTAAGCGGAACCAAAAGCTTTAACACTGCCAGGGCTAATACCAATGGCACCCAGAACAGCGTATTGAGCCCGTAAAGTAGCGCCGACAGCGCGCCGTTAAGGCTATGTAATAGGGTTTTCACTACAGTCGTCTTACCAGTTGCAAAATTGGCCACAGTTTAACGTAAACCAGGCTTAAAACCGATACTTAATCGAGTTAAGTTGAGATAAAAGTATATTCAAAGGGGGCTTTCATTGTTACGACTGAAACGCGCGGTGCCTGCCAGTCAAAGGAACATGAATGAAGTAAGATTCAACGATAAGTCTAGCGTTTTTTAACTTTTTGTTTACGTTTTGCCGTCCTACGATTGTGCCAGATACCCCATCCGGTATGGTGCCTGTAATTCAATTGTTGAGGCATCTGATGAAACTACCCATCCATAAAAAAAGCAATATCGACCTGCTGGCCAAATGCCGGCTGGCAACCTGGCTGACGCTGGCGCTTACCCTCAGCGCTTGTAGCGAAAGTAATACTACAAACAGTGTAAATGAGAGTGAAAACTCACAACCTGAGCAGGTTCTGCCGTATCAGGATACTTCATTGCCAATAAATCAAAGGGTCAATGACCTGGTGGGCAGAATGTCGTTGGCAGAAAAAGTGGCTCAAATGTACAACGATGCACCGGCCATCGAGCGGCTGAATGTACCCGCCTACGACTATTGGAATGAGGCTCTGCATGGTGTCGCCAGGGCGGGTGAGGCAACGGTGTTTCCCCAGGCAATCGGCATGGCTGCAATGTGGGACCGGGAGTTGTTGAATGAAATTGCTACAGTCATTTCTGATGAAGGCCGCGCTAAGCACCATGCCTTCAAGGAACGTGGGTTGAGTTATCGCTATACCGGATTAACTTACTGGTCGCCAAATATTAATATTTTCCGCGATCCGCGCTGGGGGCGAGGCCAGGAAACTTATGGGGAGGATCCTTACCTGACCGGCGAGCTGGGTGTTGCGTTCATCAGTGGTTTACAGGGTGATGATGACACCTATTTAAAAACCGCTGCCACCGCCAAGCACTTTGCTGTGCACAACGGGCCGGAAGTCTCACGCCATTCTGATGACTATGTGGTATCGGATAAAGACTTGTTTGAAACCTACTTACCGGCTTTTGAAAAGGCGGTAGTGGATGCCGATGTTGAGGCGGTTATGTGTGCCTACAACCGGGTCAACGGCGCCCCGGCCTGCGGCTCAGACCGCTTACTCAAAGATATTCTGCGCGGTAGTTACCAGTTTGATGGTCACGTAATGTCTGACTGTGGTGCGATTGCCGATTTTTACGATCCTAAAGCCCACAATGTAACGCGCTCACCAGCAGCTGCGGCAGCCTGGGCAGTAAAAAGTGGTACCGATCTGAATTGTGGCACCGGACGCCTGAGCATTTATGCCAACCTTACCTTTGCCGTACAAAAGGGCTTTATTGAGGAGTCGTTGATAGATCAGGCTGTAGGCCGCCTGATGATGACCCGCTTTAAACTGGGCATGTTCGACCCCGATAGTAGCGTCCCCTTTGCTGATATTCCGCTGGAGGTAGTGGGGAATGAAGAGCATCTGGCCCTCACGCAAAAAGCGTCTGAACGCTCCCTGGTAATGCTCAAAAACAATGGCGTACTACCACTTCAACCGGGAGTTAAGGTGGCAGTGATTGGGCCCAACGCAGACAATCAGGATGTGCTGCTGGGTAATTACAATGGTCTGCCGGTTAATCCGGTTACCGTGCTTCAGGGCATTAAAAATTACACGGGCAATGAAGCCGTGCCTTATGCGCCAGGCAGTGCCCTGATTGATGACATTTACGGCCACTGGCAAATCCTCGATGATTCGGTGTTGTTTCACCACGATGAATCAGGTGAATTAAGCCCCGGCGTGAAGGTGGAATACTATGCTGTAGCACGTGAAGCTATCACCGATTTCTCTTCATTAAGGGTGCCAGCCAGGCAAACCGGTAGCGCAGTGCACTCTGAGGTACTGAATAAATTGCTAATGCGTCCCCTGCGCTCGCCGGTTAGCGGTAAGTGGCTGGATGACTTTGCTTTGGTGGCACGTGGCCAGCTTGTGCCGCAGGAGTCCGGCAGTTACCGATTCGACGGGCCGGGTGAAGTAACGCTTAACGGTGAGGTGGTAAATGGTGCGGTGGAGCTGAAAGCAAAGCAAAGCTACGACTTTAAGGTCAGTCATAAGGTGGTATCCAATCCGGTTAGCAATACCGCCGGCGGCCTGCGGGCAGAATGGCAACTGCGCTGGGTGAATGAGAGCAAAGCGCTGCAGGAAGAAGCCCTGGCAAAAGCGGCCGCAGCCGATGTGGTGGTAATGGCGGTGGGGATTTCTCCCCGTATAGAGGGGGAAGAAATGCCGGTTAAGCTGGAAGGCTTTAACTATGGCGATCGCACCAGCATTGCCTTACCCGCAGAGCAACAGGCACTGATCAAAGCGGTAGAAAAACTCGGTAAACCGGTGGTACTGGTTAACTTCAGTGGTAGTGCCATGGCGCTCAACTGGGAGCAGCAAAATGTGGATGCGATCATTCAGGCATTCTATCCGGGGGAAGCCACCGGTACTGCTTTGGCGCGAATTCTGTGGGGTGAAGTGAACCCTTCGGGTCGCCTGCCGGTTACCTTCTACAAGAATCTTGATGGCTTTGCGCCGCTCGATGATTACGCCATGGCGAACCGTACCTATCGTTACTTCGAAGGCGATGTGCTCTATGCTTTCGGTTATGGCCTTGGTTACAGCGCTATGCAATATAGCAACTTACAAGCCCCGGCATCGCTGGTTTCTGGAGAAGATTTAACGCTGCAGGTAACGCTTAATAACCTGGGGGAGCAGGCTGCCAGTCAGGTGACTCAGGTTTATGTGAGTATGCCGGATGCACCGGTAAATACACCTAAACTTAGTCTTAAGGGCTTTACCCGTACGGAGGTTGGCGCAGGTGAAACGCAGACGGTTTCACTCACGCTGAGTGCAGACGAGTTGGTATACATTAACGATCGAGGGCAAAAAGTCCCTTATACCGGAACACTCGATGTGTACATGGGAGATGGTCAGCCAGGCTTTGGTAAGCCGGAGAAAGTTGCCCACACCCGTATTGAGTTGCAGTAAAGGAGCCTGATGATGTTGAGTCGTCTGACCGCTGCGTTACTAGTCCCCTGTCTGTTAACTGGCTGCGCTGCCAATCCGGGCAATAGCCTGGCGAATGCTTATGAAGGAAAATTTTTGGTTGGCACGGCGGTGAAGTCGGGCACACTGAAGTCACCATTGCCAGCTAAAAACACGCCGGAATGTCGCGATTTTAATGCTTTTACTGCTGAAAATGCGATGAAATGGCAGCATATTCAACCAGAGCCGGGCGTTTTTTCCTTTGCCATGGCTGATCAGTTAATTCGCATTGCTGAACACTGTAACGGCAAGGTTATTGGTCACACATTGGTCTGGCATCAGCAAACTCCCGACTGGGTGTTTACCGACGATGCTGGCGAAGAAGTGAGCCGGGAAGTGTTACTCGCCCGCATGAAAGCGCACATATACACGCTGGTGGGTCGGTACAAGGGGCAGGTAGCAGGTTGGGATGTTGTCAATGAAGCACTCAATGACGATGGCTCGTTGCGGGACACACCCTGGCGGCGCATCATCGGCGACGACTACATTGAATACGCCTTTAAATATGCCAGGCAGGCCGATCCCTCCGCCGAGCTGTACTACAACGATTACAACCTGTACAAGCCGCAAAAAGTGGCGGGGGGCGGCCGGCCGGGTAAAAAAATTGGCCGAACGGGAGAGGGGCGGGTGGGGGAAAAGGGGAGAATTCGGGGGGGGGCGGGTCATTTAAAAAAAAAAAACAAGGAACGGG
>NZIK01000067.1 GCA_002691625.1 Alteromonadaceae bacterium
TAACTCGGCTATAAGCTTTCTAAATTGTGCTGGGATCATGATTAACCCTCAATAACTGTATCCATATACAGTATAGCAACAATTTAGCAGAACATAGCCAACATTAATCATGTATATGCTATTAACAAAAAAAGCCCAATAATATATCGGGCTTTCATAACGTCACGTATGCAACGTGTTACATGCTGTAACGCATTCCCAATGCGAAGGTTCGGCTGATAATCGCGCTGCCAAAGTTATTGGTTGTTGGATACTGATAATAGCTTTGGTAAATTTCATCCGTCAGATTGGTAGCGTCGAAGGTCAGCATCAGATTTTCACTGACATCATAACTCATCTGGAAGTTTAAGCTCTGTTCCGGACGACGGTAAACGCCCAATGGGTTTGCAAAAATCGCCGCTTCGTAGTTATTCAGAAAATCTTCACGCCACACATAAGATAAGCGCATATCGAAATTATCTTTCTCGTAAATAGCCACTACACTGTAGGATTTATCGGATACCGCAAACATGCTGCGGGAGAGTATCCGGGAAATGTAGATTTCGCCGTTCTCATCAACCTCAAATTCCGGGATATCCTGCTCCGAATCAAGCATTGTATAACTCGCCTGAACACCTAAACCATCCAGTACTTCAGGCAGATTATCCGGGAAATACACCAGTCCTAATTCAAGGCCGGATAAAGAGCCATCGGAAGCATTACCAGGCTGAGTCAGCACGTATTCTGTAGGCTGTTCATCTTCAGGACCCTGCAGTGTCACTTTTCTCTTAGAATCAAATACAAAGCCTTCGATGTCTCGCTGGAACCAGGCAGCATAAACAGAACTTTGTGGTGAGAAGTACCACTCCAATGAAAGATCCAGGTTTGCAGACTCCACCGGCCCTAGGTCGGGATTACCCTGTGTTGAAGTTTTTAATTCCAGGCCAGTCAGGTTAGACCCATAATTGATAGTAGGGTTAAGTGCTGCAAAATCCGGGCGTCTGACAGTTTCGGTATAAGCGAAACGAGCTAACAGGTCATCGGCGAGATGATAGCGCACAACAAAACTGGGTAATACGGAAGTGCTAGAACCTTCACCACTACCGGTAAGGTTGCCTTCTGCATCAAAGAACGCCATATCACGCTCGGCACGCTCAACCCGTACCCCTATCTGACCATCCAGTGTTTTACCACCGATCTCTGTCATAAAGTCGGCTTGGATGTAGGCTTCTGTCGATACCTCTTCAATATCGAAGTTAATGGTAGGCGTCTGGTCGGTAATATCGTCATAACCATGTAAAGCGCGAATGTCCTGGCGGTTAGCCATCAGGTATTTAGCATCTACCGCCGCCCAGCTGTTCGGAAAATTGGCTCTGCCGTCAAAAAAATCACTATTAATATAGGTGAAACCGTCTGGTAACTCGGCCAATGACAGGCCTTCATTGCCACCGGGGCCTAAATAATCGTAATCTTCAGCCGTACGCTTATCATAACGCAGACCATATTTGATTTTCTCGATAGGTCCAAAAGAGACAAACTGCTCCGCGTCTACCTTAAAGGTTAAGGCGTCGCCTTCCCCACGATAAGAGTTATCATACAGACCATCAGTCTGCCATAGGGCCCGGTTGGTGACGTCAGACTCGTCAATGGCTGTATCAGGATTATCGACAATCTCTAACCCTGGAATACCGCCACCGGCGTTAAAATCAAAGTTCAGTGTGCCAGTCAGGTATTGCGGCACGCCACGCATAGCAAAAAACATATTAGTGTATTCACTGGTCTGATAGATAAGTTCAGACTTAATCTGGAAGTCGTCACTGAGATACCAGTTACCGCCCAGGGCGTATAAGAAGCCATCGGTTTTACCCGTAAAAAAGTCACCACTGGTAAAATTATTACCGATGTTTTGTGAGTCCAATGCTGAACCGGACTTAATAATATTGGTCCCTTCATATAAATTTATCGGCGCGGTGGGATCCAATAAATACGTATGCTCCACGTTTTTAAATAACATCGTGGTTTGATTGTCGGTTCTGAAACCGTTGTAAAAGGCCTCAAATAAATACTCAGACCAATCATTTGGTGCCCACTGGAATGACACGCTTACCGCAGGTCGTTCGCGATCACCATAGGAATCAGCGCCGAATATGGCATCCCGCGATAAGTAATACTCCGAGTCAACACCATTGACATTCAGCGTTGAGCCCGCTGCAAAAGGTAGGCCTTCTTCCAGACCTGGCGTCCAGAATGTCGACGGTATGCGAGTTAGCATATCATAAGGCTCAGGCGGGTTTTTAGTGAAGTACGGTAACATGGCTCCCGCCGTGATGCTTTGATCGCGGAACCGCGTGCGGGCGTAGGCGACGTTGATCAGTGCGCCCACTTCACCAAAATCCGTTTCCCAACGATCACTCATCAATAAACTTACATTTGGATCGTAATAGTCTGCCTGTTCCTGCTCAATGGCTCTTGCAGCTAAAACCACCTTGGAGCCGTCGAAGTCGAAAGGTCGTTGGGTTTGAACATCAATTTGCCCAGCCAGGCCGCTACCAAGCTGTGAAGCAGAGCGTGTTTTATAAACACTGGCGCTTTGCAGTAAGGCGGCAGGAATATCAGCTAATGCTATTGAGCGTCCTGTGGAGGTAAAAATATTTCTACCGTTAACCGTTGTCGTGACATCAGAGAGACCTCGAATGGTAACCGTATTTACTTCACCCGACGCCCTGTCGGTAACCTGAACCCCAGTTACCCTTTGCAGCGCTTCTACCACATTATTATCCGGAAATTTACCAATGTCCTCGGCAACAATCGCGTCAACGATCTGCAGATTCTGACGTTTAATGTTGATTGCTTTATTTAAACTAGCGCGGATACCAGAGACTTCTATTACTTCTACATCTTCTGGTGCTTCTTCCTGTGCATTATCAGCTTCTTGTGCATAGAGCAGAGTGCTACCCAGCGCAAATATGACTGCTGTTGCTAGTTGCTTTCTTTTAAACATACGGTAAACCTCCATTACTGGGAGCCGAGCAAGCTCCTGACAGTAACCTTTGTATAAGTTGTGTTAACTGCAAAGTAAAAAATATAAATTTTCGTAACAGAATGATTATATTTCACTAGATATTATTGTATGATTTAATAAGTGTCAACAAAGTCTGTTAAATCTATTAACATTTATTAACAAACTGGCTTATCCATGCTGGCCAATTAACACCCTGGCGCACAAGACATAAAAATATCACATATCTATCAAACACTTAAAATTAATTAGACCGATTTACGAAATTTAACTATTAACAATAGATTTACATCGTATATACTGCTTGATATATTAAATTAGTCATACAATATTACTTTGATGAGGTTTAACCATGAGATGGAACAAAGTGTTGTTAGCCGTGAGTATCTCCGCCGTACTCGGTGGATGTGGAGACGGAACACAACAAAAAGTTGAAGGTGTTGTTGAGGCCCCACAAAACGAACCACCGGTTAGTGTTACAGACCCGATCTTTCCAACCGGTGTTACTTTTAGTGAAGTAGGCGTTCACGATCCTTCTGTTATTCGTCTGGACGACGGCACTTTCTATATCTTCGGCTCTCATATGGCTTATGCCAGCTCTACCGATTTAGTTAACTGGACGCAGTTAAACCCAGCTGCCGCCAATAATGAAGATGCAGCGGCTAATACGCCACTGTTTAATACTTACCCTTCTGAAGTATCTGAGGGCATTGACTGGGTAGGCGGCAATATTGGTTCCTGGGCTTCAGATGTTATTCAGCTTGGCGACGGCCGTTACTACTTCTATTACAATCACTGTGCGCTGCCGGATACCGGTAACTGTGTATCCCGTTCATACCTGGGTGTCGCCGTATCAGACAATATTGACGGACCATATGAAGACTTAGGTCTGATCCTGACCACAGGCCACGTAGGCGCAGAAAACCCGGGTATCAATGGCGAAGATTATGACGGTAATGTACATCCGAATGCCATTGATCCGGACGTCTTTTTCGATAAAGAAGGCCGCTTATGGATGGTTTACGGCTCTTATTCCGGTGGAATCTGGATTATGGAAATGGATCCGCAAACCGGCATGGCTCTTCCAAACCAGGGCTACGGCACGAAACTCATGGGTGGCTTCTATAGCGCTATTGAAGGGCCGTACATGATTTACAGCCCGGACAGCGATTACTACTACCTGTTTACCTCCTTTGGCGGTTATGAAAACGCCGACGGTTACAACATGCGTATTGCCCGTTCACGTAACCCTAATGGTCCTTTCACAGACAGCAAGGGGCAGGACATGATTGGCGCTTCGGGCGCCTGGTCTTCCATAGAGCAGTATGGCAATAAGGTAATGGGTGGCTTCCTGTTTGACGTTAACCCGGGTGAAGCAGGCAGCGATAATGGCTATATGGCACCAGGTCATAACTCAGCCTATTATGATGAAGAAACCGGCAAGTACTTTGTTATTTTCCACACCCGCTTCCCAAACTCAGGCGAAATACATAATGTTCGTGTTCACGAGATGTTCGTCAACGAGGATGGCTGGCTGGTCGTTGCGCCGCATCGTTATGTCCCCGTTGAAGGCGACAATATTGCCGATGAAACCGATTTGTTTGGTACGTTCAAACTGATTAACCACGGCTCCGATATCGACCGGGAGGCAAAGGTTTCTGCCTATATTACCCTGGAAGACTACAACATTGTTAGCGGTGACGTAACTGGTAAATGGTACTACGAAGCGGATAACACCGTGCGTTTGTATCTCAACGGCCATGGTACCTTCAAAGGGGTGTCTTCATGGCAGTACAACGAAAATAACGGCCAGTTTGTACCCACCTTTACAGCGGTTAATGAAGAAGGTGTGGCTATCTGGGGTAGTAAGCTACTGGAAAATGATAATGCCACAGCATTAACTAATGCGCTGGCTGCTATCTCATTCCCGCAAGAAACAACCGTAGACATTACTCTGCCGGCGATTGGTGCAAAAGGTGCCGATATCACCTGGACCAGCAGTCACCCGGATTATATTGAAGTGAAAGGTGAACCGGAACTGCCGAATGCCAGTTACACTGGCGTGGTAACACGTCCTAATGTTGGCTCTGGCGATACCGAAGTCACCTTAACCGCCACCGCTACCCTTAATGGAATGTCACAAACTCAGACCTACACCATTGTGATCCCGGCTCAGGTGCCGTTTAACCGTATTGCTCACTACTCTTTCGACGGCAGCTTTGCTGACGAACTGGGCAATTACGCCGTAGCAACTGAAACCGGCATGCGTCCGGATACCACTGGTACCGTTAACTTTGTTGAAGGTCAGATGGGTCAGGCAGCCATGTTCGATGGCAGCAATGGTCTGCGTCTGCCAGATAGCTTTATTAGCTCTTACAATTACACTGTGTCGATGTGGCTGAATGCACAGACGATCAACACCTTTACCCCGGCATTCTTTGGTAATGTGGGTGATAACGGCTGGATGAGTCTGGTTCCACAAAGCTGGGACAGCAACATCATGTTGTGGAGTAACTCGGTACTGAAAGGCAGCAACCCATGGTTTGACGGTATCTCTGGAGTGCCTATGCAACCAGATACCTGGACCCACGTAGCGTTCTCAGTCAATAACGGCTTTGTACGTATTTACGTAGACGGTGAACTGGCGGGCGAAGCGAACGGTCTGCCAGATATGTTTACCGATTACGAAGGCGTGTTCACCCTGGGCGTAAATCCATTTGATGTGCCTTTCAACGGTTTGATTGATGAAGTTAAACTATATGACACGGCATTAACGGCTGGTGAAATCAAAAACCTCGATGTTACGCCACTATCGACTGCTGAGCTGCTGGCTTCGGCCGCTGACTTGCTAGACTTAGGTGACACTACCGCTGTCATTGCTGATCTGCCAATGCGTCCCACTGGCCCTTACGCATCGGCCATAACCTGGACATCCTCTAACCCGGATGTAATCAGTACTAAGGGTGAAGTGACCCGTCCGGCCAATGGTGAAGACGACGCCCTGGTTGTGCTAACCGCCACTATCAATTTAGAAGGCGAAAGTCTTACCAAGACCTTCGAAGTGAATGTGCGAGCCCTGGGCCTGCCGGATCCGGTAGTGCACTACAGCTTCGATAACGATGATCTGTCTGATGCAACCGGTCAGCAAAGTTCAGGTACACCAATCGGTGCCACTATCGACCAGGCAGGCGGTGAAGCTGCTTTTACCGACGGTGTTGTTGGCCGTGCACTGGATATGGATGGTAGTTATGGTGTGCAGCTAGCAACAGACCTGATTAAAGATAACTCCTACGCCATCTCGGTTTGGTTTAACGCCACTACGCTGGCCAACTATACCCCAGTGCTGTTTGGGTACGCCAATGCCGACAGCTGGATCAGCATGATCCCAGGTGGTCACCACGCCTCCACCAATGCCATGGTATGGTCTGGTACTGCCTGGTACGACGCCTTTACCGACCAAACCCTGGAAACCGGCACCTGGTACCACATGGTAATGGTCAATAATCAGGGCGCCATGACCATCTACATCAATGGTGAAGAAGGCTTTACAGGTCAGAACTTCCCGGATGTGTTTACGCCGGCTCCGGTTACGTCCTTTACGGTTGGCGCAAACTTCTGGGATGCAGCTTTCAACGGTCAAATCGATGAGCTGTACATCTTTGATGATGCCCTTACGGCAACTGATGTTACGCAAATCTACAACACGCAACGCCCTGAATGAGGGTTGCACTTAAGCCACTCACCGCTACCTGTTCTCAGGTAGCGGTTTTTTCGTTTCTTCGACACTTGTAATATTTAAGGATCATCATGCGAAAACGACTTCTAAGCACCGCCTTCGCCTGTATATTTGCTTCAGCGGCCAGTGCTGATAACCCGATTATCACCGACGTTTTTACTGCCGACCCGGCCGCTATGGTTTATAACGACACCGTCTACCTCTATACCGGTCACGATGAGGCACCTAACAACGATAAGTTTTTCGAAATGCATGATTGGCTGGCTTACAGTTCAACCGACATGGTGAACTGGAAAGCTCATGGGCCTATCATGAAAGGCGTTGATTTTGAATGGGCCGTACCGGGCTTTGCCTGGGCCTCCCATATGGTGGAAAAAGACGGCACATTTTATTTTTACACCACAGTCCGCCACGATGAAACCAAACCCGGTTTCGCTATCGGTGTGGCCACCTCAGCCTCCCCTACCGGGCCGTTTAAAGACGCTATCGGCAAAGCGCTCATTACCGATGATATGACAACCCATACGCCCAATGACTGGGACGATATTGACCCGGCTATCTTTATTGAAGAAAACGGCGATGCCTACATGTTCTTCGGCAACCTGATGCCAAAGTACGTCAAACTCAAAGACAACATGCTGGAACTCGATGGCGAGATAAAAACCATTGACGTGCCCAATTATACCGAAGCCTCATGGGTGCATAAAAAGGGCGATAATTATTACTTTAGCTATGCCTGTGAGTTCCCGGAGAAGATCTGCTATGCCATGAGTAAAAGCATTCATGGCCCGTGGGAATACAAAGGCATCCTGAATGAAGTCGCCGGTAATTCAGAGACCAATCACCAGTCCATCATTGAGTACAAGGGCAAGAGCTACTTTATTTATCACACCGGTGCACTGCCGCCTAAAGACGGTCAGCCAAGCGGCGGTCGTTTTCGTCGTTCGGTGGCCGTTGAGCCTTTATATTACAACCAAGACGGCACCCTGAAACGCGTCATTATGACCACTGAAGGCGTGCAGAAATAACAAGGAGTAATGATGAAGTTAAAACTAGTTGCCTGCGCCCTGCTGGGGGTTGGCCTGTCGTTTGGCTGTGTTTCCAAACAACATGATGTAAGTATCACTGCCGACCTCAGTAAGGAAGGCGCCACCATTAACAAGGATATCTACGGTCAGTTTGCCGAGCATCTTGGACGGGGTATTTACGAAGGTATCTGGGTCGGCCATGACTCAGATATTCCCAATACCAAAGGCTTCCGCAATGACGTTCTTAATGCCTTGCGCGACATTCAGGTTCCTCTGGTGCGCTGGCCGGGCGGTTGTTTTGCCGACGAATATCACTGGCGTGATGGCATCGGCGATCCGGCTGAACGCCCGGTAAAGGTAAATACTCACTGGGGGGGTGTAGAGGAAGACAATGCCGTGGGCACCCATGAGTTTTTTGACTTTGTTGAACTGCTTGGGGCGGATGCTTACATCAAGGGCAACCTGGGTAGTGGCACCGTGCGTGAAATGGCTGAGTGGGTTGAATACATGACCTCAGACAAAAACTCCACGCTGGCCAATCAACGCCGGGCCAATGGGCGCGAAGCGCCCTGGGATATTGCGTATTTTGGTATTGGTAACGAAAGCTGGGGCTGTGGTGGTCATATGTCACCGGATTACTACGTTGACCTGTATAACCAGTTTGCCACCTTTATCAAAACCCCTCCGGGTAAAAAGCCAAAACTGGTTACCAGTGGCGGTCATACCGAAGATACCGAATGGACCGATGTATTAAGCGCCAGTATTGAGCGCAACATGGATGGCATCAGTTACCACTTCTACACGCTGCCCAACAGCGATTGGTCGAACAAAGGCCACGCCACCGAGTTTACCGAAAGCGACTGGTTTAAAACCATGGAGCGTACCTATCGCATGGATAAGTACCTCCAAAATAATATCGCTAAACTCGATGCCAACGATCCTGAGGGCAAACTGGGCTTTTACGTGGATGAATGGGGTACCTGGTACGACCCGGAGCCAGGCAGAGAGCCGGGCTTTCTGTATCAGCAAAACACCCTGCGTGATGCGGTGTTAACCGCGGTGAACTTTAACCTGTTCCACCACTATGCCGAACGCGTGCACATGACCAATATCGCGCAGATGGTTAACGTGCTGCAGGCCATGATCCTCACTGATGGTGGCGACATGCTACTGACGCCCACCTACCATGTGTACGGCATGTATAAGGTGTTTCAGGATGCCACGTCGATCCCTTTCACCATCAACGGTGGCGAGTATAAACAGGGTGACCAGTCGTTACCTGCGGTCACTGCCTCTATTGCTAAGGGTCAGGATGGCAAGGTGTATATTGCCCTGGTTAATTTAGATCCGGCCAATGAAGCCGAGGTGGCACTGGATTTTGACAACGGTGATTATTCCTCTCTGGTTGGTCAGATCCTTACTGCAGATGCCATTACTGCCAAAAATACCTTTGACGCCAAGGAGGTTGTAAAACCTGCGTCATTCAGCAGTGATCTCGACGAACTGGTATTGCCAGCCAAGTCGATTGTTGTTGCAGAGCTGAAATAAGCGGCTTCGCAGAGGATAAAAGCGCGGTCCTAAGTGGCCGCGTTTTTTTATTCACTCAGGCCCAGTTCACAGGCACTTAAGTGGTCGGTCAGATGGGGCTTACCCTTCACATAAAAGTGGCGGAAAACGTTGAAGTAATGCGCCAGCGTTTGAGCTGCACTCGCTTCCCCGGCCAGTTTTAATACTTCCACGCCAACTTCTGCGGTACATAACTGATGAGCATGAGCGGCCTCGCGTAATTTATACTCAGAGTTGACTTGCGGCTTTATCCCCAACACTGGCAGGTGCTGAAGGTACTCACTTTTACGAAACATTTTGCGCGCCTCACGCCAGGTCCCATCAAGCATAATAAACAAGGGCACTTTACCGTTATCCGCTACAGCGTGAGCGCGTCGCTCAGGCTCAGCATATTCGTGGGGAAAGATGATAAACGGCTGATAGACCGGGTTGTCAAGCAACGCCAAAAACTCCGGGGATGGTTCGGTGCGATGCCAGGTAAAGGCGTGATTCACCTTTGCCACATCGGCAATCAGTCGCCCGGTGTTCGTTGGTTTATAACATTCGCCTTTGTACATCAGGAACACAAAAGCACTGTTAGCCTGCGGCTCTGGCACATGCTCACAAATACAATTGGCAGTTGGTAGCAAGCAGTCGTCACAGCGAACGACCTTGCCCCCACGGGCCAGAAACGGGCGGGTTGAATGAACCAGCTCTCGCTGGCGCAGAGCTAAAACGGAATTATGCAAAGCATTGCCGGAATAAAACGAACAGGGCCATATTGTATATGAGCCCTGCCCGACACTGCCAGCACTGCTTGGTAGGTATTTTACCATCAGCTGCCAGCAGTAAGCATGGTTTACGGGTTAGCCAGTGGGTAGCGGGTTTCCAGACTGTCGATATCTACCACATTACCGTTGCGGTTTACCTGCCGGTAAAGGCCCAGCTCAGCCGGCGGTACAAACCCCGCGGCCTGTTCAATATCGTTGAGGCGTGCCCCCTGAGCGACCAGGAATGTCAGATAAGTATGCCTTAACGCTGCCACTGAAAACTGATCCGGGTATGGCAGCCCGGCGTCGTGTGCCACGTTTATGATCATCTGATCTAACTGACTGGCATCCAGACGGCTGCTCAATACGGTAGCTTCAGGGTCGCCTTCTGACTCGCACAATAGGCCTACGCATTCATTGGAGAGGTCAAGAGTCCGGGCAAAATCACCATGGATCTTAAGCGCGCCTTTTTCCACCAGCACGTCCTGATAACGTACTTCAGGTAATTCCTCTGGTGCTACCCCGCTGAGCAACAGCGCGATAACCAGTTTGCCGTCACGATTAGCGGCTTTGTATAGCCCCAGACAGTCTTTTTCACTCAGTAACCGGGCATTACTCGCCGGCGCCTCATGACCAAGTTGCATTGGCGCCTGCTGGTGTCCTAACTGAGAGACCTTTTGTTTTTCAAGCGCCTGATGGGCTGCCATTTGCTGTTCCAGGGTCAGTCCCTGATTAGGCACCACGTTATAGCTGGTAAAGGTCGGCGCAGGAGTTTGCTGGCGATGAATCGAACTGAACAGCTGCAATGCCAGCAAACCAAGAATAATTGCTACCACCAGCGCGATGGCAGAATCCCGCCAGTAATGTGGCGCTATGGGGAAGTCCGGTTCAAAGGGCTGCTCCAGAATATTGATGGTAGGCTGCATAGGTTTTTGCACCTCTGCCTGTACCAGTTGATCCCGCAGCGTCTGCGATTGTAATTGTAACTGTTCCAGAGCACCGTCGAGACGGGCATATTCTTCTAGCTTTTGATTGAAGGCCTGGGCATCAAGCGACAGTTGTTTAAGTTCGCTATCCAACTGCTGTTGCTTTTGCTGGGAAGAGGTTACCGTTCGTTTGAGCTCCTCCAGGTAGCGCTGCTGACTTTCGGCTACCGTCTTGTCATAGTTACCCCTGAGTTCCTCCAGCTTGCGCTTTTTGCCAACGATTTCCGGGTCCATGTTCATGTAAGTGGGGGTAAAATTTTCGGCCAGTTCGGCCAGCTCAGATTCTACTTCGGCAATCACGGCATAGAGACTATCCATGCGTGCTTTATCATTAGGGTGAAAGACCATTTCGCCGTTGGCAATACTCTGGCGTACGGTAGCCAGCTCTGCCTCGGCTTCAGCCTGCATAGATTCGGCCTCATCCAGGGCCGCACCTTTGCTTTTAATTTTCGCCAGCACGCGGTTTTCATCACGCTCCAGCGAAACAATATTATTTTCTTCACCAAAGGCCTGTACCACAGCCCGTTGTGCATTAATCTTTTCTTCCAGCGCGAGGAGTTTTTCCTGTTCGACACTGATGGTTTCTTCGGTGTTAGCGATGGTTTCGGCCGACAGTTGTTCAAGGTACAGATTTAACCATTGCTCCAGAACCGGTTTTAACAGGGTTTTATCTTCTCCGTTGGCATACAGGCTGATTATACGGCTGCTGGTATTGGCTTCGGTGCTCAGCATACCAGCCAGTTGCTCGGGGGAAAGAGACAGTGAATCGTAGGCCAGTAAGCGGGCGCTCAAATCATTAAACACACGATTACTGCTAAGGCGCTGGTTGTTGAGGGTGATTTGCTCGACCGGTACGGTGCTTTGCTCGGTGTTATGCTGCTGAGCATAACTAAAATGGACGATGGCCTGACTCTGATAAATTTCTGGCCGAGACCAAATCCACGCCAGCGCGGCAGCAAATACCACCAGAAAGGTTAAGCTTAACACTAACCACTTTTGCTTTTGCAGCTTTTTGGCTTCTTCCTCTGAACGCATATCTGCGTTACCTGTGACAAATTGTGATGGCGTCACTTCGACTTTGCCAGTAAATGCCATGTGTTATTTCCATATTCCAACGCGCGCCCCGGTCTTTGCAGACCGGCGCTAATTACTTACCTGGCGGTTAGATTATCAGCTAATGTATGGCTGTGCGACCACTATTGGGTGTTATCCATGTTTCCCGTCAGGTTTTCACCCGCAGTGTTAATCCGCCTAAATAGTTACAAACCGGCAACAAAGGCTTTGTAGGCATCAACAGCGATAGGACTCCGCATAAGTTTGTCATGGCCAACGCCCTCCACAACCACCAGATTTTTATTGTCCGATGGCGATACCCGGTACAATATCTGACTGTATTTGGGTGGCGTGGTGAGGTCTTTTTCACCAACCAAAATCAGCAAGGGGCCCTGGTAACTACCAACCTGATAGGCATTATCCACCGCCGCCAGTTTGGGAGACAGTTTGATCCGGGTAAACCAGCCAGACCAGCCCGGTGAATTGTCATTGATAAGCTGAGAGAGGTTAACAATGGGTTTTTCTAACACCAGCGCATCCGGGCTGCGCTGCAATGCAATATTGGCGGCCACGGCGCCCCCCAGCTCAATGCCGTGAACAATAAACGGCTTATCGTTACGCAGTTTATCGGCAGCAAAGTCATATATTGCCAGCGCATCAGCCATCATGGCTTCAGGGTCGAGTTTAGCTGGTTTATCACTGATCCCCGCCCCAGGGTAATCAAACCAGATTACGTTGGCCGGTATGGCACCAAACCGATGCACGATATTGGCTGACTGATTAATGGTCATGCCGTTACCACCAAACAACAGAATATTGGCTTTCGCGCCATGGTAAAGTGCCTGAATGCCCCGCAGGGTATGCCCCTGCTCGCTTTTCAGACTTACGGCTTTAAGTGCCACCGACATATCATCCTTAAAGGCCTGCTCCTGGAAGCGAGTAAGATTGAGTTTTTCGGTTTTAGTGGACTGATAAATAAGATTGCCCGGTGTGACGTTGATCACACAACCGGTAATAACCACTGCGATGACGGTAATGATGGAGGCTTTGATAAAACGACGCATGCCTTTCCCTGGATAACTCTTAACTGCTTTAAGCGTACCAGTAAAACCGTAAAAAATCATGCAGGGTCATGCATTTGCTTCGTGGTTTAAGGAGTTCCAAAGAAAGAAGGGAGAGCACCGCCCTACTCGGTACTCCCCCTTTGAACAACAAGGTACTTAAAAAGTAATGACTTACTGTGGTTCGCGCAGATGGAAAATCTGACAGCGTGTGGCCAGATCAGGCTGCTGCGCAATATTGGTTCCTTCAGCCAGACCACAGTCGGTTAAGCCCAGCGGCAAACGCGTATAGCGGTTAAACAGCATCATGCCGCCGCCGTCTTTCGGCGTTAAACGCCACTGCGCCGTTTTCTCTTCGCAGTTCACCATACTGATGTTGGCACCCGGGACGACCTGGTTGGCATCCACACCCACACATAACTCACTGTCAGCGTCCTGCTTCAGCGACAGATAGCCCGTATCGGTTGACACAAATAACCAGCTTTGCTCTGCCTGATAATCAAAGGCCTGCTGTTCAATATTATCGCCATTCAACGCCAGCGCCTTACCACTTTGCTGGCTCATCAGGGCCACTTCACCCATGGGGCGCAGCTGCCATTGATTACAGGCACTGTCGGTATTGTGCTGCAGCACTGCCTGATTGGCCGACGCAGAACACCCGGCAACTGCCAGAGGTTTACCCGAATAACGGTTACTCAGCGTAACATTGCCATCGATACCGGCTTCCACCTTCCATTGCTGGCAGTAGTTGTTACGCCAGGCCGCCGATTGCACGCGGGCATTGTCGCTCGTAGCGCAATTGGCCACCTCCAGGAATTTACTGTCTTCGCGGTTAGCCAGACGAATGAAACCGTCGGTGGTCGAGTCCAGCACCCACTGGCCGTTAGTCCCGGCGCACTGACGTTGCACTGCGCGGTTATCTTCCGGGTCGGCAGAGATATCCAGACACAGCTCACTGGTTGCATTCTCCAACTGATAACGCTGACCTTGTACACGGGTTACCAATGGGCCGTTCTCACCCGATGGCGGCGCAACTTCTACGCCCGGCGTTAAAGGCTCACCAAATTCAGGCTCGCCGGTCTCAGACCAGGTAAATTTCTGGGCGCGTAATGACCGGGTAGCACTACAGCCATGCTCAACAGAGTCATTGCCGTGATACACCAGCCAGTCTTCACTACCATCCGGTGAGGTAAAGAAACCGTTATGGCCAGGACCGAATACCGTTTCGGTGCGGCTGAAAACAGGTTCAGGCGATTTGGTCCAGTGGTCAGGATTCATCGGGTCGTTACCGGTTAACTCCAGTAAGCCGAGCTTATAATCCGGTGTATTACAAAAACTGGCTGANTAGGTCATAAANGTNCGGCCGTTGTGCTGCAGAATTTCAGCCCCTTCGGTNACCTTACGGCCACTGATTTCCCAGTCCAGCTCTGGTGTNGTCAGCACCATATGTTCCTGGTCTTTCAGCGTCCACGGGTTTTCCATTTCAGCAATAATGTTNAGCTGTGTATCACCACGCCACTGTGAATAGATCACGTAGAGCTTGCCGTCGTGTTCCAGNTAGTTCCCATCGATATTCCACACTTCNNGCATCAGTGCGCCTTTGTACTGATANGGNCCCATNGGATCATCACCNACACTTTCCAGCACGTTNAGGTGCTGATAATCCAGCGTGCCGTCCTGTCCGGCGGTGTACATCATGTACCAGCGATAGCCGTTTGGCCCTTTTAAGCGGTGGAATTCGAACGCCCAGAAATTACAGCAACGCTCAGGGTCAGTAGACGACCACACATTAACCGGCGTCGCATCAGCTAAACCTGCAAGTGTTGGCGATTTACGCATCACTAACTGCGAGGTCCAGGTGGTCGTGGTCAGATAATAGTTACCGTCCCAGTATTCCAGCCATGGATCGGCGCCATTAGGAAACAGGGGGTTAGTGAAAATGCCCGATGCTTCAGTCGCGACATTTACCTTGGTTTCAGTGACCTCTTCGTTGTCTGTGCTGTTACAACCGGCAAGGCAAGACATTACCAACAGACCAATACCAAGTCGTTTAAGCGACTTTGAAATCATGATTGCTCTCTCTATCTGGGTTACCACACCCGCCAGCCGGCGGGTGCTACGATTAATGACTTAACGCTGACCTACTTTGTGTCAAAGGCGTAAACGATTCGCGTTGAGTAAACTTCGCCCGGCAATAAAGTGGTGCTTGGGAAGTTAGCCTGATTCGGTGAGTCGGGATAATGTTGCGGCTCCAGACACAGGGCACCACGGAAAATATGCTGCTGGCCAAAGCCTTCGGTAGCCCCTTCCAGGAAGTTACCTGAATAAAATTGTACTGCCGGCTCTTCGGTGAGTACCCGCAGAANCCGGCCNGAGNTNGGNTCGTAAACGGTAGCCGCTTCGATTAGCTCATTGTCTACCTGTTCTTTTAACACGTAGTTATGATCGTAACCTTTACCCAGTGCCAGTTGCTCGTTGTCGGCTTCAATATCGCGGCCAATGGCTTTGGGTGAAGTAAAATCGAAAGGCGTTCCTGCCACCGGAGCAAGCTCGCCCGTGGGGATCAGACCACCGTCTACCGGCGTGATATATTTACCGTTGATTTGTAGTTCGTGATCTAAGATGGTGCCTTTGCCAGCCAGATTGAAATACGAGTGCTGGGTGAGATTCACTACNGTNGGNTTATCGGTGGTAGCGATAAANTGCATATCCAGCGTATTGTTGTTGGTCAGCGTGTAAGTGACTTCGGTAGTCAGCTCACCNGGGTAGCCTTGGTCGCCGTCCGGGCTGACCAGCGTCAGTGTAACACCGGCACTGTTAGCCGTTGCAAACGGGGCCATTTTCCATACTTTCTTATCGAAGCCCTGAACACCGCCGTGCAGATGGTTGTCGCCATCATTGGTAGCAAGCTGATACTCGGTGCCGTTTAAGGTAAACTTACCGTCTTTAATACGGTTACCATAGCGGCCGATCAGCGCGCCAAAGTAAGGGTTACCGTTTTCATATTCTTCGATGGTTTCCATACCGTACACAATATTGCCTAACTCACCGTTGGCATCAGGGGTAACGATACGGGTAATAATGCCGCCGAAGCTGATCACTTCCACTTCTACATTATTGCTGTTTTTAAGGGTGACTTTTTCAACCGGGGTCGCGTCGCTCAGCGAACCAAACGCGCTAACGGTAGCGCTGGGAGTGGTAGTCATAGATTGTCCTTGCTTGTTGGCCATAACCTGATTGGCACAGCCAAATGTCAGAGTTAGTACTCCGGCCAGCAGCCACTTGGCCTGTTTACCGGAGCGGGAGAAAAACGCAGGGCGAACCCCGGAAAGCGATAACGACGGCATAGTTTACATTCCTACAATAATTTTTATACTTTTATATTACAATTAACATAGGAAATGCAAGTCTATCAGACCTGAATTTCGCCGTTGTTAACCATAATACAGTCCATTCCGGCATCCCTGGCCGCCTGACGACCAATCTCGGTATCTTCGAACACCACGCATTTAGACGGCTCAACACCCATTTGTCTGGCAACGGTGAGAAAGGTTTCCGGATGCGGTTTGCCATGGGTCACATCGGTCGCCGTAACTAACGAATCGATGCGCTCAAGCAGGCCGTGGGCCGTGAGCAGATGCTCGGCATGGGGGCGCTCGGCGCCGGTACCGATACCAATTGCCATATGCGGGCGATAGTGATTAAACACGGCCATGGTCGATTCGATAATGACCGGCTCAAGGTTCATCGCTTCCCAGCTTTCGCGCTTATAGTGGGCAACTTCAGACGGGTCATGGTCCATACTGAATTTGTCATTCAGTACCACCACGGTTTGTCGCGTAGGCACGCCACCCAGTGAATACATATAATCGAGATCAAAGGGATAACCGAAGTTTTCGCAGGTCACCCGCCACGCTTCCATGTGCGCTGGCATAGAGTCTACCAACGTGCCATCCATATCAAACACAATGCCCTTATAAGAGCTTAAGTCGACCATGAGTACTCCTAATCAATCTGTACAAGTCATAAAATAAAATCGCAATGTAACACGTGCTACTTGCGATAATATTACTATGACTGGTATGACAATGATGTTGGCTCATCTTTGCAATGAGCCAACAGGTCGATTAGATACCTTGCTTAAGCTGATAGTAAGCCGCGTTGTAGCGCAGTTCTGACTTGAAGTTGCGCAGGTTGGTATCGCTGTCGATAACGACAGTTTCAACACCAGCCATCTCCGCAAAGTCTTCAATGACTTCTGAGCTTAATGCCTGGCTGTAAGCTGCGTGGTGCGCACCACCAGCATGGATCCAGGCAGCAGCNGCTACTTCCAGATTTGGCTTAGGCTCCCACAGCGCCGAAGCAACCGGCAGGTGTGGTGTAGTTTCTGGTTGNTCAACGGTTTCTACTTCGTTGATCAGAATACGGAAACGGTTACCCATATCGATTGGCGATACGTTGATGGAAGGACCTGCTTTGGCCGCAAACAGCAGACGCGGCACGTCACACTTCACGCCAATGGTATGGCGGTGCAGTTCCAGACGAGGCTTCTTGCCGGCAATTGACGGGCAGATTTCCAGCATGTGAGCACCCAGTACCTGATCCACTGAATCAGTGAAGTTATAGGTGTAGTCTTCCATGAAAGANCAACCNCCCTCAAGGCCCTGCGCCATCACTTTCATGGTGCGTACCATAGCCGCTGTTTTCCAGTCACCCTCACCGCCGTAACCATAGCCTTTGGCCATTAAGCGCTGAGTTGCCAGACCAGGCAGACCAGTCAGGCCAGCGAGGTTTTCAAAACAGTTAGTGAAAGCACCGAAACCACCGTCGATTAAGAATTTCTCCATACCCAGTTCAAGGCGGGCTTCTTTCATCAGGCGATCGCGCTGATAATCGTCGGTCAGCAGTTCTTTGCTAACGTCGTATTCCTGATAGTAAGCGTCCAGTTGCGCTGCCACGTCGCCGTCGCTAATGCTGTTAACCACATCCGCTAAGTCCTGCAGGCCATAAGCATGCACTTCGTAACCAAAGGTAATTTGTGCCGCAACCTTGTCGCCCTCAGTTACCGCTACGTTACGCATGTTGTCGCCAAAGCGCACCACTTTCAGTGACTTGCTTTCTGCCCAGCCCAGGGCAGCACGGCACCAGCCGTCAATCTGCGCGACGGTTTTAGGGTTTTGCCAGTGACCAACCACTACCTTACGCTCTTTACGCATACGGCTGCCGATGAAACCAAATTCACGGTCACCGTGGGCACTCTGGTGGGTGTTCATGTAGTTCATGTCGATGCTGCTCCACGGCAGACCGGCGTTAAACTGAGTATGCAGGTGTAACCATGGCTTTTGCAGTTCGTTCAGGCCGGCAATCCACATTTTGGCTGGCGAGAAAGTGTGCATCCACAGGATCAAACCAACACAGTTGGCATCGCTGTTTGCCGCCTGGCAAACCTGATGGATTTCAGCTGCAGATTTTACGGTGTCTTTGTAAACCACTTTAACCGGCAGGTTGTTTTCGTTCAGGCCTGCGGCCAGCGCCTGGCTGTTACCTGCGACTTCTTCAAGTACGCGTGGGCCATACAGATGCTGAGAGCCGGTAATAAACCATACTTCTTTTTGTACTGTAGTCATAATTCTGTCCTCTATTAATAAAGGGCTTGCAGGTAGAGTTACTCTTGGCCGTAGTAGGCGTTTTTACCGTGCTTGCGTAAATAATGTTTGTCCAATACGGCTTGCTTGAGCACAGCGGCATTGGGATCTAAAGTCCTTGTGAGATAAGCCATTTTGGCAATCTCTTCGAGCAGCGCGGCATGATATACCGATTGTGCTGCATCCTTACCCCAGGTGAATGGCGCATGGCCGGCAACGATTACCATCGGTGCTGCAGCCGGGTCGCGATCCACATAGGCATCAGTAATCTGAACCCCGGTTTCTTCTTCGTAGTCACCGTTTACCTGTTCATCGGTCAGGTCACGGGTACAGGTAATTTCACCATGTACATAATCAGCATGAGTGGTGCCCAGGCAAGGAATGCTCTGGCGCGCCTGTGCCCACGCTGTGGCATAGGTTGAGTGGGTGTGTGTTACACCACCAATCGAGTCAAATGCACGGTAAAGGTGGGTATGGGTTTTGGTATCAGAAGAAGGACGCATGGTGCCTTCCACGATGTTATTTTCCATATCCACGATAACAATGTCTTCCGGCTTCATCTGATCGTAAGACACGCCGCTCGGCTTTATAGCCACCACGCCTTTATCCCGATCAACCTGTGACACATTACCAAAGGTGTAAATCACCAGATTACGGCGCTGAAGCTCCATATTGGCTTCATACACTTCCCGTTTTAATTCGGTGTAGCTCATGCTTTACCTCCACTGACATAGTCGCCCAGCGTTTGAT
Source organism: Alteromonadaceae bacterium (assembly GCA_002691625.1). Taxonomy (GTDB): domain Bacteria; phylum Pseudomonadota; class Gammaproteobacteria; order Enterobacterales; family Alteromonadaceae; genus Alteromonas. The sequence continues at coordinate 19,573 of NZIK01000067.1, forward strand.
AGTTTTGGTATAACTCGTCGTAAATACCGACTTTCGATGCATCCGGCAGATATTGTTTGCAAACAGGCGACGCCATTACCTGCTGAGCTTCGGCGACGGTTGGGTATTCGCCAGCCGCTACAGCAGCCATAATGGCCCCGCCCAGGGCACAACTCTGTTCACTTTCCAGTACGTCGATGGGGCAATTCCACACATCGGCGCAGGTTTGCATTACGTAGTCAGATTTTTTCGAAATGCCGCCAATGACTACTACCGAGTTAATTGGTACGCCTTCCTCACGGAAGCGTTCGGTAATCGCCCGCGCGCCAAACGCAGTGGCTTCCACCAGCGCTTTAAATAATTGCGGGGCATCGGCACCCATTTTGATACCGGTTAACGCCATGGAAACGGTTTGGTCGGCATCCGGTGTACGGCGGCCATTAACCCAGTCCAGCGCGGTAATATCTTTGGCACTGACCGGCAGATTAGCGGCAGCAGCAGACAAGCGCTGTAAGGTCAGCGATTCAATCTTATCGACCAGTTCATCAGCACCGGATTCCACCAGCTCGTGGAGTAAATTGTTGGTTGGCCACAGCACCAGGTTTTTAAACCAGGCGTACAGGTCGCCAAACGCAGACTGACCGGCTTCAAGGCCAACCAGACCAGGAATAACCGAGCCATCCACCTGTCCGCAGATACCGCGTACACAGGTTTCACCAATGGTTTCGTAAGANGTTACCGTGATGTCACAGGTCGATGTNCCCATCACTTTNGTNAGCACGCCTTCGCGAACATTGGCAGCCACNGCGCCCANGTGACANTCNAATGCGCCNTAACCCACTTTAATCCCCNCAGGCAGNCCCAGTTTTTCAGACCATTCGGCNGTTAANTCACCGGCGACCTGATCGCTGGTTTGAGTTGCCGGGTTCAGGGTNTCNACCAGGCCATCCAGCAGCGGATCNACCGANGTAAANAANTCATTTGGCGGGAANCCGTTCCAGGCTTCGTTCCACATNAATTTNTGACCNGTTGCACAACGGCCCATCTGTAANTGTGAAGGATGAGTAGTGCCACACATNAATGCAGTCATCCAGTCNCANTGCTCAACCCAGCTNTAGGTNGCCGCTTTNACNGCCGGATCCTGACGGAAAATGTGCAAGGCTTTGGCCCAGTACCATTCNGANGAATAAATACCGCCCATATAGGCCAGGTAGTTAACATCGTTGTTGTTGGCAGCCTTAGTGATTTCGCCGGCTTCTCGCAACGACGTGTGATCTTTCCACAATACGAACATCGCATTGGGGTTTTCTTTAAACTCTTCGGTTAATGCCAGTGGCACGCCTTCCGCATTAATTGCCACAGGTGTAGACCCGGTAGTATCGAAGCTCATGCCAACCACTTTATCAGCCGTACCGGCAGGTACTTTAGACCACAGCGCATTCACCACTTCGACCAGGCTATCCACATAGTCCTGAGGGTGCTGACGATACTGATCTTTGGCAGGCTCGCAATAACGGCCCTGTGCCCAACGCGGGTAATTTACCATATGGCTGGCCAGCTCTTCGCCGGTTGTTACATCTACCAATAAGGCTCTGACCGAATCAGAGCCATAATCCAGCCCTAATGTATAACGAGACATAATATTTTAATTCCACTCACTGCTAACAAAATTAGCCAATAAATTTTAATTGTATGATAATATCAATAATAGGCAAATGTAAAGGTAATATAAAATTAATATTAACAGTATAGCTGGTGAATAAATAGCCAGCGCAGAAGTTGGTACAGTTGCCGACTTACGGCTGTTAAGCGCAACTTCCAAGGCCTGAAAAAACTTACAAACCGTTGAATTTTTAAGAGTGGAAAGAACTATGACTACCCAGTTAGAACAGCTTAAATCTATGACTACTGTGGTTGCCGATACCGGTGACTTTGAAGCGATTGCTTTGTATCAACCACAGGATGCGACGACTAACCCCTCGCTATTGTTAAAAGCCGTGCAAATTGAAAAGTACCGTCCGCTGGCTATCGAAGCGGTAAAATGGGCGAAAGATCAGGGCGCTACCAATGACGTTGCTGCAGTTGCAGCAGACAAACTGGCGGTACTGATTGGCGCTAAGCTCATGGAACAGGTACCGGGTTATGTTTCTACCGAAGTGGACGCGCGGTTATCCTTTGATACCATGGCCACTGTTGAAAAAGCCAATCACCTGCTGGCGCTGTACCGTGATCAGGGCATTGATACCAGCCGCGTGCTGATTAAAATTGCCGCTACCTGGGAAGGTATCCAGGCCGCGCGCATTCTGGAAGCCCAGGGCATTAAAACCAATGTCACTCTGGTATTTTCTTTTGCTCAGGCCCGCGCATCAGCTGAAGCCGGCGCTTTCCTTATCTCACCTTTTGTTGGCCGTATTCTTGACTGGTATAAAGCCGATCAGCCAGATGCTGACTTTAGCGGTGCTAAGGATCCGGGCGTGCAGTCGGTTACCCGTATCTATAACTACTTCAAAGAAAACGGTTATGACACCATCGTAATGGGCGCCAGCTTCCGTAATATCAGTGAAATTCAGGAACTGGCTGGCTGCGACCGTCTGACGATCAGCCCGGGCTTACTGGATGAACTGGCCAACACTGATGCGGACCTGCCGCGTAAGCTGACACCGGTTGATTCACCTAAAGCGGCACCGGCAGCGTTAACCGAGCAAACTTTCCGTTGGGATATGAACGAAGAGGCCATGGCAACGGATAAACTGTCTCAGGGTATTCGCCAGTTTGCTAAAGACCAGGTAACACTGGAAACGATGCTGACTGACCTGGCCAAATAATCAGTCGTACTCATTAAAAAAAAGCGGCTGACAGGTAACTGTTAGTCGCTTTTTATTATACGAATCCCAATAAATATATATTATTTATTAGTGAGTGTATGCCCCTCAATAAAGCGACGAACATCGTTAAACAATTCAACCTTCGCCTCGCCGTTCACATACATCATGTGGCCCCCTTCATAATAGGTATACCAGATTTGCTCTGCGTTGATTGCATGGCGGTTAAGGGTATATTCGGCATCAAAAAATGGCGTTACCAGATCGTAATACCCCGAAGCTACCAACACATCCAACTGTGGGTTAATCCGCAATACCTCAGATAATTGTCCGGCTGTAGAAACATATGTTGGCTCCCAGGCACTACCGTCTTTGCTGGTACGATAACGCCAGTAACGTCTGAGATCCGGGTCTGCCGGCGACAGGTACTGACGTTCCCAGTCAACATCAAGAGAGTTACGCATATACACCTGCAGGGCGCTGTTAAAGGCAGCCGAGATGCTGTCGGATGCTGCATCACGCTTGGTGCTGTCTTCCAGGTCGTCGCGCTCATCGCCTAAGTAGCGCGCATCCATTAAGCCAACGGTTTTGCTTTCATCCCGCAATAACTGTTTAGCGAAGCGGCGCGCGCTGATCCTCAAATCAGCGCGTTCAACGTATTGAGGACTTAAGCCGGTAAAGTAAGCCAGGCGCTCAACCAGTTGGCGTTTTTGTTCAGGCTTTAAACGATTGCCGGCAAACAATCCAGGCAACAATTCGTTGCTGGCAAACTGACGCGCCTGCGTCAGAAAAGCCTGTTTATCTTGCGGTACCGGAGTGACTTTACCGTGATACAAAGCGGCTGCAGCCATGGTCGGCACATAGGTAACATAGGAGATAATATTATCCGGGATATACGGCGATGAGCCCTGATAGTCCAGCGCCTGTGAAACAAACACCAGCCCGTTAATACTAATCTTCATGTTTTTTTGCAGTATATTGGCTACATAAGCTGCACGGGTGGTACCGTAACTTTCACCAAGAATGAAAATCGGCGATCCCCATCGGTTATTCTCAGTCATCCAGGTACGGATAAACTCAGCCATCGACTGCGCATCTTCTTTAAGACCCCAGAACGCTTTACCTTCATACTCACCCAGAGCCCGGGAATATCCGGTGCCGACCGGGTCGATAAAGACCAAATCCGTGACGTCGATGATGGAGTTGCCTGAGCTCTTAGGTAAATAAGGCGGTAACCCTGGATGGGATGCGTCCGATGGAACTTCAGCAAAAGCCGGCCCCAGGCCACTCATATGCAGCCATACAGACGCCGACCCCGGCCCGCCATTCCACACGAAGGTAACCGGCCGTTTCGCTGGTTCGGTTTTATGCTTCGTATAGGCAAAGGAAAAAATACTCGCCTTGGGTTCGCCCTTTAAGTCGCGCAGATAGGTCTCGCCCGCAGTAGCCCTGAAAGCAACTTTCTGACCGTTAAACTTACCACTGTGATCAGTGATGAATGCCTGCGGTGCTTCGACAGTGTGCTTTTCATCCTCAGCCTGTGCCGATGTCATCAATAAGCCAATTATCAGTAACCAGTACTTAGCCCCTGTTCCAATGCCCATAGTTGTTTACCTGTTGTTAGATTTATTGCCATTGAGTATATAGCGATTAAACCACAATACAGGCCACAAACGACGAACTCATCCAAACAGATGATAAACATCCGGCCTTTCCGGATAAAAAATAAGGTGGTCAAACCATCAATAAATGCGTATGTTTAATTCCGTTTTAGGATGTCCCACCATTAACAAGGATTGAGCTTTATGAAGTTATTAAAGTCTGCCGCCCTTTTGCTGTTACCTGCCACTATATCGGTAAACGCTAATGCCGAGTATCTGATTAACCTGGCCGATTTTCCTGACTGGTTTCAACAATCCATGGCCAGAGAAACCAGCGTTGAAGCCAGCGGAAAAATGGTTATCGAAAAGTTAAACGTCGACGCCCAGGTAAAAGGCAAGCCCGTGTTACAGGACAGCGGTAGCACCGACGTATGGTATTACACTATGGATATCGGCTCTGATTCACCGGTAGAATGTTACGCCTTTTTAGAATTTGATGGCGTAGCCAACTCCCTGCATGCCATTGTGGAGCATAGCCTCGGCGGCGCAGAACAGATTAACGGTAAAGCCTTATCCGGACGTTACACGCTGGGTCTGGATATGGGCATGATTGACGCTACGCCTTTCCTGCAATTAGATACTTTATATAACTTAGGCGAAGGCGGCGAAAAGGTTGTCGGCGTATTAAAGGGGTTATCAGCTCAGACCAACCAGAGCCTGCAAATTTGTGTGCATAATGAAATGGGCTATCAGCAGGCATTCTACAACGTATTTGCGAGCTTTGTACAGGCTTTTACGGCTAACGATCAGCAACCAGAACTGTATGAAGCCACTTACCGCATGACCATTAATGGTATTCCGGTGGGTTACTCTCAGGAGAAACACTCTATCGATCAGGACGGCGATATTGCAACCGTCTTGCGCGATGCCATGATTACTCCGGTCGACCAGGTTGCGGTGTCACGCTCAGATTCACAAACGCTGGAATGGAGTCGCGCCGACGGCTCACTTATCAACGCTCAGGAATATACCATTGAAAATGGCCAGTTGGCTTCACAGTTTGCTATCAGTCATGCCGAAGATGCCTGGCAGGTATCAGGCCAGATGCAGGGTAAAGAAGTCAACGCGAGCCTGGAATACAACAGCTGGTTACTATCGAGTTTTGGTAATTACACTGAAACGGCGCTGCTGCTGGCCGGCGATGCGCCAACAGCCGATTACCACATTTGGCTTTCTGATGCCGACCCAACCTCAGCGTTACCGGTCACCTTTACGAAAATCGACGAAATGCCTGACGCCAATCTACAGTTTGAGCTGGGTCCGCTAACCCTTAAATACCTGGCTACAGAAAATGGCTCCTTTGAAAAAGGCTCCATTGCTCAGGGCGGTGCAGAGCTGAAACTTGAAAAAGTGTACAGCAAAGGCCAGCCGGTCATGCCATGAATAAACTCCTGACCTTTCTGGCGCTGACATTTGCATTAAATGTTAGTGCTCAGTCAGTCCCCACCCTGGCTGAAATTCCGCTAACGATGAGTGCCAGCCAGTCCGGCGCCTTAACGAACACCATTTACCTGGAAGTAGAAACGCGCCAGGCCGGCTCGTTGGTAAAACATCTGAGCAACTATAGCGGCATAACTGCACAACAGCTGAATAAAAACACCGTAGCGGTTGCCCTGGCGCACCAGCCGCGATTTATCGGAGCGATGCAGCGTAAATATGCGCAACCCAGTTTTGTTATCGATACCGACGAACCGGCAACCCGGACATTTATTGAAGGGTTTACCAAAACCCGCACGGATACCGACGAGCTGGAAGCAATCACCGCCTATGTGAGCGAGTATATTAATGAGCCGACCTATATTCATGGTTTCAATCTGGCGTCTACGGTAGCGACTCAACGTGCTGGTGATTGCACTGAATTTGCGACCCTGACAACCGCTTTGGCCAGAGGCCTGGGGCTGCCCGCCAGGTTAACTATTGGGACAGTGATCACCGCCTACGCTGAATCAGCTGATGCGTTTGGTCATGCCTGGACCGAAGTCTGGTATAAAGGTAAATGGCAGATTATTGATGCCGCGCTGTACGGGGCTGAAGGGCAGCAGTTTTACTATCTGCCTACCGGCATACTCGACAATGAAGGACCCGGTTTTGCCATGTCTTTAATGATGGCATCTTCTTTGTTTCCCAACCGCCTGGAAAATGTACAAAACCTGCAATAAGTGGTAACTAGCGCAGCGCATCTGTTCGGGCAGATGCGCACACACTATGTTACTAAAATCGTACGCTGGTCGACAACGTTATGCTGGCCATCCCACCCGACGTGTAAGCACCGGCGCCAGCCTGAGTCGCCCGAAAGGCCGGGCTACGCACAACCTCAGCGCTCATCCTCTCCAGTATTTTCCAGGTGGGATGGTTGCATTTTATCCTGATACAAATATAATAATGCGAACTATTATCATTTACATTAGGTTTATTAATGAAATACAACGCGATTAGTCTCGCCCTGCTTACTTCTCTTACTTTGCCAGCCGGCGTTGCCAACGCAAACGCAGTACCTGACGATGAGGATATTGAAAAGCTCACGGTTAGCGGCGAGCGCTTAAATAATTACCTGTATGAAAAAGCCGATAGCCTGTCGCGACTGGATTTAGATATTAAGGACCTACCTCAGTCGATCAGTGTAATTGGCGAGGAAATGATTGATGATTTCGCGTTAAATAACATCAATGCGGTACTCGATACCGTCACCGGACTCAACGTAGAGGAAGTCGAAACTGACCGTACTTACTTTACTGCCCGCGGCTTCGACGTGACCAACTTTCAGGTCGACGGTCTGGGATTACCGGTATTAAGCGGCAACGTGCATGGTGATATCGACACCGCCATTTATGATAGGGTTGAGGTGTTACGCGGCGCTAATGGCCTGATGACAGGCACCGGCAGCCCTTCTGCTACTATCAACTACGTGCGCAAAAAGCCCACCGAGAACACGCAAATCTCAGCCCGCGGCCAACTGGGTAGCTGGAATGCCAAGCGCCTCGACATTGATGCATCAGCACCATTAACAGACTCCGTTGGCGCCCGAGTGGTGGTGGTAAAAGAAAACAGAGAGTCCTATCTCGATCGCTACGAGTTAGATAAAACCGTGGCTTACGGCGTCATTAGTGCTGCTCTTACCGACACCACTCAGCTAACCGTAGGTGCCAGCCAGCAAACCAGCGATGCGAAGGGCAATATGTGGGGCGCGTTAACCCTGTATTACGCCGATGGTACGCCAACCAACTTCGACACCAGCACCAGCACTTCGGCCGACTGGTCGCAATGGGATGTCACCGACACCCGCTATTTCGTGTTCCTGGAACAACAACTGGCCGAAGGCTGGTCACTTAAAGCGGACTACACGCACATTGAGACCGACGAAGACACCCAGTTGTTTTACACTTACGTATCACGCGATGCAGATACCGGTGTTACGCTGTTGGATCCTGAAACTGGCCTTGGCCTGATTGGCTACGGCAGCGAGTACACCCTGGATGATGAGCACGACTACGCAGATATCTACCTGAACGGTAACTTCGATGCTTTTGGCCAGACACATCAGGTAATGATGGGAGCGAGTTATGCCAAAGTCGCTTACACCGATCAGTCTCTTTATGACTTCCATACCGGCAACGGCTTTCCGTTACTGCCAGCCATGGAAGACTGGACTGGTAACACGCCGCTGCCAGAATTTACCGATGGTGCTACCGGCAGTGATGTAGAAGAAGAACAAACCGCGGTATATTTTGGTGGTAACTTTGCTTTAACCGACAGCTTGTCACTATTAGCCGGCGGACGCTTTAACCAGGTGGAAGTCACCGGTATCTCCTATGGCATCGACGAGACCCTCCATGAAAACGCGTTTGTTCCTTACGGTGGTCTGGTTTACGCCATTAATGACGACATCAACACCTACTTTAGCTACACCGAGGTATTTACCCCACAAACCGAACGGGATGCCAACTTTGACCGCCTCGATCCAATTACCGGTGAGTCAAAAGAGTTAGGGGTTAAAGCGTCTCTGATGGACGGTAATGCATTGCTTACCGTAGCGTATTTCGATATTGATCAGGTAAATGTTGCGGTTGACGATGGCTTTGCCGCCAACCCGGTATCCGGTGTGGAAGAGCAGGTTTACCGCGAAGCAGATGGCCTGAGCTCTAAAGGCTGGGAAGTCGACTTAGCCGGTGAAATTCTGCCCGGCCTGCAAACCAGCCTGGGCCTGACGTTTTTCGACCTCGATGGTGACCAGCTTGTTGCCGATTATACCCCTGAGAAACTGGTTAACGTAAATGCCACCTATCAATTCCAGACATTACCGGCACTCAAAATCGGTACGTCTATTCGCTGGCAGGAAGCCACCTCGCGCAATGTGGGCCAGGTACCTGCCGCTTATGCGAATGCCGGTCAGGACATCGTGATTGAACAGGATGCTTACGCATTGGTGAACATGATGGCCAGTTACACCGTTAACGATAGTATTACCATTATTGCTAACGTGAATAATGTCACCGACGAAAAGTATCTGAAGTCGCTGTATTGGGAACAAGGTTATTACGGTGCCCCCCGTAACTATATGTTGTCAGTAAACTGGCAGTATTAAAAAACAAAAAGGCCGCTTCAAAAATAGCGGCCTTTTTTCTTTCTGGCTGTGGTTATGCCTGTTCGGCAACCGGCTCAAGCTGAGGACCGGCTTTTACCAACTCCCGGCCTTTATCATTCACCGCAAATTGCTCAAAGTTATCAATAAACAACTCTGCGAGATGCGAGGCCTTTTCGTACCACTCATCAGCACTTTCATAAGTATCACGCGGATCCAGAATATCCTGGTCGACCCCTGGCAGCGACGCAGGAACCTGCAGATTGAAAATAGGCAGTGTATGGCACTCTGCCTCTTCAATAGAGCCATCCAGAATACGGTCGATGATAGCGCGGGTATCCTTAATGGAGATCCGTTTGCCGGTGCCATTCCAACCGGTGTTAACCAGATATGCCTGAGCGCCAACCGCGTCCATTTTCGCGACTAACTCTTCGCCGTACTTGGTTGGATGAAGGGTTAAGAACGCTTTACCAAAACAGGCCGAGAAGGTGGGTGTGGGTTCGGTGATACCGCGCTCAGTACCCGCCAGTTTAGCCGTAAAGCCCGACAGGAAGTGATACTGAGTTTGCGCATGATCCAGTTTCGAAACCGGCGGTAACACACCAAACGCGTCAGCGGTTAAGAAAATCACTTTCTTGGCATGACCGCCTTTGGATACCGGCTTCACTATATTTTCGATGTGGTGAATAGGATAAGAAACACGGGTGTTTTCAGTTACCGAGTTATCGTCATAATCCACTACGCCATTGTCATCAACGGTAACGTTTTCCAGCAACGCATCACGGCGGATAGCATGGTAAATATCCGGCTCGCTTTCCGGGTCTAAGTTGATGGTTTTGGCATAGCAGCCACCTTCAAAATTAAACACGCCGTTTTCATCCCAACCATGCTCATCATCACCAATTAAACGGCGGTGAGGATCGGTAGACAGGGTAGTTTTACCAGTACCAGACAGACCAAAGAAGATTGCCACATCGCCCTCTTCGCCCATATTGGCAGAGCAATGCATAGAAGCCATGTTGTTCAGTGGCAGGGAGTAGTTCATCATCGCGAACATACCTTTTTTCATTTCACCACCGTACCAGGTACCGCCGATGACCTGCATTTTTTCGGTCATGTTAAACACGGTGAACACTTCTGAGTTCATACCGTGCTCTTCCCACTTGGGATTGCTGGTTTTAGAACCATTAAGCACTACGAAGTCGGGTTCGCCAAAGTTGGCCAGTTCTTCTTCTGTCGGGCGGATAAACATGTTCTTAACGAAATGCGCCTGCCAGGCCACTTCCATCACAAATCGTACTTTTAAGCGGGAGCTTTCATTGGCACCACAAAACGTGTCAACTACAAACAAACGCTTGCCGGATAACTGTTCTCCCACCAACGCTTTCAGGTCGGCCCAGACTTCCGGGCTAATGGGTTTGTTATCGTTGCGGGCAGCTGGGCTGTCCCACCACATGTGTTCTTTACTGACTTCGTCTTCAACAATGTATTTGTCTTTGGGAGAACGACCGGTAAAGACACCAGTGCTTACTGCCACGGCACCAGACTCGGTCACCACACCACGCTCATAACCGCTTAGATCATCACGGGTTTCCTCGGCAAACAATTGCTCGTAACTGGGGTTGTATATAATTTCGGCGGCATCGTTGATGCCGTATTTCGCTAAGGTTTCGACAGAAATGGCCATTGCCTTTTCCTCCGTGAACGGTTGAAAATTAAATTAGAAAACTTTTCTAAAGGCAACGCTGAACTTATTATTTTTATTTTAGGTTGCAGGGTCTCTTTTAGGTATAACAAAGTTCAGTCAGGGGTACAACTGTAGCGCTATTGACGGTAGTTAACATTGATATGCATCAGTTGAATACGACTAAAAAATAACCAGCTCATTTGTATGATTTATCTATTGTCCGTTATTCCGGTGTTTCCTCATTAAAAAATACTGATTGATACCGCTAGCAGTCTCCACATCTTGTCGGGGTGCCGACTGCACCCAAAGGGGAGATGGCTCCCCTTTGCTCTTCACAACAGCTTTCCTCCAGTTCGTTAATCGCGAAGGAGCATACTGTCACCGGTCAGGTAAAACCTATCGGTCAGAGAGGGCGTCCTGCCCTCCTGACCGGAGCCATCATCCATGATGGCTCTACGCTTTTACTTGTTCTGACCGGTAACAATATTTCGCGATACAAAGAACCAAATGAAAAGCTAAAAAGCGCTAACGCGCCCGTATTCACGTCTACCCATCAGGCAGACGCATCCTACGTCATCCCTGCACACATTTCCTCCGTCATCCCCCGCACGCACCTCCTCCGTCATCCCCGCACGCACCTCCTACGTCATCCCCCGCACGCACCTCCTCCGTCATCCCCCGCACGCACCTCCTCCGTCACCCCAGCACCACCTCCTCTGTCACTCCCACAGCTCCTCTTCCGTCATCCCGCACACAACTCCTCCGTCATCCCCGCACGCACACCCTCCGTCATCCCCGCATGCCTCTGAGCGGGGATCTCCTGAAAAGGTTGTCTAAGCTGATTCAGAGCTATAAGAAGATCCCGGCGTCAGAGTCGGAAGGAGGGTGCATAAAGTGACTGTCCACAAATTAGGGTGCATAAAGTGACTGTCCACAAATTACATCCACAAATTAGTGCACCCTCCGTCATCCCCGCATGCGTCTGAGCGGGGATCCCCTGAAAAGGTTGTCTAAGCTGGTTCAGAACTATTGGGAGATCACGGCTCGGGGGCCGGGATGACTGGATTTTTTAAAATAGTAAGACTGTTTGGAATGTACCGGTCTTCGCGAAGCGAAACCGGGATGCCAACAGGCTCAGGCCTGTTGGCAGCAGAGGATAGTTAATTTAACAATGCAGTGGCTTTGGCTACTACGTTTTCTACGGTGAAACCGAAGTGCTCTAACAGTACGCCGCCCGGTGCAGATTCACCGAAGGTTTGCATACCTACTACATCACCTTCGATACCAACATACTTGTACCAGAAGTCAGTATGGGCGGCTTCGATAGCCAGCTTTGGTACACCAGCTGGTAGCAGTGACTGTTTGTAGGCCGCATCCTGCGCATCAAACTGTTCAGTACTAGGCATAGATACGACTCGTACTGCCACGCCGTCATCTGCCAGCTTAGCCGCGGCATCCACAGCTAAAGCGACTTCTGACCCGGTAGCAATCAGCACGAGTTGCGGGGTACCTGCACAGTCTTTCAGCACGTAACCGCCTTTGGCGACATCGGCTAACTGGCTCTCGCTGCGCGCCATGGTTCTGGTGCCCTGCCGAGTAAATACCAGCGCACTTGGACCCGCTTCTTTGATCAGCGCCTGGCGCCAGGCTTCGGCCGTTTCCACTGCATCACATGGGCGCCATGTAGTCAGGTTTGGAGTCAGGCGCAGGTTAGCCAGCTGTTCGATAGGCTGGTGAGTCGGGCCGTCTTCACCCTGACCAATAGAGTCGTGGGTATAAACGAAAATCGACTTCGCTTTCATTAATGAAGCCATGCGCACAGCATTACGCGCATATTCCATAAACATCAGGAAGGTTGCACCAAACGGCACAAAACCACCATGCAGGGCAATACCATTCATAATGGCGCTCATGCCAAACTCACGCACACCGTAAAACACGTAGTTGCCGGCTGCATCATCCTGAATGCCTTTTGCTTCAGGCCACAGGGTAAGGTTAGAACCCGCCAGGTCGGCGCTGCCGCCAATGATTTCAGGTAGCTGGCCAGCAAAGAAACCAATCGCGTTTTGCGAGGCTTTACGGGTAGCCATGTCTTTCATATCAGCCTGGCACTGACGAATATAAGTGTCGGCCTTTTCGTTCAGATCGGCAGGCACCTGCTGTTTGATTACACGACGCTCAAACTCAGCGGCCAGTTGTGGGTAAGCCGCTGCGTACTCGGCGAACTTAGCTTCCCATTGCTGCTCCGCGGTATTCCCTTTTNCTTTAGCATCCCANTTNGCATANATATCTTCTGGCACTTCAAACGGNCCGTGCGACCAGTCNAGTTGCTTNCGCACTTCNGCGATTTCNTCNTCNCCCAGCGGCGCGCCNTGACAGTCGTGNCTGCCCGATTTATTGGGTGAGCCGAAACCGATAACGGTTTTACAGCAAATAAGAGTCGGCTTGTCGGTAACCGATTGCGCTTCTTCAATCGCTGCCTGTAATGCCGCCTCNTCNTGGCCGTCCACACCTTTAATCACGTGCCAGCCGTAAGATTCAAAACGCATTGGCGTGTTGTCGGTAAACCAGCCTTCTACATGACCGTCGATAGAAATACCGTTGTCATCCCAGAACGCAATCAGTTTGCCCAGCTTCAATGTGCCGGCCAGTGAACAGGCTTCGTGAGAAATNCCTTCCATCAGACAGCCGTCACCCAGGAAACAATAGGTGAAGTGATTAACGATGTCGAAATCATCNCGGTTAAACTGGCCAGCCAGGGTTTTCTCGGCGATAGCCATACCTACGGCATTGGCAATACCAGCGCCTAACGGCCCGGTTGTGGTTTCAACACCGGCAGTGTAACCATACTCCGGGTGACCCGGGGTTTTTGAATGCAGCTGACGGAACTGTTTGAGTTCTTCAATTGGCAGGTCATAGCCACTTAGATGCAGTAAGGCATACTGAAGCATAGACGCATGGCCGTTAGACAGCACGAAGCGGTCACGGTTAGCCCAGTTAGGATTGGCCGGATTGTGNTGTAAAAATTGCTGCCACAATACGGTAGCAATGTCTGCCATACCCATTGGTGCACCAGGGTGACCTGACTTGGCTTTTTGAATTGCTTCCACTGCAAGCATACGAATAGCATTAGCAGCGACTTGAGTTGATACTGACATGAGTGTAAAGACCCTTTGTTACTATTATATTATAAATAATAAAGTGAACTGGTGGTCTAACACAACCTATAAGTTAAAAAAAAGAAGCCTCAATACACTAATCGTTAACAAATGCCTGCTTATGAACACATTTTCAGGGCAAAGTCTGGTTATATTGNNGCAAATCTGTCACGTTATATCAGGCATGTAACGTTTCGGAGCACATTGCCATGACAGATCGCATACANAGCCTGAATGCCGTTGGNATCCTNGTAGACGACTANGATGAAGCTATCACATATTTTACTGANGTGCTCCATTTTACGATCATCGCCAACGAAAAACATAAAAACGGCTTACGCTGGGTATTGCTGCACCCCCCCGGGTTATCCTCCACCGGCATCATGCTCAACCTGGCCCGTTCGAAAATGGATAAGATTGCTGTGGGCAATCAGGCCGGCGATCAGGTGCTCTTTGTTCTGCAAACCAACGATTTCTGGCGCGACTACAAGTTTATGCAAAGCCAGGGCGTAGAGTTCATAGAAGCGCCACGCGATGAAGACTACGGCACCGTAGCCATTTTTGAGGACCTGTATGGCAACAAGTGGGACCTGCTGCAGGTAAAGGATGCCTGATCCAAAGCACGGTTGTTACGCCTTGATACAAATAGCCAGTACCCTGTTTGCCAGGATTGGGGTAAGCTCCATAAGTCAAAATAGTTAGAGGCTGTAAATCATGGAAGTATTACTGGACTATATTCTCACTCCGCAACTGTTCATCCTTATATTTGTGGTGATTTTACTTAAATCATCCATCAAGTTTGTACCACAGAACCGGGCCTATCTGGTTGAACGTTTTGGTAAATACCAGTCAACTAAAGAAGCTGGCCTGAACTTTATTGTGCCCTTTATCGACCGTATTGCTGCCGACCGTTCACTGAAAGAACAGGCGGTTGACGTACCGGAACAAAGCGCCATTACCAAAGACAACATTTCACTGCATGTCGACGGTGTGCTGTATTTCCGGGTGCTGGATCCTTATAAAGCTACCTACGGCGTAGACGACTACGTATTTGCCGTTACCCAGTTGGCGCAAACCACCATGCGTTCGGAACTGGGCAAAATGGAGCTCGATAAAACCTTTGAAGAGCGCGACCAGCTCAATACCAATATCGTCACCTCGATTAACGATGCCAGCGGGCCCTGGGGTATTCAGGTGCTGCGTTACGAAATTAAAGACATCGTGCCGCCTAACTCGGTAATGGAAGCCATGGAAGCGCAGATGAAAGCCGAGCGGGTGAAGCGCGCGCAAATCCTCGAATCAGAAGGTGATCGTCAGGCCGCAATTAACCGTGCGGAGGGTGCTAAACAGTCNGTNGTNCTGGCTGCNGANGCCGATAAANCNGAACAGGTACTCAANGCCGAAGGTGAAGCNCAGGCGATNCTGGCGGTAGCCGAAGCCCAGGCNGAGGCATTACGNAANGTGGGTGAAGCCGCCGATACNGAAGAAGGTCAAAAAGCNATTCAGCTCGANCTGGCTACCAAAGCCATNGANGCCAANCAGGCNATNGCNAAAGAGTCNTCNATTGTGNTNNTNCCNGACGGTAATACNGAAGCGGCCAGCCTGGTAACGCAGGCCATGGCTATCATCAATAAAATGAACAACAAAGACTAACGCCTATGGACTGGATATACGNAAATGTCACCACGGTACTGGTAGTCACCGGTTTAGNGTTGTTAATCATTGANGTGGCGATACTGGGTTTTGCCACNTTTGTGCTGTTTTTTGTTGGTTTGGCAGCACTTATCACCGCTGGCATTTTTTATACCGGCGTGCTGGANGCAACCTATATAAATGCCTTTTTCTGTTGTGCGGTGCTAACCGCTATTATTGCGCTGGTGCTCTACAAGCCGCTTAAGCAAATGCAGCAACAGGTAGAAAAGAAAACAGTGAACGGTGATTTCAACGGCTTGCGGTTTCGCCTGTCAGAGGCAATCACTCCCGAAGCCCCTGGTACCCATAAATACTCGGGTATCAGTTGGTCCGTTCAATGTGATGAGCCTATCGCTGCCGGTACTGAGGTAGAAGTAATCAATGCTGAGGTGGGGATATTTCATGTCCGTC
Source organism: Alteromonadaceae bacterium (assembly GCA_002691625.1). GTDB lineage: Bacteria > Pseudomonadota > Gammaproteobacteria > Enterobacterales > Alteromonadaceae > Alteromonas. Next base: position 35,562 of record NZIK01000067.1, read on the forward strand.
CCGCGGTTGCAAAATAGCCGCAGCGATTCGGCCATCNNAGTGGCAGCGGTTAACTCCACTGCCTNATNACAGCCCNGGCNTTGAGCTCATCAAACTCACNGTTNACNTTCAGGTATANCTGGNTCTGGCTGGCATCAAANACATATTCCANNACNCCGTTTAAGCCNTNCAGCTCGGCTAACTGGCTNGCCTCAGGCTGNNTANTGTTNGGCACGGNAAGCGCCACTCGCTTGAGCTTTTCGCCAGCGCGAATACCCGCCACTATCACACACCAAACTACGGCAATGATGGCACCGGTATAGTAGGCTGAAGTGGGGCCTGCCTGCGCTGTAACAACACCGGAAAGAATGCCGCCCAGAAACGCCCCGAAAAACTGAAAGCTGGCATAAATGCCCATGGCGGTGCCCTTCTGGCCAGCCGGTGCAATGGTCGACAGCAGCGCCGGAAAATTCGCTTCGAGATAATTAAAACCGGTAAAAAATATCAGCAGGCCAACGCCCAGTAACCACCAGCTCTGCCCCGCCGAAGGTAACAGTGCAAAGGCACTGCCAAGCATGATTACCGCCGCCAGCAACATAGAACGTGGCGTGCGGCCACGACTGCTGCGCATCATCATGGCCAGTAAAAATACCGATACCAATAATACCGGCAGATAGATTGTCCAGTGGTTGTCCAGCGGCATACCTAGCTTCACCATAGTGGTGGGTACCTGCACAAACAACAGCGTGATCATCATATGCAGCAGCATAACGCTCACATTCAGACGCCATAAATCACGAGAAGTAAACAGTTGCCATACCTGATCCATGCGCGGCAGGGTATCGGCATTAAATTGTTTAGGGCTGTCAGGCACTGCCCATTTCACCAACGGCAAACAACACAATGCCAGAATGCCGGTGACCCAGAATACCCCGGCCAGTCCCCAGCTCTCTGCAATCAATGGCCCTATCACCACCGCAATATAAAACGAAAAACCAATGGCAATGCCAATAATCGCCATCACTTTGGCTCGCTGTTGCTCGCGGGTAACGTCGGTAGCCAACGCCATAATGGCACCAGCGATAGCACCGGCCCCTTGCAGAATACGCCCGACAATAAGCCACATCATTGAATCGGCCATGGCGGCGATAATACTGCCCAGAGCGAACACCGAAAGCCCGAGCAAAATAACCGGTTTGCGCCCCCATTTATCCGACAACATGCCCATGGGAATTTGCAGCGCTGCCTGCGTTAATCCATACCCGCCAATAGCCACGCCCACCAGCATCACCGAGTAGTCTTTAAACTCAGTTGCAGCCACCGCCAAAACCGGCATGACCATAAATAACCCTAGCATTCTCAGTACGTAAACAACGGCAAGCGTTAATGCGGCACGGACTTCAATGGCGTTCAAGGTACTTTCTTCTCTGTTCTGGGGGTTAAAAAAGGCGCGAATTGTAGCATAATTTAAGTGCCTGTCCCTAGAGGTTGTTGATCTTTGTATGAAAAGCAGCCGGCATAGCAACGAGGTATAATTGTTTCGCCAAAAATAATTAACCGTAATGTTGCTATGCCAA
>NZIK01000068.1 GCA_002691625.1 Alteromonadaceae bacterium
CAGTGCTTCACGGCGTGAGAGTTCAAGTCTCTCCTTCCGCACCATTTGGGGTATAGCCAAGTTGGTAAGGCAGCGGGTTTTGATCCCGCCATCCGTAGGTTCGAGTCCTGCTACCCCAGCCATTATTTCGTTAAGTTGATGCAATATCAGCTAACACCCAGTTGATTGGGGTATAGCCAAGTTGGTAAGGCAGCGGGTTTTGATCCCGCCATCCGTAGGTTCGAGTCCTGCTACCCCAGCCATATTACAGAACGCCAGTCTTACGACTGGCGTTTTTGTTTTCAGACTTCTCACGATTTGCCACTTGCTTGTGGTACATTTTTGTCATCACCTCATTACGATGTCTTTTGCAATGCCTGACAACCTGTCTGCAAAACTTATTAAACTACTATCCCCCCTGCTGTTTTTAATTGCCTCTGAGGTTATTTCAGCGCCTGTAATGCAAACCGCAGAGCTCGATGGACAGTCACGTAGCTGGCGCCTGTTTTTGCCAGATGGCATTAAGGAGGGTGTTGAATACCCTTTAGTGTTTAATTTTCACGGCACCGGTTCCACTCCAGAGCAGATTACCGAGCTGAATGAACTGGAAAGCTTGGCAGAACAGCATAAGTTTATCGTTGTCGCGCCCAAGGCAGAATTCAGCTATGAGACTGGTGGTCGTCACACCTGGAATGTTGAGCAACTTGATAGCCCGTATAATGACGTGGCGTTCATTAAAGGGCTTTTTGCTCATCTGGCGCAGCACTACCCTATCGATACCGCTCGTATTTATGCTACCGGCTTTTCTGGTGGCGCGCGCTTGAGCAGCCGCCTGGCCTGCGATCTGGCAGACACCTTTGCCGCCATCGCCCCCATTGCAGGTGTACGCTTTGCGGATAACTGTGCGCCGGCTAAGGCCATGCCGGTACTCACTTACCACGGCACTCAGGATCCGGTGAATCATTATCAGCATCAGGCCGATTCACCGCGGTACTGGCACGAAGGGGTAGAGCCAGCCATTCAGGATTGGGTTGCGTTTAATGGCTGTGAGAACCGCACGACCTCCGCTATTCGCCCAGGCGTTACCAAAACCGTCTGGTCTGACTGCCGTGACGACGTCGCGGTGATTTTTTATCGCTCTGAACAGGCAGGTCATACCTGGCCCGGCAGCCCTAAAGCGGACCTCCTGGCAAAGTATGGTCTTGGCAGTACCGATGACCTGCCCATGTCCGATATCATCTGGGCATTTTTAAAGCAATATCAGCGCCAGTAATAAACTCAAAAATGCTATTGTGCCGGGCAAACTGTGTTTTTTGCTTTACAGCCCCGGCTTTGGTCGGCACACTAAATCTATTCCCTCCTTATAATAATTAGACAGGAACTCTTCAGTGCTCAACGACATCGTTGCGTTTATTAATAATATTCTCTGGGGTAACGGCCAGGTTCTTATTTATATGCTGCTTATTTGCGGCGTGTGGTTTACTGTGCGACTTGGCGGTGTGCAAATTAAACATTTTGGCCATATGTTCAGTCTGCTGAAAGGCAGTACCAGTAGCAATAAAGAAGGCATAAGTTCATTCCAGGCACTGTGTACCAGTTTGTCAGCACGGGTGGGCACAGGTAATCTGGCCGGCGTAGCCGTAGCTATTTCACTGGGTGGTGCAGGCAGCATTTTCTGGATGTGGGTTATCGCGCTGCTGGGCATGGCAACCGGCTTTGCTGAGAGTGTGCTGGGCCAGTTGTATAAGGTTAAAGATGACCACGGCGAATTCCGTGGCGGGCCGGCTTATTACATTAAGCAAGGTCTGAATAAAACCTGGCTGGCGGTGGCGTTTTCACTGTGCTTATTTTTAGGTTATGGCTTTATCTTTTCCGCCGTACAGGCCAATACCATCACCGATGCGCTGAATGCCGCCTACGACATTCCCACCAGCTATTCAGGTATCGCGATTATCGCCCTGGCAGCGCTCATTGTAGTAGGCGGTTTACGCGGTATAGCCCGCTTTGCAGAATGGGTGGTGCCGTTTATGGGCATCAGTTACGTACTTGCTGCCCTGCTGGTGTGCGCTATCAATATTACCGAACTACCCGCCATGCTGATGAATATTATTCAATCTGCCTTTGGTTTACAGGAAGCTGGCGCCGGCGCGATGGGTGCGGCGGGGAAAAATGGTATTCAGCGTGGTTTATATTCTAACGAAGCCGGTTCAGGCAGCGTACCTCACGCGGCCGCGAGTGCTGCGCCTAATCCGAATCACCCGGTTTCCCAGGGCTATATTCAAATGCTCGGCGTCTTTCTGGACACCATGGTGCTATGTACGGCCACGGCATTTATTATTTTACTTGCCGGCGGCTCCAGCAGCGAACAGATGGAAGGGATCCGTTTAACCCAGTCCGCTATGGAAACCCATATTGGTGCCGGTGGCGCTGATTTTGTTGCCGCGGCTATTTGCTTTTTCTCGTTTACTTCTGTGGTGGCCAACTACGCGTACGGTGAAAGTAACCTGCATATGTTTAAGCTCGATAACAAAATGGGCCGAATTGTTTATACCTGCGGATATCTGGCGATGATTTTCTGGGGTTCAATGGCTGCTTTGCCGGAAGTATGGGCGGCGGCGGATATGGCTCTGGGCCTGATGTCGGTAATTAATATTATTGCCATCATGTGGATGACCCCCACTATTGTCAGTATCAGTAAGGATTACTTTAATAAACGCGAGCGGGGCGAAACGCCGGAATACAAAACCGGCGACTGTGAGATTCAGGGTAAAACTGAAGACGGTATCTGGTAATAAAAACAGGGCCTGATTAGTCAGGCCCTGTTTTTATCAGGCCGGATGCCATTCATATTTCGCGAAGGCTTTATCTACCGGTGTATCGGCCAGATGGTTAATGTAATTACTCATCACCTTCTGCGCCAGAATCAAAATAATCTCCAACAGCTGCTGCTTGCTGTATCCCGCCTCAATAAAGGCAGTAAGCTTAACGGTATCCGGATTCCCACGGTCGTGCAGAATGGCTTTGGTTGTTTCGCGCAGCACTTCCAGTTTGTCCGGTAACGGGGTTTTATTTCTGAGTGCGTCGGTAATGCTGTCGTCCACTTTCATACTTTTGGCAATGCCAGTGTGCGCCGGTACACAGTAGTGACATTCGTGCTCCACATTCGCCGTTTGCCACACTACTGTGAGCTCTTCAGGGCTGAATGACGTATTCTGAGCCTGAGTGTGTAAAAATTTATAGCTCAGCAGCACTGCGGGAGACTCCGCCATCACCCCGTGCAAATTAGGGATCATGCCAAATGAGGCAATGGAGTCTTCAAGTAACGGCTGCGCAGCTTGTGGCGCACTTTTCATTGTGTGAATGGTAAAATCGGTCATAGCTGTCCTTTATTTTTGATTGGTGAAGTTTTACCATAGCGCCTGAATGAACGATCGTTCAAGTTAAATTTGAGCGATCGTTCAATTTAATCTTTATAAGGTAGACGAATGGGTTATCCACGGGAACAAAGTATTCAACAGGCAACCGAAGTTTTTTGGTTAAAAGGCTATCTTGGCACCGGCATGCGAGACCTGCAGACGGCGCTGGATAAACGTCCTGGTAGTATTTATGCCGCTTTCGGCAGTAAAGAAGGCTTGTATCTTGAGGTACTTAACCATTACACCGATGTACTGCATGGTCAGATTATGGCGGTGGCAAACAGTGATACGCCATTGCAGCAACTGCGCGAATTCCTGCGTTTCCCTTTAGCGGTAGACCACAGCGCAGCACATAAAATTCAATGCCTGATTGTTAAAACCCAGGCCGACTGGGCTGAACTGCCAGAAGGCGTGAAAAGTGAATTACAAGCTGCACTGGCACACTTGCGTAAAGCTTTTGAGGCGGTGATTTTAAAAGTCCGGAGTACGGGTGAGCTGGCCGCCGATACACCGGTTGAGCGAGCGGCGATGTGGTTACAGGGTCAGTTTATCGCCATGCGAACCCTGGCAACCAGCGTGGATTCGCCGGCGAGCCTGAGCTGGATGGTGGATAAAATTGTCAGTGATTTAAGCGGCGAGTGGACGGAGTAATATCATCCCGGCCCCCAACCTCGCAGGCCTAAGTCACCAGCATTTTGATTAACTGGGCAACCAGTAAAATCATTAAGAGCGGCCAGAACCAGCGGGTAAGTTTCGACATATCCTCACCGCTCATTCGCCATTTCGACTTTTCCAACAGCGGCACAATAATAACCAGTGCCAAAAATAATATGCCAAGAATATAAAGTATGGTCATTAAGCTAATCCCATTGCGTATTTTAGTACCTGAACCTTTATTGGCCCGGTATGTTGCGCCAGTTTTAGCAAGCCATTACGCAGCCATTTTAGCGGCGTATGATCGTTACTGAAGGTGGTATAAAACCCATCCATGGCAGTCATCATCAGCGCGTTATCCCGCTGACGTGGCCGCTGGTATCCGGTACGTAAGCGAGCAGCAAAGTCTTCGCCGTTCGCCTGGCCGTTGGCGGTTTGACCCAGCAGGCAAGCCACGTCTTTAAACCCCAGGTTTACCCCCTGCCCGGCCAATGGATTAATGGTATGTGCTGCATCCCCTACCAGAATAATGCCTGGCACCACATATTCACTGGCATGTCTTCTAATGAGGGTGAAGGCGGCTTTATTCAATACCTTAAAGTCATCACCTAATGGCGGGAAGTCGTTTTCGATTGCCTGCTTTAGCTGGGCTGGCGATAGTTTTGCTAAAGCCGCCAGACGCGACGGGCTGTCGTACCAGATAAGCGAGGCGTAATTATCGTGCATAGGCAGTAAAGCTCGCGGGCCATGGGGCGTAAATTGCTGCCAGGTACAATCAGCTACCGGCTGAGTAAATTCCACAATAATGCCCATGGCCTGCTGAGCGTACTGCCAGCCTGAAATACCAATCCCGGCAAGCTGGCGCACCTGGGATTCGGCACCATCGGCCCCGACCAGCCATTTAGTGGTAATTTCGTCACCGGATCCCAGGCTGATAATCACTGGTTCATCAGCGCTGGCAGAGCGCTTAATACCGCTAATCTGCGCCGGTGAGTACCATGTAACGTTATCGAAGTTTTTCAGCGCCTGATGACAGCCCAGCTGAATCAGCCGGTTTTCCACAAAGTAGCCCAGGCGTTCGAAGCCGGCATCACTGGCGGTGAAATCAGTTCGGCAGTCCGGCCGCTCCCACACCGATAACTCACTGTAAGAGCGTACCCGCATGGCTTCAATATGTTGCCAGGCCCCCAGCGCACGCAGTAGGTCTACCGATGCCACACTGATGGCTGACATACGTAAATCCGGCGGCTGAGCAGCCTCAAAAGGTTGCGGCGGACGTTGTTCTATAATCGCTACCTGATAACCCTGCTGTGCCAGTCCTAACGCGGTGGCGGCGCCCACCATGCCAGCACCATTAATACAAAAATCAAACATATAGGAACCCTGTTTATGTTTTGCGATTATGCCCCAACTCAGGGGTTAAATCTAACCTGCGCTTTATATCAGTGCGTTAGCAATAAATCATGAAGTTTAAGCTGTTACGTAAACTTGCCTTGGGCTGGATCGAAAAAGCGCTAAAATCCCGCTCAGACCGGTTCACAAGGGTGGCGATCAGGGTTTATAACAGTTAAAATACGCGGCTATTTTGACCAATATCGCTGCGCGCCCGGGGTTAACTTAATTATCCTGAGTGTTGGCGCCAGCCCAACGTGATTATCGAATTGTTATGAGTAAAAAGCTGTACATCAAAACCTGGGGTTGCCAGATGAATGAGTATGATTCGGAAAAAATGGCCGATCTGCTCGATTCAACTCACGGGTATTCGCTGGCTGAAGAAGCGGAACAGGCCGATGTTATTTTGCTCAACACCTGCTCTATCCGCGAAAAAGCCCAGGAAAAAGTGTTCCATCAATTGGGCCGCTGGAAAAACCTGAAAAAGACCAACCCGGATCTGATCATTGGTGTGGGCGGTTGTGTGGCCTCACAGGAAGGCGATCACATTCGTCAGCGGGCGCCGTTTGTCGATCTTATTTTCGGACCGCAAACCCTGCACCGCTTGCCTGAAATGATTAATCAAATCCAGGCTGGCGAAACATCGGTAGTGGATGTCAGCTTTCCGGAAATCGAAAAGTTCGACCGCCTGCCAGAGCCCCGCGCAGAAGGCCCAACGGCGTTTGTTTCTATTATGGAAGGCTGCTCCAAATACTGTAGCTTCTGTGTAGTACCTTACACCCGTGGCGAAGAAGTCAGTCGCCCGGTGGATGATGTACTGCTGGAAGTCGCTCAGCTGGCAGAACAAGGCGTGCGTGAAGTAAACCTGCTGGGTCAGAACGTTAACGCGTTTCGTGGCGAGCACCACGACGGCTCTGTGTGCCGNTTTGCCGAACTGCTGGAACTNATTGCCGCCATTGATGGTATCGACCGTATTCGTTANACCACCTCACATCCGGTGGAATTTACCGACGATATTATTGCCGTGTACGAAACCGTGCCAGAGCTGGTTGATCACCTGCACCTGCCGGTGCAAAGTGGCTCGGATCGTATTCTCAATTTAATGAAACGCGGCCACACTGCCCTTGAATATAAGTCAAAGATCCGCAAATTACGTAAAGTGCGCCCGAATATCAGCATGTCCTCTGACTTTATTATCGGCTTCCCTGGCGAAACCGATGCTGACTTCGAAGCCACCATGGATTTAATTCAGGCAGTGGATTATGACCTGAGCTTCAGCTTTATTTACTCGGCCCGTCCGGGCACACCGGCGGCAGATGCCGTGGATGATGTAAGCGAAGACACCAAAAAACAACGTCTTTACTTGCTGCAGCAACGTATTAACCAGCAGGCACTGCGCATTGCCCGCAATATGCTGGATACCGAGCAGCGCATCCTGGTGGAAGGCCCATCGAAAAAAGACATTATGGAGTTACAGGGGCGTACCGAGAATAACCGGGTAGTTAACTTCCCGGGTACACCCGATATGATTGGCGAGTTTGTGGATGTTAAAATCACCGACGTATTCAGTAACTCGCTGCGTGGCGAAGTGGTTCGCCGCGAGGCCGACATGGGCCTGCGCGTAGCCGTATCACCGCAAAGCATTTTAGCCAAGCATCAGGCCGAGCTGCCTGATGAACTTGGTGTAAGCCAATTTCAACCTTCAATTTAAGAGGCAGTAAAGCAACTTGAGTAAACTGGTAAGTAATGAAGTCGTGCTGGAACCGGAAGATAATAAACGGTTATCCAGCCTGTGCGGCCCGTTCGACGATAATATCAAGCAAATTGAGCGTCGACTGGGCGTCGAAATCACCTACCGCAACAACTTTTTTAAGATTGTTGGAGAGCCTCAGCAAACCAGAGGGGCCGGTGAGTTACTTAAGTTACTGTACATCGAGACGCAGCCGATTAAAGGGCTGATACCGGATTTACCCCCCGAGCAGGTTCATCTTGCCATTCAGGAAGCCAATTGCCTTGAGCGCGAAGAATCCGGCCAGTACGGCAAGGAAATCAATATCAAGACCAAGCGTGGCGTTATTAAGCCACGTAATCCGCATCAGGCGCAGTATGTGGCCAATGTGGTAAATCACGATATTACCTTTGGTATTGGCCCGGCGGGTACCGGTAAAACNTATCTGGCAGTTGCCTGCGCTGTAGATGCGCTGGAACGTCAGGAAGTGCGCCGTATTCTGCTGACCCGCCCGGCGGTTGAAGCCGGTGAAAAACTCGGTTTTCTACCCGGCGATTTATCCCAGAAGGTCGACCCTTATTTGCGCCCTCTTTACGATGCCCTGTTTGAAATGATGGGCTTCGAGAAAGTGGAAAAGCTTATGGAGCGTAATGTTATTGAAGTCGCCCCGCTGGCTTATATGCGTGGCCGTACGCTCAATGATGCCTTTATCATTCTTGATGAAAGCCAGAACACCACCGTAGAACAAATGAAAATGTTCCTCACCCGTATCGGCTTTAACTCCCAGGCGGTAATTACCGGTGATATTACCCAGGTGGATTTACCACGCGGCGCGCGCTCTGGCCTGCGTCACGCCATTAATGTGTTGCAGGATGTGAAGGATATTTCCTTTAACTTCTTTACCGCTGGCGACGTGGTTCGTCACCCGGTTGTTGCACGCATTGTGCAGGCTTATGAAGATTACGACGCCGAGCAGGAGCGCATCCGGATTGCTAAAAAAGCAGCCCAGGAACAGGAAAAACAAGACAAATCCGACGAGAGTAATGATTAAGTGAGCGCCATTGTTGATTACCAGCAGGCCTATGAAGGCGCCGCTGAACTTATCGCTTCTATTCCGGACGAAGCCCAGCTCACCGCGTGGGCTTCGTTGGTTCTGAATCACCTGGAAACAGGCGAAAAAGAGCTCACCGTACGGTTTGTTGATAGCGACGAGTCACAATCCCTTAACCACGAATACCGCGGCAAGGACAAGCCAACCAATGTGTTGTCTTTTCCCTTTGAGTGCCCGCCGGAAGTGCCGCTTAACCTGCTTGGCGATCTGGTTGTTTGCGTGCCGGTTATCGCTGCAGAAGCTGCCGAGCAACACAAAGCAATTGGCGACCACTATGCCCATATGATCATTCACGGCACCCTGCATTTACTGGGATTCGACCATATTGAAGAAGATGAAGCGCAGGCCATGGAGCAACTTGAAATTGACCTGTTAGCCAAATTATCCATTGACGACCCGTATCAAGACGATTAACTTTGCAAAAGACGCAGGCGCTTTTTCATTGTTGATGCGGGCCGTAAAGCCAACAATAAACAAGAAACAGACCCTATAACGCTAATTAGACACGGACATTATGAGCGACGATAACCCCCACTCTACCAACGGCTCCTCGGGAAAAAGCTGGTTTGATAAACTGAAGCTTTCATTCTCCGGAGAGCCGCAAAGTAAAGAAGACCTGGTTGAGGTCATCACCGAAGCCGAACAGCGCGAGCTGATCGACCCCCAAACCAGAGAAATGATCGAAGGCGTTATTGGCGTCAACGAAATGCGGGTAAGGGACATCATGATCCCACGCGCTCAGATGGTTACCATCGACATCGACCAGCCGGTTGAAGAATTTCTGCCTGTCATGCTCGACAGCGCTCACTCCAGATTCCCCGTTATTAACGAAGATAAAGACCATATCGAAGGCATCCTGTTAGCCAAGGATNTGCTCCGCTACGCGTTTATTANTAACGANGATCANGCNTTCCATTTNCGAGACGTNTTACGTCCNGCNGTNATCGTCCCGGAAAGTAAACGGGTNGATGTNCTGCTCAAGGAGTTCCGCCAGCAGCGTTATCACATGGCNATTGTNGTAGACGAATACGGTGGTGTATCCGGCCTGGTGACCATCGAGGATATTCTTGANCTTATCGTTGGTGAGATTGAAGACGAATACGATCTGGAAGAAGACGGCACCGATGATATCCGTCCNCTTAACAANTATACGTATTCGGTTAAGGCACTGGTACCGGTTGATGAGTTTAACCGNTTNTTCGAAACCAAATTCAGCGAAGAGGAAGCGGATACTATTGGCGGCATCGTATTAAANGCCTTTGGNCANATGCCNGCCACCAGTGATGAAATCACTATNGATAATATCCAGTTTANAATTACCAACTCGGATAAACGCCGGTTGATGCAACTGAAAGTGACCCTGCCAGANCTGGAGTAATTGGCTTGAGAAAGTGGCTTCCTTTNGTGCTGGTNTTATTGGCCGGCACGTCGTTAACTATGGCCTATGCCCCTTTCGATTTATGGCTGATCACGCCTGTCGCTCTGGTGGTGGCNCTACGTCAGTTACTCCTNACNGATACCCCNAAAAAAGCNTTCTGGCTGGGCTGGACCTTTGGTCTGGGCTGGTTNGGTGCCGGNATCAGTTGGGTGCACGTNAGNATTGCTGANTTTGGCGGCATGCCNCTCATCGCTTCNGTGNTGATGATGTTTTTANTNAGTGCCTANCTGGCGCTGTTTCCCGCGNTCAGTTTTTACTTTGCNAAACGGTGGNTCAAACCNGCNNTGTTGCCGCTGNTGCTCCCTGCNATCTGGTTTATNGCTGAATGGCTCAGAAGCTGGNTGCTGAGCGGTTTTCCNTGGTTNTCCTTAGGNTACAGTCAGCTCGANAGNCCNCTGTCTGGNTGGNTACCNGTGCTNGGCGAAACCGGCATGACCTGGTTATTANTGACNATGGTNAGCNCNNTAGCNGTGGCCACCCTGANCAAACNNTTTTTACAGGCNATNGCCATTACCGGCTCGGTGACCATTGCAGCNCTGCTNTTAAATACGGTTAACTGGGTTGAGCCCCAACAGCCGGTTTCTATTGGTATGGCTCAAGGCAATATTGCCCAGTCTTTGCGTTGGGTTCCCGAACAGGACGCGCCGACCATGAACACTTATCGGGAGCTGACTAACCTGGTATGGGATAACGATGTGATAATCTGGCCCGAAGCCGCTATTCCCAAACTGGAAATGCTGGCCCAGGACTTTATCACTGATATGAACGCCGAGGCCGCTCGCCACGATACGGCCATTATCACCGGTGTGGTGAACTATAACTTTGAAAGCGAAGAAGCCTGGAACAATCTGATTGTACTGGGTAAATCCCATAGCGACGACGAACAGGGTCATTACCGTTATTTTNATGGCAACCGCTATGCCAAGCACCACCTGTTACCGATTGGCGAGTTTGTGCCTTTTGAGGACTTACTGCGGCCGCTGGCTCCTCTGTTTGACCTACCCATGTCATCATTTAGCCGTGGCGATTTTCANCANCCCAACCTGCTGGCTAATGGCCTGCACCTGGCCCCGGCCATTTGTTTTGAGATTGCNTTTCCNCGNCAGGTAAGAGCNAANCTTTACGCCGACACNGATTTTATTATNACCGTNAGCAACGACGCCTGGTTTGGTCGTTCNCANGGCCCGGCTCAACATTTACAAATTGCCCGTATGNGAGCCAAAGAGCTGGGCATNGGCGTGATNCGCTCTACCAACAACGGTATATCGGCNTTNATNGACCATCNNGGTAAAGTGGTTGCGCAGTTNCCGCAGTTTGAAACTGCNGCNNTATCAGCCAAGTTANCAACCGTTTCCGGCAGNACGCCNTANCGNNNNTGGGGCGATTTCCCGCTGTGGNTGTTAACCGGTTTNANCGGGCTGGNTTTCCTCATTNTNAAACTGCGCGAGCGCGGTGCTCAGAGCAACTGAGATTTCCTCGCTCAATAGCGCCGCTTANTCGCGATTAANCTATNCCNTGCGCNGGCTAACTGCTAGTTTTNTACCTTAAGCTTTANCANTCCNGGGTATTNAATGAAAACNATAATAACACTCCTTGCACTGACGCTTGGTGCTTCTGCCGCGTGTGCTAAAACCACGATACTCACCGCCGACCGTATGATCGACGTCGAAAATGGCAANCTGATNACTAATGCTGTNGTNGTCATGGAAGACAATACNATNGTGGCNGCCGGNACCAANCGTTCGGTNACGATNCCNTCTGANGCNNANGTNATGGAANTGGGCGATTACACGNTNATGCCNGGACTNATGGATATGCACGTNCACCTNACCTCTGANGCCACNAAACACGGCTATAAACGTCTGGCGGATTCCTTNCCGCGNGTCACGCTGACCGGTGTAAAACATGCCNAAGCCACGCTTATGGCNGGCTTTACCACAGTGCGTAACGTTGGTGCCCCCGGCTTTGCNGANGTGGCCTTAAGAGATGCNATTAACGATGGCGACATNCAAGGGCCACGGATGTTTGTGTCCGGCCCGTCGCTGGGCGTAACCGGCGGGCACTGTGACAATAACCTACTGCCTTATGAATTTCATAGCGTGAGTGAAGGCGTTGCAGATGGGCCCTGGGCAGTGCGCGAAATTGTGCGTCGCAACATTAAATACGGCGCTACCGTAATTAAATTCTGTGGCACCGGCGGCGTATTATCAAAAGGCACCAAAGTGGGTGTGCAGCAATACACCTTCGAGGAAATGCAGGCCTTGGTAGACGAGGCCCACATGCGCGGCTTAACTGTTGCCACGCATGCGCACGGTACCAGTGGCATTAAAACAGCCATTAAAGCCGGTGTAGACTCGGTAGAGCACGTTAGCTTACTGGATGAGGAAGGCATTGAGCTGGCACTCGAGCATGGCACTTACTTCTCGATGGATATTTACGTTACCGAGTACATTTTAAGTGAAGGCGAAAAAGCCGGCATCCTGGAAGAAAGCCTCGCTAAAGAGCGTATTGTGGGCAAGCGTCAGCGTGAGAACTTCCAGAAAGCCGTGAAAGCCGGGGTGAAAATGGTGTTTGGTTCGGATGCCGGGGTTTACCCGCACGGCGACAACGGCAAGCAATTTGCCCGCATGGTGCGCTTTGGTATGACACCAATGCAGGCGATTCAGGCAGCCACCATTCATCCTGCCACGTTGCTTAAACAACAAGACACGTTAGGCAGTATCAGCGCCGGTAAAAAAGCCGACATTGTGGGCGTAAAGGGTAACCCGCTGGATGATATTTCGCTGCTCGAAAACGTTGGTCTGGTGATTAAAGATGGCCATATTGTAAAATCTGTAGCCATGTAACTTTCTAATTTTAAATTAATTTTCAAAAATCCCGCTAAAAAAAGCGGGATTTTTTTATGCACACTATTGAAAAAACACCCGCTGCACATATCTCTTTTAGTGTCGGGGCTTAATGATAAGACCGGCAGTACCATCGCCGCTAAGCGGGGTGGTATTAAACCTAACTTTACATATTGCTTAATTGCGAGGATATGACTATGCGTACTATCGATCTATCTCCACTTTACCGTTCTTTTATTGGTTTTGACCGTCTGGCATCCATGATTGATGCAGCTTCTCAAAACGGTAATCAAACCACTTACCCGCCTTACAACATCGAGTTAATGGGCGAAGACAAATACCGAATCAGCATGGCCGTAGCCGGCTTCAGCAAAGACGATGTGACCATCGAAGTGCTGGAAAACGCGCTGACTGTGGCCGGTAAAAAAGAGGCCGAGGAAAGCCAGGATGAGGAACAAAAACGTCAGTTCCTGCACAAAGGCATTTCTGAGCGCAACTTTGAACGTAAGTTCCACTTAGGCGACCACGTAAAAGTAACCGGCGCTAACCTGGAACACGGGCTACTCAATATCGACCTGGAACGCGAAATTCCAGAAGAGAAAAAGCCCCGCCAAATTGAAATTGGCAGTGCATTACTGGAAAACAAACAGTAACCACTAAGACATCATCTCCCTGCTAAGCGGCGCTCAATGCGCCGCTTTTTTTATTACTTGTCCTGTAGCGGCTCGTATCTGAGTTGACTATCCTATTATCGGAAGCACTGATTTATTACGACCTGCTATTTTCATCACAGTATCTGCTTAGCTATTGAGAAACATGATTGTTAACAACATACAGCTAACGCCGAAAATAATGCCCACCGCAACACGGTGTATCAGAGGGTAATTATTAATTGTCATAACGGCGCCATAAGCAACACCGCCTGATATCCACATTGCTAAAAGAACGCCGGAAATAGATAGTGTAAAGGAGCCTGCAACCAACATTATCACACCGACAATAAGTAGTGTTTCCACAAAAGCGGCCAGAAAGGCGATAGAATTATCACGTTTATCTTTTGGGGTTTTATGGAGGTACCAATTAATAAGAAATCCCCCACGGGTTAAGCTATCTAAAAAGTAATTAGTACGTTCAGTTGTCATGATTGCGCTTCCTTGTAATCGCTGAAAAATACAACTTCCTGATCATTATAGTCGATTCGGGATTTATCTGTTATTCAAACAAGCTTTGTTCAAAAAGAGAACATCACTAACCCAAAAAGCGTTCAGATTTAGCCTTGCTCGACTTTTGAGAACATCAAACTTAAACCTAATCTGCCTGCAACGACAATTCCACACTGCTCGACTGGGACTGCAGATGCTCCCGGCTGTTAAGTAAAAACAGGCGCCCGGCTTCTACCTTAGCCTGATTGACCAAATAGGCTTTAACGCTTTTGCCACGCTCCTGAGCCAGCGCGGCCAGCTCGCTCTCGGGAATGGTAATACTATCTCTCAAGCGATTGTACATCGCAATATGCAGGGCTCGCGTCACCTGCTGTTCGGTAACGGATTCCTCATTATTGTTTTGCAGTTGCGCCCGGATCCGCTGTTGTTCGTCCTGAATTGGATCCGAAAATGTTTCGCTAAAAAGGGTTTCCAGCGTACTCGCTAACGGCCCCTCAAGGGGCACATTACTGGCAGAGAAGTTATCCGGTAAAGTATCCTGTGCACTGCGCTCAAGAAGTTGTTGGTGTAATTGCGCCACCGCCAGTTCCCGGGCGTCACTCACTGCATCGACGGTGCCCTCAATACTTACCCGTAAACCCGGGCGTTTATTCAGCGCTTCGGCCAGCGTGGTGAGGCGTTGTGTAGCTTGTTCATCGAGCGAGTTCTGGCCTGCGGCAAAATCAACCCGGTTCAGCTCATCCGCACTGCCCACCAGGCTGGCCAGAAAGGTAAACGGCGCGGTCACTGCTTTGGTGATCAAATTGCCCAGGGCATTTAAAATAATCGAGCCGAAACTGAAATCCGGATTATCCAGATCGCCAGACACTTCAAGACCCAGATCGATCACTCCGTCGTTATCCTGCAGTAACGCTACAGCCAGGCCCAATGGCAAACTCAGCGCCTGCTCCGAATCGCTTTTTCTGCCCAGCGTAAGCTGATCAATTACTACATGATTATTACCGTCGAGCTCACTGTTTTGCACCTTATAGCGAACATCCAAAGACAACAGCCCTTTATCAATATAATACCCCATGTAAGTGCCTGAATAAGGGTTCACCGAGGTAAGCTCAGCGCCCTCAACGGCAAAATCCAGATCGAGAAACAATTCTTCTAATAAGGGGTTAATCTCGCCTTTGAGAGACACCGGCGCATAGCTGTCTATCTTGCCATTAATAGCAACCTTCGCCGCACTCCCCGCATCGGAGGTGAGTTGTTCAATAGATCCGTTTAACGACTCAATACTCGAGGCAAACTGCGGTGTTAAGGACTCATCGGCAAAATAAGCACTGCCGTTATTAAGATTGATGGTCGCGATACTGATTGCTAACGGGGAGCCCTCAGCGTCGCCAATTTCTGGCGTATCAACAGAGTCTTCTTCAGCTTCGCCGTTTTCTTGCGTATTAACAGATCCCTCAGCGTTACCGGTTTGCGATGCGTTGTCAGAAGCAGATTCACTACTACGGATAATGGCACCGATATTGGTGCGCTTTTGCTCGTCGATAAGGATTTTTGCATAGGGCTCGGTAATATTAATCGAGGCGATATCCAGCGTATTGTCGTCAAGACTGAAACGTAGATCGGCTATATCCAGGGATTGCCATTTTACCAACGGCTCGTAGTGCAGCCCATCCAGAACGGTCAGGTTATCAACGGTTGCATCACCACTCACCTGTAGTTTTTTACCGCTCTCTGCAACGTGGTAGCGGGTAGTGGCAGACAGTGCTCCTTCAGATAAAGATATATTAACGAAAGGCGTTAAATACGACTGCACCTGTGACAGCGCGATATCCGAGAGCGTCAGTTCACCGGAGACTGCCTGCGTTGCCAGGTTGGCGCTGCCGCGAGTGACTATGTCTCCCTTAGTGGTCTCGGGAATAGCCTGAGAATTGCCGCTGATAGCCAGTGAGACGGCATAGTCAACCGGCGCTGAGAAGTGACTGTCTATTTCGCTGGTTGTCACCGTTATCGGATGAACCCGCCAGTACATGCTCTGTGCAACGGCTTTATCGTGAAGTTGGACATCTCCCTCGCTAATCGCCAGCTCACCCAGCACCACCTGCCAAGCGCTTGATGCCTCTGGCTTTGAGTTGTCTTCGGGTTCAGCATTATTCTGCGCTACCCCGGCGGGCATCAGGAGACTGACTAGATCCAGCCCGTCTTTGTCGTACACACCATTGATATAAGGTGCTTTAAGATTCAATCCGGCAATATCCACACGCTGTAAATCGGTGTCGAGCTGCATATCGATTAAGCTAAAGGTATCCAACGAGATGCGTTGACTGGTTTTATCAGACAGCGCTAGTGAGCGAATGGCCAGCTGGCCGTCATTCGCCCTGAAGCGCACGCCTTGTTCAGTTTCACTTACCGTATAACCCACAGAAAAGTCCAGAGAGCCGTCGGTTAACCGTGCTTTGATAATGTCGTCAGACAGCGGCCATAAGGGTGGCAGAGCAAGGTTCTTTACTACCACTTTACCGGTAAGGGCCAGTGGTGCAAGCTGAAACAGGCCATCTACGTACAAGGTGCCGCCTTCAGTAGTGGTTACATTCACCTGGTACAGATTATCCGGGCTGACTTGTTCCTCGCTTCGTGCGTTATCCGAAATGGTTGCGTGGGTATCCAGATTAGCCAGCTCCAGCGCCAAGTCGGGATAAACCAGTTCAGCACCGCTGACCCGGTCGAAGACTTCTATTTTGCCATCCGTTACGCTTAACAATCCGAGTCGCAGGTGCGGGATTGAGCCCTCTGAGCTCACCTCTTCAGGCTCTGCAGACGCAGATTGAGACTGGATATGTCGAATGATATCCGAAAAATTAAACTCCGCAGTTTCACCGCCCTGCTCACGGGCTAACCGCGCATAAGGACCGTTTAAATAGAAATGCTCAAGGGTTGGTGTAAAGGTTAATAAAGTACGCCAGAATGCCGCATCGGCTTCCAGTTGAGTAAAACGGATAAAGTCGCCCTGTTGATCTGCCTCTGCAATGCGAAAATTCGCCACCCGTACACGTAACAAAAAGGGATTAATCGAGATGGTTTCAACGGTCACTTCTCGCCCGAGGCTTTGCGATAACGCTGCCGGCAATTTCGACGTTAATACATAAGGCGTTACCAGCCCCAGTAACAATGCATACAGCAAATAGGCCAGCAAACACCATTCACCCACACGCAACCAGCGCGGCTGTTGATGGTGACCCTCTCGCCAGGTATTAAGCTTGCTCATAAAAAGTCCATTCCTGATTGCTCCCATCGCGGCTATCTGCGACGCTTATGCCTGTCACAGTAGCAGTTAACTATCCGGCTCACAATTTGCCAGGCAGCATCCAGAGTCGCGCTGCCCTTGCTAGTCATTTATCAATCCAGGACTGACAAACGTTCGCTATTTTATAATCTGAAGTTTTGGCCACTTCTCTAACCATTGCTTGCTGGCTATGCGCTGCTCAAATACGGTTTTACTACGCTGCGGATTGTGAGTGAGTTTCCCCTCAAGCAGAGACTGAACTCCAAAAGGCGCAGCCAGTTCCAGTTGCTCGCGGTCATTCAGACGTACGCCCACAGCGGTTTCCTTTTCCGGCCAGTAGCGCATGGCATCGGTACTGTTTTGATAAGCCGGGTCGTGATTGCGGTGATGCATCATGGCCTGATTTTTAACCTGCCAGTTAACCGCTGGGTGCCAGGCCTTAAGCTGAGCTGTCAATTTAAAGCTTTCCCGGTCATGATTTCCGGGCTTACAGGTCGCATCAAAATAGATAACATCCACATCATTGAGCGGTGTAGGTGGATAGTCGTGCAATGCATCCCAAACCATATTGCGCACAAACCCGGCGGCAATAAAGCAATCCGGCAACTGCAGTACCTGCACGGCCTGTAATAGCTGCATGCGCTGCCGGTCTCGGCTAAGCAATGCTTCAATGGCACCCATACGTCACCACATAGGCCAGGCCGGTAGAAAGAACAAGTCCTAACGCCGTCCACTGCGTTTGCACGCTCCGCCACTGTTCCCGGTATCCGAGATAAACCACTATAGCCAGGGTAGCCGTTCTCATTGATTCGAATAATGGTCGCTGAGATGCGCCCAACAGCAGAAAGCCCCCCCCATAAATAAGCCTCCTCAAACCGGGCGGGAACAGCATAGTGACAGACTGAACAATATAGTTAGCATGAATAAGCGGTTGCCTTTATACTGTATTGCTATCGCAAGAAATGCCATAAAAGCAGGAAAAAAGAGCAAGCTCCCGGGTATAAACCAGACGGAATATCTCACTGCTGCCAACTCTGTGGGTGTAGGTTGCCTCAATCTTTGCCAACTATACAATGGTGTATCACCCGCACGCTCTCAAAACATTTACTTTATATTTTTTCACTTTATCACAGGTTCGCCATCAACTAATCGGCTTTTTATTCAAAAAAGAACCTTGCTGCTTTTATCGCGCAAATCGTCATTTGTCTGCGTTTAAACAGAGCCGAAGGAAAGTGAGTTGAAATAGAAAACATGTTGCAATACTTCGTAACACACAAAATGTTGGAATTGCTGATCAATTGTCATGATTTAAATGTAATGTCATGCTATGCAAACAAGGAAACCAAAACCATGAAAACACAATCTGGCATCAATATAGGCTTCACGCTAGCAGCACTTACCGCTTCTATCTCAGCAAGTGCGCAAGCTCTACAACAGCCCCAAGGGTGGATGTGGGGTTTTGGTGTTAGCGCATCTCAGGATGTTTATGCAGGCTTTGACAACCGTATTGTGCCCATTCCTATTATCGGCTACGCCGGCGAGAAACTGCGGGTTTATGGGCCTTTCGTTAGTTATCAAATGTGCCAGCGCGAGGGTATAACAATAGATGCCCAATTAGTTCCGGTCTTTGCCGGCTATGAAGAATCTGACAGTTTCATTTTCGAAGGAATGGCAGACAGAGACTTCAGCTTTGCCGCTGGAATAAGTGCAAACTACAGCAAGCAAAGCTGGACATACTCCCTATCAACAAACGCCGATATGCTAGGGAAGTACGACGGCTTTCAGGCAACTGCAAGAATAGGTAAAACGTTCAGAATAAATGGCTTCATAATTGAACCCTCTGTTGGCCTTAGCTTTCAAGACAGTAACTATGTAGATTATTACTACGGCGTGCGCCCTGAAGAAGTTACCGCATTTAGAGGTTTGTACGAAGGAAGTAGCGCAACTAACACGGAGTTAAGAGTAGCTGTATCAACCGGTAAGTTTTTAGGCGGCATGAAACGAGTTGACGTAGGCGCCACATTTTTTGATAGCAGTATAAGTGACAGCCCACTCACCGATGACGATACCGCACTAAGCGCTACATTGGTTTATTCGCGTGTATTTTAAACAGCAATTTAAAACCAAGCTACAACTCTCTGACATTGGTTGTGATAGCGCACGATAAAAAATCGGTTTTATCATGCGCTCTCGCTAATTGCACTGTTTGATGGGCTGGAAAAGTCTAAACCGACTTCAATCCTCGATATATAACAAGTTACGCCGGTAACAATGGGGTCAACTAACGCATCATCTTAATGTCTTTGGTGGTCAAAAGCTAAGAGAAACATCCCCTGCTTCACTATCACTGCACCCTGCTGCGCCCACAATAGCCGAAAAATAGCTAAGAAAAGATTCCATAATCATTTGTCAGCCAAATTGAGTCTGGTTTCTGCCATTATTTTTCGCTTTATACAGAGCGCTATCTGCTATATTGATTGTTTTTGAAATAACGTCTTTATCTTTAACGTCTTCAGGCTCTATGGCCGAAACACCAATACTTACCGTGAGATGTTCACTATTTGGCAAGCTAATCTTCTGAACGGCCTCATGAATTCGACTGCAATAATATTCGGCACCGTCAAGATCACTGTTATAAAGCGCAACGACAAACTCCTCACCTCCCCAACGGGCAACAAGGTCACTTTCTCTTACTACGTTGGTTAACGAAGATGCCAATTTTGACAGTACTTCATCGCCATATTCATGACCAAAATTATCGTTAATAGGTTTAAAGTAATCGATGTCGATAAGCACTAAGCACACAGGCACATATTTGCGCTTCATGAATGTAACAATCTTGGTTAGATCACTAGTTAATGCCCTGCGATTGAGTAAAGATGTAAGCGGATCTAACCGTGTCAGTCGAGTAAGCTCCTCGGTTTTTTCTTCTAAGTTCTCTCGAGCAGAAACCAGCTCTTGGTAAAGTTTATCTCGCTCTTCTGCAGGGTACATTGCCCAATAAAGTTTACCTGCAACAAGACTCACATTGGCTACGGCAGGGACTCTTGAACCCGCTTTAGTAACAATGGTTATTTGCACCTCCTTGCAAGTTCCATAATTGAGAAGAATCGGCTTTATATAGCTTTCATAAAAAATGAGTGAGGCTTTGGATAGAATATCCGTAAGCTTTAACGACAGCTCGCTAAAACTTACGTTTAAAAAACTTTCTGCAAAGCTGTTACCTGAAAGCACTTGAGTACTTTCAATATGAGTCACAAACAACAAGCAGGGAAAATGATCTACATCGGCTTGACTCAATCGAGAAACTCCCCGATAGCACACGCCACTTGTTCCGGTGTTGTCATGTGTAAGCAATGCCCTTTCGCCTCTACTACATTAAACACGGAGTGTTTTATCGCTTTATGCATGTAGCGTCCAACCTCAATGGATACAAGGCTATCGTCTTGGCTTTGAATTATCAGGGTTGGTGCGGTGAGCTTCGGTAATAAATGCCTATCATCAGCAAAGAAAGTGGCTTTTGCAAAAGGCTTGGCGTAGCTGGGGTCGGTTGAACAAAAACTATTTTTTAACGACTGTTTAAACGACTCATCATGCCCCTCTCCGATTACCAAGGGAGCAAAATAACTAGCCCACCCAAGATAATTTTTGTCCATTAAATTGATAAGCTCTTCTAAGTCTGCTTTCTCAAACCCTCCCATGTAATCGGGCGGCAAGTTTAAGAAGCATGGAGAAGGACAAACCATGACGAGCTTATTAATTAAGTCTGGACGTTCGATAGCCAGGTGCATGCCAATGGTGCTGCTCACAGAGTGCCCAATAAAAATTGCGTTACTTAGTTCAAGCGCATCACAGATTTCTTCAACGTCTCTCGCATACCCGCTAAGCTGAGAATATCGTTTTTTATTGAATGCACTGAGGTCAGACTGCCCACATCCAACATAATCAAACAGAACGATTTTGTAGTCTTTTTCAAAATAGGGAACAAGGTAGTCCCACATGCGCTGATCGCAGCCAAAGCCATGAGCTAAAACCAGTGTGTTCTCACCTTCGCCGATAACACGCACATTATTGCGCTTCTTAATGTCTATTTTTAAGTACATACCTATCCTGCCGATACTTCCAATAATAGCGGGTTTGCTTACCTTAGCCACTATTCTTTAGCACAATGTCACTAAGCTAAGACTTTAGTAAGCCCTTCGAATAAATCCCTAATTACGAATGAGTGTAGCTTACGATACAGTGAAGCAACTAACTTTTTTAGCTTTGTGGTCATTCCAACGTATTCAGCCAGACGAGATATTGACTTGCTCAAGCGGCAGGTTTACGCAATGGTTTTAAAAAAGTTCTATCTTAGGCTCACGGGCTTCTTCAAACTCGTTTTTCTCATCAGGCGAACACTCGTTAATATCGAAATGAATTTTTCGTTGATCTTCCATCACGTACTTTTCAAACATTTCTTTGGTGCTCAGGTTAAACGACTCGTCAAAGTGCTCTAGGTTATTAATGTATGACGAAAATTGCCCAAATAAGCTTACAATAGCGTCTTGCTCTAGTTTTACGTGCTCGGTGCGCTGGCGAATGATGTCTTGAAATTGAATTTTCGCGATCGCACCGCTTACTTTGAAAGCAACTTCCGAGGCGCTTTGCGAGAAGCACGCCAGCATTTTAGGGTTAAGCTCTTCTAATATGCGATAGTGTGTCGTTATATTTTCCAGCGATTCAGAAAACCCGGTTAATAATTCACAGGTATCGTTCGCGCGAGTCGAGCTGAGCATTTTTTCGCCTTGAACGTGCGCCGCATCGAGCGCTAATTTAATACCCGTTTCAATTTTTTCTGCCGCCTCTGAAGACTGAGAAGATAAAATACGTACCTGTTCGGCTACAACGGCAAACCCTCGTCCGTATTCGCCAGCGCGCGCAGCTTCAATTGCAGCATTAAGCGCTAACAAGTTGGTTTGTGAGGCAATATTTTTAACCAGTTCAGTGAGTTCCTTGAGATTTTCAACCTCACGCATTACCCCTTGAATTGCCTCGGTATCTTCTATTTGTTGCTCTCGCTGTGTGTTTATCATCTCTTTTATATTAGATAAGCGCTGAGCGGCCAATTCAAACTCATCGGCACTTTTTTCTTTACAATTAAGGGCATTCTTCTGGCCTAATTCAACGTTATCTATACTGTCTTGAATACTGTTTTCAATTTCGTATAACGCTTTCATTAGCTCCATCGAGGCATCTTCAGTTATCGCACTTATGCCGTCCATCTGGCCTTTTAATATGGCTACGTAATCATTAACCTGAGAATGGGTTTCACTTAACTGCGACGAGGTTTCCTGCAAATAATTCTCTTGGCTGCTTAGCTTGGCGGCAAACACGCGGTTTTGTCTGCTTTGATACCAAGGCATAAAGCTGATCATTCCTAAAATAGTGACAAAGACGCCCGCATGCACACCCATTATCTCTATAGGTATACTTAGCGACACCATGCTCCCCACTAATGCCACGGTTAACAGCCCAACCCAAAGTAAAAGCGAGTCCTTCATGCTACTAAGGCAGGAATGCGGGGCATTTTATTTGATGAGCCCGGGGTAAAAAGACCATAAAAGCCGGTAAAACAAACAGGTCCAAGGTATAGACCAGACTGAATATCTCACTGCTGACAACTCTGTAGGTACAGGTTGCAACAAATACTGAGGCAGTAGACAGGATCATCAGCGCAGCCGCTAACAGAGCAAAGAAGTTATGGCATGATAATGATGAGAGAGCCTTAACGCTGAGAACTGTCATATATACCTGAGTACAAATCCCAGTAGAGTGAGGGCTGAGATGCCGCGCAGTAGTTTAGAATAAGTCGCCGGCGAGATAGCAGGGAACGTATGTGCACGATGCTGCTCTGTTTTAACGACTGTTGCTGTCACAACCTAACTCTTTAAACAACTGTATTCTTTGTGCAAAGGATCACGCATAGTCACTAAAGTGAATATCCCGGCCATTGTGATTATAAAGCCGGATTTGTTTGCGGTACCCTGAATTAATGTTACAACCTCCAAAATGTTGTCTCTCAATAATGCGTTTACGGCCGAACTCGGTGACTGTCCGGTGATTATGGTTAATGACAACACTAAATGGTTCAACGCGTCCGGCGCCACTGTTGAACAGCAGTAACCACAGTGCGACAGCCAGGTTAAAGCCTAAAAGCATCACGGCCGACTGCCACAAACTGGCCAGAGAGTCATCGCTCAGCGTCACAATCAACGCCACAGCACTAAGTTGTGGCACCGCATACACCAAAGCGTGCACATACAAGCGATTAAGAAATCACAGTGCATCACTTTGCCTGAATTCCATTCACTATCTTCCTTAGCAGAACACTTTCTGCAACACGTATCCTAATATAACGGCGAACTTTAGAAAATCCTTCACAAGTTTACGGTACAAACACTGATAAAGTAGATAAATTCCTCTCAAACACCGAAGCAGAATAGTTTACACTGGCGTTATCTTTTTATACCCCATTAATCAACAGGAACATAAAGTGCCCTCCATGCAGTCAGGCGCTGACAGCCAAGCTTCTTTATCCTTTGCAAAATTAATAAAATTACTCGGCCCGGGCGTATTGATGGCCACTGCCGCCATAGGTGGCAGCCACTTGGTAGCCTCTACTCAAGCCGGGGCTAAGTTTGGCTGGCAACTGGCATTGCTTATCCTGGCCGTTAACCTGTTTAAATACCCGTTCTTCCGGGCTGGGGTGAGTTACACCATCAGTAGCAATAAAACCCTGCAACAGGGTTATCTGACCATGGGCAAGCCCTATTTGCTCATGAGTTTTGCGCTTAACGGCATTTCTTCTTTTGTGAATGCCGCTGCCTTACTGCTTTTTTCAGCAAGCTTACTGGGCTATTTTATTCCGTTTAGCGTGGCGTTGCCCTGGCTGGCCGCTGTATTACTTATCGTATCTTTGATTATCCTGCTGGCTGGCCACTACCATGCGCTCAACCAGGTGGCCAAGGTGATCATGATAGCTCTGGTTATCGCCACCATTTCGGCCACCGTGATTGCCTGGCAGCAAGGCCCGGTTGCGCCGGCCGAGTTTGAATCACCCTCGCCCTGGACGCTGGCAGCTATTGGTTTTCTGGTAGTGACCATGGGCTGGATGCCCGCCCCGATTGAAATATCCGGTATCACCTCGTTATGGTTAAAAGAGCAGTGTCACGAAGCTAGAGTAACACCACAATCAGCCTTATTCGACTTTAACCTCGGCTACCTGGTTACATTACTGCTGGCCTTGATGTTCCTGGCGCTGGGTAGTCTGGTATTACATGGCAGCGGGCAGGAACTGGCCAGCGGCGGTATTGGTTTTTCGCACCAGCTGGTAGATTTATATGCATCCACCATTGGTGAGTGGTCCCGTTACCTGATTGCCGTAATTGCCTTTTTATGTATTTTCGGCTCGGCGATTACCGTGTACGACGGCTACTCACGGGCCCTGGCAGAATGCTACACCTTACTCAAAGGCAAACAGGATGTGTCTGATAGTGTGTTTACGGTATGGCTATTACTGGTGGCAGCGGCGAGCTTTGCCATGGTGTTATTCTTCCAGTCGGCGCTGCTGGCTATGCTGGGCTTTGCCATGACCCTGGCCTTTATGACCACGCCGGTATTTGCCTGGCTTAACTACCGGCTGGTAAATCGTCACGATATTCCGGAATCACTCAGAGGCGGCCCGGTAGTACTGTGGTTAAGCCGTGCCGGATTGGTTTATTTGTTTGGCTTTCTGATTGTCTTTATTATCTGGAAATGGTTCCTCTAAGCTCATCAAGGTATCAATAATGAAAAAACTCTACACCTGTCTCCTGCTGCTGGCCTGTTCGTTAAGCAGCTTTGTCACCTATGGAGAGGCGTTTCGAAGCGTAGAGATAAGCACCTCGCAGCAGGCTTTACCGCCGGTTATGATCCAGGGGCCAATGCCCATCGAAGCGCAATATTTCGCGTCCTTACTGAACGATGTACGCACCGAGAAGGCCGGTCAGGCAACGTTTTATATTGGTAATTACCAAGGCTATCCGGTAGTGGTTGCACAGACCGGTAAAGGCCTGGAAAATACCGCCGCTGCCACGGCTATTGGCATTGAGCGTTATCACCCCCGGGCCATTATCAATCAGGGCACATCAGGCGGGCACGATCCCGAATTACAGGTTGGCGACATTGTCTTAGGTAAACGCAGCGTGAATGCCAGTAATTTTAAAACCCCTTTTCGTGATAAAGGTGAGGGCTCTGCTCCACTTGAGTGGTTACCAATGGATCTCCTGGCTTCTGAAGGCAGTGCCGGCGAGGGAGACTCTGCCAAAGATGCAGAGCGGATCCGTTACTATGTTGCCGATGCTGAGTTACTGGCAGCGGCCCATGCGGTAAAAGGTCAGTATAAGCGCGGCAAAGTAGTGGAAGGCACTATCGCCAGTGGTAATTTCTGGAATAACGAGCTCGACCGTATCGCCTGGCTGCACACCCAATTTGGTACCAGTACCGAAGAAATGGAAACCGCCTCAGCAGCACAGATTGCGCACAGCTATGGCATCCCGTTTTTGGGGATCCGGGTCCTTTCCAATAATCTGACTAATGGTGGCCATTACGATCCTTCCACCGCGACCGATTGCCAGGCATTTGTTAAGCAGGTAATCGAACAGTATATTAAACACAACAAAAGGTAGCGCCTGAGAACTACCTTTTGTTTTCTTAGTCAATACAAATATTATGCCGGTGAATAAGGCAGTGATGACTGGTGAGCCACAATGCGTAGCTTACCTGATTTGTCTTTAACGTAGGCAAATGTGTATTCCACTTTGGTTTCGCCCCCCTTCGTATCGGGGGGGTAATAATTGCCCATAGCCACCGCCATGCTGCAGCTGTTATTAATAATCCCGACATTATCAAACTTCACTTTGGTGTAAGGCTTGATGGCAAACCCTTTATCTTCAGAGTAGGCCTCATTACCGCCCACAAAATACGATAAAGCCGCATCAAAGCTCGATCTAAACTGTACTTTCGCAGCAAGCGTCGGTTTAAATAACACGCTGCTCAGGTCGTAGCCGTACATATCCTGAATAAAGTCTGCCGCGGCAGTGGTATAGTCGCCGTCAGATGAATAGACCGATCCTATTCTTACAATCCCGTCGCCCCAGAGTTTCTGAGCCTCTACCACTTCACGTTCTGAAATACACGCATCTGAATAGAGCAAACGATTATCCACCACCGACGCTGCTGCAGTATTTGCCGCAGGCTCATTCATACTGCTTTTTAATTGCTGGGATTGTGCGGTTGCGCAACCTGTTAACACGGCCGAGGAGAACGAAAGAACCACTAACATTTTCAAGTTCATTTTTTGCATAACAATACTCTCTTTTCCGAAGTCAGATAACTAACCAGTGCTGAATAATCACTGCTTGTGCTCATGGTTAAGAATATTCATCACGCCTGAATAAAGCTTGAAAGGAAGATTAAAAGAACATTAAAAGCCGGCTGCCTGAAATAAATGCCCCCTCGCAGCGCCCATTAATCTGCATCAATAATCTGTTGTTTATTGCTTTTCGTATCCCTTAGGGTGTCTATAATTAAAATGCAAATCTGCAATCTTTTAAGTGGGAGCCGTGGATGTTAAGACAGCTGGTGTACCGAAGTCGTGCAACCCAAAAGATGTCGGAACCGGATATCGATAAAATTGTCGCTGACTCAGAACCCTTTAATCAGGCTAACGATGTTACCGGGTTATTGCTGTTTGATGGCGAGTTTTTCTTTCAGGTACTTGAGGGTGAAGGCGATGTGATCCACGGGCTGTTTGAGCATATAAAAACCGACCCCCGCCACACCAATATTGTAAAAGTGCTCGACAGCGCCTGTGCTAAACGCGACTTCGGCAAGTGGAACCTGCGAACGTTAATTCTTAAGCCCGAAAGCCAGTGCTACTGGCTCCCTTCAGATCTCACGGTAAGGCGCGACAGCAGAGTGTTTTCACTGCTAAACAGCTTCGCTACCGGACGCTGGCGTAGCTGTGTTTCGGCGGCCGAACGCGCCACGGTTCAGTGTACTATAGCCACCAGCCAGATTGACCTTACCCCCTACCCTTCCAGCGATATTCAGTTTGCCTTTCAGCCCATCGTAGATACCCGGATTGGAGGTATTTCATCTTATGAAGCGTTGCTGCGTAACAGTGAAGGCCGTTACCCTGAATTAATTCTGGCCGATCTGCCTGAGCAGCAAAGATATGAGTTTGACTTAAAATCCAAAGGCATTGCCATCACTCAGGGAGCCAAACTGTTGCAACCTGGCCAGTCTTTATCGGTTAATTTATTGCCTGGGGCAATAACGACAAACGCACGGGTAGTAAGTCAATTGCTACACTATCTTAAACCCCCTGTGTCAGGATAGTTGTCGCCTCAGTTTTTCATAGTATTAGACAGGGTGCGGAAGTTAGGCATGAGTGAGACATTATCCAGAAGAACATAAA
>NZIK01000069.1 GCA_002691625.1 Alteromonadaceae bacterium
GCCGGGTGTGCAGAGGACTTTCACCTCCAAGTCATCAACTCACCACCACAGTGAGTTAAACGGTGTCGAAACACCACGCGCCATGCCCGGCGCACGATACAAAAAGGCGAACCACCTGGTTCGCCTTCCTCATATCTAGCTATTCACAATCTTAATTGTATTCACAAACTTAATTGTCGCGTTCACAATTTTAATTGCAGTTAGTCAGTCGCGGACTTAATTACGCTGCACACAAATTCATCACTCTTCCATATAACTCTCGAGTGGAGGGCAGCTACACATCAGATTACGGTCGCCGTAAACGTCATCAATACGGTTTACGCTTGGCCAGAACTTATTGCGGGCGACTGTAGGTACAGGATATGCCGCGGTGGTGCGGTCATAGCTGCGGTTCCAGTCGTTATCACAGATATCGGCCAGTGTGTGTGGTGCGCTGTGCAGTGGGTTGTCGGTGGCATCCCATTCGCCGCTTTCCACTTTGGCAATCTCTTCGCGAATGTGGATCATGGCTTCTACAAAACGGTCCAGCTCAAACTTCGATTCTGACTCGGTTGGCTCAATCATCAGCGTACCGGCTACCGGGAAGCTCATGGTTGGCGNNTGGAAACCGTAGTCGTTCAGNCGCTTGGCGATGTCCAGCTCGGTAACCCCGGAGGCTTCTTTGAGCGGACGTAAATCGATAATACATTCGTGCGCCACGTGGCCGTTACGNCCTTTGTAAAGCACCGGGTAATGGCCTTCCAGTGAACGTGCCACATAGTTAGCGTTCAGAATGGCAACCTCGGTGGCTTTGCGTAAGCCAGCACTACCCATCATTTTGATGTACATGTAGCTGATAGGCAGAATCGACGCGCTGCCCCATGGCGCGGCAGATACCGCACCACAGTCTTTGCCCGCACCTTCAATGTCTACCACAGTGTGGTTAGACAGGAACGGTGCTAAATGCGCTTTTACGCCGATAGGCCCCATACCCGGGCCGCCGCCACCGTGCGGAATACAGAAGGTTTTGTGCAGGTTCAAGTGCGATACATCTGAGCCAATAAAGCCAGGGGCGGTAATGCCTACCTGCGCATTCATGTTGGCGCCATCCATATACACCTGGCCGCCATGCTGATGCACGATATCGCAAATTTCACGCACGGTTTCTTCGTATACACCGTGAGTAGAAGGATACGTGATCATGGCACAAGACAGGTTATCACCCACTTCTTCAGCTTTAGCACGCAGATCGTTAAGATCTACGTTACCGTTTTTGTCACAGGCAACGACTACCACTTTCAGGCTAACNATTTGTGCCGAAGCCGGGTTTGTCCCGTGGGCAGAGCTTGGGATCAGGCACACATTACGGTGCCCTTCACCACGGCTCTCGTGGTAACGCTGAATGGCCAGTAGTCCGGCGTATTCGCCCTGAGCACCTGAGTTAGGTTGCATAGATAGCGCATCGTAACCGGTAATGCTGATTAACCAGTCGCTGAGCTCGCTGATCATTTCCTGATAACCTGCGGCCTGATCCAGCGGCGCAAACGGGTGCAGCTGACCAAATTCAGGCCAGGTTACCGGGATCATTTCGGCCGTAGCATTCAGCTTCATGGTGCATGAGCCTAAAGAAATCATTGAGTGATTCAGCGCTAGGTCTTTATCTTCCAGACTCTTAATGTACCGCAGCATCTCGGTTTCTGAGTGATAGCGGTTAAACACTTCGTGTGTGAGGTAGTCACTGGTACGTACCAGATCGCCCGGAATAGACTGGCTGCCCTGAGTGGTCACCTGGGCATCGAGGTCATCAATGCTCAAGCCATGCTCGTCACCAATTAATACGCTGAACAGATTCAGAATGTCGTCGCGGGTTGTGGTTTCATCCAGCGCAATACCCACTGAGCCTTCAAGATCTGCACGCAGGTTAAGGCCCAGCGTCAGCGCCTTTTCAATCACGCTGTCTTTGTTATCCACCAGCACCGTGAGCGTATCAAAGTAGGTGCAGTGCTTAAGTGCCAAACCTTTTTTGGTTAAACCAGCAGCCAGAATATCGGCAAAGCGGTGAATACGGCTGGCAATGGTTTTAATGCCTTCAGGGCCATGATAAACCGCGTAGAACGAGGCCATGTTGGCCAGCAATACCTGGGCAGTACAGATGTTTGAATTTGCTTTTTCGCGGCGGATATGTTGCTCGCGGGTTTGCAGCGCCATACGCAGTGCCTGACGACCACGAGTATCTTTACTTACGCCAATAATACGGCCTGGTAATGAACGCTTGTAAGCATCACGGGTGGCAAAAAAGGCGGCGTGTGGNCCACCGTACCCCATGGGTACACCAAAACGTTGNGCACTGCCTAANGCAACATCTGCACCTAATTCACCNGGCGACTTNAGCAGCGCCAGGCTCATCANNTCNGTNGCNACNGCCACAATGCCTTTTTTNGCCTGNACNGCNGCAATNATNTCGNTNAGNTCTTTNACTTCACCGGTNGTGCCNGGNTATTGNANTAANGCNCCAAANACATCGTGATCNGCNGCNTGCTCNGCNGGGCCNGTAATAATGCCAAANCCAAACATCTCAGCACGGGTTTCTACNACGTCNAGNGTTTGCGGGTGCACATCATCGGCCACGAAGAATAGATTCGCTTTTTTGTTTTTTGATACCCGTTTGGCCAGCGCCATGGCTTCGGCCGCCGCGGTGCCTTCGTCCAGCAATGAGGCTGAGGCCAGCTCTAAACCGGTTAAATCGATTGTCAGTTGCTGGAAGTTCAGGATGGCTTCTAAACGGCCCTGGGCAATTTCTGGCTGATACGGTGTATAAGCGGTATACCAGCCCGGGTTTTCCAGCACGTTACGTAAAATGACGTTTGGCACGTGGGTATCGTAATAGCCCATGCCAATAAACGAGCGGTTAATTTTATTCTTTGCGGCGGTGGCTTTAAGGGCTGCCAGCGCTTCAACTTCGGTGGCGCCTTCGCCAGTTTCGATAGGTTTATCCAGACAAATGCTGTTGGGCACGGTCTGATCGATAAGGTCATCCAGTGAGCTGGCGCCCACTTTGTCCAGCATCTGCTGGATTTCTTCTTCGCCAGGGCCAATATGACGGCCAACAAAGGCGTTTTTTTGCTCTAACTGAGCCAGTGAAATTGAAGCGTTTGACATAATTCGTTAAGCATCTGCAATAGAGTAAAAAGAATAATCAAAGGGGCCAATACCGCCCCTTTATTATCAATGTTGTAACGTCAGACTTATTCGTCGTCTTCGATACTGGCGGCGTAGCCTTCAGCGTCGAGCAGCTCGTCTACTTCAGCTACATCGTCGGCCTTAATTTTAAATAACCAGCCGTCACCGAATGGGTCTGAGTTAACCAGCTCAGGTGAGTCTTCAAGTTCTTCGTTTACCGCCAGCACTTCGCCGGTGATTGGGGTGTAAACGTCTGATGCGGCTTTTACCGATTCAGCTACAGCCACATCATCGCCGGCATTTACCTGATCACCCACATCCGGTAAATCAACAAATACCATATCACCTAATAAATCCTGCGCGTGCTCAGTGATACCAATGGTAAAAACTCCGTCACCTTCGGGGCGAACCCACTCGTGTGACGCCGCGTAACGTAAATCATTTGGGATAGTACTCATGTGTATTCCTGCTCTTCGTTAAATTGTTATAAAACACTTTTTCCATTGCGGACAAAACTGGGCTTAACCACTTCTACTTTAACCCACTTTTTACGCATTTCCACCTCTACAGTGCTGCTGTTAGTCGCAGGAATACGCGCCATGGCTATGGCATGTCCTAAGGTAGGTGAGAAGGTACCCGAAGTAATAATGCCCGCTTCGCCTTCTGCTGTTTTGACGTTTAGTCCGGCGCGCAATACGCCTTTTTCTTTCATCACCAGGCCAACCAGTTTTTGGGTGCCCTGCTCACGTTGCGCCTCAAGCGCTGCGCGCCCCACAAAGTCACGGTCGGCAGGCTCCCAGGTTACGGTCCACCCCATGTTCGCTTCCAGCGGCGAAATGGTCTCGTCCATGTCCTGGCCATATAAATTCATGCCCGCTTCCAAACGCAACGTATCGCGCGCGCCCAGTCCGCTGGGTTTAACCCCGGCATCCAGCAGGCTCTGCCACAGCTCCGGTGCTTTTTCTACCGGTACCATTATCTCGTAACCAGCTTCACCGGTATAACCGGTAGTAGCGATAAACAGGTCTTCGGCCTGCACACCGTAAAATGGCTTCATGCCTTCTACCGCTTCATTCTGGGCGTTAGAAAACACCACCGCCGCTTTGGCTTTAGCCTCTGGTCCCTGCACCGCAATCATAGCGAACTCAGGACGTTCGGTAACCGTTACGTCAAAGCCTTCGGTTTGTTTTAACAACCAGTTCATGTCTTTTTCGCGGGTCGCCGAGTTCACCACCATGCGATAGTTGGTAGCATCAAAATAATACACAATCAGATCATCAACCACGCCGCCATCGTCGTTCAGCATGCCACTGTATAACGCTTTGCCCTTGTCCTTGAGCTTATCAACATCGTTAGCCAGCAAGTAACGCAGATAGTCTTTAGCCTGGCTGCCGGTAACATCAACAATGGTCATGTGCGACACGTCAAACATGCCCGCCGCCTGACGTACAGTATGGTGTTCTTCGATTTGCGACCCATAGTGAAGCGGCATATCCCAGCCGTGGAAATCGACCATCTTGGCACCTGATTCAAGGTGTTTGTTGTATAACGCGGTGCGTTGTGTAGTTGCGCTGCTCATTGTGGCTAACCCGACATTGTGAAGAGATTGCATAAAAGTATAGGGAGGCCTGGCAATCACAACAAATTGGAAATTCTTATGAATGCATTTAAAATACTTATATACACAAGCCTGAATATCAGAATTACTAATCTTTATGATGAAGCAGCTATCCTTAGACAACCTGCGCACCTTCGTTGGTGTCATTGAACAAGGCGGTTATGCTAAAGCCGGCCAGTGGCTGGGGCGTTCACAACCTGCCATCAGCCTGCAGATAAAAAAACTGGAAGAACAGCTGGGTAAAAAGCTATTCACTAAAGTCGGTCAGCGACACTTACCAAGCTCAGATGGTAACTGGCTGTATCCTAAAGCCAAGGAGCTACTGGAACTTAACGACAGTATTTTTCGCAGTCTGGATCCCACTCCGTTACGCGGTCGCATGCGGTTAGGGATCCCCAACGAGTTTGCCTCTACCTTGCTGCCCGGCCTGATTGGCGAGTTTTCCAAACGCTATCCGGATGTATCACTGGAAGTGACTTCGGCCCTGAGCCGCGAACTGCTTCACCCGTCGCGGCAAAATGACTTTGACATGATCCTCGCGCTGGTTAACCCGGAGCAAGCCACCGATGGTGATGTGATCCTCGAAGATGAGGTCGTCTGGGTTGGCGATCCGGCTCATCCGCTCATCACTCCCAATATTGCCCTGGTGCTGGCGCCCGATGGCTGTATTTATCGCAGTCGCGTAATCACCCACCTTAAACAACAAACCACGGCCTGGAAGATAAGTTACACCAACGCCGATTTATCCGGACTCGTTGCGGCTATTCAACAGGGTTTGGGTATCACTGCGCTGGCACGCTCCAGTATGCCGGCGAATCTGATGGAGCTGAAACATCGTAATCTACCGGCGCTCGGGGGGATCAACGTATGCCTGTTTATTCAGTCTACCCAGCACCCGGTAGTCAGCAGAACACTGGCAGACTTTATTACTCGTCGATTAAGAGAACGATAATTTCCAACAGAACTTGGGGGTTCGCTACTTTGCACTATACTTTGCTCAAAGCCCCTGTTTTTCGAAGATATGCTAAGTACCCCCATAGATAGCAATCTGGTTGACGATGATTACTCCTTATTAACCAGCGACATGACCGCAGAGGAAGCAGCCCAGCTTACACCTGTCTTTCAAACGCTCACCGATCACCTTAATCTGGATGGTGCGATGCTGTTGTGTCATTCTCGTTCGCTGTGGAACCAGCTGTATTTCACCACCGAGCAATCACTGGATAGCGAGTTTATCGAGTCATTGCTGGGGCAATTCAGAGCCGAGAGTCACTGGCATTGTCCTGCTGGTATTCTCGACTTTGCCCTGCCTGTTCACGACGAGCTGGCAGCACTTACCTTATTCAGTGAATCTCTCAATATAGAGCTTAGCCTGTGTGTGATGCTAAAGGCCGGCACCACGGCCGATGAAGCGCTGTTTGATCGCTTACAGCATTATTTGCAAATACTCACTACTCTGTGTGAGCACATTACCCGGCAGCGCATTTTACAGGCCAGACTCATCAAGAAAAAACGGCTCGGGTTTATTGTAGAGGCCTCCGGGGCCGGCACCTGGGAATGGGAGATACCCTCCCAGCGCGTGCAACTCAACGCCCGCTGGGCCAATATGCTCGGTTACGAGCTAAATGAGCTGGGTCCGCTGTCTTTAGATACCCTATTTAATGCCATGCATCCTGAAGACCATGATAAAGCCAGGGCTTTACTGCAAGATTGCCTTGCTGGCCACAGTGAATACTTCGATTTCGAATGCCGCATGCTGCATAAAAATGGTGAGTGGATGTGGTTTTTCGAACGAGGCAAGGTTACCGACTATAACGCGAAGGGCGAGCCAGTGCTGATGGCGGGCACCCATACTGATATTACTGAGAAAAAACGCATGGCGCTGGCCCTGTCCGAAAAGGCCAGTTTTCAGCAGTTGATGTTTGATCATTTACCGGTGTACTTATTTATTAAAGACACTGATTATCGTATTGTGATGGCCAATGACAAATTCATCTCGCTGTATCCTCCCGAGAAGCGGCATAAAGTGATTGGCTACACGACGGTAGAAGATTATAACAAAGATGAAGCCGCACAGTTTTTGCGTATGGATATTCTGGCCTTTGCCTCAGGCAGTTCAGAAAACGAAGAGCAAATCCAGTTTCCCAACGGCGAAATCCGTACCCTGTGGACCAAGAAAGTCCGCTTTGAGGATGCTCGGGGACAATCTTTTATTCTGGGTGTGGCTACTGACATTACCAACGTGAAGGCCAGTGAACTGGCCATGCAACTGGCAAAAACTGAAGCGGAACAGGCCAATCAGGCTAAAAGTGAGTTTTTAGCCGTCATGAGTCATGAGATCCGCACGCCAATGAACGGCATTATGGGTATGTTGCAGTTGGCGGTTCAGCACGCCAGCGAGGAGCAACAAAAGCGCCGCCTTGAACTTGCTCATACCAGCGCCAGTGCATTGCTCACCATCATTAACGATATTCTCGATTTTTCGAAGATCGAAGCGCAAAAAATGGAGTTGGAATACGCGCCTATCGAAATCGATTTACTGGTACAGCGAATAGTCGAAGAGCAGCTAACCCATTTGAAAGATAAGCCTGTACAACTCCTGGTCGACCTGAGTGCGTTACCTTTTAGTTCGCTTACCGGCGATGAAGTGCGCTTAGGGCAGGTGTTATCCAATCTGTTGTCTAATGCGGTTAAATTTACCCCTGAGGGGGAAGTTCGCCTTAACTTGCGCAGTATTCGGCTCGACAGCGAGCATATTCTGCTCGAAATCACCGTGGAAGATACCGGGTTAGGCATGACAGACGCTCAGCAACAAGTCTTGTTTCAACCATTTACCCAGGCCGATTCATCCACTACCCGGCGCTTTGGTGGTACTGGTCTCGGGCTGTCCATTGTGCAACGCCTGACTCACCTGATGAAAGGCAAAGTTACCGTAACCAGCAAGCTTAATGAAGGCAGTCAGTTTACCGCTACGGCAACGCTGATGTCGCCGGTCCGCCAACAACAACTGCCGGAAGTGGGTGGCGTTATTGTGTTGAGTTCCCGGCACGGTCAGGCGCGTTTGTTATGTAAACAACTGGCAGCCTGGAAGATTCGCTTTGTATTAATTGACTCGCTCGACGCATTGACTCAGTTCAGCGAAAAGATGCCGCCTAACATGGATTGGCTGATTATTGATGCTGCACTGCAAACTAACTTCAGCACCTGGAAAAACAGCGAAAAGCACGCTCACCGGGTTACATCATTACCCGTAAATCAAGCTGTACTTGCCGAACGCAATTCCGGCGCTCACGCTACGCCACCAAACGACCCAAAACTGCATACCCTGAACAAGCCGGTTTTACGGCATGAGCTT
Source organism: Alteromonadaceae bacterium (assembly GCA_002691625.1). Classification (GTDB taxonomy): domain Bacteria; phylum Pseudomonadota; class Gammaproteobacteria; order Enterobacterales; family Alteromonadaceae; genus Alteromonas. The sequence goes on from NZIK01000069.1 coordinate 8,133, forward strand.
TTCGCTTTGTTACAGGGCTCAGCCAAAGACGTTTCAAACAACACAGAAGCAGCCTTTATCCCGCCCCGCGAAACGGCGGTCCCCACTGGCCGCATTATGATAGCGGAAGATAATCCGATTAACCGGGAAGTTGCTTATTATATGTTGCAGGACTCAGGCTTCTCGGTAGTGTCAGCCGAAGATGGCCAACACGCAATCGATCTGCTGAAAGCCAGTAACGATATTGAGCTAATTCTGATGGATTGCCGCATGCCGGTAATGGATGGCTTTGCGGCCACCTATGCTATCCGCACCGGCAAGGCTGGCGAGCGATACAAAAATATACCCATCGTGGCATGCACCGCTAACGCTTCGGTGCAGGACAAACAAGAGTGTCTGCAAGCCGGCATGAACGCCTACATCACTAAACCTTTACGCAAGAAAGTTCTGCTCGACACCGTTTTGGCGATGCTTAACCCCGATTATACCATCTGACAATACTGGCTTTTTTCCGGTCTTCCTGTCAGCTCTAAACGTGCGTCTCAGGCACTACTATGAGCTGGCAGTTTACTTTTTAATCACGGAGAAAAATCATGAGCAAAACAATCCTTACCTCACTTCAGCCTCACCAATTGTTAAACGTTAACGGTGCGGGTGCAGTTTCCTTACCGGGTCTGAATCCCATTCCTATGCCAGCACCAATGCCAGGCCCGGTGATCATTCCCGACGACAAGGAAGACGACACCATTTTTGTAGGGCTTAAGGTAACCCCGATGGAATAAGTAGGATTAATAGCGGCAGGGGGGGGAAGACCCCCGCCCCCTATTTTTTAAAATTTAATGGCACCCACTTTACCCACGGGGGGGCCCCGC
>NZIK01000070.1 GCA_002691625.1 Alteromonadaceae bacterium
CTCTTCAATTAAATATCGAAATTTTGAATTGTCGTTGTTGACACTCTTAATGAGTGCCCACACAGATTGTCTTGTTATAAATTGTTAAAGAACAGTGCAGAACTTCGCTCTGCTGCTTCAGCGTTCTTTCAGAACCTGCCGAAGCGGGATGCGTATAATACGCTTTTGGTTTTCTGCGTCAACACTTTTTTGAAAATTTATTTTCAGAGCATTGTCGCTGTATACCGCTTCACATAAGGCTTTCGCTCTATGTTGGGTTGGCCTGTTTGGGCGTTCCCTTTCGAAGTGGGGCGCATTTTAGAGATTTATAATTAAAGGTCAATACCCATACCTAACTTTTCTTGTAATTTTTTGATCGAACGGATACTTTGTAACCAACATGACAATTTTGTCAGCTATTATTGAACTAAATTGTAAAGTGCTGTTCAAAATTTAGCTAAAAAGTCTCTGTACTATTATAAGTAGGGTTTGAACATGAATCGTAGTTGTTGCTTTATCCTTGGTTCGCTGATGTTACTCACTAACTACTGTGCGCTTGCTATTACAGACACAGCGGTTAAAGAAAGTGAAAATAAGGTGCTGCAGGTTTTCATTAAGCGCCAGGTTAACCAGTCTATGTCTGTTGGCCGGGCAGTTGGCTCGATTACCAGTAATTATCCAAATGAAGTTGAAACCATTGTGGCAACAGCACTGGATTTATATCCGGATAATTATCAGGAGATCATCCACGCGGCGATATCTTCACAACCAAACGCTACTTCTAAGATTGTAAAGATAGCAATGGATAAAGAAGTCAGTAGCTGCCCTAATATAGTAGAGCTGGCTATACAGGCCGATCCCAGTTATGTGGATTTTGTTGTGGGTGCCGCAGCAAATTCCAATCCGGACCAGCTTAAAGACATCGTGCGAGTGGCAGTTCTTACTGAACCGGACTCTGCCGATACCATTGTACAAACTCTCACTACTGAGCACCCTAATGAACTGGTTGATATCCTTTCCAGCGCTATTCGTGCCGTACCACTGGTAGGTGAGTATGTAGTGGACGCATTACTGGCAGTATTCCCAGGCGAAGCTGAAGCTGTAGTGACTACGGCAGTTCGTGAATCCGGTGAACAGCGGGAACAGGTACGCAAGATTATTGAAGCTGCGCATCAGGCCGGAGTAGATGAAGACTCCCTTAAACGGTTTGCTATTAATGGTGGTGCCAGTGAAGAAGAGTACAGTGCTGCGGTACAGCAGGATAATTAATTATCCTGGACTCACTCCCGCCTTCCCGCAAAACGCTTGCGCTAATCTGGAATAACACAAATATCAATACCCGTCATCCCCGCGTGCTTCTGGCGGGGATCTCCTTGCTGGTTATCGTAGAGTTCAAAAGTGCTTTAATGAAAAGGCTGATTTGGCTGGGCCAACCTTTTTAGGAGATCCCGGGTCAAGCCCGGGATGACTGTATTGAACTTTATTGTTCGCTCTTTTCTTTAATCGAGAAGTTTTCACGGCGAAGCGTCAGGTTAGGGTTATATGCCGGATCATGGGCAATCACTTCTGCCCAATTGGATTTTAAGTAATCGAGCTCCGCGTTGAAGCGGGCCATTTTCTCTTTACTTACGTCCAGCCCTCGCGATACCGATTCATGATGATAGAGTTCTGCTTCAGCGCAGTAGAGGTTTCTTACTCCTTGCGCTCTCACCCGCAGACAGAAGTCTACGTCGTTGAATGCGACTGTGAGGTCGGTCTCGTTCAGGCCACCGACGGCTTCAAATAAGGACTTCTTAATCAATAAACACGCTGCCGTGACTGCGCTGTAGTTATGTGTGGCAATCAGCCGATTCATATAGCCGGGATGATAGCGAGGGAAATATTTATGGGCATGGCCGGCGCCACCGCCATAGCCCAATACGACTCCGGCATGTTGTATACGGTCGTCGCCGTACATGAGTTTTGCCCCTACACAACCAATATCATCTCTTAACGCATGACCAACCATATATTCCAGCCAGTCCGGCGTGATCACCTCGATATCGTTATTGATCAACCCGATCACTTCTCCTTTGGCCTGCTGCGCCGCAAAGTTATTGATAGCGGAGTAGTTAAAGGGATGTGGGTATTTTAATACCCTGATCTTCTCGTGTTGACTGAGTTCCTCGAAATAAGCCAGGGATTCAGGCTCATCGGAATTATTATCCACCAGCAGAATTTCATAGTTCTGGTAGGTACTCTTGGTCAAAATAGACTCGATACACTCTTTAACCAGTTGTTTGGCATTTTTGGTGGGGATGATGAGCGAGACTAAAGGCCTATTGAATATTGGCCACTGGATAACATTAACGAGTTTGTCGGACACTACCCTGGAACGAGCGTCAATCGTGTTAACAAGCTGAGTAATCTCTTTAAGCTGAGCACGTTTTTTGGCATTGCTATCGGGGCGGTGAATTAACGCGTAAGGAAAATGCTCGACCACCATATCCGGCGATTTAAGCCACCACTCGCTAATAAGGCCAGCTATGGACTTTGCTGTTGTGGTGCTAATTGCTCTTCTCCAATCAGCAGGTAGCACAACGCCTGTTTCGATATACCCGTTGGTTAACTGATAATCCGGATTCCAGTCTGGCAACATTCGTGCATTCTCAAAGGTGTTGCCTGAGTTTTTTTCATCGGTGTCCACATAGAGTAATGCAGTGATGTGCTGACGAGCCAATAACGCTAGTGTTGATGGATGCAGTTCATCACCACACTCTAATAATAGTAAGGGTACATTCTCTGACGTTACAACATCATCCGTAAGGTGGTTAAACGCGGTAATATTTAGCGTTTTAGTATTGGTCTGCTGTTTAAACAACGTGCACTGTACAAGAACGGATTCAATATGTGCCGACTGATGAACTAACGATGCCAGGGTTTTCGATACTCCCAGCGCATCGTTACCAATAATTGCGACTGAAATTTTAGCGTGCAGTACCGGTAAATCAGCCAATATTTGATTGATGTCGCTGGCTTGCTTAGCTAACGACTGATTGTAAAGTGCCTGAAGTTTTTTCTTACTCGGAAACCCATAAAACAGTCCGGACTTTTGCAGTGATCTGCTGTAAAAAGAGGTAAGAGCCGGGTTTTTCTTAGCAAAATTACGCAATGGCTTGGGCACAACCCCAACACCAGCCTTAATTGCCATCATCGAATATTTTTTTACAGACATGCGCGAAGAATTCACAAACCTTGATTAGTAATTATCCGGTTACTGGTAATGCATAGCAACCGGCGGGCAGTATCGCCTAAAAAACAAAAAGGGGCAATCTGCCGCCACAACGAGTACTCGAACAAGATAGCCATCAACCTAGCTAGACGTTGATTAATCGAACATATCAAATGGAAAATCGTCAAAGGGCAGTTCGGACATGGGAACACGCGTGAAATTAAATGATTGAAGTCGTGCCGTTAGGTGCTTCTGCAACCCTTTAACCGTTTTAATTTCCCTGCACTTTGCCATGAGATTCTCAACATCTTGCTCAAGCGCCTGCCGATATTCTCGTAAGCCTTTTTCCCGAGCGGCCTTTGTGCCACCACCAAAGCGCTGCCAAATTATCACACTCAGTCCGTCACCGCGTCGCAACTCGTGATAATCGGCGTTTAACTGTTTAACCTTGTCTTTTAATATTGTTTCTAACTGCACAGTTAAATTGTCGTTTAACTCCAACTGATATTCTGGCAAAAACTGCTGTGCTAACAAAAATATAGCCAGCGGATCCTTAACGTCCCTGGCGTGTGAAAGTTGTTGCATCAAACCCATTTTTTCAGCCTTCTTATCCGGGTCGAGTTCCCGGTCAGGATGCAGCTTTTTAGCTAACTGCCGATAGAGTCTGTTGATTTGTTTATCGCTGAACAAAGCAGTAGCTACATCGACATTCGTATTATGGAAGTCTTGATTATGTTGTTGGTACGAATGATCGTGTTGATCTGACTCGTCATGAAAATATGGCGACTCCTGCCCGTGAATATCTTCATCATCACCCACGTAACCTGATTCCATTTTATGTTTGAGCACCGATTCAAAATAGGCCATTGCCTTATGCGGGTCATGGATCAACTCAACCAACTCTTCGTCACTGAGTTCTATCTCTTCTCCAAGCATTAGCGACAACTCAATCCGGTAATGATCGAGTTGCTCCTCAGGTACCTCGCTGGAGTTGGGGTTCTGCTTAATTGAGGTGACTATCGCTTCATTAAAAGCGTCCCTCAAGTCATTGGTATTCACAGGATTAAACGGATTCGACTCAAGTATCGTTAATTCTTCCTGGATCCAATCCAGCAGGGCCTCATGTTGCCTACCCTTTATTGATTTACGCGACACAAAAGAAACTAGATGGCGGATCCACTGCTCGTTAGCCCGGCAGACCTCCTGTTCAATGGGTTCAACCGATTGCTTGAAGTACGCCATAAACGCTTCAAGCTTAGCCTGATAACGGTCATTTCGTTGCTGTTTTTTGTTAACTTCTACCCACAGTTTATCGAGCGTCTCCCGTGCTTGGGCGCTTTGGCTTCCTGAGGAACTCACTGATACAACCGTTAACCCACTATTGCTATTGATGTGACCTTGCTTAGCCATTACTTATCTCTTTGTAGACCTTCATTCCAATTTGCCAGCATACTGTTAGCAAACCTTTCATTACATTCAGCGATCCTACCATGTTTGTTTTGCTAAACCGATGTTACTAACCACTATTGCAGTAAACGTATGCGCTCTCATCCCCTGTCATAGCCGTGACAAATACAACCAAACTATTGTTACTTACATCCTAGTTGCCGTAACTGCTCGGATAACAGACTGAATGGAATTCTTTCTTGTTCCAGCCTTAAGCGCGGTTGCCAATGATCTGCTTTTAGCTTTGNATAGAGTGCNGCTTCGGNGGGNANGAGGTTGGGCANNCTTTCNGGCGTTTGGCGTTTGTTAAGNNCTTCCNCNCCCCAAAANGGCTTAGTGGCTAACAATGTCGNCTCATCCATNAACAGCGACNGNGTGTTGCTAAAATANCCACGNATTTGTGAGAGCATGGCAAAACCGTCAGTATCAANATCNCCCCANTAATANAGNCGGCAGNNGTNTAACCACTGNATCTGTTTGAGCANNTGAANNCTNTANCCTTTNCCAAAGATNACCAGCGCATTTTTCACATTGGGAAACGCCAGNCCATTTACCAGGTTTTCCGTTATGAAGACACGGTCGACCATTAACGANAACTGAGCAAAATGGCTAATCGGTAGCGTAATATCCCGCAACCCGCCAANTTCATAATACAGTTGTGNNTCAAGCAGCCGAAAGCGTATCTGNGGCTCATCAAAACGCAAACCAAAGCGCTTTTCAAAACCGTGTTCACCCATCTGCGTATACTGGCTNTTAATCGCGTCNGCGGGTAATACCGNATCTAACAGCGTTTTTACGGTTTGCTTGCGGTGTTCTATANANTTACTGTCTACCCCGGCNANGGGGAGCTCGCGCAGATAACACCCGGGNANCGGATTCGCCCTGAAAAAGTGCGCAATNGCAATAAGCTTCTCCCACTCNCCNGCATGATTCAGTAACNGTTTAATCGATANCTGCTGGCCAATGCGCACATGNGGCAAACCNGCTTGCAACNGCTTGGCATCGGCAATGAATTGCTGCCATTCCTGCCATTTNCCNCAAAACCGGGCCAANGCTTCTGGCGACTCAAACACCACAGCAACGGGGACATTCTGACGCCCCATAGTGGCATAACTNACTTGTTGTTTAAGCAGACTCACNCCAGCATNAGGCAGAAGCTCCCGCTCAAAGGCCTGTTGAGCGGNCGTCAGTACGGCAAAATCGTGCAGCAGTTGTTTGTCTGTCGGCCGTTTGAGTGAAACNTGCAAAGGAAATNACAANTCGCCACANAGCCACTGCTTGTAGAACANCTGATTTTGCCATTGCTTTTGCAGTTTTGCTTTCAGCGCTTTTACTGTCTGCACCTATTNANCCCCTTATTCACGTTNNNGCGCTGGGTTTTGTTCTACCTCTTCCACCAGCGCTTTATATTGCNGCTGCGATTTNTGTTGTGCGAGCCGCTCACGATATTCTTTTATCGTCATATTCAGCACCATGGANCGNTTANTGCGCTGATCAACAAAGTGCACTTGTTNTACGTAGTGTTCAATGACATCGAGTTTCTGTAGCGGCGTTACCAGTAACAGCTGAAGTCCGAGTTTTTTAAACAATTCAAGTCCAAAGCGCGTACTGTCTTTTGAGCCACGGGCAAAGGCTTCGTCAATCACCACCAAATTAAANCGGCGTTTGGCTTTTGCGCCGGTCTCGTCATCCACCAGGCGATATTGCAGCAGGATGGCCGCTGCCAAAATGGAATACGCCAGCTTCTCTTTCTGCCCGCCGGACTTACCCCCTGAGTCGGAATAACACTCTTTCTCACTGTTATCTTCACGGTATCGCTCAACCACATTNAANAGTTGCCAGNAACGTACATCCACNACTTTCTGAGTCCACNTCGGCTCGTNGCGCATTTGNTCAATCAGCGNTTTGACCTGCTCGAACTTNTGTTCGGAATATAAATTGTCGTCGGTAGAAAACTCCACNCAACTCTTCAGGCGCTGNTTGAANTCACGAATATCCAAATCCGNTGAGGAAATACTGTCTATTTCNATNTAGGTGCCCTGCTGNTAATCCAGTTCCCGTANNGAACGGTTGATCATACTGACTCGCGCATCGATTTGCTCTTCCTGCTTATCCAGATAGCTNCGAAACAGNGCCATCGAACGAATGGTGTCCTGATTAAGCATTTCTTTAAANCGGGTTTCATGGCGGGGNAAGTCTTCATCNTGCAGTGTTTTCAGCATCTGCTGATATTCAGACANTGACTGCTCACTAACGTCCAGTTCGGTTACATCGTTAGGNAANCGGAAAGCAAAATCTTTCATNGCGGTGAGCATCNGCTTTTCCCGCTTACTGCGTTTCTCCTCAAGATGCTGGATTTTTTCATTCAGTTTGGTGCGTAACACCGAGCATTGGTTCGCCAGCATGTCGATGCGCAATTGCGCCGCACCGTGCTTTTCATACAAGGCGGTAAGATCCGGGTAACAACGCTGCTTTNNCTGTTCGGATACCGCGTTACACTCGGCTGTCTTTTCAGCCAGNANCTTATGATCGTCNTCCAGCTTAGTCTCAAGTTTACCCAGTTGTTGATAGTGCGCACGAAACGCTTCTTCCACCNGGGTTAATTCGGTTTGTGCGTGCTGAAACTGTTGTTGTAATTCCCGCAATACATCGGAGCTTTGTTCCAGGACCCGTATTTCTTGCCTGGCGACTTCCAACTGATTNGCAAACTGTGACCAGTTGATTTGCTCAAAGGTTAAGTTAAAGTCGCTGAGGTTTTTGGCCTGACGACGCAATTCTTCAATATCGCAGCGCTGGCTGGCGCATTGCGCTAACCTGGTTGCCATGGCCGCGGCATCAGTTTGCAGTGCACGTATTTGGGCGGCCAGCAGGTCGAGCTTTGCCTGGTTACTCCAGCCAAGTACAAAGCGGCTTTTGTCATGCAAGCTGTGGCGATCGTCTTTCTCGTGACGAAAACGACCTGACTTCACCTGCCCCTGCAAACTAATGGCTTTTTCACTCCGACGAAAGTCAGTCATTGACTCGCAGCACTGATAGTCAAAACGCTGCTGTAACTCGCGGTGCAGCCATTGAAAGTGCTCACTGTCGCGCTTGATTTCTATTTTTGCCAGCAGGGAGTCCGGCTGCGGCGATTGCGGATAGTAATTCTCGGTACTTTTTACACGGTAATACACCAACCGCGTCCCCAGATGGGTGTTTTCAACAAAATCACTCACATCAGCGTACAGCGAATCCGGCACCACCAACGACAGTGCAAAGTTGTGCAACACCCGCTCAATGGCGCCCTGCCATTGAGTCTGGCTCTGTTTTACCTGCACCAACTCACCGACAAAGGGTAACCGGCTTTCCTCTACCTTAAGATGTTCACACAGTCGCTCGCGGATGTTTAACTGGCGTACCGGAATATTGGATTTACGATGGCGTAGCGCTTCCAGCTCTTGCTGCACCGCCTGTTGTTGCTGTTGCAACTGGTGATTTTGCAATTTGTAATCGTCTTGCCGGCTCTCAATATTTTCGAGTTGCTGTTGATGTTGTTCAAACAAAGAATGTGATTCACGTATATTGCAGACAAAGTTATCTGCTGTTAGCGCTTCGGGCAGCCCGAGCTGCTTAACCAGTGCGAGATAGTTATCACACAAACGCTTACTTTGGTTTCTTGCTTCATCTAAGCCTTTAATTTTATCTTGCAGTTGCTGCAACCGGCCCCCACCGTTTTGATCGATATCGCTTCTGAGCTGACTTACCGTTTGATTAAGGCGATGTTTCTGACTATGCAACTGCTGTTCATCAATGGCCAGTTTTTCAAGCTCACCTTGCTGGCGGACAATCCGCTTTTCATACAGTACAACCGCTTTCTCGGCCATAAAGCTGTCTACGTATTCACGGCAGAACGAAAAGTGTTGTTTTTCCTGCGCCGCCTCTTTCGCCTGACGGCCATGTTTATCAATCGGTTGNAGTAAGGTAATTTTTTCACGAGCCGCGACCACCGCGTCGTGGAGTCGCTTTAATGATTCATAATTGCGCTCCAGTTCCTGAATTTGCCCCTCCACATCGGGCTGTTCAAGCATATTCTGGCGCACAAAGTCGGTCACAGAGCCGACTGATTTCATGGAAATCGTTTGATTAAACAACTCCAGCGCCTTGCCATCGGTACCTAACCCCAACCACTTACTGAAGGTTTGTTGATATTGATTAAAACTCTCAACCAGAGTGAGCTCGGATATTTTTTGCAAGCGTTTACGCAACGCTTTAATTTGCGTGCCAAAGTCGCTGAAGTGGGTGGCAATGTCGAGCGCCTCCGGAACCACAACGAACAAGCGTTTCACTTTGTTTTCGCCAGGTTTGAGCCAGAAGATCTGCGCCAGCGTAATCGTTTGTTGCAGTGCTACAGAATGAAATTGTGCCAGCAGCACCGAATAATGATTCCCCTTGCTACGCAAACCTACCGCACGAGCTTTACCCGACTCATCCTGCTGTGACGTATAATAGCCATAAAAGTACGACTCCAGCGAACGCTCTTTGTTTTCAGCACCCGCAGCCTTATTAAACGCCAGCTTTCTGGGCGGAACCAGCAACGTTGTCAGGCCATCGACCAACGTTGATTTACCGCTACCGATATTGCCGGTGAGCAGGCAATTGTCGCCACTATTGTCCAGGTGCCAGATCTGCCTATCAAAGGTCCCCCAGTTTAATACCTCAAACCGGGTTAAACGAAAACCCTGCCGCTGCGTTGCTTGTGATACAGGGCGAGGATCGCTATGTATTGGCGCAGCGGTCTCCGTTAACGTGTCACTGCTCATCACTGGCTTCCTCTTTGCTATGGATATCGAATAATTCCGTGTACCGGACAATTTGCTCTGCTGTCACAAAGGCTTTGAGGATACGCTGGACTTCAAAATCATTTTTGTGATTGGGTAACTGATTCAAAAAGCCCATTTGGGTGATCTTTTTAATCAGCGCATCAAACTCTTTGTGCTGCTTTACTTCGTTACTGGCATCCGGGAAATGAGGGGCGAGCCACTGCCATATTTCCTGACGCTCAACAATAAGACGCGGACTGCTCTCTTCACTATCGTGTTCGGCCAGGCGCTTGCGTAAAAATATCAGCAGCAAGGTTTGCCCAAAGCTCAGTTGGCGACGGGTAATAAGCGAGGGGATCTCTGTTTGCTCTTCTTCGGTATCAACCTCACGCTGTTGTAAAAATGCATACCCTTCTGCATCATCGAGTCGCAACGACAAACCGATCTGGTCAAAATAACTGCGGATAAGCGCCTGATCACGCTCCAGCACATCCCACAGGTCGCGATGTTTTGCCCGGTAAACCGGCCCTTTGAGCAGCCGGACCTTCAATGCCGCATGATGCTGCGCAGTCAAGGCTTCTGCAGATGCTTGTTCGTTCATGATGACGTATCCCGAATAAACGTAATAGTGGGTACCGACAGGGTGCGGCTAACGCCCGGCTCACTCTGCCAGCTAACGTGTTGCGGTTGTTGGGTGTCAATACTGGCAGGCACAACCTCTTCACAGGCCAGTTTAATGTAGCTGAGTACCTCATCGAGGCCGTACTGCAGGGGATAATCTTCCAGCACACCGGCTAAGGTCACCTGCCCCTGATGTTTATCCAGCGAAGTAAAGATCTGCTGCTGTAACTGCAGTTCGTCAATATGACTGACTTCAAACAGATTGGTTAAATCCACATCAGCTTCTTGGGCGCCCTCTTTGATGTCAGAATCCACTTGTTCCGGGGTTTTAGGGACAAACAAACCACGGCTGAGGTGAGGATAAATACTGGCCTGGATTCCAGCAATCTCGGCAAAATTCTGCAGCAAATGCAAAGGGGTGTCGGGACGATTCGTTTGATGTGCAACAGCTTCAAAATCGCGGATAAGCTCGAGAATGCGCCGGTTATCCTGCGACTGCTCCTCGATGTAGCGGCGCAGTTGTTCGGTAATTTGCTGTTTGGTGCGATTCACTTTGTCACCGGCCTCCAGCAAATAGCTGTAAAGGTGCTGGAGCAATTCGTCACTACTGACAAACTCNTGCCCCAATTGGTGGTGCATTATCTGCTTTAAGTTTTGTCTTAGCGAATCGCGCATTTGCTGGGTCATTAACAATTCAAAAAACGCGATAAAAGACTTTCCTTCGTCGGAACTGTTTATTACGTCTTGATCGGCAAATACGATATCCAGCACCCGCCCTTTCTGGCCACCTCCCAAGGTGATTTTTTTGCGGGTGTCCTTATCCAGGAGCCGAAAATTCGCCTCTACCTGCCGGAAATCACCGAGTAATTTGCGCGAAATATCAGAGACCAGATACAGCCTTTCCCGCACCTCGGTATCGTCCAGCCCAAGACTGGTGCCTTGTTTTACCGCCTCGATTTGCTGTTCGATCAATGCTTTTTTCTGCTGCAAGGCTTCTAGTTGCAAGGATTTATCGTTGGTAGTGCCCTGCACCAGCTCCCCAATTAAATCGATAAGGAGTTTCAGGCGCGATTCTGTGCCGACAAATTGCCGCCCCTGCAACTCTTCAACCCAGTGCAGCGCCTTCTCGACATCAGGCAATAAATCGCATTCTGGCTCATCACTGTTTTGCGGCAGGTACTTACGCAGATAACCGGGCTTTTGATTGATCCAGTCGTCGATATAGGCGCGGGCTGTTTTCGGGTATTTTTGCTCGCCATACACTTCAGCTACATCGCTTAAGTGGTAATCGAGCATTGCGATCAGTTCCTGATACGGCACCGCCCGGCGATTATGGCGAATAAACGCACTGTGAAAAAAACTCGTCATCAATGGAAAGTGTTGGGCGCGCAGCAAACGCAAAGCGACACTTTGTTCTTTAAATTGCTCCAAAAACTCTACGCTGAAATCGGCTTTCATTGCTTAACTCCCGGTAGCAACGGACTCACATCCATGTTTTTCAGCACCTCTTTATTCGCCAGCGCCAGTGGGAATTGCATTGGATCGAGCCTGTAATTTGCCGAGCAATCCACTCGCCATGCCTGGGTTAAATAGCCCAGCAACGCTTCGCGGGTTTGAACGGTTAAGCTGCCGTTCGTCATGTTGTAATCAAGTTCGATGGCTTGCTTATGCTTAACTCCTGGATGCGGTATTAAGTCCAAAGGGATGACATTATTCCAGGCCGTATCACTGAGCACCGACTCTGTATTCAGCGGCTGCCCGTCCAGTAAATTGATATCTAAAAAACGATTACTGACAAAATCCCTGAATGCCTGAGTGCTTCTGTCGTAGCAACGTACGTGCCAGCGATAACCGTTATTAATGAGTGAATGGGGCACTAGTTCCCGTTCCGTTATGCCGGAAGACAGCGACACGTAGCGGCAGTGTATGGCTTTTTTATGCATGATGGCCCGTAACAGCGGCGCAATAGTAGATGATGAAGCATGAATAAGACGTACCGCTTCAACACATACGTCACTGGGTCGCTGCGGCAACTTAAATTTATCTGCGTCTTTGTTTGCCAACCTGAACAGCACTTCTTCCGCGTGATGCGGAAACAACGGTGAAAATTCGGCGGTACGGTAGTAGAGCTTGGTTTGATGCTTTAGCACCAGGTTGTCTGGTGCCAGTGATTTATACAACGTTAAATCACGGGTGGCCGAGGCGATCCCCGTTTGAAAATGGCCAACCAGATCCGCTCTGGCCACTTGCCCGAAGAATTCCAGACAAAAATCGATAAACGCGAGCCGTTTTTGCTGAGTTAATGNAATNGTGCTGAAATCTGCCATGNCTTGCCACTGAGTGTATAACTATTGTTNAGCATAACATGGAATCATAATGATGCAATCATAATGATGCAATCATAATGATNCNANCATTTTGATTTCAATGGTGCAGGTNTAACNGGATCTAAGNTTNAAGAAGCATAACAAAACNGCGCATACCTTGAGCCGGGCCGCNGATTCAAGCCTTTGAAGTTTTAAAGGGCTTTGACGGCGTGATTGATGAACAAAAAACCGGTGGCAATATTACCCAGAAGCCTTAAACGATGCACTANACGCGATTATTCATTGNGAAGGGTTAGANATTGAGATTTGCGGAGCATGGGTGTGGGTCNGTGGTAACAGTTTNAAGCATAATGCGGTTCTCANAAAAACGGGTTNTAAANTCGNGNACAAGAAAAAACGTTGGTATTTNCGNCCTGATGATTGGCAAAGCAAAGGNCGTGGAACCTTTNGCATGGATGAAATCGGAGATACTTACGGCAGCGAAAAGCCTGCAAGGCCATCACGTCACGCTTTCACGAACGACATTGGATAAATGATTTTTTAGAAAGANAAAAGCCATCAATAAACAGCTAGCGCTATTCATACGCTTAAGCTTCAAGGCGAGAAAGTAGTAACGCGACAATATCTCTCGCTTCGTGGAGTACTGCGATAATAGTCGGCTTTTTTACGCCATCATTAAGATAAAAGATATAGTGATGCTGGCATTTTGTGACGAGTAAATCAGGAAACGTATCTGAAAATTTGCAAATGACTACAGTTTTGCGCCTGATAAGCTCAAAAGTGTCTTTTATGGCTTTTCTATAGATGTTTGTGCAACGCCCCAGTTCTCACGGGTATAGCTTACAATCTCGCGAATATCCGCTTCAGCATCATCCGTAATGTCATACAAGGGCATTATTTTATTTGGCTTTCGCTATTTCTTCATCAAAAATTTCATCAACGGACTTACTCGAAATTTTACCTGCTTTGGCGGCGGCAACACGCGGCGCTAGATACGCCTCAAGCTTTTGTAAGGCGGCTTGCTCGTCTGCATTAGGTAGTGCCCGTTCAAGCACATAGCTTTTGATACTCTTGCCTTGTAAGGCAGCTGCGGCNTTTAAGTTCTGATGCTGCTCAGGCGTNATTTCTATAGATAATCGCATAAATACCTCCNAAGCATTTGATNATAAATGCTCAANNTTCATCATACTGGGATTNACAACAATTTGTCANTTTTGTACAAATGTTGTTTAACTANCCGACTAATGTCACATTAGAAAAATTGCTTGCAGTACAGGCGAACAAGCAATAAAANAGGCCGTACTGGACAACCTTAATANAGTTATTCGAATAACGATTNNTCATAGGTTGGACATTAAGGATTAACCGAGACCAAGCCATGCTTCAAGCGCCCGGTTTTCTTATCTCTGGCAGGATGTGCCCGATTGGCACATCCTGATAAATAATTTACTGCCCAATTCCACGTTTGTATAAATTCAGATTAAGCGTCATGGAGTATCGACTCCATTAATAGATAAAACCAGCTTTGCGTATTTTTCGCGACCATGAAGCTCGATATATCGNCGCCCATCAGACGTTGAATACTAAACCCAATACGCNGTTTNANCAATAATGCCAGCAAACTGCCATATCAGTCCCTCCATCAAGCCCGTATTCCGAGTATTGAACTTACGTAAACTGCAGTAGNGTTTCCACTCCTTGAAGAGTAATTCTATCTGCCAGCGCTAGCTGTATAATTGTAAGACTGCTTGTACTGCGTATTGCTCTCACGGCAAGTTCGTCGCCCAATAGGTTGGCTCTGATTTACCTGGAGGCCAACTCGCTATCAGGCGATCTGACATGGCGAATCAATGCCATAGAGTTTACTTTTTTGACAATACCGATCTGCTACGACNAATTNCAGAAATTAACCCAAATGGTTTTCTGGATGTAAAAGAAAAGGAATATAACTCAGTTAAACCCGGCTGGTTTCGTACAAATGTTCTTTTNAAGTGGGATAAGGATAAANTCCGGATACTCCGCTGATCCTTTAGAAAATGGGCTGCACCTGATGCTTTCTCCCTGTTTTATTATCTCACTGTCTTATGGCCTTTAAAGAAATATCCCCACAGTAAGAGAGAAAGATCGAGTAACAATGAACCATTTTCTTTACGAGCCTGCCTAAAAACACACANTACCGCGCTACANTTACATCACTTAACTGATTTTAGCCCAGCNATATCCGGGGCAAAGCGAGCCAGCTTTGCTTTGATATGCTGTTCGATAACCGTTTTATCCGGACTCGAAGAAGCCGCGAGCAACGGCTGAAAATAGCGGGCAACATCGTTGCAGAGTTGAGCCACTAGCTTCTGTGCCGCCGCTTTGTGCATTCCAAGATTCATTGCCAAACGCACAAAACATTCCATACAATAATGACCAACGGCTTCATACGACGGACTAAACACGGCATTTAACTCACTCGCCAAAACACAAAGCGTTAAATCCTCGTTATAGTAATCCTGATAGGGTGCTACCGACACTACATCATACACCGGCGTAAAATCCCGCATCCTGACAGTCGCATCATCCGGGTGTCGGTACATCGACAAATTTTTACAATGGAGATCGTTGTTGCCTACCAGGTAGGCGAATAACACCTGCCTGACACCGTTGAATATTATCGCCATATTTCGCCCACTNGCTTCATATAATTTTTTCAGCACACCTTCATAAGAAAGGTTGTCACTGCCTTTATTCGATGAGTGGACGTTACACAAACTTGCGGCATCTTCAACAAACAACCGGCGACCATCGTCGCGCAAATCAAACCGACGGGTCACATAACACAGTTCACCGTCTTCAAAAGGCACCAGGGCGTTATCTGCTACATTAAATTTGCAGAGTCTGGCCAATTGCATGATGGCATGTTCGTTTTCCGGCAGATGGGGCAGATGGTCGGGGGCTGGTTTAACAATATACCGGCCATGGCCTTTTACCGGTACCAGGTAATTGCCTTCTAGATCCATGAATAATTTTTTCTGGACACCCGAGATAGATTGACCATCCAAATAGCGCGGCGCGGCACGATTAAATAATGCCTGGTCCCCTTTAACTCTTATCCCCGCTGCGGGCAGGCGGGTTAACGTAAACATCTTCTTCAGAAACGCCGGGGAGTATGGTGCAGCTCCGCCTTTAAGTGATATTTGGCCTAGCTGAGCAGTCATAATCTCACGAATTCCTTTTCCATATTCACCACAGATAGCGCCCCAATCAATACCCGGCCATTATGCAATAGCAAGCCAAATTCATCACGTTTGTCTAACCGGGTATTGGTTGTTTGATACATTTTTATCCACCCTTCACTTAGCAGGTTTTCAAAAAATGAGGGAAACGCATCAAATATAAAAGCGTCGGCTTGCAAAGGAAACTGGTGGCCTATGGGCACACCGCTACNAAGATACTCCAAGACATACTGATAGGTATACCGTACTTTACCATTAGCGGTGAGTTCTGTGAGATAACCCGCCAGCAGGTTATTGGCATAGATGGCCCCCTGGCGATTTATTTCACTCATCGGTTTGAGCCTTTCTGGCTATCACTATTTCCATGCCCATAACATTCAGTACGGCATTTAACGTGTCGATTCTGCAAGACTCAACCGATTTTTTAAGACGGGTCATGGTATTTTTGGACACGCCCGCCAGCATGGCCAGGGTACTCAAATCCATTTGGTGTTGCCGAAGGTAATCATCAAGGACGTAATTAAACTGGTTGAGGTTCCCNGCTACTTCACTTGAGTTCATGGCCATCTTCAATTGCCTTTCCAGCGTTGATGTAGCGGCGGAAAGGCTTTGCTGGTGAGCAGATAAAGCCTGATGTAACAGCTCGTTATTCTCTGAAGCGCTCATAAACAACCTTAAAAAGTGATTATATAAAGTAAAATACAATATAGTCACCATTNAATGCGAAGTAAAGACAGAAAATCANCATTAATAGTGATTATAAAACTTAACNATNAAAAAATAACAATAAANAGTGACCAACCACAAAAAATCATCACAAATAAGGAAAATGTGAATAATATAACCCTGANATCACAATAAAATAGTANCANCTTAGTAAAAGTGAACAGTCTCATACGCCAGTAAGGCTCATCCATAGATTTATTTTTAGCTATTCCTTTGTTGCCAAACGCAGTTGTTCATNTACTGTGGTAACTCAACGGCAACGATAAAACGGAAGATAATAGACGCGNANACTGACAATAGAGGTGTGGAGAAGGTGTATTGGATTAGACTTGCAAATACTTACCGCATTGCCGGCGCTTGTTATACGNAAGGNGGGATATCCCCAAATAGCACAAAGGGGGCAACTTGCCCCCTGTTATTTNCGTTAAATATNGAGTTAAACGACGATTATTTAAGCNGTGCCTAACCGCTCNCCCTGATAGCTACCNTCTAATACGGCTTGCCACCAGGCNGTGTTATTTAAATACCATTCCACGGTTTTCTTNATGCCGCTCTCAAACGTTTCCNGGGGNGTCCAGCCNANCTCCTTTTTGAATTTTNCTGGCATCNATNGCATAGCGCATNTCATGGCCNGGNCGATCNGCNACGCTGGTNATGAGATCGCGGTAGCTGCCTTCGGCCTTGGGTTTTACTNCATCGAGGATGTCACAAATNGTGTGNACCACTTCGATGTTTTGNTTTTCNTTGTGACCACCNATGTTATAGGTTTCGCCAATNNCGCCTTGNGTAGCCACCACCACCAGCGCCCTGGCNTGATCNTCAACANANANCCANTCNCGAATNTGNTTGCCTTTNCCNTANACNGGCAGNGGNTTNCCNGCCANCGCGTTTAAGATCATCAGCGGAATAAGCTTTTCCGGNAAATGGTAAGGGCCATAGTTNTTNGAACAGTTNGTCACCACNGTNGGTAATTTAAANGTTCNTAACCATGCACGCACCAGATGATCAGAAGCNGCTTTNGACGCCGAATAAGGAGAGCTTGGTTCGTAAGANGTTTCCTCGGTGAANAGNGGTANNTNNGTNCCNGNAGCCACTTCATCCGGNTGNGGCAGGTCGCCGTATACTTCNTCGGTNGAAATATGGTGGAAACGNAACNCNGACTTTCTTNTCNTCATNNAATTGNGCATAGNAAGCNCGGGCNTGCTCAAGNAGTACGTAAGTACCCACTACGTTTGTTTGAATNAANTCACCGGGGCCGTCGATNGAACGGTCNACNTGGCTNTCNGCNGCCAGNTGCATAATGATATCCGGCTGATACNTATCNAGNACNCGNTTTACTTCTGCNCCATCACANATATCNACTTGTTCAAAGTGNTAACNNTCACTTGANTCAACTTCTTTAAGCGACTCTAAATTCCCGGCATAAGTNAGCTTNTCGAGGTTCACNACNTTATGATTGGTATCGTTAATCAANTGNCGCACTACCGCNGAGCCNATAAANCCCGCNCCGCCGGTTACAATAATGGTTTTNGCTGTTGTCATCTGCTATTAAGTTCTCTGCTGCGCTTACACNAACTCATCCATCATAGCGCTTAACTGTTCGCGCCANTGGTTAAGNGGTGAAGTAAAAGTCTCTCGCGTTANNGTTTTATCCANNACGCTGTAATGGGGGCGCTTTGCCGGNGTNGGATAAGCGCTNCTNGGAATGGGTTTTACCGGCACNGCNTGTTCCAGCAANCCTTTTTCCAGCCCTAATTGNTGNATGGCTATGGCAAAATCATACCANCTNCATACNCCTTCNTCAGACCANTGATANANNCCNNCTGTGCGTTGAGAAGCNGCTTCCACACANGCACGCGNCAGNCCTTTNGCCCANGTAGGNCTNCCAATTTGATCNTCAATCACGCCTAGCTGAGGCTTCTCCGCCATCAGGCGGAGCATGGTTTTCACAAAATTATTACCGTGGCTTGAATACACCCAGGAAGTACGCAGAATGGCACTTGCTTCTGGAAGAACCGAAGTCACTTCCGCCTCACCCGCCGCTTTAGTTTTACCGTACATGCCCTGCGGCTCAATGGCATCATCTACCGTATAGGGTGAGCCTTTTTCGCCGTTGAACACATAGTCAGTAGAAACATGCACAAAAAACACATTATTGCTTTTGCAATATTTCGCCAGGTTGGCTACCGCTGTTTGATTAAGCAAGTAAGCATTTTCTCCATCGGACTCGGCTTTATCCACCGCGGTATACGCTGAGGCATTGATCACTGCTTCAGGTTTAACCTGATCCAGCTTTGCAGCGATATCTTCACTGGAAGTAATATCCACATCTTCCCTACCAAGGCACACAGCCTCGGGTACCAGTCGAGCAATTTCCCAGGCCAGCTGACCGCTTTTACCTATAACCACGAGTTTAGTCATGATTCTTCCTTAAAACCTTCATCCTTAAAACGTAGGCGCGTCGACAAAAGCAGTGCCCGCTTCATCCTTGCCCGATAAAGACGGCGCTTCGCCATTCACCAGCGGCCACTCAATGCCAATGGTTGGATCGTCATATTTCACCGATATTTCGGATTCCGGATGGTAGTAATCAGTACATTTATAAACAAATTCTGCTGATTCACTGGTGACATAAAAACCATGTGCAAAACCGGCTGGCACCCAAAGCTGACGCTTGTTTTCGGCAGAAAGGTATACCCCCACCCATTTACCAAAAGTTTCAGAGTCTTTACGCATATCCACGGCTACATCGAACACTTCACCAGACACTACGCGGACCAGCTTACCCTGGGTTTGCTCTAGTTGATAATGCAAGCCACGCAAAATCCCTTGTTTAGATTTAGAGTGGTTATCCTGTACGAATTCCACGTCTGCACATTCGGCTTTAAACCAATCTGTACGGAAGGTTTCCATAAAAAAACCACGCTCATCGCCAAACACGCGTGGTTCTATGATTTTGACATCCGGGATGTCTGTTTTAACTACTTGCATTATTTAACCCGGTCTTTAATGACTTTTAATAAATACGTGCCATAACCACTTTTCACTAACGGTGCCGCCAGTTTTTCTAACTGCTCTGCATCAATGTATCCCATACGGAAAGCTACTTCTTCCGGACAGCAGATTTTTAGACCCTGACGCTTTTCTATCGCCGCCACGAAGTTTGCAGCATCTAACAAACTATCAAGTGTACCTGTATCGAGCCAGGCAGAACCACGCCCCATCAACTCAACTTTTAAAGAGCCATCCTGCAGGTACATATTATTAAGGTCGGTAATTTCCAGTTCACCACGCGGAGAAGGTTTTACTTCTTTGGCGAAATCGACAACCCGGTTATCGTAATAATAGAGGCCGGTTACTGCATAATTAGACTTTGCTACTACTGGTTTTTCTTCGATGGATAACGCATTCCAGTCGTCATCGAATTCGACTACACCATAACGTTCGGGATCGTTAACGTGATAGCCAAATACCGTTGCACCTTGTGTTTGCCCATAGGCATTCTTCAAAGATGCTCTGAGGTCGTGGCCATAATAAATATTGTCGCCCAGAACTAATGAGCAACTATTATTCCCAATAAAGTCTTCACCGATAAGAAATGCCTGGGCGAGACCATCCGGCGAGGGCTGCGCTGCGTACTGGAGGTTGAGCCCCCAGGCACTTCCATCTCCCAGTAGCTCAATAAATCGACTCTGCTCTTCCGGGGTAGTGATAATCAGGATGTCTCTGATGCCTGACATCATCAGGGTAGAGAGCGGATAATAAATCATTGGTTTATCGTAAACAGGCATGAGCTGCTTACTAACGACTTTGGTAAGGGGGTGGAGCCTGGTTCCTGAACCACCCGCCAAAATTATTCCTTTTCTCATTAACCTGCCTTAATGTCTAATTAAGTATTGTAAAATCTAACCTGACTTTTTAGAGAAACTCATCAACAAGTGCATACTCTTTAGCTAATAAGCGCCTCAAATATTTCAGTTCAACCGGAACAGTACTAGCCGCCCTGCTCACCTCCGGTGAGAAAGAATCAGTAGGCAAACATAATTTATCGCTAAGTACTCTAAGACCATCTTTGTAACGGTACACAGAACCAATAAAGTCAAATTCTTCTGAGCCAACTTTACCAATATAAGAAGTGTAAATCCTCTTTAAGAAATCAAAGTCCTTGCTTTCCATCATCGTAACAAATAAATCGTTTTCACTTACAATATTATTAATATCAGCCAGAGACATCAATTTCTGGTAATGATCTGCTGGCCGCTGACTGTTTAATACATACTGAAAGTACATCCAAATACGCTCAAGGGGGTCACGAACCCAACAACTCCTTATTGCATTTGGGAAAATTTTTCTATGCTCTTGATTGGCCCGAAAGTGCCCTTGGACAACTTTTATCTGTGATGGAATCCAGACATTTTCGCCTTTACTTAAATTTGGAGCCCCTGAGCAACTATGAGCTTCATATAGAGCGCTATCTCCATATATTGATGATATAGATTTTAAAATGGCGTCGTTACAGGTAAACGGAATATTGTGGGACAATAATAGAACAGACTTATGCTCGCTAATCTGCTTATTAAAAGTGCTGCAATAAGCTCGACTTAACCTTTCCGTTATTGGTACTTTCCTGGCCGTATTATCAGATAAAACTGCATATAGTTTTTTTACGGACCGCATTACTTTAACGTGAATCTTACTTTGTGTTTTCTTAGCTTGGATAATCTTTTTTAACGCATCCAACCTCATTTTGTCAGTAGCGTCTATTTCGATGGATTGAAGCCGTTCTACAAATTTGTATAACCCTTTTAAACTACTACTATCGTAATCGATCAGATCACGACTCAGATTAACAAACTCACCTAACCCCAAATGCTGTAGGCGAGGCTTACGTTGCCTCATATTTTTTGATTCGCTTATCAACTGTGAGCTATTGTGGACTTTAAACCTATGACAAAATCGCTCTAATTCGTTAAGGTATATTTTTTTTAATATATCAAAGTCATTGGTTGACAGGAGTGAAAAGTTTAAAGTTCCGGTTGATGATTGTTTCTGAAGGAACCGATCCAACACGTGCTGTAATTCAGCTTCATCAAATTTATTGAACCACCTTTTAAACTCCAGACCTTCTAACGAATATCCGGAATTTACAACGCTGCTTCCTGTAATATCGCCAAACTCTTCTGCGTTAATATTTAAACAAAACAAAAAGTCATTAATTATATTCCCTTTGTAAAAGCAATTATTGCCGTAAGCTCTCATTAAGAAACGTTCCTCACCATACGCTCTTATATACCGCTCCAGAAACTTTAGCGCTTGCGAGTGAGGATTTACAGGTGGTTTAAAAAGCTCAACTTTACCATGTCGTTTAACTGACTGATTGTAATTTGACTCTACTTTTCCAAGGTCAAACCTTAGATAGGCAACAAAGATGGCTTCGGGTATGTTACTTGCTAGCTCAGGGACTTTCTTAAAGAAGAACTCGGAAGATAACAGAATTGTCCGAGCACCTTTCTCTTTTGCATCAGCCAACAGCAACTTTAATTTTTCACCTGAATACTGAAGCTCATCATTTTCATTTCTTTCGTACAAACTCAATAGATTACCAGAGCTAACACCGTTTGGGTCTAAGTCATGTATTGGATAATAAACACCAGATTGAAGTAGCTTTTCTTTATTTTGCAGGCACCACTTTTGAATAGCAGAAGTGCCGGTTTTCGGCGGACCTATATGGATCTTAATATCCATAGTGAGACACCAACCAAATCGCTTGAGGATGAAAATTTCTACTTATCATGAATTACTAATAATTTTCTCTAAAACTTTCTTCATAGCCTGCGAATATACAGACTCTGAAAACATTTCATTTGCTCGTTTTCTAGCATTACTTCCATAAAAGAGAAGCTTAGACTTATCTACTAAAAAGTTAAGCAGATGTGCTATGACCAAATCAGATTTTTTAAACGGGACTAGTATACCACTAGACGGATCCACGACTTCATTTATACCCCCCCAATCGTCCCCAACAACCACTCGTCCGCAGCTCATTGCTTCTGCTGCCGTTCTTCCAAATGACTCTTTAAAATTAGACAAGCATAAAACTACATCATTACGTGACAGCGCTGAACTCACTTCTTGGATATAACCGTGCACTTTGATATTTGTAGGCTTCGATGTAGCAATTGCCCGCTTTACTTCCTCGGTTACAGGCCCGTATAAATTAAACTCAATCTCAGTATGCTCACACTGTTTGGCAATATGGAAAAAATCATCAATGCCTTTTTTTAATGTGTTGCTACTTATCATACAAACTTTTAACGGTGCAGTTATTTGAATCGGTTCCGTATTACCTAGCATGTTAACCCGATTATAAACTACCGCAGTTCTGTCTCCCGCATCTAACCAGGAAGCTGTAAGGCAAGAATTAGCTACAAAGTATGATGAGATTTCTAACAGCCTGGTACGAGACTCCGTTGCCGTTTCCTTTAAAATGGACCGCAGATGACTATCGTGTTCTGGGAGTTCTCTAACATGAGTAAGTGTATTAATAGAAACATCAGAAGCTGCCAAATATGGTTCTAACAACATGATAGTATTAACATACACGAGCTCTACGTGATCCTGCGAAAAACTGTTACTTAAATAAGTGACGATCTCAGGATCTACTACTCTCCCCTTATAGAACCAGAGCAATGGCACAAATGTAATTTTTTCTACAAACTTCAATAACGCATTAACATATTCAGCATTTACAGCATTTGGTAAATACAAAAAAATCCGGTAACCGCTATTAAAACAGGCTTTTACCATATCTATAAAGCTAATCTCGGCACCAAAAACATGTTCGCTGACACTGTGAGAAAATACCGCAATACACTTTCCATGATTTACAGCATCTCCATCTATAACAATGCAATCATCGAATGACCAACCCCGCCTCAACGCTTCCCAGGTTGGGGATATATCTCTGCTCAATTGATGTTTAAATCGGTACGCGCTAGGAATAAAAAAAGGAGATGGAGAATAATCAGCCTGTTCCCCAAAGGACCAAAAATGTTGGTGCAATGACAGTCCCATTATGTCTACATTTTTATAACTTTTAAGATACCATCGTTCGTTAAAAGCACGACGCCAACGCGATAATTCGGATAGTTCCTTATCGACCAGTACGCCTGACATTTTTAGCTCAGCAGGGACAGGAAACTCTCTTTTAGTTGATGGCAGATGTAGTGGCTTATTTGCATTTAGGTGCCAAACACTTGAGAAGTCAATATGCTCCTTTCGTGCACCGCCAAATTGCGTTACCAGATGAGTTTTCGACGCTTTAGTGAGTGAGCCGTCATGAACTCGGCCAAAAGACAAAGGTACTTCTGGGCAGACTTCTTCTAAGCTCTTATCACCAAAACTAGCGAGTAATCGCAAATAGAACTCTGTATCTGCATTTGCTCTTAATTCATCCCAATAACCAACAATATCGAATACCTTTCTCCTTACCATTAGAGAAGAGATGTTTCTGTGTATCCACGTTATTTCTGTCTTTAATTGTGTAAATTGTAACTTATCATTACATCGCACCCAGTGAGAAATCGAACCGACGAGGTCTGCGTTTCGCAGAAGAGGCAATGCTTGCTTTTCTATTTTCTGAGGATGCGCCCAATCATCCGCATCCATGACGGTTACCAATTCTCCAGTGGCGACTTTGACCCCTTTATTTCGGGTTGCGTAAGCGCCTATATTTTTTTCATTAGTGATGACCTGTAAATTAGGTATATCAATATATCGTTGGATTACTTCAGAAAAATCATCTGTCGAGCAATCGTCAACTATCACAATCTCTATTGACTTCCATGTTTGATTCAATAATGAATCTATAGCGGTTTGCAATGTTGAAGCTGAATTAAATACCGGAACAACAACAGAAACCACCGGACTGCTTAATGGCTTTCTGAATACGTTCAAATTAAGTTTTGAAGGAATAGAAAATAACGTATCAAGACTAACAACTCCGTTAGCACAAGCAACTTTAAGCAACTTACTCTTTTTATAAATCTCGTTTATATGCTTAAGGTTACCCCTTTTTGAATCTAACATCTGCAGGGATAAAAGTTTGGAATTACTTTTGGTCCAGTTGGAATTATTTACTAATTCTTTTGCTTTATTCATATTTCCAGAACGATAAGCAGCTTCAAAACCAACCAAAAAAATTGTCGAAGGATCAATAATTAATGATGAAGTATTAAGTTTTGCTAGCAATTGCAACGCATGATGCAATGCCTGATCAAACTTCGATTGAAACAAGTAAAAAGACGCTAAAACCTTGCCTGCATAAATGCTATTGGCATCGTTTGATTTCACTTGAGACTCAAGTAATGTTAACCATTTTTCTGGGTTAAATGCATTAGCCCACAAATCCCGCTCAAGAGCCATAGCAGGAAGTGAGCATGGTAATCTGCCTTCATATCGGCCATGATTTAAGTAATGCTCTACAGGGTCCATTTCAGCAGCCGCGACATCCGGATATTGTTGCAAATACCAGCTTTTATCAACGTAACAGGGAGAGTTTGAATTACTCACAAAACTCACCTTACCTTTGGCTTTAATTCGGCAAGAAAATCATCACTCAATCGGTGTAGGGTATCGCTCTCCAATGCGTTAAAGAGCTGTTTATAATTGCTATCATTGTGACAAAATTCAGAGGGGATAAAGCATTTTCTGGCGTTTAACTTCACTTTGTCTTCCGGAAGGTTTTGCAGTATACCCGGTTGTAATAACACTGCATATTCAGTATCTACTTCCATGCCAAATACACACAACTCTAAACTAAATTTTTCTGCAAGCTCAAAAAAAGAGTCGCTTAGCGGCGAAACTGGTTTTGCATACTCTGGAATATGGTAAAGGCCGACGCCTATTCCTTGAGATGCATAAGTTTCGATCAGCTGTTTATTATTATCGGTAAGATTCTTTTCCCTAAAATCTCCAATAAAAAGCATATGCAAGCGTAAATTAATACCACCTTTAATTCGCATTGGTTTAGGAGCGGGAAAGGCGCGAAGTCTTGCATTATGCTTAAGTTTTCCTTCCTGACTTACCTTATGCCACCACTTACCTGAATTTCGGTAAACATGGCGCAGGCCGTTATGCATGGTTCTTATGTGTGTAGCCTTGTTTCTGGTTAAAGAACTATCATCATCAAGCGCAAACGCCAAAGGTATGTTTCCATGTATTTTGTGGAAAGCTTGTTCCCCATATCTGGCCTGAACTCGCCAGATGAACTCGGTGTCACCGCCAACTACTACCGGATCCCAGCCTCCCATATCCTTTACGTCTTTGCGTCTAAACAGAAAAGACGAATGTGACCAATGAATCAATGATGTGTTTAATCTCCAATTATGCTGAAACTCCACATTATCGGTCGCTCTTACCCAATGCGTAGCAACCCCCATAACTTCTGGGTTCATATCAAGGTATTCTACCTGTAACGCTACTTTCTGTGGATGCGACCAGTCATCACTGTCATGAGTTGTTATAAAGTCACCGCGGGCAAACTTTAAGCCTGAATTTCTTGCTTTGTAGGCTCCTCCGTTTTGAGGTTGTTGCACTAACTTCACCCTAGAGTCATTGCTATAGTGCTGTTTGATATGATCGACAGTATCATCAGTACTACAATCATCAACCACAATGATTTCGATGTTACGCCAGCTTTGATTAATTAACGATCGAATAGCAACTAATACTCGCTCTCCAGCATTGTAAGTAGGCAAAATAACGCTGACTAACCGACCACTAACGACTTCTTCGCTCTGACACTCAATAGACGCAAATGATAGTTCCTGCTTACCTTCACCGGCCGATAGTAACGAAAGGCCATTATTACTAAAAATTTTATTTATCCATTTGAGTTTATTTTCAGCGCTGTGTTCTAAATTAGACATTGTAAGCAGAATATTAGGATCAGATGGATTACATTCTAAGTACCGAATACAGCTGGTTCGTGCAGCTTGTATATCGTTCAGTTTAAAAAATAAAAAAGCATGCATTAAAACTGCTGTAATGTTTAATGAATACTCATTATCCAGCTGTTGAACAAGCTTTGAGAGTCTAAGAGCCTGTTCATATTGATGATTAAAATAGTACCATCTCGCGGCATGCCAGGCTGCAAGAAAGCGGATCTCATGACTTAAAGTTTCATCATTATAAAGCTTACTTAACGCTTTCAAGCTTTGCACAGAGTACCCCCCCCAGAGATATTCTGTGGTCAAGTCGGTTATATGTGTTTTCAGGAAAGAGGCGGAGCGTAAATACTTTGATTCTGAAGAGAAGCGCCCTTCTTTCTCACCGAATAGAATGAAATGAACAAGCGGAGACATTCCACTGTCAGCAACATCAGGGTATTGAGAAAGGTACCATGAAGTAGAAAACTCGCCAGATGGGTTCAGCCCATTTCTTTCACCAACCCTGAGATAATGCCTTATGGCATTTTTTTCAGACAAATGTTCAAAATTTACGCCAGATTGTTGAGAAAGATAGAACTGTTTGTCGAATTTGCCGCTACTTTTTATCAAGCTTACACAACGGGATATATCTTTATTTTTAAAGACAATGCGCTTGAATAAAGACAGTAGATTTTTTATTGCCATTTGGATACTGTCACAATTAAATACGACTTAATATAGTATCAATTAAATTGCGCCCTCACTACCCAATACTAAAGGAGTCTCCGTGAAAAAGGTATTAACTCTGAGCCTCTGTGTAGTTGTCTACTACTTATTATCTTCATTTCCAAATAGCGATGCCCAGGTACTAAGCACTCCCGGTGTAATAAGCACAGCAGACGAATTAAAGAGGTTAAACCAACTAACACAAATCAACGATAGTGAAACCCATAGACTGTTATCACACTTCTACAATTCTGAATATGCGGATGTAAACCGTCCTTACACTCCCTATGCAGTAGTAAATATTGCAGCACGCGAGAGTACAGCGATGGAAAAACAATTCAAAGATGATGCTCACGCTGCCAGAGCAATGGCAATTCTTTGGCATATAAAGCATGACGATAAATATATGCTAAAAGCAATTGAGATAATTAGGGGCTGGTCGGCAAAATTTGAGGGGTTCAATGTTACAAAAGGCCACAAGCGCCAAGCATATCTGGAGGCAGCATGGGTAACTCCAGTTTGGATTTCAGCAGCAGATGCAATTGCGATGGGCGGAAAAAATAAAGCCTGGACGAATACCGACGAAGAGATGTTTAAACATTTTATCCTGAAACTTCAAAATTACTTTGAAAAGGCATACAGGGATAATAATTGGGGCGCTTCTGCAACACTGGCTCAAATAGCAACAGCAGTATACCTGAACGACTCAAAACTGTATCAGCAACAATTAAAGAAATTTAACTATTACCTCAAAACCTTAACTAACTCAGATGGCTCTATGAATGCAGATTACCTGTCTGATCCATGGCATCCCCAATATACTTTAATCGCGATGATTCAAGTTGCTGAAATTGCATTTAATCAGGGCGATGACCTTTATGGCACAACATTTGGCAAAGAAACATTACCCCGCCTTGCTCTGGTACTAGAACACATGGCAAGCCTGTTTTTAGGAGAACGCCCTAATCCAGATGGGTTGAAAAAAGGAAACTACAAAGGTGCTCATAATAACAAGCAAGGTTATCAAATTGCTTATAACCACTATTTTAATAAACGACAAATGAAAAGAGAGCAACTTCCGCTATTTGCCAAGCTCGTCGATAAGTGGGCAGTCAACGAAACATCACCACTTTTTATGAAATGGGACCGTATTACACATGACCAAACTGTCACTTCTGCGCACGAAGAAAAGCCCTGAAAGGTTGGAAATTGGCGGCTTAAAATGGTAACTTGCCGCTCCTGTCATAAAGAATTTAAGAAGTTACTTTTGATACGTCTTGCACTATAACTGAGCGGCTTCAATGAGACTTTATTAAATTTTTAACTAAATAACTATATACAATAAGCACATCAAGTATGTCTATATATTCTCTCCATGAGAAAGGCCTTATTAATGTAAATGAGTCCGCTCAATCAGCCACAGTAGATTCAAATATAACAATCGCCTTCGCTTTAGATAGTGGCTATGCAGATTGCCTAAAAGTTATGCTGGCAAGCATGGCTCATAACGGCATACTATGCCGAAGTCCAATTGTTATTTACACGGACGACCCTAAGCTTTCGGAAGATCCAATTGTAAAAATAGTAGCCGATAAGATTTCAGTACTATCTGGTAAAAAGAAAGATCTATTGTATAAGCTAGCCAAAGATAATGTTCAACGACCAGAACGCGCAGACTGGAACCGTGGTACATTTTTGAAGTGGAGCGTTTTCGAACCCCAAGAAACCACAAAGCTCCTCTTTTTAGATGTTGATATGCTGGTATTAAACTCTTTAAGTGGCTTGTTGACAGCATTTACCGACAAACCGCTGGTAACGTGCCCGCAGTTTCAGCAGTCAATCAAATCCGAAAACACAGACGCTCAGTTGACTAATCTGCTAAGTGGTAACTTTGATAACAAACATAAACGCAGAATAAATTCTGGCGTAATGTTAGTAAGCGAAGATTATTTATCTGATACGTTTTTTGCCGATATCACCCAGTACGCATCTGAGAGAGTCTCTATCCATGAACAGGGTTTGATGAGCGAGTACTTTTACAATAAATCTGAGTGCTTAGGTATGGCTCCCTCTGCATTTAATTATCAGGACAGTTATTTACGCCTTGCAACTAAAGAAACTTATAAGAAAATATTAAACAATATCTCTATTCTACATTACGCTGGGGCTGTAAAACCCTGGAGCAATAGTTCCTCCTCAGTAAGCCATATGAGAAGTATTCAGCTTTGGCATGAATATAAGAAAATTGCCAATGAGCTCCTTAGTGTTGTTTAAGATTTTTAAAAATTAATGAAAATATTACTAAAAAACGCAGCGCCTCCCCTAAATATACAAGGAGCGTTTTGCAAAAATTCATTTATTCAGTTAAGCAAAGAAGCTCATAACGCTATAAATAAAGGTACCTTAAAGCTAACCATAAAGCGTCACGCTACCAGCGGAGAAGCAAAGCGTATCAAGATAACTATAAATGCAACCTCGGGCAACATCTCGGTTTCATTTGGGGGCAATGACCAGGAGGTATATTTTGGTCATGGCTCAAAAGGCAAGTATACGATCCGGCTTACAGGTAACAGTAAAGCAATCATCGGTGCGCGAACTACATCCAATGGCACAACTCTTTATTGTAATAACTCTGGCTTTGTTTGTGGTGAAGATTGTATGTTTTCTAGCGATGTTTTGTTACAAGCATCTGATCAGCATGGCATTATTGATTTAAATACCGGTAGCATAATTAACAATGATTACTCAGAAGTAATGCTGGGTGACCACGTCTGGCTCGGCCGAAAATGCACGCTAACAGCCAAAACTCAGGTTGGGAATGGTTCTATAATTGCCACAGGAGCCATTGTATCCGGTCGCATACCCAAGCAGGTATTAGCTGCTGGTGTGCCAGCCCGTATAATAAAGACCGAAGTAACCTGGTC
Organism: Alteromonadaceae bacterium; assembly: GCA_002691625.1. Classification (GTDB taxonomy): domain Bacteria; phylum Pseudomonadota; class Gammaproteobacteria; order Enterobacterales; family Alteromonadaceae; genus Alteromonas. The sequence goes on from NZIK01000070.1 coordinate 29,910, forward strand.
AAGAGAACTTAATTCAATGGATGAGTTATCTCAGCGTTACTTAAATGAATACCAAAAGTAGACAAAATAACTTTTTCAGAGGAAAGAAAATTGGAAACAAAATCTTATAATATTGCTGTAGCAGGCACCGGTTATGTTGGTTTATCCAATGCAATGCTTTTGAGTCAGGAAAATACTGTAGTTGCAGTAGATGTTATTCCTGAAAAAGTTGAATTGTTGAATAATAAGAAATCACCAATAGTAGACAAAGAAATAAGTGATTATCTAGAGGTTGTTGATCTTTGTATGAAAAGCAGCCGGCATAGCAACGAGGTATAATTGTTTCGCCAAAAATAATTAACCGTAATGTTGCTATGCCAAGA
>NZIK01000071.1 GCA_002691625.1 Alteromonadaceae bacterium
ACTCACCACCACAGTGAGTCGAACAGTGCTAAAGCACTACGCGCCATGCCCGGCGCACCACCACAAAAAAAGGCCACCGAAGTGACCTTTTTGGAATGCTGCTAGTTTCTATTATTCAATAATCTTAGAAACTACGCCTGCACCTACAGTTCTGCCACCTTCACGGATTGCGAAGCGCAGACCTTCGTCCATCGCGATTGGAGCAATCAGTTCAACTTCGAACTTCAGGTTGTCACCAGGCATTACCATTTCAACGCCTTCTGGCAGTTGAACAGCACCAGTTACGTCAGTTGTACGGAAGTAGAACTGTGGACGGTAACCTTTGAAGAATGGAGTGTGACGACCGCCTTCATCTTTAGACAGTACGTATACTTCTGCTTCAAACTTGGTGTGTGGAGTGATTGAACCAGGCTTAGCCAGTACTTGTCCACGCTCTACGTCGTCACGCTTGGTACCACGTAACAGAACACCAACGTTCTCACCTGCTCGACCTTCGTCAAGCAGCTTACGGAACATTTCAACACCAGTACAAGTCGTCTTAGTAGTATCTTTGATACCAACGATTTCTACTTCTTCACCTACTTTAACGATACCTTGCTCAACACGACCAGTTACAACAGTACCACGGCCTGAGATTGAGAATACGTCTTCGATTGGCAGGATGAACGGCTTATCGATGTCACGCTCTGGCTCTGGGATGTAGCTGTCTAAAGCTTCGCCCAGCTCGATGATTTTCTTTTCCCATTCTGCGTCGCCTTCAAGGGCTTTCAGTGCAGAACCCTGGATTACTGGCAGGTCATCACCTGGGAAATCGTACTCTGATAACAGTTCACGAACTTCCATTTCTACCAGCTCAAGCAGCTCTTCATCATCAACCATGTCACATTTGTTCATGAATACGATGATGTAAGGGATACCAACCTGACGACCAAGCAGGATGTGCTCACGAGTCTGAGGCATAGGGCCGTCAGTCGCAGCAACTACCAGAATACCACCGTCCATCTGTGCAGCACCGGTGATCATGTTTTTAACATAGTCAGCGTGTCCTGGGCAGTCTACGTGTGCGTAGTGACGAGTAGGAGTGTCATACTCTACGTGTGAAGTAGAGATGGTGATACCACGTGCTTTTTCTTCCGGAGCGTTATCGATTTGGTCGAACGCTTGAGCAGAACCACCATAAGTCTTTGAAAGGACAGTAGTGATTGCTGCAGTCAGAGTGGTTTTACCGTGGTCAACGTGGCCGATAGTACCCACGTTTACATGGGGTTTCGAACGTTCAAACTTTTCTTTTGCCATTTTTCTAATATCCCAGCAAAGTACAATGTTAGGTGAATTTACGTATTATTACATGAGCTGGGGAGAAATGGTGCTGATAGGCAGATTTGAACTGCCGACCTCACCCTTACCAAGGGTGCGCTCTACCAACTGAGCTATATCAGCACGGGACTTGGAGCGGGCAGCGGGAATCGAACCCGCATCATCAGCTTGGAAGGCTGAGGTAATAGCCATTATACGATGCCCGCATTCCTAATTCTCTTGCCACACTCATAGAAAGTGGTGGAGGGGGCAGGATTCGAACCTGCGAAGGCTGAGCCGGCAGATTTACAGTCTGCTCCCGTTGACCGCTTGGGTACCCCTCCAGAGATTGATGAATGGTGCCGACTGCCGGAATCGAACTGGCGACCTACTGATTACAAGTCAGTTGCTCTACCAACTGAGCTAAGTCGGCTCCTCATCAAGTGGGTGCGAATTCTAGAGTAATGAATCACTCAGTGCAATAGGCTTTTGCGAAAAATTTTCTTTTTTTTGACTGAGTGGTCATTAATTTACCACCCTGTCGTTTAATTGAACAAAATCAACCAAAAGAAGCTTTTTCAGCATAGCGGGCAAGGCCGTCTATCACCAAATTCGCGGCGGTGAGACTATCACCGTCGCAAGCACTTGTCAGCAGTTTTTTGTCGCCACCGGTAAAAATTATGACATTTTCTTTGAATTGATTATTTAATCGGCGCTTAGCTGACCAAAAAACGCCCTGCAATGCCGCTAAGCATCCCATGGCCACACATTCTTCGGTGTCACTGGCAGCCATTAATTGTTCCGGCACGGTCTCATTTTCGAAAACCCGGGTGGTATTCGACAGCAATGCTTTTTTCATTGTATGAAAGCCTGGTGCTATCCAACCGCCTAAATGTTGACCACCTGCCACAAAATCTACCGTTACGGCTGTACCGGCATCAATAACAGCAAAAGGTTTATCGGTTAATTTTGCCGCACCTAAAATGGCCAACCAGCGATCCACGCCCATTTTTTGTGGATTCTGGTAACTGTTAGTGATACCAAATGCGTCGCTTTCTGTTTTTACCGCACAAAATATAATCTGTTGTTCGTTACATAATTGTGCCAGCGCTTCTTCCACCGCTGGCTTACCCACATTAGCGATATATAAATGCGTAACCGGTGCAGCCTCTATATAAGTAATCAATGCAGACAGATCGTCAACCGTTGTGACATTATCGCCATCGTCTGTTAATAAACGGTACTTAATTCGGGTGTTACCAATATCCACCAGCAATACGCTGTCAGTTTGCACGTAAACTTACCTCTCCTCCGTGGAACCGGGTTATGCCGTCTGCTGTTTCCAGCAGCAGCGCGCCACTGGCGTCGATACCCCGGTTAATGCCACTGATTCGTTTGTCGCCTGTTTTTACTACCACGGTGCGATCAGCAAACCAGTCCAGGTGTTGCCATTCTTCGATATACGGCTCGAAACCACGCTGGGAAAAATCAGGCAGTAGTGTCCAGAGTTGTTCAATAATACGGGCCGCTACCTCATTCCGATCGACATCCGGGCCGAGAACCTGACTTAGGTCGGTATGCGGCTGGCCCACATCGTACTCGTGAGCCGGTACCATAACATTCAGACCGATGCCGATAATACAATCGGCGGGTGCGCCAATCTGGCCTTCCACTTCAATTAATACCCCGGCCAGCTTTTTACCATACAGGTATACATCGTTTGGCCATTTAAGGCGTGCTTCTTCCACACCACAGTCTTGCAGTGCCCGGCATATAGCTACACCAACTAATAATGACAAGCCGGCCATGCCCTGATAGCCGTCATTAAAACGCCAGTACGTCGAAAGTGTTAAGCTGCCGCCAACTGGCGCCAGCCACTGGCGACCATGGCGGCCGCGACCAGCGGTTTGGATCTCCGCCAGCACTGTATCGCCATTCGCCCGCACACGGTCGGTGTTTTTCAGTTCGGTATTGGTTGATTCGATTACCTGCAGCACACTGATGTCGGCATAAGGCTTATTGCAAAAAGCGCCGGTAATGGTTTCAGTATCGAGCAGCTTAAGCGGGCGATTTAATTTATAGCCCTTGCCTTTTACCTTGAAGACGTCCAGGCCCCAGTCAATCAGCTGGTTGATATGCCCGGCAATAGCAGTGCGGGACAGGTTTAATGTCTGGGCCAGGGTTTCACCGGAGTGAAAGTCGCCGTCCGCCAGCAAGCAAAGTAGCTGTTGCCTTACCTCGCGGGATTTATGTTTCATAGTTCTATACGTCCTTGTTTACCCAGTAGTCTCACTTCGGGCGCCAGCGTGACAGAAAATAGCTGTGAGACCTTTTGCTGAATCGCCCGGGCCAACGCAAGCAGTGCTTCACCCGTAGCCTGATGTTGATTAACCAGCACCAACGGCTGGCGATGATAACAACAAACGCCGTCGATGCAGTGGCCTTTAAATCCGGCATTATCAATTAGCCAGGCAGCCGGTACTTTTACCTGGTGGTCATTCACTACAAAGCCAGGAATAGTCGGATGCAACTGTTTAAGCGCTTCATATTCACTGGTAGTGATAGTCGGGTTTTTGAAAAAACTGCCTGCGTTACCCAGCACCGCAGGATCCGGCAGCTTTTGTTGGCGCACCTCAATCACCTTATTGAAAATCTCAACAGGGGTGGGGTTATCCAGCGCTGCCAGCTCGGCGTAAGCGGTTACCGGTGTAATATCGTTGGCGAGCCAGAAGTGCACGTGGGTGACGACCCAGTACTTTGCTTCGGCACGCTTGAAGCGACTGTCGCGGTAACCAAACTGGCATTCGTCCCGGGCTAATGTAAATGTCTTGCCGGTGATAACATCTACCACCTCAACCTGACTGATGCGTTCGCCAACTTCCAGGCCGTATGCACCAATATTCTGAATGGGGGCGGCACCCACAGAACCGGGGATCAGCGCGAGGTTTTCCAGGCCTCCCCAGCCTTGCTCTATGGTATAGGCCACCAGCGTATGCCAGTTTTCACCAGCGCCCACCCGCAGACTCACGCCTCCGGGCTCATGGCAAACTTCAACGCCGGTAATTTTATTCACCAGCACCAGACCATCATAGTCTTCGGTAAAAATCGTATTACTTCCCTCCCCCATGATGTAACAGGGAGTTTCGCGGGGGTATAAGTCGAGAAGTTGCGGCACCGAGCAAAACTCGTGGAGTACGCGGCAACGACTGGCGATACCAAAAGTATGACGTTGGGATAAATCAGGCATAGACACAGACAGTAATCTTCGAGGTCGTTTAGTATGCCTTAAAAGACCTGAGTTTGGCTATGTTGACACGGGTAACGAATATTAAGCATCCACTTTCTAAAGAGGGTGGCTTTGCGTTTAACCCCTAAACGAGGGTGAAACCCTCCCGAAAAACCAAAGCAGCTGTTAGCAGAAAATTACTTAAATCAATCCATTGCTGGACTGTTAATATGAATACAAATGGCGACTGTGGAAAAGTCGCCATTAATAAAAGTATTCACTCTGGTTTACACATCAAATGAGTGTTAACCGTGGGTACAACTAAATAGTTACAATCCACATAAGTCCACAGCAGTAAAGTACACAGGAGCAGGGCAGGATGAAGGCGCCGTTGCTAAATCTGTGATACTCGTGGAAGTACAAACCTTGTAAGTGTAAACACACCAACCTGTGGTTTTAGCCGTACTAGCTGGACCTCGGTATGGATCTCTGCGGGTTCCTGAACCCTCTGAGGGGTCATCCGGATGAGGATCGACTTTTTGCCCTTCTTCTTCAACAAATTCATTCCAACAATTTGACATTGTAGTATCCCAGAGTTGCACGACTTCACCTTCGACGAATAGCTGATTAACTTGCACTCCTTCTATTTTTGATATTTCCGGATGCAGTTTGAAGCCAAACTCGAGTCTATCATTGACATCGTCCAACTGACCCGAAACGGAAAGGTCAAACGTTAGGTTATTACCGGTTCCATACGTTTTCGTTACCCGTAACGCCTTTTGGAAATATTCCATACCGAAACCATAACCTATTGCACCAACAGCAATATCAATTTGAGCCGAGTTTTGATAACCATCGTTAGTAAACTCAGTCCAGCTTCTGCTCCCCATTCCCTCTCTAATATCGTCAGCAATACCCCTAAGAATATCTCGTCTTGATTCGGCTGATTTAAAATAAGAGGTAGGATGATTAGCGTCGCAAAAATCTTCTGCATCTGAAGAAGTAGCTTGGACTGAAAGCCCTAGGCTCGAAGCTGTAGGGGAGGTTATACTCTCTGTCTGACTAAAATACTCGGTATGTACTTGATCGATAGCGGTTGAAATATCGTCCATCAAATTGAAAAATTTTGTAGAAATCTGAAGGTCTGCACTTGTAGGGTTCTGATCGAAAATACTGATGCTAGCGCCACCGAATCCAGGAATAACAACTAAATGAAACTTAAAAACACTTCTATCATTGACAGAAGTGATAATAATGTCTTGCTCTACTCCATCGCAAACCGATGGCGCCGATGGGAACGAACCGGGCATATCAGCAGTTGAGCAGCTTTCAACGACTGGCGCTTCTTGCATCGCTATTTGCTTAGCTTGCTCATACCCGCAGTTATAGCAGGCAAACGCTTTTGTTGCTTCACTCGCATTTGCAATCTGCACCCAACAAAGCGAGATTAATATAAATATTTTTTTAATAAAAATAATTCCTTTTATTACAAAAGCCAAAGAGAATTAACGTATGAATCATAAGGTTACGAACATGTAGAGACCTTGTGCTAACTGCCCCCAACAGTGAAAGCTGCAGACTTATATATATTGGCAGAGCTAACGCCAATTACGTGCAGGCCTGGCTAACCAGATAACGCTTAGTCGAGCACAATAATAACGCCGGCTTCATTGAAAAAGCCTTTATCATTAAGCTCGATAATGCGCTCGGCATATTCGCTGGCCAGCACAATTTCGGTACGTGTATCACCATAAGTACGCAGCGCCTTAACTAACAGCGGGCGATTTCCAACCACCGGGTGCTGCACAGCAAAGTCCACATCGCGGGCGAACAAAGACACCAGTTGACCACGCTCCAGTAAGCGCTCATTACTAGCGCCCTGATCCGGGTAAACAACCGCGCCGCGTAACTGGCGAATCTTCGGACTCAGTGACGGAATAAAGTTACTGCCTCTGGCATCCACTACCAGCCCGGTAGGCTGCACATCGGTGGCCGGCGCAGGCTGAGCTTCCTGGCGACGGTTCTCAACCAGTTTTTGCTCAATAACCGATAACCGACGGTTGAGCTTTTCCATTTCCTGTAGCCATACCGGTTGCTCCAGCTCCACATCGTCCTGAGCATAGGCTTTACTGATCACTGCTCCGCCTAACCAGTCGAGTGTTGAGCGATAGAAACTTTGCAGGCCGGTTTCCTGATAGACTTCCTGATAAATGGTTTTAGAAGCCTTACCGCCCAGGTTAATCACCATTTCTATTTTGCAACTGCCGTCATTGGCAGGAGTGCGGCTAATAATGCGGGCATTTCGAATGATCCCTTCCACTTCACTTTTCACCTTATCGTTACTCAACATGTAGTTGTCGATAACGGTGGTCGCAGTAACCCGGACGCCCTGGGTTGCCTCCAGCAGATTACGCTGAGCATCCACCACTGCCGCACGGCACGCCAGTAATGGCCCGGCTTTACCGCCCACATTGCCCGGCGGCAAACCATAACCTTCGGCAGAGACTTGCGCCGTGGTCCAGTTAATTTTACCGCCGGCCGCTGTCCATTCTTCATAATGAGCGTCCGCGGCAATGCTACTGCTGCTTACCAGCGCCAGGGCGAATAAAAGCTTTCTCATTATTTAGTCCTTACCTTACCTAAAATTGACGTTTCAGATGGCGCAGGTTGCCATTGGTTGCCCTCGGCTATGACCTCATAACTGGACGCGTTCTGAATATGAAACGGGAAATTATTCTGCAGCGTGCAGTCGGTCATATTGAGCTTGGCATAATCACTCACCACAATACCGGCCGTATTACTGCCGTCAATTACGCAGGAGCGTAAGGTCACATTGGATTCACCTTCGATACTCAACGCGGTAAAACGGCTGCCGGTTATCTCAATGGCTTCCAGCAGTGGCTGACCGGATTTAACCAGTATGCCGATGCCGGCGCCGGACATTTTTAGTCCTGAGATTTGTGTTGGTTTGGTATTGTTAACAATCAGGTATGGCTCCCGGCGCGCTTGTTCGCCACTGGCACGAATACGGATATCCTGTTTCAGCCCCCAGAAATACGCCTCACCATTAATTTCGATAGTCGCACCGGGTTCAAACTCCAGCACCACACCCGGCTCAATGTACAACTCACTGTCTTCTTCAAACACCACCTCACCTTTTACCTGATAAGGACTAAAGGTTTCGGTTAGCGACAATATACCGGTATAACCACCCTGCAGCGGGCCACTCACAAAGGTTTGTTTACCCACTTCCTTTATATAGGTAGTCAGCGTCAGTGCCTTAGGCTCACTGGCATTGCCGGCCTCATCAATGGCCACCACCTCATAGGTACTCTTACTGAATGCTTCTGAATCAATGTCGAGGTTCACGAAGGAGTCACTGCTCTGCTGTATGACTTGACTACCGCCGTCATTGGTACGCGTTACTTTATAGGCGGCTGCAACTTCAGCATCCTGCCAGGCCAGTTTAAGGGTGGTTTCAGTCTGACTGCCTACCAGATTAGTGACCGGCGGTGGCGCTTCATTATCAAAATTCACCAGGCCGGTAATACTCAGCAGGGTATTGGTGCTGCCATCGGTGTCTTGCAGAATACCGGTAACCGGCACCCGCTGTTCGTTCCAATCGGGTTGTACCGGGATCTCACTGATATAAATCCCTGGCTCCACTTCTTTAAGCTCGGTACGTAGCTGATTACCAAGCTCTACAAATGCCTGCAAACCTGCTTCGCCTTTCACGCCAACTTCGATTACGTCGCCATAGCGTAGCCATTTGCCAGCTTTGTCGTGAATAACTGATTCAATAAGAGGTCCGGCACTGCCTTTATAAAAGCGCGGTTGAGGAAATTCAAAAGCCACTTTGCGACCCAGTTCGTCGGCGGCCGCGAGCAGGTTTTCATCATCCAGGTTCATGGCGGCAATCGCAGCATTGAGTAATAAGCCCCAGGCGGTAGTCGATACACCACCGGCACGCTGAGTGACCTCATGCTCGCCGGTCCATACCACATCGCCTTTGGTGTTATACAGTGACAGTTTAATGCCCAGCCGGATCTCTGAATAAATTCCGGCAAAAAACCGTTCGAAGTCTACCACTTCACCAACCAGTACCCCTTCAACGCCCAGGTAAGACGCCATCTGAGTATGATCAAGCGGACCCGATGGCAGCCGTTTATCCACTTCCCCCGGATGCATTACCGAAAAGTTCCGGCCGGAAAGCTGGCTGTTAATGACTTGTCGAAGCAGCGGTCCGGCGACTTTTTCNTCGGTGACATTANNGAAGGGTAAAATGGCAATGCTNGANGGNATNGCCTGCTGNNCACCGCTTACNCCGGTGTTGTTCTCAACTTCGCTGCTGGTTGAACGTTGCGGTGGACCCACCAGCACCGTGTCTTTTGTACTTACCGTACAACCAGCCAACACCAGACACACCGCACCTAACCACAGGCGCACAGACAGCTTATTCATGACTTGGATTCTCCTTCCACAGGCGGTGGTACCGCAGGGTCGTATAGGGATTCATCAGGCGGGAACAAACCATTATTTTCCCGCCCCTTGCCTGGTATCGGCGCGGGCTCCCCGCCCTGTAATAACCAATGTTGACGTAACTGGCGGGTGAGACCATTTACCTCAAACAATAAATTGTTAAGNAATGCCTGGGTTTCTGGCATNTCTGCCACNGTGGGTTCCATATTCACCGCGATAGCATTAATACTTTCCATTAACTGTGCCGACTGCTCTGCCACCNCGGCAAAGGTAGCCATATTATCGTTNACCGTTTGCGAGCCTTCCTGCAGNGTGNTTTCCATNACCTGCATGGTGCGCTGCATCTGATTAAGCACGTCAGGCAACTGCTGACTGGCTTCGGTCATACTGGANGTCAGCGCNGCNACGTTTTCCAGACTTTTNGTCAGTGANTCCTGATTATCACTGACATTNGTCACTATNTTGTCGAGGTTCACCAGNATATCGGCCACTTTTTGTGACAGCGCCTGGATATCCCATTCCTGCATNAGATCCTGNATTGANCGTGGCTCTTCGGCTTCCAGNAAGGCNCCGTTTTGTAATTGCCCCGCCGGNCCNGGAATAAAAGCAATGGCCGCNCCCGACANCACGTTNTCAATGGCCAGNGTAGAATCTATCTTAAGCCGGCTTCCCGCCCGGTACAGTGNCTGGTATTCCCGNTGCATCACTAAGTCCAGCGCCACCTGCCCCTGNTCACTNAGGCGGATNTTATCAATCCGNCCCACGCTGACNCCNTTNATTTTCACCGGCGAGCCCACNCNCAGNCCNAACGANGAAGAAAGGTTAGCNCGAAAACGNAGTTGATCGGCGTGTTGNTCCTGTAAATCCTCAAACAGTAACCAGCCAGCCAGTAACACAGCCACAANCACAAACAAACCAAGCAGCGTATCCTGCGCACGGGAAGACAGCGACTGTGATGGCGCAAAGCTCATTGTACTTCCTCCAGTTGATGGTTATGNATTGCCAGNACCCGGTCGGCAAAGTCGGTGCGATCGCCGGCGGTGACCGTCATCACTACCGCATACTGATGCGCTTGCTGTTCCCTGAGCAACACATTTAGCATATTTTCACGCATTTCGTGTGACATTCCGCTTTGCACTTCATCCAGTAGTATCAGTTTAGGCCGAAACACCATGGCCCGTAACAGGTTCATCATACGGGTTTGCACATCATTCAGCTGATGCGGTTCGAGCGCCAGTAATTCGGTTATTGCCAGCGCCTCTGCCAGGGGCTCTATGTGTTCAGCAATTTCCTTTTCAGACATCCGCGTATGGTACAGCATCGGAAAGGCAATGTTATTGTAGTTAGTAAATATACTCAGTAACCCACCGTCTTCAAAAGCCATACAGGTAGCTTTAAACCGCGCCTGTTCGGTCATATCCCTGAGCGATAAGCCTTCGATAATGATGTTGCCGTCATCCGGTTCGCACAGCCCGGCAGCCAGCTTTAAAAGACTCGACCCACCATCGAGCACGCCAGTTTCCACACACACAATTTCACCGCTATTAACGCGCAGGTTGAGCTGCCGGAACACCACATTATCGTTAAACCGCAAATCAACATTATCTATCTGTAAGCAAGTCATAGGTACACCAGGTAAGACAAGCCCACGTTCAGCACAAAAAAGGCAAACAGTTGAAAGGTGTTTGAATTAGAAATTGCCCGCGACACATCGGTAAAACGGTCTTGTACATTGTANCCAAAAAACAGACTCGCCAGACCAATCAGGCAACCGCCCACCAGCGCCTTGGTCATACTCACCAGCACTTCGGTGAAAGTGAGCTGCTCTAGCAGGGCACGGATAAATGCCATCAGTGTAATGCCACCCTCATGATATAACTCGATGACCGCATAGGAGGTAAACACGCATATCAGATTAAAATAGAAAAACATCAGCAACAAAGACAGCGGAAACGCAAAGAACACGGGCAGCAAGAAAACCAGTGCCGGACTCATATTCACCGCAGACAAAGCATCAAACTGGCGGTATAGCTGCATTTGCCCCACTTCTGCGGTTACCGCCGAAGCTGAACGCGCGATCAGTATAATGCCGGAAATTAGCGGGCCGATTTCCCGATTCACCACAATATTAAAAAACTGCGCGTAGTAATCGATAAACTGCATATTATTGGGAATAACCGAATAAGCCTTGGACATCACGAACACGCCCAGCAACACAGCAATAATAGTGTTGATCGACGCTGCTCTGAGGCCTGAGTTATACAACTGACGCTTAAACAGCAACCAGAATATACGACGCCGCTGAGGCTTTAAAAGTTGCGGGCAGGTATTAATCGCCAGCCCGAGCAGACCGGTTATCCCTACCAGCACATTGGCATAACGCCGGGCTCTTAATCCCAGGCTACTGAGCATGAACCGTATCCCTGCGCCAGGCTCTGACCTGCTCTGCCCGGGCGGCCTCGCCCAGCTGACTAAGCAGCAGCGCTGCCCGCGACGCATAATCCGCTGCCGTGTCCGGTTGTCCCTGCTCGTATTTTAACTTTGCCAGTAAAAAATAGCTGTCTGCCATGTTATGGCGGGCATCAAATTGCTCAAATAACACCAACGCTTTTTGTAAGGCCGGTTCGTTGAACGCGGCTTTGCCAGAGAGATAACACTGTAAGGCTAACCATTCGGTTGTTTGTGTACTGTTTAGGCAGTTATCCACACTGATATCAAAGATGGCCCGGTAAGACGCGTCGTTGGCTGGCAGTGCCGCCATGGCGCGCGCGTAATCACCCGGGTTGCCGGTAATAAAATACTGCCCCAGGTGGGCTCTTGCCTGGGCTAACTCATCGCCCTGAATAATTGCCACGTCCAGCAGTGCCGCACAATCATCGGTGACTCCCGTGGAGGCAACCCCTCGCTGGCATAATTTCCACAGCGCCTTCGCCATCAGTGGCAGGTCGTTATTCAGATAGGCCTGATTGGCAATATTACGCATGGCGTACACCGGAAAACCGGCGTCCCGGGCAAGCTGTTGATATTGTGCAGACAGGCTGGGCGGTGGTGGCGTGCTACCACACCCCCACAACAATGCAGCGCAGCAAAAGCTAAGTGTTCGGAATATCGCCATGTTCATAACTTAGCCTTACCATACGAGTGAGTGTATGGAGGTTATCTTCCGTGTTCACGTAGCGGTTAAGCAACGTCATGATTTCATCCTGCGACATTTGTTCCTGCATAAATTTTATACTGCGGCGCAGAGGTTTTAGCTCGTTAGTCGAAAGCTGAATTTCCAGCAAATCAACAAAGTCATCGTAATCACCTTTTAAAAACAGTTTGCGACTGCGACGCATAAAGTTCCAGTCAGAGAACTTACGCAAATATTTCGACATCACCGTACCTAAGGCAAATGCCATGGCCATAGCAATAAGATCAAAGAGTTTATCAAGAGTGAGTTCTTCTAGCTGCTGGGCCTGCTCACTCACCGACGCATCGTAAATAGACCGTATTACTTCTATCCGGCGGGCCGCAAGGGCATTCAGGGGATTAATTTCCAGCGCCCGGCGAAAGGCCACTTCGGCCTCGGCTATCTGCTTATTTTCGTACAACGCATCACCATAGAGAGACAGCAGCATGTCATTGCCCGGGTACTGTACCGTGGCATTCTCCAGATAACGAATAGCTTCTTCGTACTCGCCGCTTTCAATGAGGATTTGCGCTTCAACAATCGCTACTTTGGGTGACGCATGGGCAACCGGCTGGCAAAACACCAGCAGCAGGCACACCAATAACCCTCGATAGCAGGTGGCGCTCATCATCTGGCAATCACTATCATCACTTCGGCGTTACCCAGCGCTTTTTGCAGGGTTTGCTGGGATTTCAGTAACGCCACGGCAGCGTCACTGATGACTAAATCTGACTTACGCGATTTATAGGTGCCTTCAGCCGGAATGATAAAAGGTTTAACCGCAATGCGCGCGTTGCGTACCGCATCATTCACATCAAAGTCGTAAGACACCGGGCGGCTGCTGATCCGGCCCTGGGTTAAATCGTCCGCGGTAGGGTAAATAATGTCGCCCTTCTGATTTCTGATACGCGGAATGGTCGCCAGTTCAAAGTTACCAATCTGGCTGGCATCAATTAATACGCCGGTAAAGTTACTGTTACTCTCGTAGAACTCTATTTGTTGTTCCAGCTGAGCGATAACCTGTGGCTGACTGTGAGCTTTCAGCAAACGGGTAATTTCTTTTATCAGCTCCAGTTGATTAGGGTTGTCGATAACCAAGTGGCTCTGGGTTGTTCCTGCCGCAGCGGCAGTAGGGAACAGCGTAAGCGAAGGCCATTCAATCTGGCCGGTGCGTGCCAGTACCCATTGCACCGGTTTATCGTACCAGTTTGCCGCCGTCATGCCGCCTTTTGCTACCTCAGGCGCAATCATCTGAATAAAACGACCGTCCAGTGACATGGTCATGGTAACCGTTGCAACGTCGTTCTGGTAATGATCGGCGGTCATCGCAGCGCCTTTAATCATGGCTTCCAGGCTGGTTTTCACCGTATCGCTCTGGGCCACCATTTGCTCAACGACCGTTTCAGACGATACCCGCACGCCTTTAATCATCTCGGCCAGGTTCCGGTAAGCATCCAGTTGCGCTGCCCGACGGGCCAGCAACCGTTGTTTTACAAGCGGTACATCATCCGGTGCAACGCCGTAACCGTAGGCTGAAATCACCCCGGAAGACCAGTTAATTAAGCCTCCGGGCTTTTGCTCAACGACTTCTTCTGCATTCGCGAGGCCGGTAAGGAACGCACACACCAAAGTTAAATATCGCATTGTGTTCATTGTTGCTCTCACTTTAAACGGGTTACGCATCAAATTGTTTATATTTGGCCATTCGGGTAACTACCTTTTTCAGGTAGTTTTTAGTTTCCTGGGCTGGCAGGTTTTCCATCAGAAAATCATAAACAGCATCGGGTGACATCTCATTGATAGTGTTCACCGCGGCGGTAATGCTCTTTTTGCCGGTAAAGGTTCTGGCTACGTTGCCCACTCCGGTGTTGTAACTGGCAACCGCACAGTAAAAACGCGCCTGCGGGTCGGTGATCTTGCGTAGGTAGCGGTGGGTTAGCAGGTGGAAATAAGCTGAGCCAAGCTTCAGGTTGTTATCCTCATTAAACAAATAGTCAGCACTTACTATCTTTTTCTCGCCGTGCACAAAAAGGTGTGCGTCGAGGCCAGCGGTTTTAGGAACCAATTGCATTAAACCAAACGCGGGAACGGGAGATACCGCTCTGGGGTTATAACTTGATTCTGTTTCGATTATGGCCATGATCACTGAGACCGGCACATCATACTGTTCTGCATAGCCTTTAATATCATCAAAATACTGCTTAACGAGTTTTTCCTGATAACCGTTCACGAACTCAATTTTTAACTGCAGGCGCGTTTGCCCGTTTTCTTCCACTACGCTCAACACCGGCATGGGGGCGGGTACCGGAAAGGGTTTGGCCTGTTCAGCAGGTTGTGGGGTTGCTGCTATCTCAGTTTCCACTTTGGGGTTTTGCGGTGTAGCTGGCTGCTCAACGACAACAGGTGATTTTTCTACAGGTACAGCGGCGACTTGTGGTGATTCTTCCGCCTTGTCATTTACCTTTGGCTGCGGCCGTGGCTGCCCCGCATTGTCTTTGGCTAGTTGTTGCTGTTGCGCCACTTTGCTTACCACCGCACTGATATCAACCGACTCAGATTCAATCTTTAACTCAGGCACTGCAGAGAAATCCTGCTGTAAAGCGTCAGCCAAACCTTCGAGCTGACCGCCGATGGTGTCGGGCAGCACACTGGCCAGGGATGAATCAGTAGATGATGTAATCGCTACCGGCTCTTCGGTGACCTCGGCCACCTCTTTGGTGACTTCCTGGAGCAATACGTCCTGCTCATCCAGCTCGGCGGGTGTGGCAGTGGCAATGGAAGATGACATTTCCATCAGTTCAGCAACCCGTTCCTGCAGATCNTCACCNGGCTCNACCAGGGTTTCNATGATCANNTCACCCGACTCAAAGTCGGCGATTGCCCGGCTGCTCATNGTTTTGTTATAGGTNACCCAGCGNTGCCTTTCAGGCAGGGCGCCATCNGGCCATTTAACTTCAATGCGTTTGGTCAGGCCACGAAAAGCGCGGTCGATGGCTTCATCGACCGCCTGGTAGATATCATCGATACGCTTTGTCTGGTTTTCAAATTCGGCATCCATCCGCGCACTGATTTCATCGAAGTCGTCTACCGACTGTGCAGCACTGAGCGAACTGCATGCCAGCGACGCGGCCAGCAGGCTAATACTGAGAATTTGCCGCATTACTGATCGCCTCTAAACTTTCCCGTTCTTTGCAAATATCAGCTTCGTTTGTCAGGCAGATGCCCAGTACCACTTCAGCAATCCAGGTACCTTCCTGCTCATACACTTTCTCGTCTACCACAACGGTACCCTGTAACCAGGTTTTAACGCGGGTTGCAATGATATCGCTTTTTACTTCATATTCTTCTACAGTAGAACCGGCACGTAATTCGATCCCCTTTACCTGCTCAGACAACTGACGCTGAGCATCAAGCTGAGCAGCGCGTTTAGCCAGCATGCGCGCCTGGGCGTTGGTTTTTGCCATCGCCGGATCCACAGTACCAAAGCCCTGCGCCGTCACTACGCCGGGTAAATCTTCAGCCTGAGCAAGGCCGATGAAACCGGCCAGCAATAACAGTAAACACTTTACTTTCATGGTTTAATCCCTTTTTGCTTAAGTACCTCAGCGTAGACGTGATTAACCAGGTCAATCTCTACTCCTTCCCGTACTGAATCCATCAATTGATCAACAACTTCCACTTTAAACGCACCGGAGAGCAAAAACTGACGCACGCTCAGCAGTTCACGCTTACAGGCAATGGGCGCATGAGCGATAGCAGAGTTCACATCGTTGACTTTTAAATATAGCGTGCCTTTGGCTAATACACACTCGCGATACTTGTCGCGCAGGCCTTCCAGCTCTTTCGACTCGCTGACTTTCTTAATCGCAGAATACTCGTTGGCTACTGCCATATTGAGACCGGAAAACACTGTTACTGCCGAGCACAGCAATAACAGCCTGGATAATTTGATCATGTTTAGTTCCCTTCTGCACGCGGTGCAGTGGTGATTTCAGCAGAAGCCGAGACGCTTCCTTCTAATTNGTCTTTATCTACCGCGGATACCCGGTAGCAGTAACTGCGATTGCCAGACACATCAGTATCAACGTAGTTGGCGGCACTGACAGCAGCAAGTTTTCTTACATTGCCACAACTGGAGCCGCGGTACACCTGATAAAAATCAATATCGCTTTCAGGCGCCGGCTGCCATTGCAGCACCACGTTAGGTGCTGATTCCATAACGCTGAGCCCCTCAATGCGGGCCGGTAGCGGTTTGGTTCTGGCCTCAACCACAGGCGAGGTTACGCCATTGGCGTCATATAGATTATACGCCAGTATTTTGTAGCGATAGGTTTGACCATCATCCAGTTTGCTGAAGAAACTCCCCTCATCGACATAGCGACTGGCCGTTCGGCTGCTCAGGGTTTCCAACAGATCAAATTTGCCCTTGTCTTCACGGTAGATCTTAAAGCCTTTAACATCGGCATCGTTAGCCGGCTGCCAGGTGAGTGTTACTTGTTTCACCTGGTTACTCGCCGCCGCAAAGTTCTGAGGTGCTGCNGGNACCGCTTTGGTAGTNGCCGTCACGATATTCGACTTNTGCNTTTCNTNGTCACCATCCACCNCGCTAATNGCATATTCATAGCTNACGCCATCGGCCAGATTCCGGCGGTCATTNTCNGAGTACTGAGTAATGCTCGGNGTAGTNATNGCNGTCACCAGCTCCCANCGGGTNACACCCTGNNCCCGGCGGTACAGTTTATANCCATCAATNTTTTTATGNGCAGTCCAGCTTAAATCCGTNCGCCGCAACATGCCCTGAGCAGCCACACTTAGNGTTACTTCATCNGGACTANCAATNCTGGCAAACGCAGACGGGTCNCTGCGCAGACCGTCTTTATCCTCGGCCACCACATAATAGGAAGTTTGCGCATANGGTTTAAGNTTAGCATCGNTAAATGCNGACTCATTNGCGGGNACCANCGCAATTTCCTGCCAGCCCTGGTTATTCCAGCGCCGGTATAAGCGGTACTGTTTGATGTCAACCTCACCCGATGGCGGCCAGCTGACACGAATTGTATTGTTGTCTGCCGATAGCGCCGGGCTTTGCGCCTGATCCGGGCGTGGCTTGGTTTGCGCGCTGCGTGTTTCTGATACAAAACCAACGCCTTTGAATTTATTCAGTGCAACCACGAGATAATGATAGGTCGTGCCGTCTTTTAAAGGCTGACCGTTATCCACGCCATCAATAAATTGAGTTTTATTGGCGCCGCTGACATCGGCTAATTCATCGAGCAGGGTATCCTGTTTTAGCTCTCCTTCCGTACGGAAAATCCGGTAACCCACTACATCGTCGTCTTTTACCGCCTGCCAGTACAAGTGCGCCGACTTAACCCCACCCGACACGCTGAACTCTGCCGGTGCTGCCAGTTTTTTAGTTTCCTTGCGGGTAATATTGGAAGGCGCTGAGGCAGACAATTGATCGAACAGGCGAACCTGATACTCATAAACCAGGCCATCTTCCAGCCCTTGTTTGTCTAAATATGTGCCGTTGTGACCCGGATTAATTTCGCCTACCGTTTGCCAGTCATTGGTACCGGCACCGCGACGCTCGATGCGCACGCTGTATTCTGATGCGGCCGGCTGCCATTGCAGGGTGACTTCACGGGTTTTTATCTCACTATCCGCATTAAGCAGGATGATCGGCGCACTGGTTACCATCACCGGTGGAGACTTGGCACTTTCCTTACCACTGTTGGTTACCGTAGTTACCGCAAACTCATAGCTCTTATCCGCTTCCATCAGATTAACAGCAGACACGGAGTAATTAATTTTACCGGTGTCTTCAATTTTCACCGCAGGGGCCCAAACGCCGCCGACTTCACGAAAATACACCTGATAGGCGGCGGTTTTTTCCTGATTAGCAATCGAAGGAACAAAGTCGAGTTTTACGCCATTAACGTAAACCTGATGCTGCAGGATAGATGGCGCTGCCACATCGGCACTGGCCTCGGCTTTGGCAATAGTGGCTTTACTGACCAGGCCACCATCCATTTCATCACCGGTTTCCAGGATAATATCCAGACGGTAATAAAAAGTGCCACTTTGGGGAATTCGGGTATCGACATACTGGCTTTCAGTGGTGCTTTCGACAAACTCAAAAGGCCCCGATTCTGACTCACCCCGATACAGATTGTAATAAAAAACCGCGCCAATATCCGCGGTCTGCCAGTTAAGGACAATCTGTTCGCCCTGCGCTTTGCTGGTAAACGTAGTGAGTGCAGCACTGGCCTGTGCGATATCCGGCTGCACCGACAGCGCACGGCGGATACGTCGCTCCAGTGACTCAACAATTTCTGGTGCCCGGGTAACTAACTCTCCCTGGGTTTGAAAGCTCTCCTGCCAAATCGCCGCTTCCCGGCCGTTTGACACATCAATCAGCTTAAAGTCCACAATAATGGTGGCACGTTTAATGTCGATGGACCCAGACAAAATAAAGTTAACGCCCAGACCGTTGCCGTACTGAATAATCTTTTGCGTATCCGCTACCTGTGCACCGCCAATACGGTACAGGCCTTCTTCCATCTGGCGCCTTGACAGCAGTTGATAGGTTTGGGAACGCTCCAGCTCCTTTCGCATGGAAAAGAGCAGGTCACCGTCCAGTCCAATAGCGTCAATACTGGCCGGTGACAAGTTAAATAAAGCGAGGCTGGTTTTTGCAAAAGTAGTAGTTGGTAACAACAACATTACCAACACTATTACCCTATAGATTACTGCTTGCATATCCCTCGCCTGCTAACTAGTTTTTAAATTGATAGGTTTCGATGATTTGCTTCATGTACCCGTCAATTTTAGCGGAGATTGGAGAGTTAACGTTTGATTTAACGCGCTCGTCAAACTTGGCATCAACAAACCGCTCCAGTGCTTCCAGCGATTCTTTACGTTTAAGCAGTAACTCTTCACCCGCTTCGAAGTAATCCACTTCTCGGTTACGCAGTGGTTGTAATACCTTACGGGATAAGTCTTCGACCACCTGATCGGCCATCATCTGCAACATTTCAGTGTCGGTGGCGATTTCCAGTGGATCGTAAGCAATGTCGGCGTCTTTTA
Organism: Alteromonadaceae bacterium; assembly: GCA_002691625.1. Classification (GTDB taxonomy): domain Bacteria; phylum Pseudomonadota; class Gammaproteobacteria; order Enterobacterales; family Alteromonadaceae; genus Alteromonas. The sequence goes on from NZIK01000071.1 coordinate 19,263, forward strand.
CCCCGTCGTTACCCACGTCTTCTTTCACCAGGCGCGACCGGATGGTATCCACACTCACGTTTTGTCCGGTTGAAACATCAACGATACGGTACGAAATCTCGATAAAACCAACCTTTTTGGCTTTGTTTACGGTGTATTCTTTTTCCGCATAAACCGGCACCATAATTTTCGCCTGAGGCGCTTCTTTCAGGTCGTTTTTATCCGGATTCGGGTTCAGCGCTTTCCAGTTAAGGAAGTCAATGTTGTCCTGAATTTCCTGGCCTACCTGATAACGTACGGTTTCGGCACTTTCGGATTTGGTTTCGTCTACTTTAAACAGCAGTACCGAGCCCATGATTGCCACGTCGATACCATATAAACGGCCCATTTCTTTGGCGGTATCTTCAGATACCACCCCGATTTGGCCCAGTTTCATTTCTTCCAGAATTGACTTCAGGTTTTCACGCTCAAGGATGTTGATATCCTTGGTGGCGTTGTTGAACAGGTTGGAAATCAGCTTACCAGCAATCAGTCCACCGGCATCCATGTTATAAGAAGGACTCTTAAAGTCGAATACCGCGATTGATTTGATCACACGCTCGCGGATTTTATCCTGCACGTCACGTGATTTCTCGAACAAGCCTTCCATTAGTGGATCGAGCTTGCCGATTAGCTCGTACATATACCAGGCTACACCCCAGTAACGATTATCCATGTACTCAATGGCGATATCTTCGGCGCGGGACACCACTGCATTGCGCAGAGCAACAGCACGCGGAGGCAGCGCACCACCGGTATTCTCATCGATTTCAATCGCCAGATTGATTGCCCGGGCGATGTAGCCCTGTTGCAGTAAACGGGTGGCTTCAACAATTTTCTCGTCAACCTGTTTTTCCAGCGCGGTGGCTTTCCATGCAATGCAGTCCTGGTCGTTAGGGCTGAACGAAAGCACTTTTTCACAGGCAAATTCAGTCTGACTCCAGTTTTGCGTATCTAACGACTGGGCAGCCAGGTTTTTAAAGAAAGTGGCATTGTTTTTCTGGTCGGCATCGGCGGCCATTTTCTTGGCGATGGCGCGTTGTTTGGATCCAGCATGGTGGCTTTGCGAGCTGCCAGCTTGGCATCTTCAAACTCATACTCAACGAAAGCCTTCTTGGCTTGCAGCAAATAGTCCCGGGTACCTTCGGTTTTAATCCGCGAAGCTAAGGGGACTGATGCTTCAAAGTTTGGATACAGCTTTTGTACCTGCTGTAGTGTGAGGTTGGCGCGCACCCAGTCCTGACGATCAATCAGTGCCAGTGCTTCAGAATAACGTTCTTTCACTTCATCAATGAGTTCACTGCGTGAGGTATCAATCTGACTTTCCAGCGGCACGATGGCCGGCAGGTTCGGCGAGAACTGCTTTGCTTCCGCCACCAGAGACTCTGCTTTCTCAATATCATTAATGTTGACACTGGCCGCATTCAGCAGCCCCTGAGCCTGACTAATAAGTGTCTGTGAGGCTTTCAGGCGTAAGCTGCTAAGCTGAGCTGAATACTGTTGGTTATCCGGCTCTTTGGCAATTGCCTGCTTAAGGTAAGCAATGGCCTCAGCATAATTCCCGGCTGCAGCGAGCTGCTGAGATACATCAAACTCTTTTTTTCCCTTGCCCGTTGATTGACAGCCTGCCAGGGCTGACAATACCAGAGCGGCCAATACGTACCGTCTCATTGGTTGATCCTCAAACTTTGGTTGCGGTGATTTTGTTACCTGTGACGCCAACAATCTGTATTTTATGTCGTTGCGCTATGTTACTGGCCAGCAGTTCTTCATATAACTGTTCTGTCCAGCCCTTATAGCTAATGACAAGGTGTGCCACACCATTGGCGATATTAGAAATTTCGATTTGCTGAATGGCCGGCATGGCCTCCTGAATGACCGCTTTCATCTGATTCGCGACATCCAATGACTCAACGCCTTCAATATCAAGAAACACATTGCGGGCTTTTACCTGCTCCTGGTGCCAGAAACGGATCAGTTGCTTACGTAACTGAGGCCACTCCTTGCGAATGATATCGGCTGATAGCTTTGCAAAAATACTGTTCGATTTAACGCCCGGCTTGCTGGCGCTCTTGCTGCCTGCAGCCAGCACCTGGTTATCACCCACCCGGGTGACCTGCATGCCCAGGGTCAGCTCGTTGGCATTAATCTTCATGCCCTGAAATTCTTCCGGCTTTATTCGAGCATCCACGGTCAGGTTAACGGCAAAACCGGCATAAATGGGTTCGTCCTCGTCAAACACCTGAAAGCCATCCCGTAACAAGCGTTCGGTCATTTCGTTACGGGCATGCTGGGCAATGATAGGGTTAGTCGAATTCTCGTCCAGCACTACGGTAACGCGGGGCATTTTGGTCCAGCCCATAGAGGCCTGAATCTGGGCAACTCTGTCGACCAGTAGGTCAACCCGTACATCCGCCTGAATAACCACTTCATAGATGTCTTGGCTGTCACCAACGCCATCATACATAATTTTGTATTCGTCGATTTGGCCAGCCGTGGTGGAATAGATTTGGTCCTTGCCGAGCAGGTAATTGTTAACGTCGGTACGGGAGCGCACAAAGGTGCCAACCACCTGTTCTACTGCGGCCCGTTTTGCATTTTCCAGGGCCACTTTGCGGGCTTCGACGATGTTGTTGTCTGCCACGGCGCTGATGCCTTTGGCTTCAACCAGCTTAGCGGTCGCTGGTGCACTCACAACGCTCAGAAAAGCAACAAAAAATGCGGCAACTACGAAAGAATATTGTCTGATGCTTCCACTGCACACTGCCATAGTGTCTCCAAATACCCACTATTACTACCAATAGTAGTTCAATATAATCCAATACCCGGCAATTTGCACTATTACGTGGGGCGCTTTACCCGAATATCGTGAAAAGAAGTCAACCTGTCGATTTTTGGTGAACTTAATTTTTGTATTCTATGGGTTTTATTTAGTTATTTATAGGACATAAGTTGACAAATTAGCCCTACAAATCCGATGTGTTGCTAAATGGCGACTTTTTTTCAACCGTGCTCAAAAAAAAGCTTTATAAAGTCGGCATTGGCGTATAGTTTTAATAGTGTGTACAGGCCTAACCCAGCGTGTTCTCGGCGTCTGGCTACTTTATATCCTTCCCTCCCGGCTTTATTTTTGAAGGAAAGCGCAATGCAAAGTGACTCAACCGGAATCTGGTATTTTGAATGTGACGTCTCTGATATTGAAGCGCACCTGCTCAACCTGCAAAGTCGTTCTGTTATCTATCCCGATGAGTGCGAATACCTGATTAAAAACCTGCATAAACTGCATGCTACATCAGAGCAGAATACTCATGGCGTGGTCCCTTTGTGCCACCGCTGTGTCACGCTCATCGCAAAAGATGACAAAGTCGAAATTGTAATAAACCGGGAGCAGGAAAAAATTGACCACGTCACCCAACTACCATTGCGTGTGTCTCTATTGCGTCAGTTGGGTATCTGGTACGAACAGAATCCGGAGGCGATAACCGGTATCTGTCTGGTCGAGCTCGACGATTTCAGTGATATTAACGATACCATTGGCCATGCAGCCGGTGATCTGATTCTGTTTGAAATCGCCCGCCGCCTTGAGCGTTACCATGGCTCCCGGTTTAAGCTGGTCAGGCTGCATGGTGATGAGTTTGCCCTGGCGGTCACGCAACTAGCCGATGCCGAGGATATCTGGCAGGTCTCAAGTTGGATTTGCGAACAGTTCGAACCACCGTTTATGACCCAGAAAGGTGCCGTCTTCCTGACCCCCTCAATTGGCCTGTCTCTGAATATCAATACCGGCAAAGAACCCGTTAGTTTGCTGGAAAGTGCGTATATTGCCCTCAACCATGCTAAAGACGACCCGCTGACCAAAGAGAAATTGTACAATCCTCAGCAGGAACACACCCTGACCCGCCAGGTATTGCTCGAAGCCCAGCTCAATCAGGCGCTGACCGAAGAAGATAGTTTACTGGTGTGGTACCAGCCCAAGCAGGACTTGCATAACCGGCAGATTAACGGTCTGGAAGCACTGATCCGCTGGAACCATACTACCGAAGGACTGATTTCCCCCGGTGAGTTTATCCCCCTTGCTGAACGCACCGGTTTAATTTGCAGCATTACCGACTTTGTTGTTCGTCAGGTTGCCAAAGACATCCCGAAACTGCGCATGCACGGGTTTACCGGCAAAGTGTCTATCAATATCTCAGCCAACGACTTTATGCGAGCTAACCTGGTCGATAGTCTGCTGGCATTGCTCAAGCCTTATAATATCGATACCAGTGACATCGAGTTAGAAATTACTGAGGGCGCTTTTATCAGCGACTTTGATCACTGTATCTTACTGCTAACCGCCCTGCGTGACGCCGGGTTTGCCTTATCCATCGACGACTTTGGCACCGGCTACAGCTCTTTGAGCTACCTGACCCGGTTACCGGTGGATACTATAAAAATCGATATGAGCTTTGTCAGGGAGTTGGCCCGCTGTGAGCAGGCCCGGCAAATTTACAAGGGTATGATTGATATCTGTAAAGCCATGCATTTCGACGTGCTCGCTGAAGGCGTAGATGATGATGCCCAGCGTGAGACGCTAGCCGCCATCGGTTGTGATCGCATTCAGGGTTACCTGCTGAGTAAACCCTTACCGGTTGATAAACTGGTGAACTTTCTGAATAAGTAACGCTTCCCGCCCACTATTTCTATCGGTGATGATAAAAATCCATGCTGCAATGTGGCGATAAACGCTCCACAGGCTATATTCAAAGTATAATAACAAAAGCCAGGCCGAATTCAGCAGGGTGCAGGAGAGTTTGTAATGTTCTTCCAGCGTAAAAAAGAGCCAAATCGTAGCAGTGACGACAGTCCGGTCGCCACCACACTGACCATTTCAAGCCGGGATATTCATCCGGATAAGCTATCGGTACTAAACCTGCAGTCTGGTACCACCCTGGTCATTGCTTTCATCAGCCCGTCGGGACAGTTCGCTGAAGTATCCCAACGACTCACCAATGCTATGCCTTTCGCCTCTCAGGTGATAACGATAATGACCGCCGGCGAGCTTGGAGGTGGTAAGCCGCTCTACCCCCCCACCTCAGATCATTGGGACAATATAGTATTGCATGCTTTTTCCGGCAGAATGTTTGAACAACTGTCGATACATACTGTTGCCTTGCACAGCGAAGATATCAAAAATGGTAACCCGGGACGCGCCGCAGCACAGCGAGTGGACGCCATCGCATCTGAGCTGGCAAAAGTTCGCGTTCCCTTCGAAGTAAGCAGCCATGACACCCTCGCCCTGACTTATTTTGATGGTCTTACCGCCAGTGAGGATTTCTTTACCCAGGCACTTTATAAAAGCCGCCGCTTTCCCTGCTATTTTGTCGGCGGCAGTGCCGGAGGCAAACTTGATTTTAAACAGGCTGATATCGCCATTAACGGCGAAGTGAAGCATAACAGCGTCATTCTTTGTTTTTGCAAGTTAGCGAAAGGCTATCGCTACGGTATCCTCAAAAGCCACAACTTCAAGCCTACCGGTAATCAATTTGTGGTAGCCGAGTTTAATCCGCTTACTCGTACTCTTAATTCAGTACTGGATGCGAATCTGAATCTGCTGACACCGGTTGAAGCCTTGTGTAATACGTTTCGGTGCTCTGCCTCAGAACTGGAAGGTCGTTTACAATCCCACTCCTTTGGCATCGACATTAATAACAACATCTATATCCGCTCCGTAGCGGCGATCAATGCTGATGGCAGCATTCGCTTCTTTAGCGATATGGCTTTTGGCGAAGAGCTGTTGCTGGTTAAAGCCACTGACTTCAAACAGTCTCTTGAAGAAGATTTCCGTCGCTTTATGCAAGGCAAGCCTGCAGCGCCGGTGGCAATGATGGCAAATGATTGTATTTTACGTCGTTTGAATAACGCTGCCGCGTTGCAAAGCGTGGACACGCTCGACGGCATTTGTTTGTCTGGATTTTCGACCTTTGGCGAGTTCCTCGGCTTACACCAGAACCAGACTGTAACGGCAGTGGGCTTTTTTGCTGTTTCCGAGCAGCAGCGTTTTGAGGATGAATACGCTAATAACTACCCGTTTTATCTATCGTCGTTTTCCAGTTATCACCTGAATGCCAGAATCATCAGTATGCAGCGTATTAACGACCTGCAAAACCGGCTAATAGAAAGCACTCACGAATTTCGCCACCTGCTTGAGGAGTCTAACGAGCAACTGCGTTTTGTGGCGGGTCTGGCCCGCGACTCGGCAACCAAGCAACTAAAACTTGGTGATCAGTTCAGCGAGTTCTTAAATCAGATTGCTCAGCAGGAAAAAGAGCGGGCCGGTCTGACACAGGGGATGGCGCAGTTACGTGACAGCGCTGAACGCATTGTTAATATTATCCAGTCTATCAGTGGCATCGCAGAACAAACTAATTTGCTAGCGCTTAACGCTGCTATTGAGGCTGCCCGGGCTGGCGAAGCCGGTCGTGGTTTTGCCGTGGTCGCCGATGAAGTCAGGGCACTCTCCCAACGCACCCAAACCAGTTTGAAGGAAACCGGTGATACGATAGGTGGGGTATCAGCCTCAATCGACGGCATTGCGGTTGCGATAAACAGCATTAACGAGTTGTTATCCAGTATAGAGGGCAGCTCTACCGAGCTGAGTGAGGATCTGTCCGGGTTATCTCAAACCTCGTCCAGCGCAGCCAGCCGGGCGGAAGAAGGAATTACCAAAGCAACTGACGCTGCCAAACGTATGAGTGCACTGGAAAAAGAAACCCAACTAATTGAGACGCTTAACGAGCTTGCCCATAAATCACACTAGTTGCTCGATTGCTCATTGGTTAAACAACTTAACGGCGAATCCAGTCTGATTGCGGTCAGGCTGGGTACCTTGCAGATTAAATAACCCCACATTTCACAAAAAACATACATATTAAAAATAAATAAGCAACACTACGTAACCCTTCCATACCAGACGAGTCTCTACCTTGGTCACAAGTGGAAGCCGAAGGCTACTCTGATGCAGTAATGCACGTATAATAGGCGCTTAATTTTTCGTCAACCTATAAAACTAACAGACGAATTAACTTCATTCAGAACGACAGAAATCCAGTTTATTATTATGAAAAATGCATCACACAGTGTTTTTGAAGATGTTTTTGCTCTGCTATGCGCCGGTTTATTTGTGGCGTTTGGCATTTTCCTGTTTCAGTCTCAGGAGCTCATGGTGGGTGGCGCCGCGGGTCTGGCCCTGCTGGCAACCTATGTAACACCGCTTGAGTTTGGTTTGTTATTCTTCCTGATCAATTTACCGTTTTATTATCTGGCGTGGCGACATATCAGCAAGCGCTTTATGCTCAATACGTTTATATCTGTTACTACCGTGTCGCTATTTTCTGAGTGGGTTCCCCATTTTGTTGATATTTCACGGGTCGATCCTTTTTTCGCTGCAGTATTCGGCGGTATTTTAATAGGCGTGGGTATGCTTATCATGTTTCGTCACAGCTCAAGCCTGGGTGGACTTGGGATCCTGGCTTATTATCTGCAGAGCCGGTTTGATATTCGCGCCGGTTCGTTCCAGCTAATTGCTGATACGTGCATTCTGAGTTTATCGTTTGTGTTTATCGACGCGCACCTGGTGCTAATCTCTATTCTGGCGGCGTTTTGTCTGAATATGGTGATTTCACTGAATCACCGACCGGAGCGTTACACCCTGCCCGCCGTAAAAAAGTCTCAGGCAGATGATGAAGTGGAGCATCTGCACCCGCAAAACGGCTAAAAGCTGGTATCCACTGCTGTAAGCTGCTGCTTAGCCAGGTAAACTGCACCCCATTCCGGCCCTTGCCGGGCAGGTTTGATGCGCGCAGCAACAGACTCCGCCAGATAAGGCCGCCATGCGGTGGCCAGGCCTCCACTGAACACCAGATTCATGTTGCTGTTTACAAGCGCTCGTTTAGCCAGCTCATTTAAATATCCGGCCCCCTCTTTAATAATCGCCGCTGCCGCTGCATCGTCCTTAGCCAGTTCAAACAACCGGGGCGCAAAGCGGGCAAATTCACCAGGCAAAGCGCTGTTGAGTCGCTCAACTAATCCGGACGGGGTTGAACAATGATAGAAACGACTCACTTCAGGCCATAACAGACTGTCATGGCCAAGTTTGTCGGCCACCAGCAACGCTTGTCTGGCTGCCATCTGGCCGAGCCAGGCACCGCTGGCCTGATCACCAAGCTGAAAACCGTAGCCGCCATACTGAGTGACTTTGCCATTTTGCAGCACCGCAGCGCAAGAGCCTGTACCGGTAATAATCACAACACCATCCTCGCCACCATGGGCACCGAGTAAAGCAGTATGCAAATCGGAAGAGAAAACCAGTTCAGCAAAAGGGTGCTGCCACTGATTGAGCAGCGCTGTGGAGGAGTCCAGGTAGGCACCGGCCAGGCCCGCACTGACTACCAGCTCACTGCTGATGTCACTAAACTGCAGCCCGGCATCGGCCACAGCATGCTTTACAGCGGTCAGTATTGACGATAAAGCCAGCTGCCCATGCCTGGCGATATTGGCAGGCCCGCCAACTCCCTGTCCTAACGACTCACCGAGTTCGTTAAACAGCTCAGCCCGGCACTTGGTGCCGCCGCCGTCTACGCCTACCCAGTATTCGCCGTACTTCAGGTTGTGTGTCATTTCCATCACCCCAGTAAAACATCCAACAACATCATTACCACAAAACCAATAAGCAGGCTGAACGTGGCTATGTTCTGATTACCATTCTGGTGGGTCTCCGGAATGATTTCATCAGAAATGATAAACAACATGGCACCGGCAGCAAACGCCAGCGCCCATGGCATAAACGCTTCAGCGCCCGACACAGCGACTGCGCCCACAAGTCCACCAAGCGGCTCAACCAGGCCACTGCCAATACCTATCAGTGACGCTCTGGCTGGAGTAAATCCCACCGATAACAAGGCCACTGATACCGCCAGGCCCTCGGGTATATTTTGCAGGCCGATGCCCAGTGCCAGAGACAGTCCATTTGCCATTTCACCACCAGCAAAGCCAACGCCAACGGCAAGGCCCTCTGGAAAGTTGTGCAGGGTGATGGCCAGTACAAACAGCCAAATCCTGGCTAATTTGGTTTTCGACGCCCCTTCACGCCCGGTAACAAAATGCTCATGGGGCACCGTCTGGTGAATAAAAAACAATAAAAACGCGCCGGTCATCAGCCCCGTTGCGGCCACCATACCGCCCGCCATTTCACCACCGTATAAGGTACTGCCATATTCCAGCGATGGCAGTAACAACGAAAAGAAGGTGGCGGCCAGCATGATCCCGGCAGCCAGGCTAAGCAGGGCATCTTCCAGCCGGCGTGACAACTGCCTGATTAAAAAGACCCCGAGGCTTCCAGCAGCAGTACCCAGACTGGCACAGCCACTGGCGATAACACCAGCCCAAACTATTTGTGAACTATCCAATTACCCATTTCCCATTTTAACCAGTGACTCTTGGTACTCTGGCCGAGACGCGGGTGATCAATTCATAGCTAATGGTGCCGGCCCGGTCGGCCACCTCATCTACCGGTAATTGCGCGCCCCACAATTCCACGTCGTCACCCAGGGCAACCTCCCCGATATGGGTAACATCAATGGTAATCATGTCCATGGACACCCTGCCTACCAGTTGCCCGCGCTGACCACGCACGATAACCGGCGTGCCATTCGGGCAATGGCGGGGGGACCCGTCGGCATAGCCTATCCCCACAGTAGCGATGACACTGTCTCGCGGGGCCGTCCATGTCTGGCTGTAGCCTACAGTCTCGCCTTGCTTTACATTATGTAATGCAATAATTTGCGCCATCAGCGTCATAGCCGGTGTGAGGCCATATTCAGCAGCAGCATGACCAGTCACCGGGCTGGCGCCGTAGAGACCAATGCCTAACCGGCACCAGTCGGCCTGACTCGCCGGGTTACATAAAGTCGCCGCAGAGTTCGCCATACAACCCGGCAGGGCCAGTGACCCTGTCAGCGCTAAAAATTGTTGCAGTTGGGCGGCATTATTCGGGTTGTCAGGATCATCAGCACAGGCAAAATGAGAAACCAGCACCGGTTGCTGTTGATTAAGCCATTCATAGCTACTCAGTACCATAGCAATATCGTCAGCGTTAAAGCCTAACCGGTGCATGCCGGTATCAACCTTGAGCCAGACCTCGGGCCGTTGTGCCTGTTCAAGTTCGTCCAGCCAGGCCAACTGTTGCTGGTTATGCACCAACAAAATAAGATTACCGGCCCGGGCTGCACGGCAATCATCAGCATCATGAGGCCCTTCAAGTACCANTAACGGCTGGTTAATNCCNGCCTCTCTGAGTGCNGCCGCTTCATCGCAAATAGCAATGGCAAAANANTCACACTGCTNNGCCAGCGCTTTAGCTACCGTTANCGCNCCGTGCCCATACGCGTCNGCNTTAATCACCGCAATAGCCNNACAATCCCGGCCAGNACTCAGCNGGCGGAANTTATTGCGAATAGCATCCGGGTTAATGATGGCGCGGGTTGNTCTGCTCAANCGACTGACTCTCAGGTTGCGGATTNCATTGGGTATATCCTGTACNATACACCTTGCTNATAAATTAATAAATTCTTAATTTGAAAATNGCGCAGAATAATATATTCTAAANTCACACCAACTCTGACAAACTGGTGTCGATATCGATGGTTATTGGTTACACAGCNCCATGATAACCCAGCTTTCAAACGGTGAGAACGAGAATAAATGCTAGCCAATTACACCCTGCCAGACTTATTGCTGTTTGCCTTTTACGGGCTGCTGNTGTTGGTATCTGGCTGGTACTTTAATCGNCGTGCGCAAAACACCAGTGACTACTTTTTAGGTGGTCAGGCAATGCCGGTNTGGATGGTTGCCATGTCNGTACTGGCAACATCNCAGTCTGCCGCCACGTTTTTAGGCGGCCCNGATCAGGGNTATCGCGGTAACCTGACCTATCTGGCAACCAACCTCGGCGCNTTTATNGCCGCTTTNTTNGTNGCCNGNGTGCTCATTCCACGCTTTTACCAGCTAAAAGTGTTTACCGTTTACGAATTACTGGAAACNCGNTTTGGTGCCGGCGCCAAACAACAGGCCGGACTGATGTANCTGTTTGGTCGCATCTTTGCCAGTGGGGCAAGACTCTACATGGCCGCACTNGCTGTCGCAATGATCCTGTATGGCAANATTGCTGCCAGTAGNGTNATCACCGCCACACTGCTNATCAGTGTNATCGGGCTGATATACAGTATTTANGGNGGTATCCGTACNGTTATCTACAGTGATGTCATGCAGGCNTTNACCTACATCGGCGCCGCCGTNGCGGTNATNATAGCNCTGCTGANTGCNATCCCNGCGGATGTNCCGGCAATCCTCGACGTNTTACAAAACCCCGGTGCCGGNGAGCCNTCNAAACTCACCCTGTTCGACAGCCGCATCGANTTTTCNCCNTCCGGCGTGTTTACCCTGACTTCGGTATTTACCGGCTTTGTNTTACTGAATATCGCCGCCTTTGGNCTNGATCAGGATATGACNCAGCGGGTGCTNACCTGCCGCAANGCGCANGAAGGGGCCAAAGCNATGCTNTGGTCGGTNGTTATGGTAATCCCGGTAATGTTANTGTTTATCGTGATAGGCCTNCTNCTGTATATCTATTATCAGCAACCAGNTTTNATGGCCAGCAANGCCGGTGCNCCGGTNCCNCAGTTTGCCGGCGANCCGGTNACNATNTTTATGTATTANGTACTCACCGACTTACCNGCNGGTTTAAAAGGGCTGGTAACCATAGGTATCCTNGCNGCCGCGCTATCCACACTGAACTCCGGGTTAAATTCCATGTCGAGTGTACTCATNCAGGACTTATACCGCCCCTGGCAACGCAAACGGGGCCAGCAGCGCAGTGANCANCATTTTGTNAACGCCGGCCGGGTNGCCATGGCGNTAGTAGCATTGGCGTTAGCGTCNATGGCNTGTTTATGCTATTACTGGCAACAGTATTCAGATACGCCGTTATTACAGTTTGCCCTGGGTGTGATGGTTTTTTCCTACAGTGGCTTACTTGGCGTATACTTTATTACACTATTTACTCAGCGAGGCAGCCCTGCCTCCGTCACAGCAGCATTATTGTGTGGTTTTATTATCCCCTTGCTGCTACAACCTTATGTGATGAGCTGGTATTTACCTGAAGCCTGGCAACTGAGTCTGGGNTTCACCTGGCAACTGGTGATTGGAACNCTGGTGGCCACGCTGGTATGTGCTGCAGGCCNCCAGCCTGAATACATGCCNGAGANNAAGGCGGAAGNAAAATGAATGGANTAACACGTTTAACCNGGACGATNGCTAACCNTAAGGNCGGCAGTTAACTATGCACATGACAAATAAACAGTCAGCAACATTGCTTGAACAACTGAACAGAATTATTTCNGAGGGCCGTAACCCTCACACGATGGATATTGATGTNCTGCCGACCATCGANATTCTGGAAAANATCAANCAGGAAGATGCNGGGGTNGCCGATGCTGTNCGTAAAACNATCCCTCACATCGCCAAAGCCGTNGACGCNATAGTGCCNAGCNTACAGGCTGGCGGNNGANTGATTTACATGGGCGCCGGAACCAGCGGCCGTCTGGGTATTCTNGATGCAGTAGAATGCCGGCCNACCTTCAGCGTACCGGAATCCATGGTCATCGGAATCATCGCCGGCGGNGATCAGGCCATTAAGAACGCNGTGGAAGGCGCCGAAGANGACACCGTNATGGGTGTGGAAGATTTAAAAGCCATTAACTTTTGTNCCAATGACGTACTGGTNGGNTTNTCGGCCAGCGGCCGCACGCCTTACGTNATTGAAGCAATGAANTANGCAAACTCGCTCAACGCNGCCACCATTTCTGTNACCTGTAACCCNGAGTCNCCNATGATGCATGTAGCCGCNATTGGNATTTGTGCCGTGGTAGGTGCTGANTGCATTACCGGCTCAACCCGCATGAAATCNGGCACNGCACAAAAGCTNATTCTTAATATGCTCAGTACGGCCAGCATGATCCGNTTAGGTAANACNTACGAAAACCTGATGGTAGACGTAAACGCCACCAANCAGAAGTTAAAAGCCCGCGCCACGCGCATTGTNATGCAGGCTACNGACTGNAGCGAAGAACAAGCCGATNCAGCNNTACAGGCNGCCAATAANCGNGCNAANCTGGCTATTCTGATGATCCTCACCGGCCAGAGCGCCGCTGAAGCAGANGCACAACTGGCCGACAACGGTGGCTTTTTACGCCGTGCCGTNCAATCTCATTCCTAGTCATGACCCGATTTCTGGCCATTATTCTGTTGTTGCTCACCTCGGCAACCTCACAAAGTAAAGCGCTACAGGTTGGCGCTGAGCAGCCAGAGCGTTACTTACCGCTGCTGGCAGGTAAAAAGGTGGGTCTGGTAGTTAACCAAACCAGCCGGGTAAAACAAACCCATCTGGTGGATTTCTTAGTGAGTCGCAATGTGGCAGTGCAGGCCGTATTCGCGCCAGAGCACGGTTTCCGAGGCAAATTAGGCGCCGGTGAAAAAGTCACCGATGGCACAGATCCAAAAACGGGCCTGCCGATCCGCTCACTGTATGGCAAATATAAAAAGCCAGACCAGGCAATGCTCAGCGACATCGACCTGCTGGTATTTGATATTCAGGATGTCGGCGCGCGCTTTTACACCTACATCAGCACCCTGCACTATGTGCTTGAAGCCGCCGCTGAACAATCCATCGAGGTTATTGTGCTGGACCGCCCCAATCCCAACGGGCGCTATGTTGACGGGCCCCTACGAGAAGCCGAGTTTACCTCATTCGTCAGTCTGGACCCGCTGCCGCTGCTACATGGGCTGACTGTGGGTGAGCTGGCAACAATGATAAAAGGCGAAGCCTGGATAAATCAGGCAGAACAGCTAAGCCTCACAGTTATCCCGGTTGCCGGGTATAACAAAGCGCTCGACTATGCATTACCGGTGGCACCCAGCCCGAATTTGCCCAACAGCACGGCCATTCGCCTGTATCCGTCGCTATGCTTATTCGAAGCCACCGTAGTTAGTATAGGCAGAGGTACCGACTGGCCGTTTCAGGTTATCGGTCATAATGAGATAGCTCTTGGCGAGTTTACCTTTACCCCGCACCCCATGCCGGAAAGCGCGCCGACCCCAAAGCTAAAGGGCGAATTATTATTTGGCCGTGATTTACGCGACAGCAACATTGAGGGCTTTAACATTGAATTGCTTTACGCAGTGTATCAGCAGTTTGAGGAACGTGGGCAGACCTTTATCGACCGTCCCGACTTTTTTGATCTGTTAAGCGGTACTGACAAGCTACGTAAACAGCTGAATGAAGGGCTTGACCCTGCCGCCATCCGCACAACCTGGCAACCGGGCCTGGATGCCTTTAAAGCACAGCGCCAGCCGTACTTACTTTACCCGCACTAATCAGCCTTGGTTCAGCTACCCGGAGTACCCGAACCGCCGCGTCGAAACTGAGAAACAATCTCGTTGGTTTTCTCCAGCAGTTTGCGGCCAGGCCGTGATGCCTGAGTAAGTGCAATAAACAGCATGTCGATAATCAGCTCCTGAGCGGTTCTGGCCAGGATTGAGGACAACCGCGCCGACGCTTCTTCGGCCACCGAATAAAGCTGCACATCAGCCGGCTCCGACACCGGCGTAGTGCCATATTTGGTAATGGAGATAACTTTGGCGTGATTATCTTTAGCCTGATTGACCACGTTAACAATCTCCCGGGTAGCGCCAGACTCAGAAATGGCCACCACCACATCACTCTCGTTAAAAGTAGCAGCCAGCGCTAATTGCACGTGCCCGTCGGCCTCGGCAATTGCCATCATGCCGAGCTTTTGCAATTTGAATGAAAAATCTTTGCTCACCAGTCCTGAGCCGCCCACCCCACAGATCAGAATACGTTTGGCGTTTTTAATGATTTCAACCGCCTTCTCAAACTCCACCAGTTCGTTGAGGTTGCGGGTTTCATTGAGCACACTGATCTTACTGCTCAGCAGCTTGTCGGCCATTTGCTCAAAACCGTCATTGAGGGTTATTTTGCCATGTAGCTGGGTGTTGGGAGTTTCCCGGTTGAGCGCATCAATCACTGCCAGTTTGAACGCCGGATAGCCTTTGTAACCGAGCTTTTGCGCGAACTTCACCACACTGGACTGGCTCACTCCCACCACATTGGCCAGCTCCTGGGAAGACAGGTCCCGCACAGCGTTAGGTGAATCCAGCGTAAAAGTCGCTAGTTTTGATTCACTGCTCGACAATGAATGCTTTATTGCTTTAATTTTAACAAAAGCTGACATGCGCTTGTTCCCGGTTGTCGGCGTCGGTTACTAAGCAAAGAAACCAACAACAAAAATAACGAAAGAATTTTTTATTCAAATATAAACCAGTTGATAAGAATATCAAAATCTCTTTAAATAGTGTTTTCGGCGCTCTACGCGTTTAACTGTTTGTAAGGTTACCGTAAATTATGAAAGCTGCCCATCCCCACGCGCCAGCACAGGCCATCGCCAGTCTCTGGGATTCTCATTATTTTAATACGTTGGATAAAGCCCATCTGCGCCACGAGGATATTCAGCCGGTGCTTGATGAAATTGGTGACTATCCGTCGATTACCCGTGAAACTATCGGTTACAGCTGCACCGGCAAATCCATTGAGCGATTAAGTATGGGCAATGGTCCGCTGATTATCCTGGCCTGGACTCAAATGCACGGCGACGAGCCTACAGCTACCGCAGCGGTGCTCGACTGGCTGAAACTGCTACACCTCAATACAAGCAGTAATGCACTGGCATTAGGCAATGACTGGATGTCGCTGGTTACCCTGCACATTATCCCTATGCTGAATCCGGATGGCGCTGAGCGTGATACACGGGTGAATGAGCAGGGCATAGACATCAACCGAGATGCCAAACAGCTGCAAACGCCGGAAGGCAGATTGTTGTGGCAACAGGTGCAAACGCTTAAACCGGATGTGGCCTTTAACCTGCACGACCAAAACCCTTACTATTCGGTTGGCCCAACGGCTTACCCGGCTACCATTGCTTTTCTTGCGCCGGCTTTTCATCCGGATAAGCATGTTGATGCGCCGCGCCTGCGGGCAAAACAACTGATTGCCTGCATGGCTGATACCCTGAGCCACTGGCTGCCCTGCCATATCGGCCGCTACGACGATACCTATTCGCAGCGCTCATTTGGTGACAACATTGCCGGTACCGGGGCCAGCACGATCCTGATTGAGTCCGGAGCACACCCCAACGATCCCCATCGCCAGGTGGCAAGAAAGATGAATGTCATTGGCTTGCACAGTGCGCTGGAAGCTTTACTGGGGAATTTGTATCAGCAGAAGTCCCTGGCCGACTATTACCGCCTTCCCGATAATGTTGAAGATGGTCTGGTCGATATTAAATTTTCCCGGGTTGCGCAGCGCTGCGCCGGCCATGATTACGTGGCAGATATCAGCGTGAATGTAGATAAGCAGGGCCGCGCCACGGTAAAACATATCGGCGACCTGTCAGGACAGGCCGGTTTTACCAATATCAGCGCCTATCAAACCACTATACTGCCGGTGAAGGCCTATCAACTCGACGGCCATTTGGTGCTAACAGAGAGTGATTACCTGGCGCTGCTAAAACAGGGTTTCAGTGTTTTTGCCGGTGATAGTTCGCAGCTTGATAATCAGAGTGGGCTGCCAGTGTTATGTTTACCGGAATCGCCCGCCTATTCCACCTTATATCCCGGCGCTGACGCTTTCTGGGTAATGCAGGACAGCGAGGGCCAACAACGGGCCGTGTTAAACGGCCAAATGATCAATCTTTAAAAGGTCTGCCGGGTCAGCTCGGCAATCAGCGCCTGATTAAAGCGCTGCATAAACGCCTTATCTACCCGGTTGCGGCTAAACAGAAAATGCACCCGGGTTTCATGTATCACCTGTTTGGACACCATAAAGTCGTCAAGGCCCAGCTGCTGTGCAGCAGCCTCGAGCACCTTCCGGTCGCCGACAACCGCATCTACTCGCCCCATTTTCAACAACTGCATGCGCCGCATGGTCCCTTCTGCGTGGATCAGATTGCGGTCGTGATCATCGAGCGCATTGCGTTGAAACTCTTCACCAAACCAACCGCTTTTATTCACCGAAACCAGAAAGTTTTGCTGCAATAACGAACTGACATTTACGTCCCTGAAATAGGGATTACGGGAAAACCTGAAGCCAAATACGATAGTTTCCTTACGATAGGGTATTGAATAGAAGTTCTGGGCTTCGCGGGTCTTCGTATAGGCAGCGCCAAGGATAACGTCGACTTCGCCCTGTTTGAGCTCCAGCGCCATCCGCTGCTCAGGCAAGCGCTGCGCATTCAGCTCGTAGCCAAGCCGTTGAAGCGTGCGCCGCAGTAAACGTAAATCTTCGCCGTCAGGCTCACCCTGCTGATTGATATACAGGTAAGGCTTCCAGTCAACCGTAACGGCCAGATCGAATGACTCTTCACCGCGGGCATCAAAGCCCACTGTATACAGACAGACTGCCAGTATGAAGATAAACAAGTCGCGCAACGTCTTTCCCTGTGTTTGCGTTTACGGTGTGAAATGATTATTGCACCGGTTCCAGCCGGATGTGGACTTACCAGCGCTTAAATTCGCCAAAAAAAACCATTATTATACATAAGCTTAATTGGATAATAGCAGATTATCAGAAAACCTGATGCCCACAACAGCGAAGCCATTTCCGCAGGCAGAGGGAGCGCTTCCATAAATCGCCAGGCATGACCTTTCAGTGAAACACCGTCAATTTTAATAATTAGCAGTACCCGGGCGAGAATACCAGACAACATGAAAAAAGCGATGCTATTGGTCCCGGCAACCAGTAACGGATGGCCTTTGGGTAACGGACCAACTTTTCGTTCATACAGGATACTGAGCCAAAACAGGAGGGTTAGTATACCACTGGTTACCAGCACAAAAGTGGGCGACCAGAGCGCCTTGTTAATTGGGTTGATTACCGCCAGGCCATAGCCGGCACAAATGCCGGCCAGGGCCAGCATCATCAGTTTATTCGGACAGCCGTGTTGCACCAGGGCGTAACGCCCCACCCACACGCCACTCAGGCAGGTCGCTACCGCAGGTAGGGTTGACAGGATCCCCTCAGGGTCAAAGGCAAATGGGTTCGCCGCGGAATAATAGACATGGTCTGCCCCTAGCAGGTGATGATCGAGATAAGCGGCAAGGCTGTTGCCGAATTCCCACTGGCCCTGATAAATCCCGCCGCTGGCGTCAGTGTAAGGGATCCACTCCATCGCTCCCCAGTATCCGGCCAGTAATACGGCTGCTAGCAAGCCAATCCAGCGCCAGGAAACAGCGAGAATAAGCATTACGGTGAGCCAGTACACTACACCGAGCCGAGGCAGTACACCGGCAAAACGCAGCGACAACAAACGCTCCTCAACCCAGTTGTATCCGGCACTGCCGGTATTATACCAACACAGATATAATCCCCAGCCCAGTAAAATAAGCATGATAGCCCGGCGAGTAGTGTTTCTGACCACAGCCATCGTACTGTTGAGGCGGGTTAGCTCCCGGGGTAAATGAATTGCTATGGTGACGCCCATCACAAAGATGAAGCCCGGAAAGATAACATCTGTTGGGGTCAGACCGTGCCAGTCTGCATGTTTTAGCGGCGCATAAATAGCCTGCCAGGAGCCCGGATTATTAACCAGCACCATGGCAATGATGGCCAGCCCCCGCAGGGCATCCAAAGCACTAATGCGCGCCGTCATGAGCCTTACTCGTCGATGGTGACAGGCGATTTACCAGGCATCGGCGAACGCCCGAGTAAGCCTTCTGCCAGCGCGGTAAAGACCGCCCCCTGGGCCCGAGCAGTACCTTGTTCTTCTGCACCGGTTACGGTGACGTTATAGCCAAAGGTAGCCACGGCAGCGCCGGCAAGATGGCGATAGTCCGAAATAATATAGGGTGCTCTGAGCGCAACGAATACAGCATTTACTGATTGTTCACCGGCACCGGCCAGCAGCCGTCTTATCCAGGTTTCCTGGATGTTTTTATCCGGTCGGTTGCGCCAGGCGCTCAGATCTGCCATGCCGCCCATTTCAGCGAGGCTGTGTTGTGGCGTAATATCGCCCACGATCACGGCATCGGTATCATTCAGATCAGGCAAGGCTTCATCAGGGTCTATGGCGGTTAACGCATCGCAGGTAAGTTGCAAACCTGGCTGCAGATTTAATAACGCGGCCGTCATTGCCATGCAGCGGGCCTCGTCGGGCATTACCACGTAAAAGCGACTCCCTCTGAGTGGCAATACACCACGATTATAAACCTGGGTTATTGCAGCGCTGGCGAGCGCCATTTCGGTGCGCTGGCTCTCTTCCCCGGGTAGCGTATCCACAGCGCTTTGAATCCGCTCCGCCAGCGGCTTGTGGGTAAACTCATCAAGCTTAAATTGCTGCTTGGCCTGCAAAATACGCTTAACCGACAACCGGGTTTGCTGACGGTCAATGTCTCCGCTGCTCATGGCCTGTACCCATTGCTGGTAGAGCTCCCAAAAACGACTGACACTTTGTGGATTGCGCACCGCATAAGGCATCAATGCGATATCCGCCCCGGCATTAAAGGTTTTTATCACCGCATTTTTATGATCAACGTAGTGGGCAATACCAGCCATATCCAACGCATCGGTCACAATAATGCCTTCGTAGCCCATTTTATTGCGCAGTAAGCCGGTGAGAATTTTGTGCGAGAGAGTGGCAGGTACCAGGGTATCCTCTCCGTCGAGTGCCTTAAAACGGGTGTCATCAAGCAATGGGTACTGAATATGCGCGGTCATTATCATCGCCGGTGCCTGTCCCTGCTCGATGGCATAGCGAAAAGGCAGTAAATCAACCGCTTCCACGGTGGCCAGATCGTGATCTACCCTGGGCAGACCGGTGTGACTGTCGGTATGAGTATCGCCATGACCGGGGAAATGCTTCAGGGCGCTGAGAATATTTTCACTCTGTAGCGCGGCCACGGCCGCTGCGCCGAGCTCGGCCACCATTTGTGGGTCTTCACCGTAAGACCGGACGTTAATAACCGGATTATCAGCATTAACATTAACATCCACAGTGGGGGCGAAATTTACATTAAACCCAAGCTTACCAATACTTGTAGCAATGCCTTTATTAACCCGCTCGGCAAAGGTAGTGTTATACAGCGGGTAAGTTGCTCCAATCGCCATATTGCCAACATAACGGGTTGCCACTTCATCCGGCAACCGCGCAACCCGGCCCCCTTCCTGATCGATGGCGATAAACAGTGGTGGTAAACCTTCCTCTTTGGCCAGTTGCTGAATGGCATAATTAAGCTCGATGATCTGCTGACTGTTATCGAGATTTTCTGCGAATAGGATCACCCCGCCAATATGGCCCTGACGAATAATTTCGGCAAACTCTGGAAGCAAGGTGGTAACCGGCGTTTTACAACGTTCCGCTGGTGTACCATCCACGCAGTAATAGCGCATGTCCAGCATCAGCTTCTGACCCAGCATAAACTCGGTGTCCTGCCCGCCGGAGCAGCCTACGGTTAACATTACAAGAAAACTCACCAGTACGGCTTTAGTACGCATCACTATCAGGGCCCTTTCCAAATGCATCAACGTCGATAACCAAGCTTACCCCAGCAACCGCAAAAAATAAATTATTCCAACCTGACATTTTAAATCTTTGTTTATCAAATCCATATCAGCTTGCCACAATCAACCAACGCTGCGCTCAATAACACACAAAGTCGTGTTTATAAAAGCGCTTAACGAATAATTAGTAGTTGCTGAAAGCGTTGAATTCCACACCACACAACAGGAATATTTTATTATGCAGAAGTCTTTCGAGTATGGTAGTTTGAGTAATATGCGCGTCTGTGCCTCAGGCAATCGCCCGGCCAACAAATAAACCAAAGAGTAGAGAAAAGATTGTGACCAGCCGAAGTTTTCGCGGTGTTTTGTTATGGACACTTTGTGCACTGCTTTTAATTAGCTGTAGCAGTCGACGGGTAATTGAAATGCCCTCGGCTAATTATGGCGAGCGGGTAAAATCACTGGTATTACACTTTACGGCAATTGACTATGCCCGCTCAGTCACAGCGCTGGTTGATGAAGGCGGTTTAAGCTCCCACTACCTTATCCCTGAATCCAATGATCCGAGCGATCCCGGCGGCAAGCCCAGAATAATCCAGTTAGTCGACGAAAACATGCGTGCCTGGCATGCCGGAAAAAGTTACTGGCAGGGGCGTACCGGCTTAAATGACCACTCCATTGGCATCGAGATAGTCAATGTGCCGGAATGTGAGCGTGACGGCGATATGGCCCCCTCACTGGCCGAGCATGGCTCAAACCGGTTATGCTTTTTTCCGGATTACGACCCGGCCCAAATCGAAGTAGTTATTGAGCTGGTAAAAGACATTATTGCCAGACACCCGGATATCGAACCCACTGCGGTTGTCGGTCATTCGGATATCGCTTTCGACCGCAAGAACGATCCCGGTCCTCGCTTTCCATGGTTTGAGTTATATCAGGCTGGTGTTGGCGCCTGGTATGATAATGAAACATTGGCCAACTACTGGAAAACCTTTAACGAGCAGCCGGCCAGTATCGGTTTACTGCAAAGTGCACTGCGCGCTTATGGTTATGGCGTCATCGAAACCGGTATCGCCGATACCAGTACCCTCAATGCCATTTCCGCATTTCAGATGCACTTTCTGCCCTGGCATGTCAGTGGTGAGCCTGATAGCCGGACCACGGCCGCCGTGTTTGCTTTACTCGATAAGTATTTCCCGGAGCAAAAAGACGCCCTGTTTAACCGTTATGAAAAAGAGCGTGAGCTGGCTATTGCCACCGCAGAAAGTGAATTGCCCACTGTTCGGCGTGGTCAGATAGATGCGCTGTTGCCAGACCTTAAGCCATCCAGGCGCGCCTTTGTTAAAGACCGCTTCGCGTTTAAAAGCTATGCCGGTCGCGGCGAACTGATCATTGAGAGTAACCTGCCAGCTTCGGCGACGGTGTCGGTGAACGGCGAGGTACTGTCGCTGGATGAGGAGTTTGCTGCCGACAATACCTATCGTTATTCCCTGGCCCGCCGCACCCGAACCGGCATCAATACCCTGGCCGTGAGCAATATAGAACCGGCCGAAGCGCAGTTGCATATTCAGGTACCCTATCCTGAATTAAAAGACAACACTCAGGCATACCAGAACCACTTTACCGCAGTAGACGAGCTCATCAGACAGGAAGTCGCTGAAGGCTTTCCGGGTGCGGTGTTACTGATAGTCAAAGAAGGCGAAATTATTAAACGCACAGCCTATGGATACCAGAAGCGCTACGACGAGGACGGTCTGCCGCTGACCAGCCCGCAACCGATGCGTACCGATACCATTTTTGACCTGGCTTCCAACACCAAAATGTTTGCCACCACGCTGGCACTGATGCATCTGGTGGAAACCGGTCAGCTCGATGTGACGCAGCCCATAAAACATTATCTGCCGGAATATCAGGGGGCAGGACGAGAGGCAAGAAGGGTTAGCGACCTGCTGTCTCATCAGTCCGGCTACTCGCCAAGCATTGCTTTTTACGACCCGGAAAACCCGTTGGGCAAACGCTTTTATTCCCAGTCCCGCCAACGTACCAGCGAGCTGCTGATCACCCAGGCCCCCTTTGAAATCAGCAATGGGCTTAGCGCCTCCTACAGTGATGTTAACTTTATGCTGCTTGGTCTGATTGTGGAGCGCATTACTGGCATGCCTCTGGACCGATATTGTGAAGAGTGGCTGTATCAGCCGCTGGGGCTCAAAAATACGCTGTTCAACCCGCTGCAGAAAGGTCACCACAAAGGCGAATTTGCCGCCACCGAACTACGTGGGAATACCCGCGACGGCCGGATCACGTTTCCGAATATCCGTGAATATACCCTGCAGGGAGAAGTTCACGACGAAAAAGCCTTTTATGCCATGCAGGGTGTATCTGGTCATGCCGGGTTGTTCTCCACTGCCGATGAACTGGCCGTCATGGCACAAATGCTGTTAAACGGCGGGGGGTACGGTGAAACACATTTGTTCGACAGCAATGTAATAAATGCCTTCACCAAACCAGATAATCGCTTCTGGCACTATGGGCTCGGCTGGCGCCGGGCGGCTAATGGCACCAACCGCTGGCACTTCGGCCCTTATGCCAGCGATCTGGCATTTGGCCACACCGGTTGGACAGGCACGGCAACTGTTATCGACCCAGCCCTTGATTTGGCCGTCATCCTCTTGACCAACGCGCGCCATTCGCCCATTGTGGAAGAAGACGAAGAAAAGCTGCAATTTACCGGTAAGCAATTTGAAACCGGCCGCTACGGCAGCATCGTTTCACTGGTCTACGAAGCAATTCTGAACAAACAGGCCAATTAAAATAACGACATAAAAACAACAAGGGTTCATTCGTATGGATTGGGTTTCCATCATTCCACCAGTCATCGCCATTGTGATCGTTTTCTGGAAGAAAGAGGTCATTATGGCATTGCTGATGGCGGTTCTCAGTGCTGAGGCACTGATCCTCCTCACCGCCGGCACAGATAGCCTGTTGCTGGCACCGATTACTTCCATCGAACGGGTGGTAGAGGTAGCCACCAGCGCCGGTAATACCCGAATTTTATTATTCAGCGTTCTGGTAGGCGCGCTGCTGGCTTATATTCGTGACTCAGGCGGCGTAACCGCTACGGTAGACTGGCTCACTAAACGCGGGGTCGCAAAAAGTCGTCGCCAGGTGGGTGGACTTACCATGCTTACCGGTATCGTTGTTTTCATTGAATCTAACCTTAGCGTACTAACAGCCGGTATTTTTGCCCGCGGCTTATTTGATAAGTTTGGCATGAGCCGTGCCCGTCTGGCATATCTTATCGACAGCACCAGTGCGCCAATTTGTATTCTTATTTTGCTCAATGGTTGGGGCGCGTTTGTGCTTGGCATGCTCGATACTTACGAACTGCCCGCCTCATCAGCCAGTATTCTGTGGGGCTCGGTATTCTTTAACTTCTACGCCATCATTGCGCTGCTCATCGCCGCTTACACCGTGTTTGCCGACAAAGTGCACGGCCCGATGGCCAAAGCAGAACAACAGTTAGAGAGCAATCAGCAGCAGCTTTCTGCCGCAGCGGCTACTAAAACCGGCTATATGGTGATCCCCATCCTAACCATGATAGTGAGCATGGTTGGCTTTATGCTGTGGACCGGCAATGGCGTACTCTCTCAGGGCAGCGGCAGTAAGTCGGTACTGTATGCAACCATTCTGGCCACCGCTGTGGCGTACCTGATGCTGGTATTTTCTAAACGCTTTACCCATCACGAAGCGGTAGATGTAGGCTTTATAGGCATGGGTGAATTACTGCCTTTAGTCACTATCGTATTACTGTCGCTTACCCTCGGAGGCAGTTTAAAGGTTTTGGGAACCGGTCTGTTTGTTGCTGGTATAGTTGGTGAGTACTTACCTTTATTCCTGATTGTCCCCATGCTGTTCTTAGCCGGCGGCATTATGTCGTTTACTACCGGTACTTCCTGGGGCACTTTTGCCATTCTTATCCCTATTGGCGTGCCGCTGATACAGCAGCTCGGCCTGCCTCCGTCGCTGGTCATCGGTGCCATTCTGGGCGGCGGCGTGTTTGGCGATCACTGCTCGCCGATATCCGATAACACCGCCGTTTCGTCGATTGCCTCAGGCTGCGACCTGCTTGAGCACGTGCGCACGCAAATGCCCTATGCCCTGACCGGCGGTGCATTAACCTTAGTCCTTTATGTCATAACCAGTTTAATCATGGTGGGTTAGTTTCATGCGATATCTGTTAATAAGTGCCTTAATCATTGCTCTTACTGCCTGTTCAACCTCCGAACAGGTCACAACTACACCGGCCAGTACTGCTGAGTATGCGGTTGCCATGCCCGATAAATTCGCGGCCCGGGTCGCTCTCGAAGTCATGCAGGACGGCGGTAATGCGGTAGACGCGGCCATCGCGGCGCAATTTGTTCTGGCGGTAACTTACCCCGAGGCAGGCAATATCGGCGGCGGCGGATTTATGACCATTTACATGGATAGCAGTGCCGATTTCCTCGATTACCGGGAAATGGCACCTTCGGGAGCCTCCCGTGACATGTACCTCGATGACAACGGCGATGTACACCCTACCGACTCATTGTTTGGCGCCAAGGCCTCAGGTATACCCGGCACTGTTGCCGGGATGTGGGCTGCCCATCAGAAGTACGGAAAATTACCCTGGCAACGCTTGGTTCAGCCTGCAGTAACCTATGCCAGTGAGGGCTTTGAAGTCCCGGAGAAACTGGCAGGTCGGGTAAGTCGCTACATTAACCGCGTTGAAAAACGCGGCCTTGAAACCAACTTTGCCAACTATTTTGGCGAAGCCGCCACAGCAGGCGTGTTATTTAAACAGCCTGAGCTTGCGGCCACTTTAAGTCGCATCCGTGATAACGGGCCGGCCGGTTTTTATAAGGGCGAAACGGCCGATCATATTGTTAGCTACATGCAGGCCAATGGAGGCTTAATCAGTCATGAAGACTTAACCCGGTATCACGCCCAATGGCGCACACCGATTAAGTTTGAATGGCGCGGCTATCAGGTTGTCACAGCCCCACCGCCTAGTTCTGGCGGTATCGCGGTGGCCCAATGGCTCGGCATGGTCGACAACGTGACCAGAACAAATGTATTACCCGCGCATAATTCAGCGCCTTATCTGCATCTGGTGAGTGAAGCCGGTAAACGAGTGTTTGCCGACCGCGCTGAATACCTCGGCGACCCGGACTTTTTCGCCGTCCCACAACCGAAGTTAATTGCGCCGGACTATATCGCCGAGCGAGCGCAGGAAATTAACCTGACAGCCATTTCGGCTACCCCACAAATCAAACCCGGACTTCACGAAAGTGAGGACACCACCCATTTCTCTATTGTAGATCAGTGGGGCAATGCGGTAGCGAACACTACAACCATAAACCTGAGCTTTGGTGCCGGCGTTGTGGCTGAAGGCGCGGGCTTTTTATTGAATGACGAAATGGATGACTTCAGTGCCAAACCCGGTGTGCCAAATTTCTTCGGCGCGATTGGCGGGGAAGCTAATGCTATTGAGCCATACAAGCGGATGCTTTCATCCATGACGCCCACTATTGTGCTCGAGGACGGACAGGTTAAGCTGGTGACAGGTTCACCCGGTGGCACCACGATTATTTCCTCAGTAACGCTGTCGATTCTTAATACGCTGCTATACGATTTAACTGCAGAACAAGCAGTAAACCTGCCTCGTTTCCATCACCAGTTATGGCCGGAGGATCAGATCCGCGTACATGAAGGGTTCGACCCGGCTACACTGAATACGCTGCAAGACATGGGCTACAACATAAAAGAGAGTAACTTTGGCGATCTGCACCTGATCATGCAACAAAACGGCAAACTATCGGCCGCTTCCGAAGCCCGTGGGCGGGGTAAAGCGGTAGTGCAGTCCGTAAAATAAAAATAGGTAATAGCCTGGGGCCAGCGGCTTCAGGCTATTCAGAAGCAAAGCCTGGGAAGCTCGAAGGCCAGTATCCGGAGTAAATAACCACTAAAACAAGCAGAATGAGTAAGCCGGTAGCCGCGCAGGTAAAACCCGTATGCGCTTTTTCCTGGCGAAAAATGGCTCGCTCGCGCTCAACTCGTCTGGGGTACTGACCAAGGGTGAGGATTTTACAAACCGGCCAGCCAACGATGTAGCACAACCGCCAGAACAGCAACTCCGCTACGAGAAAACCAATTCCCCTGAAAAACCCTTTGCCAGCCTGAGCGACGACTTCTTCAATCACGATAAATCCTGTCGGTTATTATTGTTGTTATAGGTTCAGCATAACACCTGGTGCATTGACTACTGCTGAGTTAATTTATCTGTCTTTAACTGAGTCACTTTTTGCCTGTGGGGCTAAGCAACTCTGTGACGCAGTTTACCCTCCGGCGTCACGGATACCATATTTAAATTATTACAAATCGCCAAAATTAACAATCAGTTCGCATTATAGGGCAAGTACCTAAAGGGAGCTTAATCTGTCGCAAACAATTGGTTAATATCGGCAAATGCCTTGAACTCCAACGCGTTGCCCGCCGGATCCATAAAAAACATGGTGGCCTGTTCACCGGCCTGCCCCTTAAAACGCTCATACGGCTTAATGACAAACTCTATATTAGCAGCAGTGAGTTTATCGGCCAGGGCCTGCCAGTCATCCATGGTTAGCACCACGCCAAAATGCGGTACCGGTACACTGTGACCATCCACGGCATTATAATCCGGCACGGACGGCATGGCCTTAACCAGATGCGTTACCAGCTGATGTCCGGCTAAATCCCAGTCTATCCACTGCGTATCACTGCGCCCCTGTTTGCAGCCGAGTAACTGCCCGTAAAATTCGCGGGCTTTATCCAGGTTGTCGACCGGAATGGCTAAATGAAAAGGTTGAGGCATGACGATACGGCTCCTTCGTCGTTGTTGAACATTAAACTAAAGTAATTTTTTAAGTAAAAAGCGCTTTCGGGCACTTGAAGGCGCGTAACGAATAGCCACATCAAACCAGAAACTGCGTTGCATCACGCTTTTGAGATGACTGAAAGTATCAAAGCCAAACTTGCCATGGTAGCGGCCCATGCCGCTATTGCCCACCCCGCCGAAGGGCAGTTGCGGGTTCGCCATAAACATCATGGTGTCATTGATACACACACTACCGGCACTGACCTCATCAACAAATTGCTGCTGAATACTCTGAGATTCGCTGAATAAATACGCCGCCAGCGGCTTGTGCCGACGCTTTATAAAATCGATAGCTTCGCTGACGCTGCTGACTTCAATAACCGGCAGAACCGGCCCGAAAATTTCTTCCTGCATGACCGGCGTGTCGATATCCGGATTTAAAATCACTGTGGGTGCCAGTTTCCTTTGCGCCTCATCGAGCTGGCCACCAATCACTATCTCATGCCCTTCGGTGTATTGCTTTAATCGCGTTAAATGGCGCTCATTAACAATGCGCCCGTAATCCTTGCTTTGCAATGGCTGATTGCCAAACTGGCGGGTGATTTCCTTACCAAGCTTATCGATGAGCGCGTCGGCACAGTTGCGCTCAACTAAAACATAGTCAGGTGCGATACAGGTTTGACCGGCGTTGGTCCATTTCCCCCATACGATTCGCCGCGCAGTGGTGGTGATATCAGTATTGGCGTCTACCACACACGGGCTTTTCCCCCCCAGCTCAAGAGTGACCGGCGTAAGGTTTTGGGCCGCCGCCGCCATGACAATTTTACCCACGGCTTCACCGCCGGTATAAAAGATATGATCAAAGGGCAACGAGAGTAATTCGCTGGCAACGTCCTTATCGCCCTCGACCACCGCCACCGCATCACCATCCAGATACTTAGGAATAAGGCTGGCCATCAGTGCAGAGCTGGCCGGCGCCACTTCAGAGGGTTTAAGCAGCGCACAGTTACCGGCGGCCAGTGCTGTAACATAGGGCGCCAGCGTGAGTTGTACCGGGTAATTCCACGCACCGATGATCAACACAGTGCCTAGTGGCTCCGGTTGCAAAGAGCTGCGGGCCGGCTGTGCCACTAACGGTGTGCTGACCTTACGGGCTTTCATCCATTGGCGCAGGTGCTTTTTAGTGTGCTGTATATCACTCAGCAAAAAACCAATTTCGGTGGTAAAGGCTTCAGCCTCACTTTTACCCAGATCGGTATTGAGGGCCTCAACAAACGCCGCTTCATTCTCGCTGAGCATACGCTGCAAGGCTTCCAGCTGCGCTTTTCGCCAGGCATAGGTTTTGGTTTTGCCCAGCACATAGGACTGCTGTAAACGCTCAAAAACTGACACGATGGCGCCCGTTGCTATACTCACGAAACTACTCCTGCAGGTACGATGTGTTCATACTAGCACTATTTCACAGCAATAAAAAAACCCCGCTTTCGCGGGGTTTTTTAATCTTTAACCGTCTTTATGCGTCGTAAGGATGGCGCATCACAATAGTTTCATTGCGGTCCGGACCGGTAGAGATAATATCCACCGGTACACCGGTGATCACTTCCAGACGAGCGATGTAGTCTTTAGCAGCCTGAGGCAGTGACTCATAATCGGTAACACCAAAAGTGTTATCGCTCCAGCCAGGCATTTCTTCATAAACCGGCGTCACCAGATCATAGCCATCAGCAGCCATGGGCGGAACGTCTTTTACGTTACCGTCTTTATCTTTATAACCGACACAGATTTGCAGGGTTTCCAGCCCATCCAGTACGTCCAGCTTGGTCAGACAGAAACCGGTGATAGAGTTGATTTGTACCGCGCGCTTCATGGCTACAGCGTCAAACCAACCAGTGCGACGTTTACGACCGGTAGTAGCGCCAAATTCGTGGCCTTTCACACCCAGGTGCTGGCCTACTTCATCTTCCAGCTCAGTAGGAAAAGGACCAGAGCCAACACGAGTGGTATAAGCCTTAACGATACCCAACACATAATCGAGGTTCAATGGACCAAAACCAGCACCGGTTGCTACGCCACCAACTGTGGTGTTAGAAGACGTAACGTACGGGTAAGTACCGTGGTCGATATCCAGCAGCGTGCCCTGTGCGCCTTCAAACATGATAGGCAGGCCGGCTTTCTGGGCTTTATCCAGTTCATCGGTCACATCAACCACCATCGCACGCAGGATATCAGCAACCGCCATGGCATCACCCAGGGTCTTATCGAAATCAACCGGCTCTTCGCCGTAATACTGGGTTAACGTAAAGTTGTGGATATCCAGCACTTCTTTTAACTTGGCAGCGAAATCTTCGGCATTGAACAGATCGCCAACCCGTAAACCACGGCGGGATACTTTATCTTCATAAGCCGGACCAATGCCGCGACCGGTAGTCCCGATAGCTTTGGCACCACGGGCTTTTTCACGCGCAACATCAAGTGCTACGTGGTAAGGCAGAATAAGCGGACAAGCTTCACTGATTTTCAGGCGTTCACGCACTGGGACACCGCGCTCTTCCAGCATGGAGACTTCAGTCATTAATGCTTCCGGGCTCAGTACCACGCCGTTACCAATAATACAGGTAACGTTTTCGCGCAGAATGCCGGATGGGATTAGATGCAGAACGGTTTTTTCACCGTCGATTACCAGTGTGTGACCTGCATTGTGTCCGCCCTGATAGCGAACAACATACTTTGCACGGTCAGTAAGCAGATCTACTACTTTACCTTTTCCCTCGTCACCCCACTGGGTGCCAAGGACCACAATATTTTTAGCCATGAGTCGAGTATGTTAAAAAATTAGGCGTGGATTCTATCAAAATTAAGGCCACTGGATCATCTGTTTTATGCACAAATATTCAGCTGACCAGTGAATATTTGGCCTGTTTAGCGTTAATTCACTATAAAGTATAAACAAACTGAGCCAATCACCACCAGAGTGCCGCCAATCTGACGCAATTGGCTGGGCTCTGATTCGGCTACTTGCTTAAGATATTGCCGCCAGCGGTTTGGTATGAGCAAAGGCCCGATACCCTCAACGATCATTACCATAGCCAGTGCCGCCCAGAACCAATTTGGCATAGTTGTCTCAAAAATGCGTATGTTTGTCCCGCACTATAGCAAATAAATCACCGCATGCGACGCCGGGCGAGTTATAATTAAGTACGACAAATCACTAAGCACAGTACATGCTATTCCCTAACCTCGGTCAGTACAGCCTGACTGTTTCAAATAACATACTGGAGATATATGCCACCGGAGCGTGGGATGTGGGTATGGCAACTATGCTGAATGATGAGATGGCGCCCATCGCCAGGCAGTTTGAACAGCGCAACTGGGCAGCCATTGTAGATTGCCGGCGCTGGGTGATGAGCACCCCCGAGTGCCAGGGTATCGTGCGGGAAGGTATTTTTGACAATATCCGCAATGGCTTAAAAAGAGCAGCCTATGTGGTGGATACCAATCACATAAAGCACGCCCAGTTGGAACGCACTCATCCGCAGATGAAATCGGACGATCCGATTTTAAAGGCCTACAAGCGTGAGTACTTTACTAACTACCTGGACGCCATAAAGTGGCTCAGAGAAGAGGGATACCAGCCCTGAGCTGCCTTAATGACAGCCCTGAGCCGTTTTTATATTAGTACATCAGGCTGTATACTTTACGACGATAACCAGACTTCAGTGAATCGCCATCCGGCAGGGCATTGATAATATCGAGGATAAGCTTTTTCGCTTCGCCAAAACCGAAGTCTTTCAACAACACGCCATAGAGCAATTCCAGCGCTTCTTCAAAACGCTGTACCTGATAAAGCGCTACGGCTAAATCCACCTTCACCTGTAAATCATCCGGATTGGCTGCAGCCTGTTCCTGTAACGCACGGATCTCGGGCGTATCAGCGGCCTGTTCAGCCAGTTCCACTTTGCCCTGCAGGGTATGATAACGCTGATCCTGATCCACCAGCTTTATCTCTGCCAGCAGTTCTTTTGCTGCAGGCACTGCGCCGGTTTCAATCAGGCAGTCAATATAAAGGTATTTGCTATCGACATTGTCCGGGTTAATTTCGTAGGCTTGCTTTGCCATGGGGAAAGCGCCGCTGTAGTCACCGCTGGCGATAAGCTCGGCAGCTTTGGCGAGAAATTCATCTTCCGGGCTGGGCAGGTATTTGCCCAACATGGCGCGAATTTCGGTTTCCGGCTGCATACCGGCAAAGCCATCTACGGGCTGCGCGTCTTTAACTACCATTACAGTAGGCAGATTACGAATGCCGAACTGAGCGGCGACCTGCTGCTCACGCTCACAGTCAACACGGGCCAGTAACAGGGTGTCCGGATAGTCACCGGCAATTTTTTCCAGAATCGGCGATAACTCTTTGCAAGGCTCATAGCCTTCGGCCCAAAAGTCGATTAAGACGATTTTCTCTTTAGATACTTCCAGAATGATCTGCTGAAAGTTCTCTACCGTTAAATCCACGATGTTGTTCGACATCAATTGCTGCATGCTTATTTCGCCTGTTTGCTTTCGTTCGATTGTGGTTATGAATATGGGCGCGCTGGCCTTAATTACAAGTCCTTAAAATACAAATGCTACACTATCTTTGACAAATTACTAAGGCGATAAGATGACAACAACAAAACGCTTTACTTCATTCCGGGAATTTTACCCGTACTACCTGAGTGAACATCAGAATGTAACCTGTCGGCGACTGCATTTTATCGGTTCAACACTGGTACTCACCCTGCTGATATTGAGTTTATTTACCGGGCAGTTAATGCTGCTATGGTTACTTCCGGTAGCCGGTTATGGCTTTGCCTGGCTCGGCCACTTTAAATTTGAGCACAACAAACCTGCGACCTTTCGTTATCCCTTGTACAGCTTAATGGGAGACTGGGTCATGTATAAAGATATCCTGCTTGGCAGGATAAAATTCTGACGACAGTAAGCAAGGAAAAACAATAATGAATAACACCATAAAAGCTCTGGCAGCCAGCGTTATGCTGGGCTTGTCAGCCGGCGCGGCGGCCGATAACAGCGCCCCCACCACCTTTGATTACAAGGACGTGTTTGCCCTGGAGTATGCAGCATCACCAGTGTTTACCCCCGACAGCAAACACATTATTTATGAGCGTCGCAGCAACGATATTATGAACGATCGTATGCACATCAGTTTATGGCAGGTAGAAGTAAAGAGTGGTCAGCATCGCCCGCTGATTGCTGAGCATGCCAGTGTGCGCAGCCCGGTACTTTCTCCCGACGGCACCAAGCTGGCCTATCTGTCTGACCGCTCGGGCTCACAACAACTTTATGTGCGCTACCTCGACAGCGGTGAAGACGCCCTGTTAACCAATACGAGCTATGCGCCGGGTAATGTCGTCTGGTCGCCAGACGGACAATCGCTGGCATTTACCCAGTTTACCCCGAAAGCAGATAAACCCTTGTTTACCGATATGCCAGGCAAACCGGCCAGGGCCAAGTGGGCTGAAACCGGTAAGTTTATTGATGACCTCAACTACCGCTCTGATGGTGCGGGTTACGTACCGGGCGGCTTTAATCAGATTTATCTGTTACCGGTAGAAGGTGGTACCCCCCGCCAGCTAACGTTTACCGATTATCCGCTCAATGGCGATCTGAGCTTTTCAAACGATGGCAAACAGTTGTACTTTTCTGCCAACCCCAGCGACAACTACGCCATGGAAGTGATGAGCAGTGATATTTATACTCTGGATATTGCTTCGGGAGCGTTTACGCAGATCACCAGCCTTGAAGGCCCGGAGAGCACCCCGCAATTAAGCCCGGACGGCAAGTACCTGGCGTTTAAACACACCACTGACCGCAAGTTAAGCTTCCAGAGCAGCGACTTATGGGTAATGCGTATGAAAGACGGCAAGCTGACTAACCTTACCGAATCCTTCGACCGCACTACCGGACAGTTTGCCTGGGGCGAAGACAGCGATGAGTTATACGTCAGTTATCAGGATGCCGGACAAACCAAAGTGGCCGCTGTCGAGCTCGATGGCGACATGGATAAGCTCAACATCGCCTTGAGTGGTCAGTCGCTTGGGCGCCCTTACACTTCAGGCGAGTTTGCAGTGGCCGATAATGGCGCGCTGGCTTTTGTCAGCTCCGATGGCTCAACGCCGGCAGATTTGTTTATGCGCGAAAGCCGCGGCAAGGTAACCCGGTTAACCGCTCTCAATGAAGATGTGCTCGGTCACCTGAATATGCCGGCGATTGAAGCCATAACAGTAACGTCTACGGTGGATGAACGCCCTATTGATGCCTGGATGATTACACCGCCAGACTTCGAACCTGACAAAAAATACCCGCTGATTCTGGAAATACATGGCGGCCCGCACACTGCCTACGGCCCGAACTTCAGTGCCGAGATTCAGTTAATGGCTGCCAAAGGCTATGTGGTGGTATGGTCGAACCCGCGCGGCAGCACCTCGTACGGCGAGGACTTTGCCAACTTAATTCATCACAACTATCCGTCAGAAGATTTTAACGATTTAATGGACGTAGTAGATGGCGTCATCGCCAAAGGCTTTATTGATACCAGCAACCTGTTCATCACCGGCGGCTCCGGTGGCGGCGTACTGACCGCCTGGTCAATTGGTAAGACCGACCGATTTGCCGCCGCAGTGGTTGCCAAGCCGGTAATCAACTGGATGAGCTTTGCCTTAACTGCTGATGCTTATCCCTACTTTACACAGTACTGGATGCCGGGCATGCCCTGGGAAATCCCGGACCATTTATGGGCCCACTCCCCTTTATCACTGGTAGGTAACGTGACCACGCCAACCATGCTGCTAACGGGTGAGTCTGATTACCGCACGCCAATCAGTGAGTCTGAACAGTTTTATCAGGCCCTGAAGCTGCGTGGTGTAGACTCGGCCATGTTGCGCCTGCCTGGCGCATCCCATGGCATCGCCTCAAAACCGTCACGGCTTATCCAGAAAGTCGGCAATATCCTCGCATGGTTCGAACGCTATCGTACCGAGCCGGAAACAAAGGCCGAGTAGAATGAAAAAAGGGCTACCTCGGTAGCCCTTTTTACTAGTTAACCGGCGTTATCTGCAGTAACTTACCGTTACTTTCATCGGTTAACAGATAAATCAGACCGTTGGGACCCACTTCGACGTCGCGGATCCGTTCGTTACGGTCGCGCAGGTACTCGGTTTGTGACTCCACTTCGCCGGCCTCATTAAAACTAATGCGGCGCAAGTGGCGAAACTTCAGCGCGCCCACCAGCAAATCGCCCTGCCAGTCTTTAAATACATCGGAAGCATAGAACGTCATGCCACTTGGGGCGATGGATGGGTCCCAGTATAGAACGGGCTGCTCCATGCCTTCCTGTTCAGTTTTATCGGAAATAATACTGCCATTGTAATCAATACCATAGGTAATTTCCGGCCAGCCATAGTTGTTACCGGCTTTGATCAGGTTTACCTCATCTCCACCTTTCGGACCGTGTTCCATGGCCCATACTTCGCCCGTTTGCGGGTGCACGGTTAAGCCCTGGACATTACGGTGGCCGTAACTGAACACTTCCGGGGCATCACCCTCTACAAACGGATTATCACCGGGCACATCACCATTACGCTTAATGCGTACAATCTTGCCAAAGTGATTGTCGGTGTTCTGTGCTTCTTTCATGTACTTATAGCGGTCACCCAGCGAGACGAACAGGTGCTGGTCATTATCGAAAGCCAGGCGACAACCAAAGTGGAAACCATTATTCACCACCGAATCGGCCACAAATATATCTTTCACGTTGGTCAGACTGGTACCGTTGAGCTTGGCACTGGCTACGCTGGAACTGCTAGCACCGTCGGTGGGCCGCGAATAACAAAAATACACCGTCTGGTTATCGGCAAAATCCGGATCGGCAGTGATGTCCAGCAGACCGCCCTGATTATCGGCAGCGACTTTGGGAACGCCGCTTAAGGGTTTACTCAGCCCGGTGGCAAAATTGAACTTGCGAATCTGACCGCTTCGTTCAGTAATTAGCATCTCACCGGAGGGCAGAAAAGCCATGCCCCACGGATGGTCCAGCCCGCTGGCAAGTTCGTTTACATGCAGTGTTTCTGTCGCCTGGCTGCTAAACGCAACAGCACCGGCCATAGCCAGTGCTGTAAACGTTGCAACCTTATATTGAGGTCGCTTCATGATCGTCTCTTGATGTTTTAAATTGTGTTATTGCACCATCGCGCGTAGCATCCATGCGGTTTTTTCGTGCACGCGCATCCGGTCTGAGATCAGGGCTACGGAAGACTCGTCATCAGCCTGCTGGGCAACTTTAAGCGCTTCACGACAAGTTTTCACTACCTGCTCATGAGCGTGGGTCAGTAGCTGCACCATTTCACTGGCTTCCGGTACACCTTCTACTTCTTCAATTGCGCTGAGTTCGGCAAATGCTTTGTAAGTACCAGGCGCGGCAACACCCAGGGTGCGGATCCGTTCGGCAATATCATCTACCGCGACAGCGAGCTCAGTGTAATGTTCTTCAAACATCAGGTGCAATTCACGGAATTGCGGGCCCGTTACATTCCAGTGAAAATTATGCGTTTGCAGATACAGGGTGTAGGAATCTGCCAGTAATTTTTTTAAGCCATGGGCAACCGCTTCGCGATCTGCTTCTGCAATACCGATATCAATCTTGCTCATCATAAACTCCTTGGTTTGTTCCAATTATAGTATTCATAGCAATAATGCACTGATTTGGATTACATTCTTTTTACAGCGACCCGTTGTCAGTGGTGGTGATGTCCACCCTGTTTTCCCTGCTCACCCACGGTAACCTCTACCGTTTTGCTTTGCTGATCAGCAAAATGCAGCGTCAGGTTAAACTTATTGCCTTTGGTCAGGGGGTTAATCAGCCCCATAAGCATTACATGGTAGCCGCCGGGCTTAAATTCAACCATATTGTCAGGCGCCACATCGATGCCATCGGTTACTTGTCGCATCCTCATCATGTCGCCTTCCATCACCGTGGTATGGATCTGTGCTTCGCTGGCAATGTCTGCCGGCACACTCACACCGGTTAAGGTAAAGGTACTCTCGCCATGATTCATCAGAGTAAGGTAGACGGCAGCGGTGGTTGCCATGGCAAAGGTCGCCCGGGCATTAGCGTTGTGCACCATAACACCGTGCTCCATCTTCGCCCCGGCAGGTAAAGCCAGTTGCAAGCCCAGCGCCAGTACCAGACATTGCCAGTAACGGTTAATCATTGTTGTCACTCCTGTTACTTTACAACAAAAAAAGACCCCACTAACGAGTGAGGTCCTGATGGTTATTTTAGCTTACTGAAGTCAGCCTGCTCGCTTCATCGACCAGACAGGGGAAATTCGCCAGCGAAAGGTATTCACTGAGCTTTTGCAGTTTGCTGCCCAGCTCAGCGTAACTCGATGCCGTCACATTGATGTGACCCATTTTGCGCTTTTGACGCACGGACTTACCATACCAGTGGAAATGCACACCCGGCACGCTTAATAATGCCATCTGATGGTCGTCGCAACCAATAATATTAATCATTGCACTAACCGCTGCTTCGCCCCCAGTGTTACAGGCAAGACCTAAAGGTAAATCAAGCACAGCCC
This sequence comes from Alteromonadaceae bacterium, assembly GCA_002691625.1. Taxonomy (GTDB): domain Bacteria; phylum Pseudomonadota; class Gammaproteobacteria; order Enterobacterales; family Alteromonadaceae; genus Alteromonas. Next base: position 56,470 of record NZIK01000071.1, read on the forward strand.
TTAAATGATTTTCAAACTGACTGGTAGGTGAACCTGCCTGACTCCAGTGCCCGGAATTATGTACCCGCGGTGCCAATTCATTAACCAGCAGCTCGTCGCCACACTGGAATAACTCAACCGCCAGTACACCAACATAGTCCATACCATTAACCAGCCTGGTAAAGATGTCTTTGGCCTGGTCGTTTAATGCAGCAGTGCTTGCACTTGCCGGCGCCACCGAAACATGAAGCTGCCCTTCGTGATGAAGGTTTTCTGCCAGAGGGTAAACAACCACTTCACCACCAGGACTACGAGCGCCAATCAGCGATACCTCGCGGTCGAAATTTAGCATCTTCTCTACCACCAGCGGCACGGCTTTCAGATCAAGCTCAGCTAGCTGAGACTTAAGCGCCGGTAACTCACTGGCTGCTTTTAAGCGCCACTGACCATAGCCATCGTAGCCGTCACGGCTGGCTTTGATTATCAGCCGTTCACCGAGGTTATCAACACAGCTGTCCAGTTGCGCCAGGTCATCGACAACCTGATAAGGACAATTCGGGATAGACAGGCTGCTCAGCAGTTGCTTTTCACGTACCCGGTCGGCTCCCACCAGGATAGCGTCGATCCCGGGGTGTAGTTTACCGGATGCTTCGGCCTGCTCTAATAAGGTCTCAGGGACATGTTCAAACTCAACAGTCAGCGCGTCTGCCAGTTCAATAGCCTGCTCAAGGGTATAATCGAGCGGCGCTTTACTGACCGGGTGGACCACAGCGTTATTACTAACATCCACCGCCATAACTTTAATGCCCAACGGCGCGCCATCAAGATACATCATCTGTGCCAGCTGTCCGGCACCGTATACCAGCACCTGCATTGTTACAGCTCCAGTTTACCGTTTGCTAAAACCGTGTCAGTTTGTTGTTGGCGAAAAGCAATAATTGCTTCACGGACTGCCGGGTCCTGTAAAGCAACGACCTGAGCAGCCAGCAAGCCGGCATTTGCCGCACCCGCTTCGCCAATCGCCAGAGTGCCAACCGCTACGCCTTTGGGCATTTGTACGATGGACAGTAATGAATCCAGACCATTTAATGCTTTAGACTTCACCGGGCAGCCAAATACCGGTAAGTGAGTATGAGCGGCAATCATGCCTGGTAAATGGGCGGCCCCGCCTGCGCCAGCAATAATGGCACAAAACCCATTTTGCTCTGCCTGTTCGGCAAATTCGACTAACAGATTAGGAGTACGGTGTGCCGAGACAACCTGTGCCTCAAATTCAACACCGAATTGTTTGAGCATTACTGCCGCGTTTTGCATTGTTGGCCAATCCGATGTCGACCCCATCACAATTGCGATTTTCGCCATTTTGCCGTCCTCACAGACTTTGCGTTTACTAATCCGCTTAACTCATGGTTGAGCAGTGCTTGAAAAGCGGCCGATATTAGCTCATTTTGGCCCGTTTGCCCATAGTAAGCATCTATTTGTGGTCAATTACAAACTGCCTGTAAACGGATATTTCCCCAGTTTCAACGCAGCCCGGCAAATATAGATAGAGATAAATGAGTTTTTAGTATATTTTTAGACAAACGCTATAATGGGATGCTTTATGAATACATTGACGTTCAGACTACTTGAAGTTTTTCAGCAGGTTGTTGATTGCGGTTCAGTAACCGCCGCCTCCAATGCCCTGCAACTATCACAGCCTACCGTGTCACTTCAGCTTAAAAAACTAAACAGTATTATTGGTCTGCCCCTGATTGAGCACTTTCAGGGCAGCGTGCAACTCACAGAAGCCGGTGCTGCCGTATACCGCTGCGCTCAGGAGATTTTATCTTCACAGGACAAACTGAAAAGCCAGATCAGCGCCTTGCAGGGAGTGGAAGTTGGCTCACTTAAACTGGCTGTAGTGACCACTGCCAAATACATCATTCCGCCAATGCTCAGCCCGTTTTGCAAACAACATCCTAATATCGATGTACGCTTTACCGTGGGTAACCGCGAGCAAATTGCCGAGCGTCTGATGCAAAATCGTGATGACCTGTATATTTTCACCTATCCGCCCGAAGATGACGACTTGGTCTGCGAACCGTTTCTGGCCAATCCGCTCGTTGTCATTGCCCCGCCAGATTACGATGGCCCGGATAACTGCCGTTTAGCCGAGCTGCAAAACGCCAAGTTCCTGCTCAGAGAGAAAGGCAGTGGTACCCGCCGCACGTTGGATGAGTACTGCGATAAGCACGATGTGCAGTTGCGCAACTCTATGGTAATTGAAAGTAACGAGGCGATTCGCCTGGCCGTTTCTGCCGGTTTAGGCCTGGCGGTGCTATCCCAGCATACGCTCGATCAGTCAGCTATCGACAGCGTTAAAGTACTTAATATCACCGACTTCCCGATTCAAAGTACCTGGCAGGTGGTGACCAACCGCCGCCGCCCAATCAGTCTCTCGGCCCAGGCGTTTCGTCAGTCACTGCTTGATAACCCACGTACTTGATCAACATGGTAAATAAGCTGGTGCGTCGCACCGGCTTACTTAAATAATCATTCATACCGACACTCAGACAAGCTTTGCGATCATCGTCAAACGCATTGGCAGTGAGGGCAATAATAGGAATGCCGGATTTGTCACCAGGTAAATCGCGGATCGCCCGGGTTGCAGAAAAGCCATCCATCACCGGCATCTGACAATCCATTAACACCAAATCAAAATCAACTTTAGGGATGACTTCCAGCGCCGCAGCGCCGTTTTTGGCACGGAGACATTTAACGCCTGCATCCTTGAGCATATCGAGAATAATTTCAGCATTAATGTCATTGTCTTCCACCACCAGGATTTTTAAGCCTTCAGGAAGTGTTAGCACAACCTCTTCCGGCGCCTGCTCTACCTGGGCAGACGTGGGCAATGGTAATTTAACAATAAACTCACTGCCCTGTTGCTGTTCACTGTTAAGTTCGATGGTACCGCCCATTAAATCAATCAGTTTGCTGGTAATCGACAAACCCAGCCCGGTGCCGCTGAACTGCCTGGAGCTTGAACCATCGGCCTGAACAAATTGTTCGAAGATCGTCTGCTGCTCCGCTTTTTTAATACCAATACCGGAGTCTTTGACCACCATTACGAGCTCGCCATCCTGGTACGAGACCTTAATTACAACCCCGCCGATCGCGGTAAATTTCACAGCGTTACTTAGCAGGTTATTTAAGATTTGACTTATCTTGCCGGCATCGCCGAGCAGAAAAGACGGTATGCTTTCATCCCAAACCACTTCGAGGTTGATCTGCTTTCGACTGGCTGCCTGACGATGAATTTCGGCACAAGCCGGAATTATATGTTGTGGTGAAAAAGGATGGCGGGTCACTTTCATTTTACCCGCTTCAATCTTCGACCAGTCCAGAATGCTGTCGAGGATCAGCAGCAGGTTATTGGCCGACTGCACTATAACCTGAATTCGCCGCCTGACATCATCTGGTAAGGATTGCTCAAGGAGATTTTCACAGGTGCCCAGAATACCGTTCATTGGCGTGCGGATCTCATGGGACATATTGGCCAGAAATTGAGATTTCGAGACGTTGGCCGCCTCGGCCTGGGCCAGCGCCTGAATTAACGAGGCCGTCTTCTCCTCTACCCGTTCAGTGAGGGTGAGGTTGAGCTTTTCCAGCTCTTCATTGAGCGTCCGCTGACGCTGGCGCGAGGTGGAAAGCTCGTTAAAAGCACTCACAAGACGCTCTCCCAACTCGCTAAACTCTATCGCTAACCCGGATATTTCTTTCAACTGCAGGCGATTGTGGCTGAATGAGGACATTGGCACCGGTGACTCCGGAGAATACCCGGCGAAGGTTTTCATTAATTCGCGCAGCGGCCGGGCAAAAATCTGCGCCACTCGTCCACCAACAATAATCCCTACCAGCCCCAACGCAAGAAGCAGAAACAGCGCCCAGCGCACATAGTCCGTACTCATAGCCATATAGCTGCTGTTTTCAAACAACATGGTTATCGTCCAGCCCGAGATTGGATCGCGCGATTGTGCAATAAACCAATCCCGCGACAGCGCAGATTGGCGGAAAAAACAACTGTCCTGTTCACAATCTGGCAAGTCAGGGCGCTGCAAGGCCTCGAGCCGGAGCTCCGGCGAAGCATAAACCACTTTCCCGGCCTCATCCCGGTAAATCGTCCAAAATCCGGCTAAATTACGACTGTCATATTCAATAAAGCTGCTGAGATTGAGCGAACCTTCAAGGATCCCCCTAAGGTTGCCTCCTCCGTCGTAGAGCGGGCTGGCAATGGCTACAATGGGGTCGTTACCAAAACCCCGCCCCTGAAACGCCTGCGATACAAAGGTCGACTCGGTCTGCATGGCCTGAATGAAATATTCGCGCTCAGTCACTACCGCCTGATTCAGTCGCTTTGCCCGGCTCAGCAGGTTAGTCGGGTAAGAATGGGTAATGGCACCTTTTTCATCGGCAATCAAAAAAGTGAGAAACTCGGGAAACTCCTGAGCCAGGTTAGACAGTGTTTCATCAGCGATGGCCGGTAACGGCGCACCGTGCTTCTGCGCAATCGCCATCGACCTGGCTGTATTGCTTATAGCGCCGGCATGCCCATCGAGAAAACGGCTTAGCTCGGTACTCATCACTTGCGCCCGCTGAGTCATGTATAAGGTTAATTGTTGCGCCTGCTGGCGTTGTAACTGGCCGACATGTACATAAGTCATTATCAGTACAACAAAGAAAAACAGTGTAGCAAACATGTAGCGGAACAGGGTTTCTACATTAAAGTGAAGTTCGTTGCCTGCCGGCAGATAACGCAGCAGCGTCATAAACAATAAATGGCCAGACAAACAGGAAAAAATGCCGCTTATCCAGGTAATAGAATAAGCCGTAAAGGCCATGGTAGGAGAGCCACTGTAGGTTGCATAAGCAAACACGATATAAACGGGCAAAATCAGCGCGCTCCACCAACCAATACCCAGTTTCAACGGACTCAGCGCATCCGCTTTGTTTGACAGTGCATTCACCAGCAAAGGCTGCACAGCCAGAAAGGCAGTCATAAATGGGTCGTTGCCATGCACCAGCAACACAGCATATACGGCAGTAGAAACCACCAGTGTAAGGGAGAAAGAAAGTAATAACGCGGCAGCGATGGCGAAACCACCACCAAAAAACACCACCCCGCCAGTTTCCAGCGGAGCAGGGATTAGATTAACCGCAACTCCGGCCAGCGCCAGAGCAAGCGCCTGCAGTAACCTATTTTCCATAAGGCTTATTCTGCGTTTGCGTCCATGTAATCCAGGGTCAGATTGGTGAGTACCCGAACGCCCAGTTTCATCCCGGCATCGTCAACATAAAATTCCGGCGTATGGTGAGCAGGCGAGTCTTCCACAGATACATCAAGCGGTTTACCGCCCAGCCACATAAATAACCCCGGCACTTTTTCCTGATAGAAAGAAAAGTCCTCAGCACCGGTGACCGGCTTGGCCAGTATGGTGTTTTGCTTGCCCGCCGTGCGTTCCACTGTTGGGATCATTTGTGCGGTTAATTCTGGGTCGTTATAGGTAATAGGGTAATTATAATCCAGTGGCAAAGTGAGCTCGGCCTTTGCGCCCATACTGTCGGCAATGCCTTTAACCTTGCGAGCCATCGCCTCGTAGACGTGCTCCCGGGCGGCATGGTTAAGGGTACGAATGGTACCTACCAGTTCTACTTTATTAGGAATGATATTTGAGCGGTTACCGCCGTGAATGGAACCAATGGTGACTACCGCGGCATCATCAATGATTTTCAGCTCGCGGCTGACAATGGTTTGCAGCGACATGATCATCTGTGCAGCCGTGGTGATAGGGTCGACACTCTTCCACGGGTAAGCGCCATGAGCCTGCTTACCGTGGATGACGATTTTGAAGGGGTCTACCGCCGCCATTGTACCGCCAGGGTTATAGCTCACCGTACCGATATCGTTATTAGCGCTGATGTGCAGGCCGAAAATCACATCGACATCCGGGCTCTTTAACACGCCTTCCTGCACCATTACTTCGGCTCCGCCCTTTTCACCAGCAGGAGCACCTTCCTCTGCAGGCTGGAAGATAAACTTCACCTTGCCATGCAGCTTATCTTTCATTGAAGTTAATACCGACGCTGCCCCCATCAGCATAGCCATATGGGTATCATGACCACAGGCATGCATGACCGGCACGTCATTACCATTGTATTCGCCGCGCTGTGTAGAACGCCAGGTCAGATCATTTTCCTCAGGTACCGGTAAGCCATCCATGTCAGCCCTTAACGCGACCACCGGGCCAGGCCGGCCACTGTCCAGGATTGCCACTACGCCAGTTTTAGCGACACCGGTTTGCACCTCAAGATTTAGCGAACGCAGGTGCCGGGCCACGTATTCGGCAGTTTTAAATTCGCGATTAGATAACTCAGGATATACATGCAAATGGTGACGCCAGCTAATTACCTCACTCTCAATTTCATTGGCCAACCGATCCACTTCACTGGTCTGGGCAAAAACAGACAGAGAAAAAAGAGGTAGCAGGGCAGCAAGTACGACGCGACGCATAATATTATCCATAAAATTACAATAACTTTACACTACCCCGTCTGGTGGAAAATCACAAAAAAAAACCGCTGTCAGGCAGCGGTTTTTAGAAAAATATAAACTAATGATTAACTCCGCTGGCGCTTCATCGCGTCGAAGAACTCATCATTGGTCTTGGTCATGGAGAGTTTATTAATAAGGAATTCCATGGCGTCGATTTCTGACATTTCATGCACAATCTTGCGCAGGATCCACATCTTCTGTAATTCTTCCTGACCGGTCAACAACTCTTCACGGCGTGTACCTGAGCGGTTAAAGTCGATGGCTGGGAATACCCGCTTTTCAGCAATCTTACGATTAAGGTGCAGCTCCATATTACCGGTACCTTTAAACTCTTCGTAGATAACTTCATCCATCTTAGAGCCGGTATCAATCAGTGCAGTTGCGATGATGGTTAAGCTACCACCTTCTTCCACGTTACGGGCGGCACCAAAGAAACGCTTGGGTTTGTGCAATGCGTTAGCATCCACGCCACCGGTGAGCACTTTTCCTGATGACGGGATAACCGTGTTATAAGCACGGGCCAGACGGGTGATTGAATCTAGCAGGATAACCACATCTTTTTTGTGCTCAACCAGGCGCTTGGCTTTTTCAATAACCATTTCAGCGACCTGTACGTGGCGGCTGGCCGGCTCATCAAAGGTTGACGCAACCACTTCACCACGCACCAGACGGTGCATTTCGGTAACTTCTTCAGGGCGCTCGTCAATCAGCAACACCATCAGTTCACACTCAGGGTGATTAGCCGCAATAGATTGTGCGATGTTTTGCAGTAATAAGGTTTTACCCGCTTTTGGCGGTGCTACGATCAACCCCCGCTGGCCCCGGCCAATTGGCGATGCCAGATCCAGTACCCGGGCAGTAATATCTTCTGAAGAACCATTGCCTCGTTCCATCCGCAGCCGGTCATTGGCGTGCAGTGGGGTTAAGTTTTCAAAGAGGATTTTATTACGGGAGTTTTCTGGCTTATCGAAGTTAACTTCGCGGATTTTTAACAGGGCAAAATAACGCTCACTGTCTTTCGGCGGGCGAATTTTCCCGGCGATAGTATCTCCCGTACGCAGGTTAAAGCGTCTGATTTGGCTGGGAGAAACATAAATATCATCTGGCCCCGCAAGATAAGAAGAGTCAGCAGAGCGCAGGAAGCCGAAGCCGTCCTGGAGGATTTCCAGTACGCCATCGCCAAAAATGTCTTCGCCACTTTTTGCGTGGGATTTTAGAATCGAGAAAATAATGTCTTGTTTTCTCGCGCGGGCCATATTTTCGAGGCCCATTTCTTCGGCAAGGGCGACCAATTCGCTGATTGGCTTATTCTTAAGTTCCGTTAGATTCATACTGGTGGGTCTTTGTGCTTGAACGTCTTTTAGGGAAATTCGTTAATTAATAAGAATAGTGCTTGAGCCCGGAGACGGGCTAGTAAGGATGTCAGGCAAGCCTAGACTCAGTAAAGGTAGCACCATATTTTACTATCGTCCAGACTAAATCCCGCAAATGTTAAAAAAAGATTGCGAAACCCTCACAGCCCTTTTTTCTCTATGCCCGCACCGACTGTGGTTGCTCAATACAGCGTAACAGCATGGCCATCTCAGGTGAGAATCCCTCAACCGCCGGGATCTTAACTTTATAACCACTGCCCGGTGCGACCACTACCGTCTCATTCTGCTGGGAGCGCAGGGTATCAAGGGCAATCTCGGTATTGCCGGCCGGCGTCATCACTTCCAGTTTGTCGCTAACGCTGAAGCGGTTCTTCACTTCCACGTACCACCAGTCGCTGTCACCATGGGTTACCTCTCCCACCAGCTGACGGGTATCACTGGCTGAATTACCGCGGGCATATTGTTGATAGTCCTGGTGGTTATGCCGTTGCAAAAACCCATCGGTATAACCGCGGTTAGCCAGGTGCTCCAGTTCCAGGAACCAGTCGGCATCGAATGCTTCGCCTCGCCACGCCGCATCAATAGCCTTACGATAAACCTGAGCGGTCCGTGCGCAGTAGTAAAACGACTTGGTACGCCCTTCTATTTTCAGCGAATCCACGCCAATCTCCACCAGCTGCTGAACATGCTGAATTGCCCGTAAGTCGCGGGAGTTCATAATGTAAGTCCCATGCTCATCTTCAAAGGCGGGCATAGGTTCATCGGGGCGCTGGGGTTCGGTTAATAAGAATGCCTGGTCAGTAGGCGTGCCTGTACCCAGAGTTGGCTCAACGGCATCACGAGCAGGAATAAACTGGCCTACTTCATTATCCACTGCCGCTTCCGCTTTATATTCCCAGCGACAGGCATTAGTGCAGGCACCCTGATTAGGATCCCGCTTATTGATATAGCCGGACAACAGGCAACGTCCCGAGTAGGCCATACACAAAGCGCCATGCACAAACACTTCAAGCTCGATATCCGGGCAACGCTGGCGAATTTCTTCGATTTCGTTTAAGCCCAGTTCCCGCGACAGGATAACCCGCTTGATCCCCTGTTGCTGCCAGAACTTTACGGCCGCCCAGTTCACGGCATTGGCCTGTACTGAGAGGGGAATTGGTAAGTCAGGAAAATGCTCGCGAGTGAGCATTATAATGCCCGGGTCCGACATAATCATAGCGTCGGGCTGTAACTCAGCCACCGGCGCCAGGTCTTGCACGAAGGTTTTTAACTTGGTGTTGTGTGGTGCAATATTATTAACGATATACAGCTGCTTATGATGAGCACTGGTGTAATCCCGGGCTTCCTGCAATTTGGCCAGGGTAAATTCGTTATTACGCACTCGCAGAGAATAACGGGGCTGGCCGGCATACACCGCATCGGCGCCATAGTGCAGTGCGTATCTCAGGTTTTTCATCGACCCGGCGGGTGACAGTAATTCAGGTTTTCGCATAACGTTAAAGTGACCGGTTTAAAAAAGCCGCTGAAGCTTAACCAACCTGTGCAGCAAGGGTATTAACCGAGATCAAATAAAGCGTATTTCAGATACAAAAAAACCGGCCTTAGCCGGTTTTCTCAGGACGATTTTCACCGTATCAGATGTTTTCGTTCAAAAACTCAGTCAGCTGCGCTTTTGACAGTGCACCCACTTTAGTGGCTGCAACATTACCGCCTTTAAACAGCAATAACGTAGGGATACCACGGATACCGTATTTCGGCGGAGTTTCATTATTTTCATCGACATTCAGCTTGCCAACTGTTAACTTTCCTTCAAAGTCGGTTGCGACCTCTTCCAGAATAGGGGCAATCATTTTACACGGGCCACACCATTCAGCCCAGAAGTCAACCAGCACAGGACCTTCAGCATTGATAACATCTGCTTCGAACTTATCGTCAGTCAACTGGATAATTTTGTCGCTCATTCTTTTCTCCGTAATTGGTCTGTCGCTGAATTGTTCAGCTCTACCATAAGTGTTATATAGAAACTGTCTTTTAATGCAAGCACTGATAAGCTATAAGCTATGCAAACAACTCATTTAACCGAAACACATTTTTCCGATTTACCCATCAATGGCAAAGTCATTGATGCCTTAAATGCTGCAAATTTTACGCATTGTACACCAATTCAGGCGCTAAGCTTACCTCCATTATTAGAAGGTAATGACATAGCCGGCCAGGCCCAAACCGGAACGGGTAAGACCATGGCATTTCTGGTCGCAACTTTCCACCACATTTTGAGCCGGGAACCAAATCCTGACGGTGAAAAGGAAGGGCCAAAAGCCATTATTATGGCACCTACACGGGAACTTGCCGTACAAATTTACAATGATGCAGAACTGCTTAGTAAGCATACAGGGCTTTCACTTGCTCTCATTTATGGGGGCGAAGGTTACCAAAGTCAACGCGAAACTTTGCAGGATGGGGTAGATATCGTTATAGGTACGACAGGCCGCATACTGGATTATTATAAACAAGGCGTGTTTTCGCTGAATAATATTCAGGTGGCCGTGCTCGATGAAGCCGATCGTATGTTCGACCTCGGCTTCATCAAGGACATTCGCTTTTTATTCCGTCGTATGCCGCCTGCCGCCGAACGCCTGAGCATGCTGTTCTCAGCCACGCTAAGCTACCGTGTGCAGGAACTGGCTTACGAGCATATGAACAATCCTACTCACGTACAGGTTGAAGCGCAGCAAATGNCCGCCAGTCGCGTTTCCGAAGAATTATTTTACCCGTCAGACGACGATAAAATAAAGCTGCTGCTAACCCTGATGGAAGAAGAATGGCCGGACAAAGCCATTGTATTTTCTAACACCAAGCATGGCTGTGAGCGCGTTGCCGACTGGCTTGAAGCCGACGGTCACCGGGTCGGTTTGTTGAGCGGCGATGTACCGCAGAAAAAACGCCTGGGTATTCTGGAAGACTTTACCAGCGGCAAACTGGACATTCTGGTNGCCACCGATGTNGCAGCCNGAGGCCTGCATATCGAAGCCGTTTCCCACGTTTTCAACTATGACCTACCCGACGACCCGGAAGATTACGTACACCGTATTGGTCGTACCGGGCGGGCCGGAAAGAGCGGTGTGGCAATTAGCTTTGCCTGTGAAAAATACGCGCTCAATTTGCCGGGCATCGAAAGTTACATTCAGCATGCGATTCCGGTTACGGAATATGTGCAGGATGCTTTGCTTGAAGATATTAAGCCACCGAAACCGCGTCAGCGTCGCCAAAACCGTCGCCCGTCTTCGCGTCGCAATAACTCAGGNAGAAGNTCAGGTAAGCGCCCACAGCATAAAAAGAATTAATATCGCAGTAAAAAACGTTATGCAGCCTCAAACCGATTTTTACGCCGAGACTCTCGGCGAATACTACGCCGCCGTAGACCTCGGGTCGAACAGCTTTCATATGGTGGTTGTACATGTTGTCAATGGCAGCGTACAGATCATCGGAAAGGTAAAACAAAAGGTACGCCTGGCGGCCGGTCTCGACAAAGACATGGTNTTAAGTNAAGAAGCCATGCAACGGGGCTGGGATTGNTTGCAGACGTTTGCNGAGCGNTTACAGGACATTCCGGCTTCNAACATCCGNATTGTTGCNACNGCNACNTTNCGNCTGGCNGTTAATGCTCAGACCTTTATCGANAAAGCAGAGAAAATCCTCNNNCANCAGCTCGANGTNATNCCCGGCGAAGAAGANGCCCGNCAGATTTANCTTGGCGTNGCNTATACGTCGGCTAATCAGGGCAANTCNCTGGTGATTGATATTGGCGGNGCCAGNACCGAAATTATCATCGGNAATGANATGCAGCCNATCCATATGGTCAGCCTNGATATGGGCTGTGTGACTTTTATGGAGCGCTATTTCCTCGATGGCGANCTNTCNNAAGCNAACTTCCAGCGCGCCAANGAAGCCGCCNACGANCTGCTTGACCCGGTTGCCGATGCNTTCCTTTGCTTTGACTGGCAGAACTGTCTGGGCGCCTCTGGTACGCCACAGGCGATCACNGAAATNCTGGTAAAACAGGGGATCAGCGATGCTATNCGGATTGACTATCTGTATAACCTNAGNCAGCAGTGTATTGACTGTGGCANCCTGANAGANTTGGTGATCGATGGTCTTGAGCCTAATCGACAGCCTATTTTCCCNAGTGGCCTGACTATTNTGCTGGCNTTGTTTGAACGNTTNAAAATCCGCACCATGAATATTTCCGGNGGNGCGCTCCGCGAGGGTTTGATTTATGGCATGCTNGANAACCTTAAACATAACGACCGCCGTACCCAGACNTTAAATACCGCCATTCGNCGATACCATATTGATAAGCCCCATGCGGTNAACGTAAAGCAACTGGCAATCAATTTGTGTAAGCAGCTCTGTCAGCAATCGACGTTTTGTCATCTGGACACCGANACGGTGCTGGATGCNGCCGCCATGCTGCACGANATTGGCTTGCATATTGAGTANAAAAANCACCATGAACACGGNGCCTATATTCTTAANTATATAGATTTACCTGGTTACACNCGCTTACAGCGNGCCGCTATCAGAGACCTGGTNGGCGGNCATCGNCAGGCTATCGATTTGCAACCTTTTGCCTTGTATCACGAGGACGTAAAGCCCATGATGGAAGGTTTGCTGCGGATCCTACGGATCGCAGTGGTTGTGTGTTTACGCCGCCATCAGCAACATATTCCAGCCATTGAGCTGAAAGTCGACGGCCTCGACTGGACGCTGACGTTTCCGGCGAAATGGCTCAAGGAACATCCTCTGATTAATGCGGAACTGGTTAACGAAGCCTGGTTACAACATAAAGCAGGCTGGCACCTGACCTGTCGGTAGGGCCAGCCCGTCAGGTAGCTTAGCGGTTTTGCAGCAGATGGGCCGCTTCCGGTGCAAAATAAGTTAAAATGCCATCGGCACCGGCGCGTTTGAAGGCCAGCAGAGATTCCAGGATAACCTGCTCACGGTTAAGCCAGCCATTGTCGAAAGCCGCCACGTGCATGGCATACTCACCACTCACCTGATAAGCAAAGGTTGGCACTGCCAGTTCAGACTTACAGCGACGCACGATATCAAGATAAGGCATGCCCGGCTTAACCATGACCATATCAGCGCCTTCTTCCAGATCCAGTGCAATTTCAGTCATGGCTTCATCGCTATTAGCCGGATCCATCTGATAGGTTTTCTTGTTACCGCCTTTGATATTTGCTGCAGAGCCGACCGCGTCGCGGAAAGGCCCGTAGTAAGCAGACGCATACTTAGCGGCGTAGGCCATGATGCAGGTATGGACAAACCCGGCCTCTTCCAGCGCATCACGAATGGCACCGATGCGGCCGTCCATCATGTCCGACGGAGCGACAATGTCCACACCGGCTTCGGCATGTGATAACGCCTGTTTAATTAAAATTTCGACCGTTTCGTCGTTCATCACATAGCCGTATTCATCAATCAGGCCATCCTGCCCGTGGGATGTGAACGGGTCGAGCGCGACATCAGAAATAAGCATCATTTCCGGTAATTCGGCTTTCAGTGTGCGAATGGCAGTTTGTGCGATAGCGTCGGCATTGAAGGCCTCACTGGCACACAGGGTCTTTTTCTCCATCGGCGTAACCGGGAATAACGCCAGACTGCGGATCCCCAGCTCATAGGCCTCTTTAGCTGCTTCTACCAACAGATCAATGGATAATCTTTCTACGCCGGGCATGGAAGGCACAGCTTCGCGCTGGTTACTCCCAGGCAGCACGAATACCGGGTAAATAAGATCGGCAGCAGTGAGTTGGTTTTCGGCAACCATCGCGCGTAATCCCTCGGTGCGACGTAAACGACGCATGCGGCGCGGCAGATATTGTGAATAGCTCATAGTTTTGTCTCAATGTGGTTTAACTGAGGTAGCAACAACCCGGTTTCGACCGGCCTGTTTAGCGGCATACAGCCTTTCATCGGCCAGTTTAAGCAATTCTGTTTCGGCATCTTCATGGGAAATAATTGCACTGGCAACACCGCCACTCAGGGTTAGTGAAATGCTTTCATTATCGATAATACAAGGGGTCTCGGCTAACTGCTGACGAATCGACTCTACCAGCTGACCGGCCCCCTCGGTCTCGGTGTTAGGCAAAATAATAGCAAACTCTTCGCCACCGTAGCGGCACACGTCGTCGGACGGGCGCTTAAGTAAGCTCTGTAACGTTTGTGCCACATGGCGTATACAGGTGTCGCCAACACTGTGACCGTATTGGTCGTTAATTTGTTTAAAGTGGTCGATGTCTATCATCGCCAGTGCCAGCGGTGTTTGCTCTCGCCGGCTGCGTCGCCCTTCAGCTTGTAAGCGCTTGTTAAAGTGTCTGCGGTTTCGGATGCCGGTGAGCGGGTCGATGGTGTTGAGTTTTTCCAGCTCGCGGTTAGCATCAGACAGCTCCCGCAGCGCAATTTCAAGCTCCAAAGTACGCTCCTGCACTTTGTACTCCAACTCATCCTGAGCTCGCTGTTGGAGCTCAATAAGCTCTTGCTTAGCCGACACCGCTTCGCGCTGTTGCTCAAGCGCCTGCTCCTTTGCCTGCATCATCTGATCGCGCTGCCGACTGTAACTGATAGCGAGAATAAACGATAACATCAGGGCTTCAATGGTGGCACCGTACACCAGGAGTACCTGCGACGGGATGCTGATATTCAGTATCCCGAGGTTGTCGAGGCTGGCCGATAAGGCGCTGATTAATAAAGCACTCCATGCCAGCGCGTAATAACCGGCAATGCTAATACGGCGCATGGCAAACCAGATGGCCACGCCCATAATTAAGATCACAGTGATTGTCAGAAGCACCAGAAATACTGTAATCGATATTACATAGTCGAGTAACAATGAGCTGGCGGTTAACACCAGAAACGATACTGACAGAGCTCTGAAACATTTGGTAAATAACAGGCTGTGTTGCCTGACTTCTAACAACGATCCTGAAAAGATGACCGCGAAAAATAAGGTTGCGCTGGCCAGAAAACTTACCGCCTGACTCTGGAACCAGACCTGTTCAGGCCATAGGTATTTGTAACCAAATCCATGCATGCTTGCCAGTGTAAGTCCCAGGCAAAGCACATAACCTGTGTAAAATAAGAAAGTCAGATTACGCGTCGTAAAAAAGAAAAACAAATTACTCAGCCCCATGGCGAGCAGCAGGCCAAAAAACAACCCCATGATTAAATTGGTATTGGCGGTATATTCGCTAAACGCCTCGCGCTGCCAGATCTTAACCGGCAACTTAACCACACTGGAAGATTCCACCCGCACAAATACTTCTGCGGGCAGGTTATTTTCCGGCAAAGCAAATAAGAAGTTGTTATACCGTAACTGACGTTGGTTAAACGGTTTGCTGTCACCCTCAGACAGAAGGTATTGCGCATCATCTTGCACAATCCACACATCAATGTTATCCAACAGCGGATAACCAACTTCAATGTAGGAAGGTTGTCCGTTCAGATTTGCCGAAGCCAGCGAAAAGGTCACCCAATGCGGCGTACCGGTATAACCAAAGCTAACCGGGTTGGTAACCGGCTGCCAGTTCATGTCTGTATGAGAATACAACGCCTTCAGCGTGCCTGGGGGGGATGCAGTTTCAGCGGTATACAATTGAGGTGTAAAGCTGTGTTGTGAATCATCCTGCGCAGACAGGGTGATAACAATAAGCACCGCCACAACCAACAGGCTGGTTAAAATAAATAACCACTTTTCTGTAACCAGTTTGGTTGACGCAAAAAACTGCATACTATTCGCTCTGTTAGCCAAATAACTGTTTGGCGTTGTTAAAGCTGATATTTTGTACCTGTTCAACACTCAGCGTTTTGATCTGAGCGACAGTTTGGCCGATATGCGGCAAATAGGCCGGCGCATTATTGCGCTGTCTCGGCTTCCGATCCTTAGGATACAGATAGGGCGCATCGGTTTCCAGAATAAGCCGCTGTGCAGGCAGCTCGCGTAGCGCTTCTCGCAGTGACTCTCCACGTTTTGCATCACACACCCAACCGGTAATCCCTATGTATAGCCCCAGCGCCAGGTAAGCCCGCATTTCCTCAATGGTACCGGTAAAACAATGAGCAATCCCGCCTGCCAGCTTACTTTTATACGGTTCGAGAATAGCCAACTGATCGGCAAAGGCGTCCCTTTCATGCAAATATACCGGCTTATTAAGCTCAACAGCCAGCACCAATTGTTCAGCAAACACCGCGCGCTGCACATCACGGGGCGAAAAGTCACGGTTAAAATCCAGACCGCACTCCCCCACTGCAACGACGCCGGGCTGTTTAGCTCTTACCCGCAATTCCTGCCAGTGTTCCGGACGGGCATCTTTAGCATTGTGTGGGTGAACGCCGAGGGTATAGCAGAGCTGCTGCGGATACTGTTGGTAGTAATCTTCAGCCTGCTGCCATTCATTAGGATGGGTGGTGATCAGGCAGAGTCTGGAAACGCCTGCAGCAAGGGCATCTTCTATGGTCTGTTCGACGGGCATACGCGCATCGAACATATTTACCCCGGCATCAAACCAGGTCATGTTATCGGATCCGCTTGACTTTAATTCGACGGTTAACGCCGTCATGACTCAAAAAGAAAGCGCCAAGAAAACCGCTTTCGATAGTCACTTCCATCCCGATATCGAGCTGCATAGGCTGACTATCTTTTTGTTGCCACTGAGTACCGTTATCGAGGGTAATAAGTAGTTTGCCACGGGCAGTCTCACTAAGTTGTGAAATAGTGGCGGTGATTTCATCAATCTCTTCTTCAACGGTCTTTGGTGGTAAACCAAAGTCGGCTGGCGCCTGACCACGCGGCGGGGTCTGTTTGCCCTCTTCGCGCCTGAACCGGGCTTGTTCAGAGATGTTTGCAGCCTGCTTATCACTTGCCTTTTCTCTGCCGGTGACGGCCGGTTTTTGCCCAGTTCTCTGATTATTCTTGGATACGGTTAAACGCTCAAGAGCCGGGGATTGAATGGCATCAAAACAGGCAAGGCGGCGGGAGTCATTGTCGATGGCTTTACAGGATGCCAGGGCCTGCAGCAGGTTGTCGGCATAGGTCCTTACCGATCCCAGCCACAGCACAACAGGTAAAATCAAAGCGGGCAGTTTTTTCATGGCTGGCATCCTTTGTTTATTGTCTCAGGCCATTTGTTATGAACAGTTTAGTCCTTCGCGGCGGACTCTTTTTCATCTTCTTCGTTTTCATCTTCGTCATCGCGACTATATAGTGCGCCAATAACCACACCGCACTCAAATAATATCCACATTGGGATAGCCAGTAACGACTGAGAAATAATATCCGGCGGTGTCAGCAGCATGCCAATCACGAATGCCCCAACAATAACGTAAGGACGCTTCTCACGCAGGCTGTTGGCATCTGTTACGCCAGTCCAGCACAGCAGCACAATGGCAATGGGGATTTCAAATGACACGCCAAAAGCAAAGAACAGCTTTAATACAAAATTAAGATAACTGTTGATATCGGTAGCAACCGTTACGCCTTCCGGGGCCACCGAGGTAAAGAATGCAAAAACGACTGGAAACACCACATAATAGGCGAACGCCATACCTGCATAAAACAGTAAAGTACTGGAAAACAGCAGCGGTGCAACCAGCTTCTTTTCATTGCGATACAGCCCCGGCGCAACAAAGCCCCAAATCTGAAATAGCACATAAGGGATTGCAATGAAAAACGACAGCACCATGGTTAACTTGAAAGGTGCGAAGAAAGGCGACGCGACATCTGTCGCAATCATGGATGAATTCACCGGTAACGTCCGTAACAGCGGCTGAGCCAGCAACTGATAAAGATCGTTGGAAAAATAAGCCAGGCAAGCAAATACCAAAAATACGCTGAGGACAGCGCGCAGCAACCGTGAGCGCAACTCAATCAGATGCGATATAAGACTATTTTCTTCAGACATTTATGGCTTTTTATACGGTTTTTGAACAGATTCGGCAGCTTCTTTGAGTTCGTCAACGCTGTTTTTCAACTCCGGAGACAAATCCTTGAGCCCTTGTTGTTCCGCTTTTTTTAAATTCTCATGCAACTCGTGAACCCGCAATTGATGCTCGACTTCTTCCTTGAACCCACTGGCCACGTTCCTAACGCTTCGAATTGTTTTAAGAGTAGAGCGCATAGCACCGGGCAGCCGTTCAGGCCCCAGCACAACAAGCGCTAATACACCGATTAACAGGATTTCCCAAAACCCAATATCGAACATTAGTGTTTTTCTTTAGTTTCGCTTTCTGTTTTAACAGATTCGCTACCGGCCTTTGGCTTTTCTTCCACTTTAGACTGCGGCTCTTTAAAGTCAGCGTCTTCCTCAGACACGGCTTTCTTGAACCCTTTAATTGCTCCGCCTAAATCCGAACCAATGCCTTTTAATTTTTTGGTACCAAATAACAGCACAACAATTACCAGCACGATGAGTAGTTGTACCCAACCAATATTGCCCATAAAAACCTCTTGCTTACATCAATGACTACAGTATGCCATCGACTGTCAATTCAAACAGCACTTTTATCGATTAATCAGGATATTCTACCGAGCTATTTACGATAAGCCAGTATTGATTAGTCAGCCAGCCAAAAAAATCGCAGGTCAGATCTGTGGCGGCGAATTACGAAAATTTTATTTGCAGCCACCGCCATTATCGCGCAAGCTAATTTAATCAGTGACAAGCATTTTCATGGAAGTCAGGTGCTTAACTACCAATGTCCGAAATAGACACGCTTACAATAAAAGGAACTGGCCATCTTGTTTAAATGCAGGCAACTCGCCAGTTTGCTGCTCCTTGGGTTATGGGTGAGTAGTCAGGCTCTCGGTCAGTCTGATGACACATCGGTTGAACGGGATAAGCCGCAGCAAAGTCCGCCGGTCACAGAAAGCTGGCTGGACAGCTGGCACAGTAATTTTAGTGAGTCCATGGATTACACAGCGCAACGTCTTGACGAGTTTTTTGCGCTGGCAGATAGTGACGAGCATAAAAATGCCAGGGCTGAAGGCAGAGTGCGGTTTGGCTGGGAGCCCCGTACCCGCGATCTGGCGGCCCAGGATTTTCGCTTCCGGGTCAGGGTAAAATTACCGGCTCTGAAAGACCGCGTAGATTTAATGCTGTCTGATGACGAAAGCTACGACCGTCAGGACTCCATCCGTGCAGCAAGGGATGCGGTGAACGAAAACCGCGACTCCACCACCCTATCGCTGCGCTATCAGGAAGAACAGGACTCGCCTGTTTCTCACCGTATCGGTGCCGGAAGACGGGGCCAGCTGTTTGCAAAAAGTCAGTACGAAAGCGAGTATCACTTTACCGATGTGTTGAAGATGGATTACGACGCCGAACTGTACTATTACACCCGGGATGAGCTTGGTGCCGAGCTCGGGCTGGATTTCACCTACCTGCTGACCGATGAAAAATATCTGCGCTTTAATAACCGTTACTATTACCGCGACCGCTTTGAAGACTGGTTCTGGCGATATGAAATGCAATACCTGCGGCCACTCACCCAGGAAAGTGCGATATTGTATACCTTTGTGACCAAAGGCCTGACCAAACCCAACCACCACCTCAACGAGGTCTACACCAGTGCTCGGTGGCGCACTAACTACTTACGCTCGTGGCTTTATTTTGAACTTGAGCCGTTCGTAATATGGCTTCGCAAAGAAGACTTTAAGCCCTCTTACGGGGTCGCCATGCGCTTTGAGTTTTACTACGGCCGACAGTAATTGGCCATAGTGCGCCGCTTGCTGATGGTTAAGCTCAAACCATAATGTTTACTTTAAGCCTGATGCTTTATCGCTATACCAGCTTAAAAATAAAACAACATGAAATCAGTGTATTACTCTATGTTTATGTCATTTCGTAATAAATATAGTCCCCAGCCCCTTGCTCACAAACCCAGAATTGGGTTTAATAGACCAATTGGACTGATTAATTATTAATCGCTATACGCAACAAGGAGGGGCATCAGTGCTATTTAAAAGCTGCATTAAACTGTTATTTTGCCTCGGTCTTTCCCTGCCAGCGTCGGCGTTACAACCGGATCACGACGAACTCCTTTTACAATACCAGCAAAGCTTCGGTTATCAGAGTCCGCCCCTGTTTTACACACCTCAGCCACAGCTCAGTGCCCGGTTTGACGAAAGTCACCTCGGTGTGTTTTTTTCTTTCTTCTCTGTGGCACTCATTGTGCTGGCCATTCGCGGTCAGCAACGTCAGGATTACAGCCAGTTTCGGGATCCCCGCAAACACCACAGGCTTGCATTACCTAACCACCAGTTTCAGGTACAAAAAAGCCCGGCTAGTTAGCCAGGCTTTTTAATGCTTGGATGGTTAAGGGCGCAGGGCGCGCTCACCACGGGCCAGGCCACACACACCAGTGCGCGATGACTCGATAATTTCGGTGCACTGCGCCATGGTTGTCGCAAAGGCATCCAGTTTATCTGTGGTACCGGTTACTTCCATGGTGTAGTTGTTTAACGATACATCAAGGATATTGGCGCGGAAAATATCGGCGTTGCGCTTCACCTCGGCTCGAATAGCTTCGTTACGGGTTGCAACTTTAATCAGCATCATTTCCCGTTCAATGTGCGCATTTTCTGATAAATCGATCACCTTGAGCACATCCACCAGCTTATTCACCTGCTTGGTAATTTGCTCAATCACCTTGTCATCGCCGTGGGTAATGATGGTCAGGCGAGACAGGCTCGGATCTTCGGTTGGTGCCACACATAAAGAATCTACGTTGTAACCGCGCTGAGAAAACACCCCAACAATTCTCGACAGTGCACCTGGCGCGTTTTCCATTAATACTGAAATAATTCTTTTCATCAGGTTCTCTCCGTCTTACTTAAACGCATGTCATCCATTGCGCCGTATTTAATTTGCATGGGGTATACGTGCTCGTTCTGATCAACTGCAATATCCATAAATACCAGACGATCGGTAATGCTAAAGCATTTCTCCATGGCGGCGTCCAATTCCGACAGCGAATCAACTTTAATACCCACGTGGCCATACGCTTCGGCCAATTTGACGAAGTCGGGCATGGAATCCATATAAGAATGGGAATGACGCCCTTTGTAAATCATATCCTGCCACTGACGAACCATACCCAGTGCACGGTTATTCAGAGAAATAATTTTAATCGGCAGGTTGTATTGCAAACAGGTAGATAGTTCCTGAATGTTCATCTGGATACTACCGTCACCGGTCACTACCACCGAAGTGGCATCCGGATGGGCAAATTGCACGCCCATCGCAGCAGGCAAACCAAAGCCCATAGTGCCCAGACCACCGGAGTTGATCCAGCGACGCGGCTTATCATAGGGGTAATACAGTGCAGCAAACATCTGGTGCTGACCTACATCAGAGCTGACGTAGGCTTCACCATTGGTGTGTTTGTACAGTGACTCAATAACCTTTTGCGGTTTGATTACCGACTCACCCTGTTCGAAGCTCAGGCACTTACGGCTGCGCCACTGAGTGATTTGCTCCCACCAGTCAGCCAGTTTAGCTTTCTGCTCTGGCAATTCTTCAGGAGTTAACAGGTTTAAAATTTGTTCCAGCACAGTTTCTACTGAGCCAACCACCGGGATATGGGCATTCACCGTTTTGGAAATCGATGCCGGATCAATATCCACATGAATGATATCTGCATGCGGACAGAATTTTTCGACATTATTGGTAACACGGTCATCAAAACGGGCACCCAGCGCTAAGATGCAGTCTGAGTTGTGCATGGTTTTGTTAGCTTCGAGCGTGCCGTGCATGCCCAGCATGCCGACGAACTGTTCGTGAGTGCCTGGGAATGCACCAAGCCCCATCAGCGTGCAAGTTACCGGCGCTTGTAATAACTCAGCCAGTTGGGTAACTAAGCCAGACGCTTCCGCTGTAATGGCACCGCCACCTACGTAAAGTACCGGACGCTCTGCTTTTTTAAGTGAAGCAACGGCTTTTTTCACCTGCTTCATGTGGCCGCGTACGGTTGGATTATAAGAACGCATGGTGACATCCGAAGGGAACACATAAGGGTGTTCTTCCATAACGTTCACAATATCTTTTGGTAAATCAACCACTACCGGGCCCGGACGGCCGGTATTAGCAATGTAGTAAGCTTTCGCGATGGCATCAGGAATATCCTCAGCCCGCTTTACCAGGAAGCTGTGTTTTACGATTGGGCGTGAACAACCCACCATATCCGTTTCCTGAAAGGCGTCTTCACCGATGTGCATCGATGGCACCTGACCAGACAGAATAACCATGGGGATCGAGTCCATATACGCTGTGGCAATACCCGTTAAGGTATTGGTGGCGCCTGGGCCTGAAGTGACGAGGACGGTACCGGTTTTACCTGTCGAACGCGCGTAACCATCTGCCATATGAGCAGCTGCCTGTTCATGACGCACGAGGACATGTTTGACATCATCCTGAGCAAATAATGCATCATAAATGTCAAGAACGGCACCACCCGGGTAACCGAATACATGTGTAACTCCTACATCTTTTAGCGCTTCCACCACCATGGCGGCGCCCGACATCATCTTCACGGTGTTATCTCCTGTTGGATCATTAATTCAAACTAATCATTTAAGTAATTCAATGAATTAGTTAAAGCAAGTTGCTTGGCTGACAATCACAGAAAGTCGATTGTAAATTGACCTTGGTTGTCGTGTACGCGGACTATATCGAAGGCACCGGGAAGATCAAACAACTTTCTTAATAAAAGTGAGATATATATCCCAAATAGTGAATATAGTAGGATATACATCCTATTTTCAACTATCAAAACCACTAAAAACGAAATTTTTATATTTACATGATTTTAACAGAAGTAATTATCAAAACAGCTCTGCAGCGCTTAGTAATTAACCCCTTGCAAATTTATTACGGCGAAAAAATCAATTTAATTTACCGCATCAAATTAGGATGAATATTTCGTTTAATCTTTTCAGCTTTTTTAGCTCTTCCTTTGGCAATAGCTTATTAACAGCTTTATGGGCCACTGCTGCGATGGGCAACAGCTGCCTCTACACATTCCCGTACCCGGCAAAGCACTGTACCAGTGTAATGGATTTCTGCACACAAAACGAACAGAGCATCCGCCCATATTAAGTGTACGAAGGTGTCCGCGCCGGACACTTAAAGTGTCCGGCATTGATAAAACGGACACCTGAAAACAATAAAGTCAATACAAAACATAAGGTTAAAATATGGCACGCATCTGGTATCTGTGCTGGTAACTGTTCGAGGAGGAACATCCTATGTTACTAATTCATTTTCTTGCCGTACCCGCAATGATACTGATTACCGCAGCATGCATTACCCTGTTGGAATCAATGAACCTTGGTGGCCTGAAATGATCAAGGACACCAGCGCCCAGGATTCTGTGGTGATGCCCCAACGACGTAACAGCATTAAACGATTATTTTTTATCGCAGTAGCACTGATTGCCATTGCTCTGTCTGCTCACGCCATTCTTAACACAGAGTCGGCAGCGAAATCTGTGGATCGGGCCAGCGTGCAAATTGCTACGGTAGAACGCGGTGATTTAGTTCGTGATATTGCTGCTACCGGCCGAATTGTGGCCGCCAATGCGCCTCAGGTGTACAGCCCAGAAGAAGGGCTCGTAACACTCCTGGTAAGGGCAGGAGATTCGGTAAGCAAAGGTCAGCAAATAGCCCGGGTAGACAGCCCGCAGCTGCAAAACCAGTTACAGCAGGAACGCTCTGAACTGGCACGACTTGAAGGTGAGCTGGCGCGCAAATCCCTGGATGCCCGCCGCCAGACGCTGCAGTTAAATAAGCAACTGGACTTAGCCAAAGTAGAACTCAAAGCTGCGGAGCGCGAAAGCCGCCGCGCCAACAAGTCGATTAAAACCAATATAATCAGTCAGATTGACTATGAAAAGGCGGAAGATGAGCTGGCCCGCGCCAGACTCACCGTAACCCATGCTGAACAGGAAGTCGCCCTGGCCAAAGACACACTGGCCTTTGAAGTACAGGCTGCCGAGAACACCCTTGCCAGACAGCAGCTGGTTGTTGATGAGCTGCAACGTAAAGTTGGTAACCTGACCATAGCGGCCAGCGTAGAAGGTGTGGTGGGCAATCTGTTTGTTACCGGACGCTCTCTGGTAACCGCCAATCAACCGCTGATGACGCTGGTGGACCTCACCGCTTATGAAGCAGAAATAAACGTCGCAGAGAGCTTTGCTAATGAGCTGGGTCTGGGAATGGATGTTGAGCTGAAAATTGGTCGTCAGACCGTGATGGGTAAACTGTCTGCCATTTCACCGGAAGTCGCCGAGCGGGAAGTGACCACCCGGGTGCGCTTTGATCAAAGTAGCCTCAACCAAATTCGTCAGAACCAGCAGGTTATGGCCCGGGTATTGTTGGAAAACCGTAACGATGTGCTCAAGGTTCGTCGCGGCAGCTTCCTCCAATCCGGCGGCTATGTAGCCTACAAACTTAACGGCGACGTAGCGAGCCGAATCGACATTGAAACAGGCGCAACCAGCATGCGTGAAGTAGAGATCCTGACCGGCGCCATGCCGGGCGATCAAATCATTGTGTCCAGCTATCAGGGCTTTGAACAAGCCGAGTCCATTTTATTACGTTAAGCCTTGCGGCTAACCAGCGTATTTAACTGAAAGGAATACCCCATGTTAATAATGAAGAATGTGAGCAAAGTTTATCAAACCGAAATGGTGCAGACCCACGCCTTAAGAGATTTTGACCTGGAGGTTAAAGAAGGCGAATTCATTGCAGTTACCGGACCTTCTGGCTCCGGTAAAACCACGTTTTTAAACATTGCCGGCATGCTCGAGCCGTATACCAGTGGCGAGTATATGCTGGACGACGTAAATGTGGGAGGATTATCCGACAATCAGCGCGCAGATCTACGCAACCAAAAAATTGGCTTTATCTTTCAGGGCTTTAATCTTATACCCGACCTGAACTTGTACGAGAATGTGGAAGTACCACTGCGCTACCGCGGTATCAAGGCAGCAGAGCGTAAAAAAAGAATCGAGTCATGCCTTGAACAGGTTGGGCTCGGCAGTCGCGCAAAACACCTGCCACAGCAACTTTCTGGTGGCCAGCAGCAACGTGTGGCCATCGCCCGCGCCCTGGCCGGTGAGCCCCGTTTCTTACTGGCCGATGAGCCAACCGGTAACCTCGACAGCCTGATGGCCCGCCAGGTCATGGAACTGCTGGAACAAATTAACCGCGATGGAGCCACCATTGTGATGGTTACGCACGACCCTGAACTGGCCCGCCGGGCGCCCCGCAATATTCAGATTGTTGACGGCCAGGTGGCCGACTTAACCCTGTATCAGGGCGTTACCGGCCAGACGGATCGTCAGGTGGTAGGAGGCTGATATGTTCCTGCACTATATAGATTTAGGCTGGCGCAGCCTGCGCCGTACCCCGCTGGTAAGCTTTTTGATGGTGCTGGCTATTGCGCTCGGCATTGGCATTACCATGACCAGTTTGTCGGTTTATCACATGATGTCGATGGATCCTATTGAGCACAAAAGCAGCCGTTTATTTCATCCTCAATTACAAACCATGGATGACGGCGAAGATACCTGGTCTGAGGATAACCTGCCGTATCAGTTAACCTATCAGGATGCCAAAAACCTGGCTGAAGCCCCTTTTCCGCAGTATAAAGCAGCGATGCTGCGCACCGGCTTTACGGTGCACCTGGACAACTCTGAAATTCGCCCGTTTATTCAGAATACCCGGGTCACTCACAGTGACTTCTTTACACTGTTTGATTTGTCGTTCATTTACGGCTCCGCCTGGACGCAGGAACAGGCTGATGCAGCCAGTCCGGTCGCGGTGATCAGTGAAGAACTTAACCAAAAGCTGTTTGGCGGCGAGAATTCCGTGGGCAGGCAAATCTATCTCGACGATACCAGCTTTCGGATCGTCGGTGTCATTGCCCCCTGGGAAACGCATATGAAGTTTTATGATGTGAATAACGGCGCCTTTAACAGTCAGGAAAGCATTTATATTCCTTTTAGCCTGATTGCAGCCATGGACATTAATACCTGGGGGAACAGCAACGGCTGGAAGTTCCAGAATATCCGTTCTATGAAGGATAAACGCCAGTCTGAAATCTTCTGGCTGCAGTTCTGGGTGCAGCTTGAGGATGAGGCTGCAGTAAGTCAGTACGGCGATTACCTGATGAGCTACATGGCGGAACAGCAAAAGTTTGGCCGTTTTAACCGCGAACAGCTCGAATACGGACTGCGCGATGTGAATGCCTGGCTCGATTACCGTAATGTGGTGTCTGAAGACAATGAGGTACTGGTGGCATTGAGCTTTATGTTTCTGGCGGTGTGTCTGGCCAATATTCTGGGCCTGTTACTGGCCAAGTTTATGCGCCGGGCGCCGGAAGTGGGTGTGCGCCGGGCATTGGGGGCCAGCAAGCGTCAGGTCTTTTTGCAACACATTATTGAAGTATCCATGTTAGGCCTGATAGGCGGCCTGATGGGGATCGGTATCGCTCAATTGGGCTTATGGGGCGTACGCCTTACTCAGGAGTACTACTCACCGCTTGCCACCATGGACCTGACCATGCTGCTGTCGGCACCGGTGATAGCCATCTCTGCCTGTGTGATTGCAGGCCTTTATCCGGCCTGGCTGGTTTGCCGCACCACACCTGCCACTTACCTTAAAACCCAATAGGAGCTGCACGATGTTAGAAATTAAACCCATTATCAACGCACTACGCCGCTCTAAAGTGGGAGCGATTCTACTGCTGATTCAAATCGCCATTACCACAGCAATTGTTAGTAATGCGGCCTTTATCATTCAGGATCGGATGACGTACCTGCAGCAGGAAACCGGTTATCCGGAGCAGGATATCTTCTCTATAACCGTAATGACCTACGGCAAGGATCGGGATTTGTCTCAGCAGTTTGAGGAAGACGAAGCCATACTGCGTAACCTGCCTGGCGTGGTGGATGCTGCGCTCAGTAATGCAGTGCCGCTCAGCGGCTCCGGCAGCGCCTCAGGTATGGGTCTGAAACCAGCGCCAGAGCCGGGCCGTAACGTTCGAGCCGGTTACCTGTTTGCCGACGATCACATGCTCAACACCCTGGGTGTTAAGCTTAAGGAAGGCCGAAATTTTGCCCCTGACGAAGTTATCGTGACTCAGGATCCGGGCAAAGTGCCTAACGTAGCCATTGTCTCTTCGACCTTTGTTCAGGAAGCTTACCCTGATGGCGACGGCCTGGGTAAACTCATGTATATGGGTGACAAGCCATTCAAAATTATCGGTATCGTCGACAAGATGAAAGGCCCGTGGCTGAAAGACGATAGGCCCGATAACGTAGTGATTTTCCCCTACATTAAAGCCGAAACCTATCAGCATATTATTGTGCGTACCGAACCTGGTCAGCGTGCTGCCGTGATGCAGACGGTGGAAGATAAATTACTAGCGGCCTACGACAAACGGGTATTTACCAATGTCATCACGCTGGACGAAAATAAGCGCCAGTACAACGCCTCGGATACGTTGATGCTGCGGATGCTGATGGTACTTATAGTTGTACTGGTGGCAATTACCGCATTGGGCATATTTGGTCTTACGCTGTTTAATATCAGTAAGCGAACCCGTCAGATTGGTACGCGCCGTGCGCTGGGTGCCCGCAAATCAGATATTATTCGCTACTTCCTGGTTGAAAATACCCTGATATGTAGCGGCGGGCTGATTATTGGCTGCACTGCCGCAGTGTTAATGGGGCAGCAGTTATTACAACGCTTCTCACTGCCGGCACTGGAATTTCAATATGTTGCAGGTACAGCAATAATGGTACTGGTGATGACGCTGGTAGCGGTAATATTTCCGGCCCGGCGCGCAGCCCAAATCTCGCCGAGCGTTGCGACCCGCAGTATTTAGCGGTAAGGTCTCAATGTGTCGGCACATAACCCATAACAGGCTGATTAAGCACTGAAAATGATGGATAAAATTCTACTAGTTGATGATAACCCGGCAGTGCTTGACGCATTGTCGCTGTTACTGGAAATTCATGGTTACACCGTGGTGACGGCGACTAATCCGATGGCAGCGCGGCAAATTGTGAATTATCAGGCCATTTCGCTGGTTATACAGGATATGAATTTCAGTGCCGACACTACCTCCGGCGAGGAAGGCAAGCAGTTATTTAACGACTTGCGCGAACTCAACCCTCATTTACCGGTGATCCTGATCACCGCCTGGACCGAGCTTGAGCAAGCTGTGGAACTGGTGAAAGCCGGCGCGGCAGATTATATTGCCAAGCCCTGGGACGATCAAAAGCTAGTGAATACCGTGGCCAACCTGATTGAGCTGGGCAAAACCCGCTCCCAGAGCGCCCAGCTGGCAAAGCAACAAAGTGCTTTTCTGGATGCAAGGGAAGCTGCCGCCCGGGTTGGGTTGGTGTATCAGAGCGCAGCGATGCAGCGCCTCACTGACATGGCGATTCAGGTTGCTAAATCCGACATCAGCGTACTGATTACCGGGCCTAATGGCAGCGGCAAGGAGAAAATTGCCCAGCTCATACAGGCTTGCTCTCCTCTAAAAGACAAACCTTTTATCAGTATCAATGCCGGCGCATTACCACCGGATTTAATGGAAGCCGAATTGTTTGGTGCCGAACCCGGTGCCTACACGGGTGCACAAAAAGTGCGGATCGGCCGCTTTGAAGCCGCTGATGGGGGCACCTTATTTCTCGATGAAATAGGTAACCTCTCGCCCGCCGGCCAGATGAAATTACTGCGAGTACTGCAAACCGGTGAATTTGAACGACTGGGATCGGTGCAAACCCGGCGGGTGAATGTACGGGTAGTCTCTGCAACTAACGCCGATCTCACTACAGATATCCGGCAAGGCCGATTCCGTGAGGATTTATATTACCGGCTCAATGCCATTGAGCTGAGGCTACCGCCACTGAGTGAACGCCCGGATGACGTAATGCCGTTAATTCAGCACTTCCTGCCCGGTCGCGAGATTGGCCTTGATGTGCAAAAGGCCCTGGCCGACTATCCCTGGCCCGGTAATGTCCGCGAACTCGAAAATGCCTGCAAGCGCGTGGCGGTGCTTAAACCGGATGGAGAAATTAGTCTGGCTGATTTTGCCCTGACCGGCTCAACCACGGTAACCAATACAACACCTAACACCGCAGAGCCGTCCCGCCAGGCACTGGAATTTGCAATCGAAAAACACGAGGGGGTGATTGCCCGGGTTGCTAAAGAATTTGGTATGAGCAGGCAATCGCTGTATCGCCGGCTCAAAAAGTTCGGGATTGAATATTGAGAAGTCCATTACCACCCTTTTTTATGGTTTATGCGGTCACCGTATTTACCGTTGTCATCGCCTTTATACCTTTGATGTGGCTGCTCGACTGGGACGTCAGCTATAAACTAGCGTTATTTACTGCCACTCTCATTGTTTGCCTGCTGATATTGAAAAAGGGGCTCACCAGACTTTCCACCTCACTGGAATCGTTAAAAGTAGGCCTGCTTAATTTTAAAGACGGCGAATTCTCAAATCAGCTTGTTTATCGCGATAAGGATCCGCTGGGCGATTTATGCTTATTGTATAACGAGTCGGCAGAAAAGCTGCGGCAGGAAAAGCGTTGGTTACATCAGCGCGAGCTGATGCTCGATAAGGTGTTACAGAACTCCCCTGAAATACTGCTGTTACTCAACGACCACCAGCAGGTAGTGTTCAGTAACTATGCGGCCAGAGACTTCTTTGATGCCAGCGACCGGCTGGAAGGCTTCCCGTTATCAGCCTTGCTAAACAACGTCTCAGCGCCGGCGGCCACCGCTCTCAGGGAAGCCAGAGAAGGGCTATTTACCTTGCCATGCTCAACCGGCGAGAACGAAACCTGGCATTTATCCATAGGCCGTTTTGTATTGAACAATCAGCATCACATACTGTTTATTCTTAAACAAATGACCCGTGAACTGAGTCGACAGGAAGTGGCCGTCTGGAAAAAGGTGATCCGCATTATCAGCCACGAACTGAATAACTCCATCGGACCGGTGTCTTCCATGCTGCACAGTGGGCGCTTGTTGAGTGAGAACCTTAATGAGCCCCGGCTTACCCGGGTCTTTTCGACCATCGCCGAACGGGTGGAGCATTTAAGTGACTTTGTGCAGGGATACGGTAAATTTGCCAAACTGCCCGAGCCTAAACCAGAAAGGATAAACCGGGTCGCCTTTATCTCTAAGTTGCAACAGCAATGGCCGTTTCATTATCAGGAAAAAGGTGAAGGCGAACTCTATGCCGATATCATTCAGCTGGAGCAACTGCTAATCAACCTGCTGAAAAACGCCCATGAATCAGACTCCCATGGCGAAGATATAACGCTGAGTATTAACCTCAATAAACAACGTACCGTTATTGAAGTGAGCGACCTTGGCCAGGGCATGTCTGATACCGTGCTGTCGCAGGCGCTGATCCCATTTTATTCCACAAAAAGCTCGGGAAGCGGACTGGGGCTGGCCTTATGCAGGGAGATTGCAGAAGCGCATCATGGCCAGATTGCCTTGCATAACCGCGAGGAGCGAGGGCTGACTGTGCGTGTTACCTTCCCGTCGCTTTCCGCCGTTTAAGATTTTAAAGTCTAAAGAGACTATTTTAAAGCAAACACCTGCTCAACGGGGACGTTGAAATGGGCCGCTATTTTTAAAGCGATCACCACAGAGGGCGTAAACCGGCCGGTTTCTACTGTGCTAATGGTTTTTCTCGACACGCCGATCGCATCAGCCAGTTCCTGTTGAGAAAGCTTGTGCTGCTGGCGAAGTTTATGGATATGATTATCCAGTTCTTCATTCACCAGCGTCTTCCTCGCGTAATTTCCATAAAATCAGCACGCCATGGGTAAGCATTGCTACACCTAATAAAGCTAACAATGCATCCGTAAGGCCAACGGGCATTAAAAATTCAAGAAACCACTGACTATCTCCCAATATAGCCAGCTGAAATCCGCCGAACATCATAATATGGCAGGTGATCCGTAAACTAGACGCACTGACATAATCCGCATACTCATCCTGAAATTTCAGCGACCAAAATCCCAGTCGGTTTGTATACCTGTAGAATTTTATAGATTTTATTGATAACAATAGCACCAGAATGACACCTGACAGCATGGTACATCCCAGCACCCAATACATCACACTACCTTTATCCCCAAGGAACTCCTGTGCCACGCTCATCAGCAAAAGTACTGCTGCCGCAACACTAATTTTGCCGGTATAGGCTAAATACTGCTGCTCTATTTCAGGTGTTACAACGCCTAATCTGGCATTAATCTTTTTTCTGGTCTCATTAATTTTGCTTCTGGTTTCATTAATTTCCATTTTAAATAATCCTTCACAAATTACCTTAACGTTACATATGATACCTTTAATAACCATATGTAACCCACAGGTACCAATGATACCCAAAGGTTACACAAAGACAAGCTTTTTATCGTAAACAAAACCATGGGAGTATTATTTAAGCAGATAAAGCCTTGTAAACATCTGAGTTGGCGAGTGAATATTGGGATATAAAAAGATCGCCATCTCAGCATAATTGCTCAAAGCGGAAGGCAATAAAAAGGGATTAAGGCGAATGCAGGCGCATCCGCCTGTGTTGACTTACTTTTTATGCTTTGGCACCCAGGCCCATAGCATTTCACACACCACAGGTTCAATATTGTTGGCATCGGTGACGATGACCTTAACCAACACCTCGCCTTTTTCCTGTTGTTGCATCATCTGAATCTGCTCGTCACTGAGCGAGGCCACTGCGGTCATATCGCCTGTCGCCCGCTTTACGTATTGTAGATTCATCGATTTGATCAGCGGCAATTTATCTCCCGGCAGGTTTAAACCAACAATAAAACCCGTAGCCGATTCTGCCAGCAACGCCATTGCCGCAGCATGAACACTGCCAATGTGATTCTGCACTTTTTTATAGTTTGGTTGCCTGAAAGTGACGGTAGAAAAGTCGGTAGACACAATATCCACCCGTGCAGTACCCGCCAGCTTCACTTTATAGCGGAACATCCAGGTTAGCAGACGGCTGCTCAGCCAGGCTGGATATTTATTTACTTTTTCGGCATAGCGCCTTAAGGGATTACTCGACATAAAAACGGCTCAACTGGTTAGACCAGAAGAGCCTACGTTTTCTTAGCGCACAAATCAAGAGCTAGCGGCAGTCTGTTAATTTGGCTTTAGGTCTGCCAACAATGCCTCTAGCTTTGCGGTATGCGCAGCATACTGCCGCCAGCGGCCAATGGAGCGTGTGTTGATTGCTTCTCGCACCTGTACTTTACTGGCAGTTGAAACCGGTGTCTTATTTTTTTCCACCTGCAGACAGGCAGTCTCCCAATTGAGACCACAAAAATCAATCAGTGCCGGGATTTCTTCAGCCGGGCGGGTAACCAGTTCCTCATAGGATTGTAGCCGCACGTTGTGTGGGAAAAGATTTTGCCAATGATGCACTAAAGAATAAAAGTTCTTATAAAAACGCCCTGTAGATTCAAGATCATAGGAATAAGCAAAATAAGGGCTGTTTAATGAGAACAACTGCCGGAAGTTACCAATACAGGTATCCATGGGATCCCTTAACAAACACACGATTTTTGCATTAGGCAGGGCCCGGCGAATTAACCCCACATAGAAAAAATTGAACGGCAGTTTATCGACCAGGTATTTTTTATTGTTCAGCAGAAATGACGTTCTTTCAAGATACCGGCTACCCAGTTCGGCAAATGAGAGCTGCGCGGCGGCTTGTAAGGTGGGTAAATCGAGCACCTGATTAGAAGGCGTTTTCGCCAGTTCTTTTACAGCTAACCCGAAATCCTGAAGTTCCCCCCCCGAGGCGACCTGACTATGACTGGTAATAATGCGCTCCACCAGGGTAGTACCCGAGCGCGGCATGCCAAGCACAAAGATCGGCTGCGATGACGGATCGCCCTGATTGGCAGAGCTAACAGCCGGCTGCTGTGCCTGCAACCAGTTAAAGATAGCGTCATAGTGTTGTTCAACCGCTGTAAACTGGCGCCTTTTAGCCTGCTTTGCCTCACTGAGAACATTGAAGGCTTTATCATACTGTTTAAAAGCTTCGTACTCTTTTGCCAGTGCATGACTTAAATGCAATTTACCATCGGTATCAGTGGTTTTTGCATGAAGAACAGATAGTCTTTCAATATGATTATTGGTTTCACTAATGCCGCCGAGATCAGAAAGCGCATAGTGCGCCTGGTAATAGTCAGGCTTTAGCGCAATTGCTTGTTCAAAGGCTTGCCGCGCTGTATCAAACTGCCCGGCAAATTTGGCCGATACCGCAAAGTTATAATGAAAACTGGCGTTATCCGGCGCCTTAGCCAGCGCCGCTTTAAAATACCTCAACGCTTCTTCATGCAAGCCCACCCGGCTTAGAGACACACCTACCGTATCCAGCGCCAGCGGTTTATCCAGACTGGATACCGGACACCGTGAGGCCGCGTCGACCGCAGCGGGCATATTGCCAAGCAAGGCATAACACTTGGTGAGGTACGCATAAGTTTGGGGTTCAGCCGACAATTGAGCGGATTTATTTAACAGGCGCACTGCCTTATGGATTTGCAGGATCTCAATATGCACTATGCCGAGTAGAAAATAGGCCTCGGCATCATCGCCGTAGTGTTTAATCAATGTCACACAGGCGCTGTGCGCAGCGACATAATCACGTTGATTAATCGCACTCAGTGCCTGCTGAATAAACTGTTGCTTGTTTTGCATAGGTTGTTGTTCCAACAAAAAGGCACCTTGCGGTGCCTTTTAAGTAGTGATTTGCCAGGCTTGCTCTGCAAGCCCGTTGTTATGCAGTTTTACATTTCAAACTGATAACTGAACGTTACACCAACGGTGCGCGGACGCAGCAGGAAGTGACCGTAACCACGTTGTAAATCGGTGCGGTTTATCGCTATATTACCGACCCCCTGATACCCCTGATGGGCACGAGTCGATACAAAGGCGTATTTGTCGAACAGGTTATCAACATAGAAAGTGACACTCCAGTCAAAATCAGAGATTTTGGCAGTCAGGTTGCTAACCGCATAACCGGCCAGGCTTTCACCACTGCGACGTTGACCAACGGTAGTAATAATATCGCTTTGCGCGGTAATACCGTAGTTTATATCAAGCATCTTGTCGCCAAACACTTCCTGAGTGTAGGTCAGGCCAAGAGAGAACTGTTGTTCAGGGGAGCCTGGCAGGCGATCGCCATCTTTACCGTCAAACAGCTCATCCAGATTGGTTGGGTTACCATCTTCGTCAAACTCGTCGTACACGTTAAACAGGAATGGCGCGTCGGCCGTTAATTCTGCCTTGGTGTAGGAGTAAGTCGCATACATGGTCAGTTCATCAGTCAGTACTGCGCGGGTAAACAATTCGACACCGCGTGAGTTTGCGCCTTCAGCGTTGGTGGTAATGGGCTGCTGTCCATTAACCGTTGCACCGCCTACCTGCGCGTCTTCCCAGTCAACATTAAACACTGCCGCATTAAAGTGCAGTTTGTTTTTAAAGAACGTGGTTTTCAGGCCTAATTCATAGTTGGTGGTGGTATCGGCGGTATAGACCTGCTCGTCTGGCAATGCACAGATAATCTGGTTTTGAATTTCATCGATGTCCGGAGGACACGCAGCCACACCGTTGGCTCCACCGATACGGAAACCTTCACTCACTGTTGCGTAAGCTAATACATCATCAGTAACCTGATAACTGGCATTAAATTTAAACAGGGTACCTGAATCGTCGGCACCCTCTTCACCAAAATCGAGCACGATGGAGTCGGGATCACGGCCTAAGAACACCGTTTCAAACAGCGGTAAGTCGACGGCTGAACGCGAATTTACCTCATACTCGTACGCCCGTAAACCAGCCGTTACTGTGAGCTTATCGGTAACTTCATAACTTACCTCACCAAACAGCGCCTGCTCTTTAACATCGGTATAATCCACCGAGTAATATTCTAATGAGTCAGGTCGAGGATTGCCGCCTACCCCCCAAACGTCTAGTGCATATAGGTCGAAGCCGGGAGTAAATTCCTTACTATAGCCAAAGCTTTCTGTGTCGTAGTAAAACCCACCTACAATCCAGGATAACGGGCCACTGGGCTCAGACACTAAACGAATTTCCTGGGTAAAGCGGTCGATATCGCCCACTTCTTCAGTGAATGCACTGAAAGCCGGAAACTCTTCATAGGAATAGGCCAGACGAATTAGCAGATCAGTCTGGCACGATTACCAATGTCTTCTGAACCAGACCAACCAGTTGCGGATACCAGTTCCGCAAAGCCTAAGTCGGCTTTTAATTCTAGGCTCAGCAGGTCGTCTTCCTGCTCTCGAGGTTCTTCGTAACGGTAAGCAGAATCGTACGGACCGAGCACGTCGTTTAAACCGTTAGCCGGGTCCAGAGCACCGTACTGAGTAATTGAACGGCCCTCTACCTCACGCTTCTGGTAGAAGTAAGAGACGGTTCCGTCGAACCAGTCATTCGGAGTCCAGCGCAGGGCAACACGGCCAGTCAGGGTCTTTTCGCCGTTGGCATCCTTAACCTGTTTAAGGTTTTCTGCCACGGCGGTTGGATCCGTCCAGTCAGGATCCGGCAGCGATACTCCGCTTTCACGAACTACATAGTTGTAATCCAGGTAGCCCGGATCGTTGAAATAGTTTACTGCGGCGCGAATAGCCAGCGTGTCGTCTATCAGCGGCGTGTTAAACACGAAGCTCGCTTCGCCGCCCATGGAATCACTTTCGGCAACGCTGAACACATCCCCTTTTACACGACCGGTGGTCAGATCCATCTCAACTTCATTGGGCAGATAACGGATTGCACCACCAAGAGTACCGGCACCGTACAGCGTTCCCTGTGGGCCAATCAGTACCTCAACCCGGTTTACGTCGATTAAGCGCATGTTCAAAAACAGCGGCACATCACCAAAATAGGTGGCAACCGTACCACCGTCAGAAGACGGGCCCGAAGAGTTAGTATTTAATCCTCGGACAATAATGGGTGAGTCGGTTCGACCACCCTGGTTGGTAATAGTCAGACCTGGCACCCAACGGGCCAAATCTTCTAAATCTTCTAAATTCTGGTCTTCCATGATATCAGCGGTAATCGCTGATATATTTAGTGGAACTTCCTGTAATGAACCGGTACGACGGGTTGCCGTTACTTCAATTTTTTCTATCTCTTTTGCACCATCCGGCTCCTGAGCCATTACAGCGGGTACCATGCAGGCAGTCATAACTGCACTGGCAACGACAGAGTAGGCAAATCGATTACCTGGTTTATTCATGTGTGCTCCTCAACGGCGATAAATCAAGAACTGTTGTTAACTCCGTGCACTACAGCAGCTTTTGTGCCCGTTTTTATTGACTTAGCCTAATTATTAAGTGGTTTTGTACAAATAAACCGCATAGTTATGCATTACTGTTCAAGAAAAATGCATTACATCGCTTTAACGGCCGGACTGGCCGCCCATTTAAGTGCAAAAAATAGGTTTTCTGGCGCAAAATTGGCTGGCATTCACCATTTCGGGGCACCATTAGAAAAGTCGCACATAAAACATGCATAATTATGTGAATAAATATGTAAAACGTCCCACGTTGGCATATATTGATGGCTGCCGATTAACTTCAGGAGCAGCTAACATGGTTGTTTTGTTGAGGCTTTGTTTATTGCTGCAATAACTTCGATAGTTGTGACATTGAACAGCAAATACGAAAAATAAACCACGGGTCGGTGGCCGCTAAGTGCTCAATGGAAGAACTATGTTTTTATTTGAAAACTTCTCTGAATGAGAAATTGGAGCGGGAAACGAGATTCAACTGGCAACCAGGTTGTCGCTGGCCCCTTGGGGTCGCTTTGAATTACTTTTTGATTTAAAAACTTCTCTGGATGAGAAATTGGAGCGGGAAACGAGATTCGAACTCGCGACCCCAACCTTGGCAAGGTTGTGCTCTACCAACTGAGCTATTCCCGCTTAAGAGTGGCACTTCGTTTGAAGTGGTGCGCATTTTACAAAATTATTTTGTCAGTGCAACACCTATTTTCATTTTTTTGCGTTTTTTTGTCTGAATGCTTAAATACTAAACACTTTCTCGCGATAGAACTGCATTTCAGCAATAGATTCACGAATATCATCCAGTGCCTGGTGAGTGCCCTGCTTGGTAAATCCATCGAGCGCCTCCGGCTTCCAGCGACGAACCAACTCTTTAATGGTACTGACATCCACATTACGATAATGGAAATACGCTTCCAGCTCAGGCATGTATTTCACCATAAAGCGTCGATCCTGACCTATAGTGTTGCCACACAAAGGCGATTTGCCGGCATCGACGTATTGGGCTAAAAAGGCAATGGTTTGCTTCGCCGCGGCATCTTCATCAAACTCACTGTCACGACAACGCTGAGTAAGGCCACTCTCGCCGTGTACCCGGGTACACCACTCGTCCATGTCATCAAGAATTGCATCGCTCTGGTGCACGGCAATCACCGGCCCTTCGGCAATAACGTTTAGCTGGGGGTCCGTCACAATAGTGGCAATTTCCAGTACTTTACAGGTTTCAGGGTCCAGACCGGTCATTTCCATATCGATCCACACCAGGTTGTCATTGTTTTTTGCCATTAACCTTGCCTATTTTCTCTCAAGAGGTGACACATAAAGTGCACAAAAGGTATCATGCACAGCCTAAAACGCAAACTTCGAGAACGGCGTGGCTAAGAAACCCAAATTATCCCATCGACAAAAGCGACAGGTCGCGGCAAACCGCCAGAAACGCCTGTCTCGCAAACAGCAATCATCACCTGATTTATCCTCTTTGCTGGCTGGCCGGGTAATTGGTCGTTTTGGTAAACAAGCCAATGTTCAGGACACCGAAGGCAACGTGGTTCGTTGCCATATTCGTCGCACCATCGAGTCGGTAGTGTGCGGCGATGAGGTGCTGTTTGCCCGTTCTGAAGTCCCCGACGAAAATATAGGCGGGGTTATTGAAATTGTACAGGATCGGCGCACCGTGCTGACCCGCCCGGATTTTTATGATGGCGTTAAACCCATTGCTGCTAATATCGACCAGATTATCGTGGTGTCATCAGTAAAGCCGGAATTATCGCTGAACATTATCGACCGCTATCTGGTGGCCTGTGAAGACACCGACATCAAGCCCTTACTGGTGCTTAATAAAGTCGAGCTGTTAAGTGACGAAGAACGTGAAACCGTGAGTGCCTCGCTGGCCATCTACCAGGAGCTTGGCTACGAGTTATTGCTTACCAGTTGTAAAAGTGGCGAAGGCATTGCTGAGCTGCATGAACGCTTACGCGATAAAACCAGCGTGTTTGTGGGTCAGTCCGGGGTGGGTAAATCGAGTATCATCAATCAGGTACTGCCCGATGCCGACGAATTAGTGGGTGAAATTTCCGAAAACTCAGGTTTAGGCACACACACCACGACCGCCGCAAAATTATTACCTATTCCTTCTGGCGGGGAGCTGATTGACTCGCCCGGAGTGCGTGAATTTGCCTTATGGCACCTGCCTCAGGAACGCATTACCTGGGGCTTTATAGAATTCAGAGATTACCTGGGCGGCTGTAAGTTTCGCGACTGTAAACACCTCAACGATCCGGGCTGTATCATTCGTCAGGCCGTGGAAGAGGGTAAAATAAATCAGCAGCGCTATGATAACTACCATCGGATCATCGCCGCCATGGCCGAGCAGCGCCCGGCATATGCGAACCGTCTTATATCAAACCCTGATGAACCATAACCTTATGTTGGTATGTTTCCCCGCAAAATCGGCTACAATAGGCACCATTAGGCGCAAATAGCCCTCAGGCTGTGCCAGACAACATGTAATTAGGAGCATTCACTTTGTTGAATTGGTTTAAAGTCAACCTGCAGTATGTACTGCCTAAACACCTTATCTCCCGGTTAGTGGGTAAGCTGGCCGCCGCCGAAGCAGGCGCCCTGACTACCTGGCTAATCAAGCTGTTTATTAAACAGTTTAAGGTCAATATGGACGAGGCAATGTACTCNCAGCCAGANGACTANCGTACNTTTAATGCTTTCTTTACCCGCCCGTTAAAGCCCGGTGTACGTCCTATTGAGGAGAATGACGACGTGCTGTGTCACTCTGTAGACGGCACCGTCAGCCAGTTTGGTGATATTGTTGGCGAAGATCTTATTCAGGCAAAAGGCCACAAGTTTACCTTATCGGCTTTACTGGGTGGCAACCCGGATCTGGCNCAGCCATTTAAAGGNGGTAAGTTTGCCACCATCTATCTGTCNCCNAAGGACTACCACCGTATCCATATGCCNATNGANGGCAAGCTTACCGACATGGTGTATGTGCCCGGCGAACTGTTTTCNGTGAATCCGCTAACNGCNGAAAATGTACCNGGNTTGTTTGCCCGCAACGAGCGGGTAGTCACCATTTATGATACNCCNGTNGGCAAAATGGCCATTGTACTGGTGGGTGCAACNATTGTTGCCAGTATCGATACNGTNTGGGCCGGCACCGTNACCCCGCCAGCCGGTAANCATGTNACTCACTGGCGNTACGAAGGCGACGAAGGNNTTNANNTGGCNAAAGGTGAAGAGCTTGGTCAGTTTAAGCTGGGCTCAACNATTGTGGTGTGTTTTGAGCCNGANAAGGTCGACTTTGCCGATCTGGCCCTTGANCAGGTTACCCGNNTAGGCCAGCCTTTTGCGACCAAAACAGCCCCTGCCGCTGATTAATGGATCCCGTTAAAAAGAGCCTTGTTACCCTTCACCTTGCGGTNGTGCTTTTAGGNGGTACCGGGCTCTTTTCCAAGATCATCCCGCTAAACGCCATCGACATNACGTTGGGGCGAAGTCTGTTTGCCTGTCTNGCCTTGTGCTTATTCGTCAGGGCTGGCAGAGAGCATCTGCGTCTTGAACGCCGCCTCGATTANTTTATTGCCNTTGGGCTTGGNGTGCTGATGGCNGCNCACTGGGCCACCTATTTTGCNTCCATGCAGTACGCTGGTGTCTCGGTNGGGATGATTGCCATGTTCACTTTTCCNGTGATTACCGTATTACTNGANCCGCTGTTTGAGAAAACCCGACTGGCCTGGCANGACATGCTCAGCGCACTGGTGGTNGTTATCGGTATCGTGTTAATTGTGCCTGANATATCGTTGGATAANGANGTAACGCTTGGNGTNGGNCTNGGTNTNATNTCNGCNGTCCTNTANGCAGTNCGNAACCTNTCCTTANGNAAGTACTTTTCTCACTATAGCGGTGCCCGTTCCATGGCCTGGCAAACGCTGATTATTGTNTTATGCCTGCTACCGTTCAGTGACNTGNCAANNACCCANCAGGANACCAGCGTATGGTTGTTGCTNCTGGNACTGGGTACGGCNTTTACGGCGCTGCCTCATGCGCTCGTGGCGAATAGCCTGGCCCANCTGCGTGCCAAAACCTTTTCANTNATCGCCTGTATGCAGCCTTTTTATGGGGTGATTTTTGCCATTATCCTNCTTAANGAGTCGCCGGGNTGGCANACNCTGNTNGGCGGAATTTTAGTGACCTCNGCGTCAATNTATGAAACAGTAAACACCCATAAATCAGCATCTGCCACCAATGAGTAATCGTTATGTGGATCTTAGGTCANCGCGGCGCCAGCGCAGCAGCACCTGAAAATACNCTGGCCGCGTTTTCACTGGCCATGACNCAACANGCAACGGGNATCGAACTCGATGTTTATCAGGTCGAAGATGAAATTGTNATTATTCANGACCGCTGGTTAAACCGCACNACNAACGGCAAGGGNATNGTNACCAGCCATCCGCTTTCATANCTNCGTAGNCTGGATGCCGGTAATGGTGANGTNATCCCCTATCTGGCAGAGGTNTTCGAAATTCTGCCCGCAGANGCCGTGCTNAATGTGGAAATTAAACACCTGAGTAATGTGGATAGCTGGCTGGAAAAAATTCATCAGGGCCTGACTCAGAGCGGTTTCCCGGCTGAAAATCTGATTATCTCTTCATTTAATCACCGTTGGATCCGCCAGATCAAAGCCGCCTGGCCGCAGGTAAACATTGGTGCGCTTACTGCTACCTACCCCGAAAATGGTCTGGGTTTCGCCCACGATCTGGATGCTTTTTCGCTACATATGGCCTTGGATGTAGTGGATGAATTTTATGTGAGAGAAGCCCGCCAGGCAGGTTTAAAAGTACTGGTGTATACCGTGGATTATCCGGAAGATATGCTGATGCTGAAAGCCTGGGGCGTGGATGGGATTTTTACCAACGTGCCGGACTTAGCCCGACAGGTGCTTAGCCCCGGGGAAGAACCTTAGCGGTGATTACTGGCCAGATGCTGAGAAACCACTTTACCTTTACAACAACGGCATTTACGGCATAAGCGTAAATTAAGCCAGTGGCCCAGAATAATCAGGCCGGCACCAAAGGCAATGGTAAAGGGCTCGCCGGACTCACCAAACATGTCTTTAAACCAGTAAATCACTCCTCCACTTAGCAATAGCAGCAGCGGATAGTATTTACCATGGTACCGCACGGCACCGCTGATAAGGGCGACGCTACCGATAAGAATAGACAAGCTTAAAATGGTCCGTTCAAACCAGGTTTGGCCAAACATACTGGAAGCCAGCAATGGCAGCAGCGGGATCGCCAGACAATGCAAAGCACACAGGCTCGAGATCCAGATCCCAAGCCGGTCTAAAAATGTTGGATTGTCGATGGGTGATTGCATAACTACCTTACCTTCAGCTGATGTTATAATATAACATCCCTGAGTTTTTTCAAGATCCCATCAACGATCTTCATGCAAATAGCGGCAAAAAACGACGAATGACATGGGTTATTAGCTTAAAACCTTTCCGGCGGGGATTGCTTAGTTAGGCGCAGCAGCACTTGCCTGAGCGCTGTTGGCGTACTCGCGTTGTGGCACAACTGGTTTATCAAAATAGTCGTGCATCGATTTCAGCGCGTAGTGTTGTGCCGGAAGATCAGCCAGTTTGTTCTGCAGAAACTCGATAGTACCCGGGTGGGGATGAGCAATAATAATCACTTTTGAGTGCTTACGGGTTAGCGCCATCGCCCGCTGCCACTGTTCATTCATAAAGGCTTCGGTTTGTTCATGATCCAAAAAAACGTGACGTCTGGCATTGGGGATCTGCTTTTCACGGGCCACCTGCTGTGCCACAGTGAAGCGGGTAGTGCGACTATCAACAAAAAACAACCCGGTATGTTTAATCACGTTCATCAGCGGTTGTAGTGCCTGGCCCGAGGCAGTGAGCACACTGCCCATGTGATTGTTAACCCCAATCGCATAAGGTACTGAGGCAAGAGCAGCCTCGAAGGTCGCGGTAATCTCGTTGGCATACATCGAAGAGGTGATGGCCCCGGGTCCCAGCGGTTTGTTGGATTGCGCTTCCATTGGCAGATGCAGCATTACATCACGGGACTGGGCATGGGCCCGTTCGGCAAAGGCCTGGCCCTGCGGTGTATGAGGCAAAATGGAAAAAGTCACTGATTCAGGCAATGCAAATGCCCGTTCGTCGGTGGCACGATAGCCCATATCATCAATAATGATATAAAGTTCTGCAGGTGCCTGGGGTGGCTGATGCGCGGTTGTAAGGCTGGCAGCCGTGGGTGTCTGGCTAACCAGCATCCCCCACACAATAACGCAATAAATACCGAGCTGTTTCAAGAGCGCACTTAACCCTGATTATTTGTAATTGTTATGGCGGCTAGCATACCAGCCGGGTTCACAATTACCAATATCAACCACCTTATCGGTATCCATACCGGTCTGGCTGAGGCGATACGAAAAGGCTAAATATCCAGCCACTGTAACGGGTTAAGTGCTTTGCCCTTATGGCGTATCTCAAAATATAAATTCGGTGACGACTGACCGCCACTCTGACCCAGTAATGCCACGGTCTCGCCTTTAGCCACCGCATCACCGGCCGAGCGAAGCAGTGCCTGATTGTGTCCGTAAACCGACATATAACCATCACCATGTTCGATAATAGTCACCAGACCGAAGCCTCTCAGCCAGTCAGAATAGATTACGCGGCCATGAGCGATGGCTTTTACCGCACTGCCTTCACGGCCATCTATCATGATCCCTTTCCACCGCACCTGGCCCTGACGACGCTTACCAAATAAACGCCGAAGTGTACCGCTGGCAGGTTTTAGTAACTTTCCTTTATCGCCGGATAAGCCGGTTAACTCCTGCGACACCTGGCTGGCCCGCTGAGCACGTTCGAAGGCTTCTACCAATGCTTGCTCGGCTTCCCTTAATTGCGCAATCCGGCCTTCTTCGCTGGCAATTTTACTACGCAGCTTTACCAATGTTTGCTGGCGATCCTGTTGACGAGCAACCAGTTCATTTTGCTGACGCTCCTGATCGCTCAGCAACGCGCTTAATTCCTGAGCCTTGACTTGCAACTGGGTATTAACCTGCTCCAGCTCAGTGACGCTCGCCTTAAACTGAGTGATTTCTTTCTGTCGGGCTTCATTAAGGTATTTGTAGTAAGTCAGTACCCGTTCAAAGCGTGCTGCATCCTCCTGGTAAAACACCATTTTGGCATAGTCATAGTTACCCGAGATAAAAGCGGTTCTTAACTGACCACCAAGCAGTTCCTGCTGCTGAGCAATGGCTTGCTCAAGCTCATCACGCCGGCTTTTAAGGCCTTCCTGCTGGTCGCGGTTTTCGGCCAACGCGGTTTTGGTGTTATTGAGTCGCCGGGCCACTGCACCGATATCTTTTTCTGATTGTTCCAGTACTGATTGCAGTTCCCTGGCATCGGCTTTACTACCCTGTAATGCCTGTTGCCGGGCTTTTAATTCTTGCTGTAGCTCCGCCAGCTCCTGTTCGGCGTCATCACTTTGTGCTAAGGCAAAACCAGCAGGCGATAGCCCATACAACAATGCCACCAGCACAAGGCTGGTGGCACAGTTCTTCAGCAACGCGACTACGGGCTGCATATCTCTATTTAAGATTTTAAAGTCATAATGGTTTTGCCGGTCATTTCTTCTGGTTGCTCCACACCCATCAGATGCAACATGGTAGGCGCTACATCGCTGAGTGTGCCGCCTTTACGAGGCTCAGCACTACGACCAAAGTAAATAAACGGTACAGGCTCACTGGTGTGAGCAGTGTGGGCCTGGCCAGACTCGTTATCTACCATTTGTTCTGCGTTACCGTGGTCAGCAGTGATCAGACACTCGCCGCCGGTTTTCTTCAGTGCCTTAACTACACGCCCAATGGATTTATCGACCGCTTCACAGGCTTTAACCGCCGCATCG
Source organism: Alteromonadaceae bacterium (assembly GCA_002691625.1). Classification (GTDB taxonomy): domain Bacteria; phylum Pseudomonadota; class Gammaproteobacteria; order Enterobacterales; family Alteromonadaceae; genus Alteromonas. The sequence goes on from NZIK01000071.1 coordinate 100,787, forward strand.
AAATCGCCGGTATGGCCCACCATATCGCCATTCGGATAGTTACAGATGATCACGTCAAACTTGCCGGATTCGATCGCTCCAACCAGTTCGTCGGTGAGTTTTTCTGAATTCATTTCCGGCTGCAGATCATAAGTAGCTACATCGGGTGATGGAATAAGAATACGCTCTTCGCCGTTGAATTCTTTTTCTACACCGCCAGAAAAGAAAAAAGTAACGTGGGCGTACTTTTCTGTTTCTGAAATGCGCAGTTGCGTTTTACCCTGCTTCTCCAACCACTCGCCGAGCACGTTAACCAGTTTTTCGGATGGGAAGGCTACCGGTGCATCGAAGTCAGCCGAGTACTCGGTTAGCATCACAAATGCCGACAGCTCTGGCTTTACTGCCAGCTCAAAACCATCAAAACTCTTATCAACGAACACCTGGGTTAACTGACGTGCACGGTCGGCACGGAAGTTCATAAAAACAATGGCGTCACCATCTTCTACACTCACGCTGTCGCCAATAACAGTAGGTGGCACAAACTCATCGTTTTTGCCTGCCTCATAAGAGGCTTTTAACCCGGCGACCGCCGATTCTGCCGTCGCTTCGCCTTTGCCCTGAGTGATCAGGTCGTAAGCTTTCTGCACCCGATCCCANCGNTTGTCACGGTCCATNGCAAANTAGCGNCCNATGATAGTNGCNGTTTTACCACANCCTATCTCAGCAAATACCNCATCGGCTTTTTCCANNGACGCTTCAGCGCTTTGTGGNGGNGTATCACGNCCATCCAGNAAAGCGTGTAAGTAAACTTTTTTCGCACCNCGNTGNGCNGCCATTTTCAGCGCNGCAAANATNTGGTCTTCNTGACTGTGAACACCNCCTGGTGAAAGCAGNCCCATAATATGNACNGCTTTNTCTTTACTTACCGCNTCNTCAATGGCTTTTACCAGNGNCNGNTTGTGCTCAAANTCGCCNTCNGCAATNGATTTGGTTACTTTNGTAAAGTCCTGATACACCACGCGGCCNGCGCCGAGGTTNACATGNCCTACTTCAGAGTTACCCATTTGNCCNTCGGGTAAACCCACATCCAGCCCGGAACCGCTGATTANCGTNTTTGGGTACTCTTTGGTTAAAGCATCCAGATTTGGCGTGTTNGCGGCCAGGATGGCATTTTGATCTGCATCCTCACGATATCCCCAGCCATCGAGTACGATTAGTGCCAGTGTCTTCTTGGATTGCGTCATGGGTTCTCCTGTAAAATTTCGTTGCCCTTATCAGGCGATGCTGTTCGGGTTAGTTATCCGCTTGCCCGGCTTATTATTAGGTACCGATATTGTCAGGCTTTGGATTGTTCCGTAGGGCGAGGCATACATTTATATTACCAAACCCTAGAGGGGATTGAAGAGCAGATGTTGAAAAATACCNCAATCAGTTTAATTGANAATGTGAATTAACNAACCNAAGTACAGTNATTTAGNNCNCTTAGCGTTGTANTAACNNGGCTTCCTCCGCGCAAAGCTGGTTTCTGTTGTTTTTTTCTATATACTTTGCACTCTTTTTTTAACAAACCGATGCATTGGGAAGACGTAATGGATCAACTCATCGAATTTGCCAGCAATAACATNATACTGGCGGGTATCTGGCTGGCGCTGGTTATTATGCTGATNTACAGCTATGTCAGCGGTCTGATTTCCTCTGTCAAAGAAGTCAGTGTGCACGAAATGACATTGCTGATTAACCGTGAAGATGCAGTGGTTCTTGACACCCGCCCTGCCAACGACTTTAAGNCAGGTCATATCACCGGTGCCCGGCAGATTAAGCCGGAAGAGGTTCGTGAAAAGAACTTCAGCAAGCTTGAAAAATACAAAGACACGCCCATTATTGTTGTTTGTGCCATGGGTAACAGCGCACGTGGCGTAGCTGCTGCAATGACAAAANACGGTTTCAGTAAAGTAAATGTACTGAAAGGCGGCATGAACGCCTGGTCTCAGGCCGGCTTACCCGTTGCTAAATAATCAANCAAAAGGCCGCTATTGTGAGTAAAGTTGAAATCTACACCAAAGCTTATTGCCCCTTTTGCACCCGGGCAAAAGCCCTGCTCCAGCAAAAAGGTGTTGAATACACTGAGTANGCCATCGANGCCGAGCCTGCNTTGCGCGATGTTATGATNGAGCGCGCAAATGGCGGTTANACAGTGCCGCAAATATTCATTAACGACCANCACATTGGTGGTTGTGATGATATGTTTGCGCTGGAAAGACAGCAAGAACTNGATCCACTGCTGGCCAGCTAATTNTTCTTATAAAATTTAAAATTACANTTAGGTAAAAACATGTCTGAAGAAAACCAAAGCAATCAAGAAAACGCCGCTGCCGGCCAGGNTCAANCNCCACANTTCAACATNCAGCGTATCTACACAAAAGACATNTCTTTTGAGTCNCCNAANGCACCNGGTATCTTCACNAAAGAGTGGAAGCCAGAAATCAAACTGGACATCGATACCTCTACTGACAAACTNGATGGNAACCTGTTNGAAGTNGTTCTGTCGGTTACCGTTACAGCNACNATGGGCGAAGAAACTGCATTCNTGTGTGAAGTAGAGCAAGCCGGTATTTTCATGATTGGTGACATGCCAGANCAAAACAAAGCNCACATGCTGGGTTCNTTCTGTCCGAACACGCTGTTCCCNTATGCTCGTGAAACCATTTCTAACCTGGTTAATCGCGGTACCTTCCCGCCGTTAAACCTTGCGCCGGTAAACTTTGACGCGATCTTTGCTGCTTACATGCAAAAGCGCGCTCAGGAAGCACAAGCTTCTCAGCAACAACTGGACGCCTAAGACGCCCATGAATGATGCGTCGGTTACCGTTTTAGGGGCAGGGTCATACGGCACTGCTCTGGCTATTTGTTTAGCTCGAAATAATACGCCCACCGTGCTGTGGGGCAGAGACTCCAAACAATTATCCGTTATGGCTGACAGCCACCAAAATGAACGGTACCTACCCGGTGCATCTTTTCCAGATGCGCTCTCGGTTGAGAGCGATTTGGCTACTGCTGTTGCGCAAAGTCGCGATATTCTGGTTGTGGTACCAAGTCATGCATTTAAAGGCATGCTGGAGCAATTAGCGCCATTACTGCATGACTCCCAGCGAATCGTGTGGGCCACCAAAGGCCTTGAGCCCGGCAGTGGTCGTCTGCTAAAAGAAGTCGCACTGGAAGTACTGGGTGACAAGTACCCGCTGGCGGTGCTATCCGGACCGACTTTCGCAAAAGAAATGGCGGCGGGCTTGCCCACGGCTATTTCCCTGTCTTCCACTGACGATGAATTTATCGACGCCATGGCAGCTAAACTTCATTGCGCCCGTTCATTCCGGGTTTATAAAAACCCTGACTTTACCGGTGTGCAACTTGGCGGTGCGGTAAAGAACGTGATTGCCATTGGCGCCGGACTGGCCGATGGGCTGGGCTTTGGTGCTAATGCCCGAACAGCTCTGATTACCCGCGGACTGGCTGAACTTACCCGGTTAGGCGTGCAGGCCGGCGCACAACCAGAAACCTTCATGGGCATGGCCGGGTTGGGCGATCTGGTGCTTACCTGTACCGACAACCAATCCCGTAACCGCCGCTTTGGCCTTGCTTTAGGTAAAGGCACATCGGTGGACAACGCCATGCGGGAAATCGGTCAGGTAGTAGAAGGCTACCGCAACACCGAAGAAGTGGTCATTCTGGCCCGTAAGCTGGACGTGGAAATGCCCATTTGCGAACAGATTTATGCCGTACTTTACGAAGGGAAATCACCTAAAGACGCCGCCCTGGCTTTATTAGGCAGAGAGCTAAAATCTGAATAACAAGCCCTAGCTTGTTATTCATACCGGAATTGCAAAGCAATATCCGGGAGCCCCTTAAATTACCTGATGAACTAAACAGGCTTTAGCCTGTTATGCACTTGTTAGCACGCGCCGTCGTAGCCAAACTGACGCCAGGACTCATACACAAATACCGATACGGCATTCGACAGATTCATGCTGCGACTGTCTGGCAGCATAGGAATACGCACCCGCTGCCCGGGCGGTAACGCGTCGATGATGTCATCGGGTAACCCGCGGGTTTCCGGCCCGAACAATAACGCATCGCCTTTGTTGTACTGCACATCAGAGTGAAACGCTTTGCCTTTGGTGGTACACGCAAATACCCGTGCTGGCTGGCGCTCTTCAAGATAAAGCTCAAAACTGGCATAGCGCTTTACATCAGCAAACTCGTGATAGTCCAAGCCCGCGCGGCGTACCCGTTTATCATCCCAGTCAAAACCCAGTGGCTCAATAAGGTGTAACGCATAACCGGTATTCGCGCACAAACGGATAATATTGCCGGTATTGGGTGGAATTTCAGGTTGATATAACACGATGTCTAGCATGTTGGTTCACTCTTCGCCAAGTCAGGCGGCATTATGAGAGGTTTCGGTCAACCGGTCAAAATTCGCCGCTAAAGAAGTCGAATATACGTTTCATTACCGGTTGGCGAATGGCATCGGTTTCAATCAGAATTTCATGGCGTGCACCCTCTACCAGAATATATTCGGCATGAGGCATGGTCGCTACTACCCGTTGCTGGCGCTTATTGTCTACCACGGTATCGTCTCCGGCACCGAAAACCAACACAGGCAGAGTAATTTGCTGCGCGTGTTGTTCCACCTGCCACATGGCGGCACTCGCCGCGGCAAGCCATTGCGGTGTTACTCCGCCTAGCTGAATCTCGGGCTGTTCAGCGTACAGGTTTCTGAATAACTGGTAGCGTATCTTACTACCAGTGAGGCGGTTAACCGTAAAATCATCGGCATGATAATCGCGCTGACCAAAGAAATAGCCCGAGCTCCCCGGCAGCAGCCAGTTAGCACAGAGATTAAGCCCGATTAAGGCTTTTGCCAGCCACTCGGGTAAAGCCGGCCGAATACCAAACATCGGTGAGCCAAACACCACCCGGTTAAACTGGGTGGGCCGTTGCAGGATGGTTAGAGCGCCAATAGCTGAGCCCATGGAATGGCAGAGCAGATTTAGCGGTCCTCGCTGGTGTGGCGTAACAATCTCATCGATAAAATGGCACATGTCATCCACATAGTGCTGAAAGTCGTCGATGTATCCCTGGTGGGGATTAACCGTCATACGGCCAGACAGCCCCTGCCCCCGGTGGTCCAGCACAAATACCGCAAAACCGTTACGGTAAAGCTCATAAATCACTTCTTTATACTTAAGCAGTGACTCAATTCGGCCAGAGCTGATAAGCACCGATTGGTTAGCTTGCTCAGGAACACAGTAGGCATAACTTACTCTGATATCGCCGTTTCCCTGAAAGCTTCCCAGGGTCACATGCTCCTGCCAGAACGGCGCAATGTAATCTGAGAATTGTTGTTCTAACCGGGATTCGGTACACAGGTACCAGTTATGCTCTGTCATAGAATTTACAGCGATGTTGCCAAATGCTGTTCAGCTTGAATTAATCCCCCCTTGATGGCAACGTAAATTTGGTTATGACTACATTCACGAAAAAGGAAAGTTGAATGAACAGAGCAATCAGGATGCTGGGGATAGGCGCGTTAATAGCGCTTTGTAGCACTGCATGGGCGGCCACCCAACCGCCGCGACAAGCCCCCACAATGTCTGCTGATGATATTGAGCTGGCCGAATCCAATTTAATTGTACGTATTGATCCCAAATACCCATCTCAGGCCGCCCGCGACGGCCAGGAAGGCTGGGTTATACTGTCTTACAACATCGATAAGAATGGCAGCGTTACCGATATTATTGCACTCGACGCCAGCCCGAAAAGTATCTTCGACGGCGAGGCTCGCAGAGCATTGGCCAAATGGCGCTATAAACCAGCCGTTAAAGGCGGCAAAGCTCAGGCTGTGCAAGGGGTAATGGTGTTGCTGGAGTTTAGCCTCAGCGACTAATTGCCGATTACTTGCCGTAATCCGGTACCAAACGCTGATGTCCAGCATCGCTGAACAAGGGTGAAGTGACCACCAGATCGGCGGTAGCCGGGGTACAGGCCACCGGTACATTCCATACTGAACACAATCTCAGCAACGCCTTAACATCCGGGTCGTGAGGCGCCGGATTAAGCGGATCCCAAAAGAAAAACAGCGCGTCGAGCTTGTTCTCTGCAATCAGCGCCCCGATTTGCTGATCCCCGCCGAGCGGCCCGCTTTTATAACGATGCACTNNCAGNCCNGTTTCATCACTGATTAATTTCCCCGTTGTGCCAGTGGCAACCAGATTAAACGGNGCNANTAACGCCTTGTGNTGNTTGACCCATTGGAGTAATTCGGCTTTTTTNTGGTCGTGGGCGACCAGAGCAACAGTGCGGGCNGTCATGGGATNTCCTGTNTTTATTTGTATGATTTTTNGCGAACTATGGCAAATCCTGCTACATCCGGCAAGAAATACAACATAAATTGTTGAAAAACCTTATAGGCATTCATTTCTTTTAAATATTTATACAAAATTATTGCATAAATATGCCAGGATTGTATCATTAGCAGCAATTAAGATTCCGCACATCGTTAATGCCTGACTAAACTATCAGTGTAGCGGAAGAAAATGACAGGATTAGGACATGAATATTAAAACCAACCGGCATCTCCCNGCGGTTGCTTTATCACAGTTTAGCTCTCCCCTGGCTGGCTACACTATGCAGTGCCTGTGGCGACGATGGAGTACATCAACGCCGAAGAAGTAATGCACTANTATGCGTAGCGCACTTTTTACCTTTGTGGTTTTATCGGCCTGCTCACAAGCACCAACACAAAGGTAAAAAGTGTTTTTTTAATTTTGTAACCCATCAATTTCAAACGATCAGATTATGTTTAACGTAGCAGTGATAGGCGCCAGCGGCTATACCGGGGCGCAGTTAGTNAGTTTAATCAGCGGACATTCACACATGACTTTGCAGCATGTATTNGTNTCTGAGAACAGTCAGGATGCCGGCAAGACAATTGCCCAGCTNCACGGNAACCTCGCGCACCTNACCCANCANNTACTTGAGCCNTTAGCCCCGCACCGNCTTGCCGAACTGGCAGNNTCNATGGATGCGATATTCCTGGCNACNCCNCACGAAGCCAGCCACGACTGGATGGCNGAGTTATCTGCCGGTAAAGCNAANGTGTTCGANNTGTCTGGNGCATTTCGCCTNAAAGANACCGAAGTGTTTGCNAAACACTATGGTTTTGCNCACACCTCGCAGGANTGNCTGGCCNAGGCGGTNTATGGNCTTGCCGAATATAATGCCGATNCCATTAAACANGCCAGTATTGTNGCNGTNCCNGGNTGTTANCCNACNGCNTCNTTGCTGGCGTTAAANCCNTTACACNATGCNGGNNTGCTGGANNANAGNGTNCGTCCNATCATCAATGCNGTNTCNGGNGTNAGTGGNGCCGGTCGTAAAGCNAACCTNGGNACCAGTTTCTATGAAGTGAGNCTGCAGGCTTATGGGGTGCTGGGNCATCGNCATACGCCGGANATCGAACTCCACCTGGGTACGCCNGTNATCTTNACGCCGCACCTGGGTAATTTNAAACGTGGGATNCTGGCCACGGTTACCGTTAAGCTNACAAGTGGNACCAGCCAATCGACACTGGATAATCTGTATAGCGAAGTGTATGGTGACCAGCCTGTTGTGCGTTTGCGCGAAAGTTTCCCTAAAATTGATGATGTTGNGCATACGCCGTATTGCGATCTGCACTGGAAAGTCGACGAGCAATCAGGNTANGCCGTGATTACCAGNGCCATNGATAACGTGATGAAAGGCGCGGCCTCACAGGCCATGCAGTGTGCCAATTTAGCGCTGGGTTTNCCGGCGACCGAGGGATTAATCAATGGCTGACANATCATCGCCNGTNGTTATAAAAGTGGGTGGNGCTCTGNTGGAAAATCCTCAGATTGCCGGCCAGTTATTGGCTGAGATCAAAACACTGCAAAGCCAGCGTCCGGTAATATTAGTCCATGGCGGTGGCCCGCTGGTNGAAACCTTACTGGCCGCCATGCAACTTACCAGTACCAAGATTGACGGTTTACGGGTGACCCCCGATGAACAAATGCCGTTTGTTTGTGGCGCACTGGCTGGCAGTGCCAATAAAAGTTTATGCGGCCTGGCTATTGGTGCCGGTATCACACCGGTGGGATTGTCTTTGCTGGACGGTGGCATAACCGATTGTAAAGTACTGAATGAAAAGTACGGCGCAGTGGGCGTACCGGCTGCCGGCAAACCAGAGTTGCTTAATCAACTGCTCAGCGCCGGCTTTCTGCCCGTTATAAGCTCGATTGGCAGCAACGCCGAGGGGCGTCTGCTCAATGTCAATGCCGATCAGGCAGCCACTGTAATTGCTGAACTGATGGGCGGCGATCTGTTGCTGCTGTCAAACGTTGACGGCGTACTTGATGGCGACAAACAACTGATACATGAACTCGACCAGCCACGGCTTGATGAAGAAGTGGCTAAGGGCGTGATCAAAGACGGTATGTTGGTTAAAGTGGCAGCAGCAATGCAGGCCGCCACCGAACTGGCTAAGCCGGTAACTATTGCAAACTGGTCAGCGCCGCTGACAGCAATATTGGACAATCAAACCGGAACCCGCGTAATTCCGGCCTCCCAGACATCTGGAGTATAAAATGAAGCAGGATTTATTGACGTTTGCTAACTGGACACCAGAGCAAATGCAGGAGCTATTGTCATTAGCGGTACAAATTAAACAGGCGCCACAAGCTTATTCACAGGCGTTGGCGGGCAAGTCTATTGTTGCCCTGTTTGAAAAACCATCGCTACGTACGCGCGTCAGCTTCGATATTGGTATTAACCGTTTAGGCGGACACATGGTTTACTTAGACAGTCAGTCCAACAAGCTGGCTGGTCGTGAAGACTCAGTAGACGTGGCCGCTAACCTGGCTTGCTGGGCAGATGCCATTGTTGCCCGGGTATTTTCTCACAGCACGCTGGAAACCTTTGCNGAAGCGGCCAAGGTTCCGGTAATCAACGCGCTGTGCGACAAATACCATCCTTGTCAGGGCNTNGCCGACTACCTCACCCTGTTCGAAAAATTTGGCAGTTGTGAAGGCCTGACCATGGCTTATGTGGGCGATGGCAACAATGTTACCCATTCGCTGCTTATCGTAGGCGCGCTGCTGGGATGTCATCAGGTAGTTGTGACTCCTGAAGGCCATGAAGCCAGCCCTGAGATGGTTGCTCAGGCCAAAGCTATCGCCGCCAAGACCGGCGTAAAAATCATTGAGTCAAATGACGTTGCGGCAGCCAAAGGCGCCAACGTGATTTACACCGATACCTGGTTATCAATGGGCGATGACACGCCACTTGAAACCATTAAAGACAAATTCATGCCGTACCAGGTTAACGAAGCACTTATGGAACTGACCGGCGCAACCCACGTGTTGCACTGTCAGCCAGCTCACCGCGATCTGGAAATTACCGGCAGCCTGATGGACAGCGATGCGTCGTTGTTAATGCAGCAGGCTGAAAACCGGATGCACGGCCAAAACGCTATTTTAACCCATTTACTTGGAGCCTAGTCAGGACATTCATTATGCGCAAAATCAATAAAGTTGTGCTTGCCTATTCAGGCGGTTTAGACACATCAGCCATCATTCCCTGGTTAAAAGAAAACTATGATTGTGAAGTCGTTGCCTTCGCGGCCGATGTTGGTCAGGGTGATGAAGAGCTGGAAGGCTTAAAAGAAAAAGCCATCGCCACCGGTGCCAGCGAATGTTACATCGTTGACCTGAAAGAAGAATTCGTTAAAGAATATATCTTCCCAACCATTACCACCGGCGCGGTTTACGAAGGTGAGTACCTGCTGGGTACCTCTATGGCCCGCCCGGTTATCGCCAAAGCGCAGGTAGAAATTGCCCGTAAAGTCGGCGCCGATGCGCTGTGCCACGGCTGTACCGGCAAAGGTAACGACCAGGTTCGTTTTGAAGGTGCATTCAACGCACTGGCCCCTGATTTAGCCGTTATCGCGCCATGGCGCGAGTGGGATATGGTATCCCGTGAAGATCTGCTGGCGTATCTGGCCGAGCGTAATATCAAAACCACCGCATCTGCCACCAAGATTTACAGCCGTGATGCCAACGCCTGGCACATTTCTCACGAAGGCGGCGAGCTGGAAGATCCATGGTGTGAGCCTAGCAAACAGGTCTGGACCATGACCGTTGATCCGGAAGAAGCGCCGGATCAGGCAGAGCGTATCAACCTGAAGTTTAACGAAGGCGCGCTGACTCACGTAAACGGCAAAGAAGTTTCACCGTACGAAGGCCTGGTTGAGCTTAACAAGCTGGCAGCCGCCCACGGTGTTGGCCGTATCGATATCGTTGAAAACCGTCTGGTAGGTATGAAGTCGCGTGGTTGTTACGAAACTCCAGGGGGCACAGTACTGCTGAAAGCGTATAAAGCGCTGGAAACCATGGTACTGGACAAAGCTTCACTGAAATACCGCGAACAACTGGCGCTGGAATTCTCTCACGTAATGTATGACGGCCGTTGGTTTACGCCGCTGAGCGACGCCCTGATTGCTGGCGCAGCCTCTTTTGCCAAGTACGTGACCGGTGAAATCGTGGTTAAGCTTTANAAAGGCCAGGCNACNGTNACTCAACGTCAGTCNCCAAACAGCCTNTACTCTGAAGACTTNGCTACCTTTGGNGCCGACGACGTATACGACCAGAAGCACGCTGAAGGCTTTATCCGCCTGTTCAGTTTATCAAGCCGTATNGCGGCCTTGAAAAANCAGGGAGAGTAATCATGGCATTGTGGGGAGGCCGGTTCGCTGCCGGCAGCAGTAACATGTTCCGTCAGGTNAACGACTCATTGCCGTTCGACCAGGCCATGGCCGCGCAGGATATGGAAGGNTCAATCGTATGGTCACGGGCACTGGCNAAAGCCGGCGTGCTGACCAGNGAGGAACAGCAGCAACTCGAAGCTGCACTCAGCGAATTNAAAGCCCAGGCACAAGCCGGTGAAATCGACTTTAACGCCAGCGGCGAAGAAGACATTCACAGCTTTGTCGAAGCAGCCTTNATTGACAAGCTNGGNGATGTGGGGCGNAAGCTGCACACCGGCCGTAGTCGTAATGATCAGGTTGCGACGGATTTCCGCTTGTGGTGCCGTACCCACATTGAGTCCTTAAAAGCAGACGTGACGGCAGTGGTTCGCAGCCTGCTGCATACCGCCAGTCGTCACCAGCAAGCGATTATTCCCGGCTATACGCACTTACAGCGCGCCCAGCCGATTCGCTTCCCACACTGGTGTTTAGCCTATGTGGAAATGTTTAAACGCGACCTGAGCCGCTTAAACGATTTACATGAGCGCATGAATCAGTGCCCGCTGGGTTCTGGTGCGCTGGCAGGAACAACCTATCCTGTTGATCGTCATGAAATCGCCGATCAGCTTGGCTTTAGTGGGCCCTGCTTAAACAGCCTGGATGCGGTATCAGATCGCGACTTCGTGCTGGAGCTGCTATTTACTGCCAGCACCAGCATGATGCACCTGTCGCGTCTGGCTGAAGATTTAATTTTCTATAACTCTGGTGAAGCCGGTTTTCTGCAACTGGGCGACAGCGTGACCTCTGGTTCATCACTGATGCCGCAGAAGAAAAACCCCGATGCACTGGAATTACTGCGCGGCAAATGCGGCCGGGTATTTGGTCATTTGCAGGCGCTGCTGGTCACCATGAAAGGACTGCCTCTGGCGTATAACAAAGATATGCAGGAAGACAAAGAAGGCGCCTTCGATGCCGTGAATCAATGGCATTGCTGTCTGTGTATCGCCTGTGAAGTGCTCGACAGTCTGGCGCTCAACGAAGAACGCTGTCGGATTGCCGCCGCCCAGGGCTATTCAAACGCCACTGAACTGGCCGATTACCTGGTAGGTAAGGGCATCCCGTTCAGAACGGCGCATGATATTTCTGGTCAGGTTGTATTGCTGGCGCTGGAGCAGGATGCGCCGATTGAAGATTTATCGCTGGCACAACTGCAATCAGTGTGCAGTGATATTGACGAAGATGTTTACCCGGTTCTCCAACTCGAATATGGCGTGGATAAGCGCAATATTCTGGGCGGAACCAGTGCTGAAACTGTTACCAAGGCACTGTATGAAGAACTGGAAAAACTGGATAAGTTAGGATAATCACAAATGGTGCTATCGCATCACGAAAGTATTGGGCTATTCAGAAGCTCTGCGCCTTACATCAATGCACACCGGGGCAAAACCTTTGTGCTGATGTTTGGCGGCGAGGCCATTGAAGACGACAACTTCCCCAATATTATTCAGGATATCGCACTGCTGAGCAGTCTGGGCGTGCGTCTGGTGCTGGTGCACGGTGCCCGCCCGCAAATTGATCAGCGAGTGGCTTTGCGCAAAACCGAAGCGCGATTTAGTCACGATGTGCGTATTACCGATAAAGAAACCCTGGAATGCGTCAAAGACGCCGCTGGCTCGGTACGCTGCCATATTGAAGCGTTACTCACCATGGGTTTACCAAACTCGCCTATGCACGGTGCGCATATTCGTGTGTGTACCGGCAATCTGGTGGTTGCCAAGCCCATGGGCGTACTCGACGGCGTGGACTTTGAAAACACCGGTCAGGTGCGCCGTATCGACACCACCGGTATTAACGACCATCTCAATGATGGCTCTATCGTGCTACTGTCGCCAATGGGCTACTCCTCTACCGGCGAAGTGTTTAACCTGTCTCACGAAGATGTGGCAACTCAGGCCGCTATTGCACTGGAAGCCGATAAATTAGTGGTATTTTCCAACTATTCGGGCATTTTTCGTAAAGACGGTAAGCTCATTCGCACCATCGAGCGAAACCTGCTTGAACAGTTACACCGCGACGATGAACTGATGACCGAAGCCACGGCCATTCGCGCACTGACTACCAGCGTGGCAGCGGGCATTCCTCGCGCTCACTGTGTTAGTTATGAAACCGATGGTGCTCTGCTGCAGGAATTATTTACCCGCGACGGTGCCGGTTCACTGGTGATGGAAAACCATTACGAGCAGCTTCGGGAAGCCACCATCGACGACGTCGGCGGCATCCTCAATCTCATCAAACCGCTGGAAGAAAGTGGTGTATTGGTGAAACGTTCCCGGGAACGACTGGAAAACGAAATTCATCAGTTTATTGTGATAGAACGCGACGGCATGATCATCGCCTGTGCCGCGCTTTATCTTTATCCGGATGACGGCTCAGCCGAGCTTGCCTGTGTAGCAACCCACTCCGATTACCGGGGTAAAAACCGTGGCGAGCGTATACTCGATGAAGTTCGCGAGCGCGCCATTGCCGCCGGTATTCAGCGCCTCTTCGTATTAACGACTGTTACCGGTCATTGGTTTCTGGATCAGGGTTTCAAGGCGGCGGATGTTGATGCGCTGCCGGCTCAAAAGAAAGAACTGTATAACTTTCAGCGTAAATCAAAAGTCTATACCCTCGATTTATAGTTGTAGCCTGCACTGTAGCCGGGCTCTCCGGTTGCAGTGGCAGTATCCCGCAAAATCCCCCTCTTTCATATTGTTAAGAGTTCGTTATAATTGGCCCAAACTGGTTAGACCAGAAGGTCATTTATGCTTTCTCCCCACGCTGTCACCATTGAGTGTACAGACGATATTGCTTTATCCGGCTTACTCTATAAGCCATTAAAGACGCCCGTTGCGGCGGTAATGATTGCGCCGGCTACGGGCATCAAACAAGGTTTCTATACCCGCTTTGCCACCTTTTTGGCCGAGCAGGGTATTGCCGTGCTCACCTTTGATAACCGGGGCATTGGAGACTCTCCTAAAACCCGTAAAGTGATGGGCGAAACTCGCTTACAGGACTGGGGCCAGAAAGACATGCCGGCAGCACTGGCATTTTTGCAGCAACACTATCCCGACCAGCCACTGCACCTTATTGGCCACAGTGCCGGCGGGCAGTTGGCAGGACTAATGCCCAACGCCACCGAGTTGACCAGTATCATTACTTACGGCAGTTCATCCGGTTGTTTACGTAATTTTACTGGTGCCTATAAGTACCAGGCACACTTTTATATGAATGTGTTTATTCCGCTGACCAACGCGCTGTTTGGCCGCACTCAGTCACACTGGATGGGTATGGGCGAACCGCTGCCAAAAGGCGTGGGCGCTCAGTGGCGGCGCTGGTGTAACGGCCGGGGTTATGCCAAAACCGAATTTGGCAGCCATATTCAGCAACAATTTTATGATCAGCTTACCCAGCCGGCATTATGGATACGCGCGGTTGACGACCAAATCTCTCCACAGATCAATATGGAAGATATCCTTACCGTTTATAAAAATCTGAACGTCACACGTAAAGTAATCGAACCTGCTGAGCATGGTCTCGGGCATCTTGGTCATATGCGTTTTTTCTCGAAACACGGACTGCCGTTCTGGCCGGATATTGTGAATTGGATCGTTAAACACTCCTGATCCCAATTCGTATAGAAGTACAAAAAAAAAGAGGGGGCACTCCATCGCCCCCTGAGGATCAAAAGAAGGGAACAACAAGCGCTTCATCCATCCGGAATGACGCCGTTGTGACACATCTGAAAAGCAATGTGCAATGCATGCCCTAGTGAAGCAAGTGCATTACACTTTAGTATAATCAAGAGCCGTGCCAAATAGACTTTATCTATATTTTACAGATAGTTAATTGAATACAGCTGAAAAACAGGCGGCTAATGGGCGGGTAAATGTTGCAAAACGATAACAGTTTTTACCGACTGCGCGGCTGCGCAGCCGGTAACCGGGCCAGAATCAGATACTGACCCGCTTGTAGGGACGGTATTGTGCGCGCCAGTAGTTTTTCTCAATACTGGCTAACAGGTTGTCGTCAGTTTGCTCCAGTGCCAGTCCTTGCTGCATTGCCACCTTGGCAACATCAAAGGCAATCTGGCGACTCAGGGCCGAGATCTTACGCAGTGGTGGCAACAACTCACCCTCACCGGTATTGGCCAGCGGTGAAGCATTGGCCAGCGCGTTACTGGCGGCCATCAGCATCTCGTCACTGATTAAGCGTGCTTTTGAGGCAATCACGCCCAGGCCAATCCCCGGGAAGATATAACTGTTATTACACTGGGCAACCGGGTAAACATTGCCTTCGTACTCGACAGGCTTAAAGGGGCTGCCGGTCGCAATGACCACTTCACCTTCGGTCCATTCAATCACCTGTTCCGGGCGGGCTTCAACCTGGCGAGACGGATTACTGAGTGGGAATATGATAGGCAGTTCGGTATGTCGTTTCATAGCGCGTACAACATGCTCGGTAAATAAACCTGGCTGACCAGACACACCAATCAGCACATCAGGCTGCGCGCAGTTAACTACATCCAGCAATACCGGATATTCACCGCTGAACGACCACCCGGCAATGTCTTCCTGAGTGTGTTGCAGGCGTTGCTGGAAGTCCCGAAGGCCCTCCTGCCCTTCCATGACCAGCCCGTAACGGTCGACCATAAATATTTGCTTACGCGCCTCTGCATCGCTGAGCCCTTCAGAACACATTTGCTGGATCAGCATTTCGGCAATACCGCANCCGGCNGAGCCTGCGCCNACAAACACNACNTTCAGCTCCGAGAGNTTNGCTTGTTTCATGCGGCATGCNGCCAGAATNGTNCCTANNGTGACTGCCGCNGTGCCCTGGATATCATCATTAAAGCAGCACACNTCGTTGCGATAACGGTTTAACAGNGGCATTGCGTTGGGCTGNGCGAAGTCTTCAAACTGAATNAGCGCTTCCGGCCAGCGTCGGTTNACNGCCCGAATAAACAAATCGAGGAATTCATCNTACTCNGCCTGNCTNATACGAGGGTGNCGNGCNCCCATATACATTGGGTCATTAAGNAGNTTTTCGTTNTTNGTTCCCACATCCAGCATCACCGGNAAGGTGTAGGCNGGTGAAATACCACCNCAAGCGGTNTANAGGGAAAGCTTACCGATAGGGATCCCCATCCCGCCNATNCCCTGATCGCCAAGGCCGAGGATNCGCTCTCCGTCNGTTACCACAATGACTTTGACCTTACGTTTAGTNGCATTNCGGACAATGTCATCAATCTGGTCGCGCTCTTCCCAGGAAATAAACAGGCCTCGTGAACTGCGATAGATATCGGAGAATTGTTCACAGGCGTCGCCCACGGTNGGGGTATAAATAATCGGCATCATTTCNTCAATGTGCGACTGGATCAGGCGGTAAAACAGGGTTTCGTTGTTATCCTGAATGGCNCGTAAATAAATATGCTTATTCAGGGGCTCATCAAAGGAGTTATATTGCAGATAAGCCCGTTCCACCTGTTCTTCGATGGTTTCGTAGCGCGGGGGTAACAGACCGGTAAGNTTAAANCGGGCCCTCTCTTTAGCGCTGAANGCACTGCCTTTATTCAGTAGGGGGGTTTCCAGCAAAGACGGGCCGGCATGCGGTATATACAAATATCGCTTATCGTCATCAGACATTATTAGTAACCAGTTTCTTATTTTGTTGTTTTNAGTATAGACGTTAGAAGATTTCCTCTACGTCAGGCGTTGAGTCTTCCTGCTCAGCCGGNTCCATGACTTCGTCATCTAAGACATANANGGTCGGCTCNGTGCCCCTCAGGAAATACTCGAATAGTGTGGTATGGTCTGTGCGCCGGGTCAACTTCCCACTGGTACGATCAATCCGTACCCGCACAATNTCATCTGGTACTGACATGGCTTCTTCCGGCTCGTCCTCGAGCGCCACCTGCATAAAGCGAATCCACGCTGGNTGTGCCGCCATGGCACCGCTCTCGGTGCCCACCATAGCGTTACCCATCCAGCCNAACCGATCNGGATCGCGCTTNGCCAGCGGATTATTATAAGCCGCGCGACCCAGCTGNCTGGTCATGTCATCAAAACCAACCCANGCAGTTGCCACCAGGTTACGGCTAAAGCCACTGAACCAGGCATCCCGGGAGTCGTTGGTGGTACCGGTTTTACCNGCCAGNTCGGTNCGCTGCAGAATNTTTCTCGCCCGCCAGCCAGTNCCCTGCCAGTAGGTNTTTTTATTCCAGCTACCATTNGCTCNTACNGCGGTNCGCATCATATCGGCAACCAAAAAGGCNTTTTGTGGCGNAATCACCCNGGGNGCNGNCANCACTTCATCNNTNTCNGTCNGNNCNGGCAGNGACTGGTTTAANTCNGCGGCCAGCAGCGCTTCGATATCCGCTTCCTCNCTGNCCGNNTGCTGTTGCGNANNNTTGNTCTCNTCACAGTNGNTGCAGGCAACCACCGGATTNGTTTGCCACAGNACTTCACCNGTCTCNTTCAGTACCCGGTCGATAAANTAAGGTTCNATCAGAAAGCCGCCGTTNGCAATGGTGGCCATGCCNCGCACTATTTCCAGCGGCGTATGGGANCTTGANCCCAGCGACACGGTTTCATCGCGGTGAATATCGGCCCTATCGAGGCCAAACCGGGTAAGGTGTTCAATGGTGTTATCCAGCCCTACGCCACGCAGCAAACGTACTGATACCACGTTCTTCGATTTACCCAGTGCTACCCTCATGCGGATAGGACCGTCATATTCCGCCGGTGAGTTTTGCGGACGCCAGGCCACTCCCGTGGCTTCATCCCACTCGTTAATGGGCGCATCGTTAATAATACTGGCCACGGTATAGCCGTTATCGAGCGCCGCGGAATAAACGAAAGGCTTGATGTTTGAGCCCACCTGACGCTTAGCCTGTGTAGCCCGGTTAAACTGGCTTTGGTAGAAACTGTAACCGCCGACAATGGCCTGCACCGCACCGTCATTGGGATCCAATGCCACAAAGGCGCCACTGACCTGTGGCAACTGCGCCAGACGCCACTGATTATCCTGTTCCCTGATGTACACAATGTCGCCAGCATTCACAATATCATAGGCCTCGGAGGGAGGTTGTCCTTGTCGGCTGTCGCTTAAAAACGGCCGGGCCCAGTCCATACCCTCCCATTCAATCACCCGTTCGATGCCGGTGACGTCCCGGGTGGTAAAAGATTGCTCGTCAACACTGATAACAGCTACCGGAAACACAAATCCGAAGGCGCCAGCATTATCCAGTTGGTTAATAAGCGTCTCTTCGGTGACTTCACAGGGCCAGTCAGGGTAGAGTGGCTCACTTTCGCATTCCGTCGATGTCTCTTCCGGGTTCGGTACCGTGCTGTTCTGCTCCTGTGGCCATAAACGTGCCACAGCGCCACGATATCCGTGGCGTTCATCATAATCGTGAAGATTCTGCTTGACCGCATTTTGCGCGGCTTGCTGTAATTCAGACGANACCGTCGCGTAAACCTGATAACCGCCNGTTTCNGCTTCTTCCTTGCCGTANAGNGTCACCATTTCTGAATAAATCAGNTCNGCCAGATAAGGNGCNTCCAGTTCGATTTCGGCACCGTGTTTTTCAGCTGTCACCGGCGCNCTGGCCGCTTCNTCAAATTGCTGACGGGTGATATACCCTTCATCCAGCATACGCAGCAACACGATNCGNCGACGCTCNACGGAGCGTTGTGGGCGGCTTACCGGGTTTAATACCGAAGGNGCCTGGGGCAGNCCNGCCAGCGTNGCAATTTGCGCCAGNGTNAGCTCGTCGAGCCGCTTACCGTAATACACCTGAGCGGCAGCACCNAAACCAAACGACCGNTGNCCCAACTCAACTTTGTTTAAATACAATTCGAAAATCTCGTCTTTGCTGAGCTCAGTTTCCATGTGCAGAGCAATAAAGACTTCCTTAATTTTGCGAATATAGGTTTTTTCCCGGGTTAAGAAGAAGCCCCGGGCCAGCTGTTGNGTNAGNGTACTNGCGCCCTGACTTTTCTCACCGGTCAGGACAAGGTTAATGAAAGCCCGGGTGATGCCGATAGGATCAATACCAAAGTGTTCGTAAAAACGATTGTCCTCGGTGGCCAAAATCGCTTTTTGCAGCAGATCCGGGGCCTGGTCAAGGGTTACCGGTATACGCCGCTTTACACCGTACTGGGAGATGAGCTTGCCGTCATGTGTATAAATGCGCATAGGCGTTTGCAGCCGCACATCCTTGAGGATTGCAACGCTGGGCAGNTCCGGCTTGATATAAAAATANATACCCGTGAGTGCAATACCGCCGAGCAGTGCACCGACAAATCCGAGTAATAAGAAGGTTTTGATGTACTTCACAATAAGAATAAACAGGGCTTTTTTGCCAGAATGACTTATATTTTATACCTAAGTGTATTTATTAGAACCATTAAATGGAAAAATTTTAAGTAACATCTTATGTTAGAAATTNATCGCAAGTAAATGAGACTCAGTTGATATGCTAAAATCGCTGTTCAANAAAAAGCAACCNCCCATTGTCGGACTCGACATTGGCACCCGTTGCATCAAGGCAGTTGTGCTGGAAGGCGCCGAAGGCGACTACATGCTAACCGCGTTTGCCTGCGAGCCAATTATTAAAGAGGCATTCAGAGAGCGAGAGATCACCGACTTCGACGCTGTGAGTGTGGCGCTGCGAAAAGTTCGCCTGGCACTTAAGAATAAAATTAAACCAGTAGCCATTGCCGTAGCCGGCNCATCCGTAATCAGTAAAATNGTNCATATGGANCCTGATCAAACCGACTATGAGCTGGAAGGCCAGATAGAAGTCGAGGCCGACAGCCTGATCCCCTATCCGCTGGAAGAAGTGTACCTGGACTTCGAGGAAGTGGGTATAAGTGAAACTCATTCTGGCAAAGTGGACGTGTTGCTTACCGCCGCCCACCGTGATGTAGTAGATAACCGCTCCACNCTGGTACGTGAACATAGCTTCGATCCGAAAGTGGTGGACGTCGAAACCTACGCTATGGGAAATGCGGTGGATTACTTTTACCCCCATGACGAAGAAGCCCAGCGCATTTGTTGCATTAATATTGGGGCATCACTGTTGCAAGTTTGTATTTGGGACAATGGCAAGACTGTCTATACCAAAGAGCACACTTTCGGCGTTGATTCGCTGCTTCAGGATTTGTCTTTAGTACATATGCTGGACCGCAAAGACACTGAAGAGCAGTTAATCAACAATACACTGCCGAGCAACTGGATTAGCGATACCCTGCCTATTTTTGCGGCAAATCTGCAGCAGCAGATTAATCGTGCCTTACAAATGTACATGAGCACCATGCAGGCTGAGCGCCCGGAAAAAATCGTCGTGACCGGCGCAGGCGCGGTTATACCGGCGCTGGTAGATACCTTGCAGCAGGATCTCGGTATTGAGGTGGAAGTCTTCAATCCATTTACCAATATCAAAATTAGCGACAAGCTAAATACTGAGCAGGTCAAGCAGGTTGCCCCATTACTGGCTATTGCTGCAGGCCTGGCCAGCCGGGGGATGTCAAGATGGCACATGTAAACCTCCTGCCCTGGCGCGAACAACGCCGTCAGCAGCAGAAACAACAGTACATTGTGGTGCTGGCGTTTGTGGCCATCATGACCGGTTTGCTGTTCTGGTTTATTGGCCAGATTATCGATACCCAGATCAGTAATCAAAACTCGCGCAATCAGTATCTGCANACCCAGATCACCGCNCTNGANAGTCAGATTGCNGAAATTAAACGCATTAAAGANAGTAAATCGGCCATNGAGCAACGCATGGCCCTGATTGAACAACTGCAAAGTAGCCGAAACCTGGCCCCTCAGGTGCTCGATGAGCTTGCTCGGATAGTGCCCCAGGGCGTCAGCTTTACATCGCTGCAGCGCACCGGCTCCAGTATTCAGGTACGCGGCACCAGCGAGTCGAATAACCGCCTGGCTGAATTTATGCGCCAGTTGGAAACATCAAAAGTGTTCACTTCCGGCGAACTGTCATCCATCGTGGCAGACACCAGCGCCACTGATGCGGTTAGCGAATTTACCCTGACCTTTTCGATTANNGAACAGGTTGCCATGGAAAAAGANCAGCAAGAAAGAGGTGGCAAATGAAGCAGTTTGACTTTGCCAAATTAAAAGAGATTAACGACCTCGACTTTGAACAAATTGCCATCTGGCCGTTTGAGGTAAAGACCGTTGTTGCTTTATTCATTGTGATTGTGGTNTCTGGTATCAGCTATTTCGGTATTGTTAGCCCTAAGCTTCCCTTGCTCGATCAGGCTGAAGCCAAGGAAGCCGAGTTAAAAATGCAGTTTCAGGCAAAATATCGACTAGCCGCCAACCTTTCGGCGTACAAACAACAGTTGGCGCAAATCGAAGAAGATTTTTCTTCGATGTTAAAGTCGCTACCCACCCGCAACGAAACGCCCGGATTGTTGGATGATATTACCTATGTAGGCACCAGCGCGGGCCTTACTTTTCGGCTGATAAACTGGGAAAAAGAAATTCCTAAAGAGTTTTACACTGAGCTACCCATTCGCATCGAGGTATCCGGTGGCTATCACAATTTTGGTGAATTCGTGTCTAAAGTGGCCGACTTACCGCGCATAGTGACCATGCACGATTTTGAAGTGCACACTGATCAGAGCGGTTTGCGCTTAAGTCTGCTGGCCAAAACTTACCGCGCCGCCAACACAGAGAACAAGGAGAGTAAGTAATGTCGCAATTTACTCGCCTCCTCGGGATCGCAGTGGTAGCCTTGACCGCATCTGGATGTGCGCCGAATATTGACGATCTGGTGGCTTACACCAACGAAGTCAGACAAAACACCAAACCCAGCATCGAGCCTTACCCGGAATTTGAACAAAAACCGGTGTTCGTCTACGACGCACAAGGATTTCGCAGTCCGTTTGTCCGCCCGAAAGCCAGCCGGGCNCCNGTGGTTGCTCAGGTAAAAGCGAATTGTTTACAGCCNNATGCNAACCGTACCCGTGAGCCTCTNGAAGCCTANGGCATNGATGCNNTGTCACTNACCGGTAGTTTCCGCTCNNANGGTGACACCTGGGTNTTATTTAAAACCAATGANGGCGGGCTTTACCAGGCTAAAAAAGGCAGCCGACTGGGTTTGTTCTTCGGACAAATCATCAGTATTGGCAACGACAAAGTGATTATTGAAGAGCTTGTTCCTGACGGCACTGGCTGCTGGCAGAAGAAAGAAACTACGCTAACGATGAAGTCGTGAGCAGGAGATTATTAGATGTCTAAGCGATATATCTTTAACGAAAGACTAAATCGGCAAACCAAGCGCCGCTACTGGGTAGCCGGCGCCGTGGTCACGTTTTTACTGTTTAATGTAGTTGCCGCTGAGCTCAGAGCTCAGGAATCTCCGCAATTAATTAATCCGAATGCCGAGGCAGAGAAAGTCTTTAAGTCGACCCTGAAAGACATCGACTTCACCCGTGGCGCTAATGGCCTGGCAGTTACCACGCTAACCATGAATAACCGGGATGTGCAACCTCAGGTGATAGAAGCCAACGGTAAGTTAATACTTACACTGCCAGCAACCGAGCTGGCTGAAGATCAATTAATCGAACTGGATGTAACGGCGTTTGGCACGCAGGTAACCACTATCGAGACCTTTCAGGAGAAAGACTCATCACGTATTGAGTTTAATTACGCCGGTAACGTAATGACCAACACAGAACAAGACGGTAAAACCCTGACAGTGACTATCAGCCCTATGAGCCAGGAGCAACTGGCCAAGCTGGAGAAGAGTCAGTATGAAGGTGAGCCAATTTCCCTCGACTTCCAGGACGTCCCGGTTCGTCAGGTATTACAGATTATCGCCAAAGTGAACGGATTTAATCTGGTGACCACCGATACCGTTACCGGTAATGTATCGATTAGCCTGACCGGTGTGCCCTGGGATCAGGCGCTGGATATGATTTTAAAAATTAAAGGGTTAGATAAGCGTCAGGAAGGCAACATATTATTGATCGCGCCCAGCGAAGAACTTTCCCAGCGTGAAACCCAAAAACTGCAGTCAGACCAGCAGGTTGCGCAACTGGCACCGCTAGCTTCCGCCAGCATTACGGTTAACTATGCGAAAGCCGCTGAATTATCGCAGATTCTGA
Source organism: Alteromonadaceae bacterium (assembly GCA_002691625.1). Lineage (GTDB taxonomy): Bacteria > Pseudomonadota > Gammaproteobacteria > Enterobacterales > Alteromonadaceae > Alteromonas. The sequence goes on from NZIK01000071.1 coordinate 123,764, forward strand.
AAGCAGAAGAAGGCGGCGGTGGTATTCTGACCGATCGTGGCACCGTTACGGTAGACAGTCGTACCAATACTATTCTGGTTCGTGATACCCAGGCGTCTATCGATGAAGCTCGCCGGGTCATTGAATCACTGGATATCCCGGTGAAGCAGGTACTCATCGAATCACGCATGGTAACCGTGCGTGATAACGTGGACGAACAGCTTGGCGTGCGCTGGGGTTTCTCTGACCGTCAGGACGACAACGGCGTGTCAGGTTCACTCTCCGGAGCGGAAACTATAGCGGGCGGCAACGTGCCGGCGTTAGGTGATCGCCTGAATGTTAACCTACCGGTGGCCAGTGCCGCAGGCAGTATCGGTTTTCAGATTGCCAGTCTGGCTGATGGCACCATTTTGGACCTCGAATTATCGGCGCTGGAGTCAGAAAACAAAGGTGAAATTATTGCCAGCCCGCGTATCACCGTGGCTAACCAGCAGGAAGCTTACATTGAACAAGGTACAGAAATTCCTTATTCACAAGCCACTTCCAGTGGTGCCACCTCGGTAGAGTTTAAAAAGGCCGTGTTAAGCCTTAAGGTAACGCCGCACATTACCCCGGATAACCGTATCATTCTGGATTTGATAGTTACCCAGGATACCCGTGGTGAAACCGTCCAAACCGCTACTGGTGATGCCGTGGCCATCGATACGCAGGAAATTAAAACCCAGGTACTGGTAGAAAATGGTGAAACCATTGTCCTGGGCGGTATCTTTCAACAGGTTAACAGCAACGATGTGAGTAAAGTGCCGCTGTTTGGCGATTTGCCGGTGGTTGGCGCATTATTCCGCAATAGCTCAACCGTGTATCAAAAACGTGAGTTACTCATTTTCGTAACGCCCAAAATCGTTACTGAAGCACTGTAATTTTTTATGCCTCAGGCGGGAAATCCCTGTCTGAGGCAATAATTTTCGTCTTTTCTCCCCTCAAACTGGCGCTTAATCCTTTGGCTAAGCTTCATTTTTCACGCTTTCGCCCTAATCCCTGCAACAAAACTTGCATAGCGGTCTGAGAAACTGAGATAATCCCGCTCTCGAAATTTTTACGAGGTTTTGTGTATGTGCTTATTAGCGACAAAATAAGCACGTGTGAACGGGTGGTTGAGGAAAACAGAACATTCTGCCCTTAACATAGATAAGTTGTGAAATAAGCAAATATGGCTGAAAAACGTAATATCTTTTTGGTTGGTCCAATGGGAGCAGGTAAAAGTACCATTGGTCGTCACTTAGCAGATGAGTTACACCTCGAGTTCTTCGATTCCGATCAGGAGATTGAACGTCGTTCTGGCGCAGATATTACCTGGATCTTTGATCTCGAAGGTGAAGATGGATTCCGCAAACGCGAAGAAAATGTCATTAATGATTTAACTGACAAACAAGGTATTGTGCTGGCCACTGGCGGCGGTTCTATTATGACCAAAGCAGTGCGTAACCGCCTGTCAGCGCGTGGTATTGTAGTCTATCTGCAAACCACTATCGACAAACAGGTTGCCCGTACCCAGCGCGACAAGCGTCGCCCCTTGTTACAAAAGGATGATCCGGAAAAGGTATTAAGAGACCTCGCTGAACTGCGTAACCCACTGTACGAAGAAGTGGCTGATTACGTGGTAGAAACCGACGATCAGTCTGCGCGAGCCGTTGCTAACCAAATTATAAGCAAGATTGGGTTATAACATTTAAAGGAGCTACAGGCGTGTCAACCTTAACCGTAGAACTTGACGAGCGTAGCTACCCTATTCAGATTGAAGCCGGACTGTTATCACAGCCCGGCTTTTTTGTGCCCTACATCAAAGGGCAACGGGCTGTTATCGTCACCAACGAAACGGTAGCCCCCCTTTATCTGGAGCGGGTACTGGCGGCTTGCGGAGAAAAGCAAACCGATGTCATCACTTTACCTGATGGCGAACAATATAAAACTCTTGAGCAGTTTGAAGTAGTAATGACCCGCCTGCTGGAAATGAACGCAGCCCGCGATGTCACGCTGATTGCCCTGGGTGGCGGTGTTATCGGCGACCTGTGCGGCTTTGTCGCCGCCACCTATCAGCGGGGCGTGCCTTTTATTCAGGTACCTACCACCTTGTTGTCTCAGGTAGATTCATCCGTAGGCGGTAAAACCGCGGTAAATCATCCCCTCGGCAAAAATATGATTGGGGCGTTTTACCAGCCTGTGCTGGTAGCTATTGATATCACTACGCTTAACACCCTGCCAGAGCGTGAATTTGCCGCCGGCATGGCAGAAGTCATTAAGTACGGCATTATTTATGACGCTGCATTTTTTGACTGGCTGGAAGCCAATCAGCAAGGACTAAAATCGCTCAACGCCGACGCCCTTGGCAGGGCAATTTTCAGATGCTGTCAAATCAAGGCCGAGATTGTGGCTCAGGATGAACGTGAAGGCGGCATTCGTGCGCTGCTTAACCTTGGACATACTTTCGGCCACGCTATCGAAGCCGAACAGGGTTATGGCAACTGGCTACATGGCGAAGCGGTAGCGGCTGGTATTATCCTTGCTTGTAAAACGGCAGAACACCTTGATTGGTTAACACCGTCAGAAACCCGTCGTGTTGAAGCGCTCCAGCAGCAATTTAAGCTGCCGGTTGCCGGCCCCAATAGTATGTCTGTAGCCGACTACATGCGCCATATGGCACGCGACAAGAAAGTCGAGGCAGGCCAGATCCGTTTTGTTATCCCCCAGGGCATTGGCAAAGCGGTGGTAACCAAAGACGTTACCCAGCCTATTCTGGACGCGGTATTAAGTTAATCGGGTAATATAACTGGCCGTTTAATGAGGACACTACCGTGGCATCTGAGCTGCACAGCAGGCTTGAATATTTAGTCAACTACTCGTCTCAGCTGATTTTTGTCAGCGGAGACAGTATTTCTGAGCAGCAGCGTACGCTGGAGTCCTTCGTTTTTCAGCAGTCCGACAACACCGAACTGGCTTTTATTACCGCCGAGCCGGATATGCAGGTTACGGATTACCGTGGCACCCTCTGCAAACAACTCCTTGGCCAGGTAGTGGGCAGTTATATCCGGCCGTTAAATGAATTACTCGCTGGTCTTAATCATCATGATGGACCGGTACTCATCACCATCACTCAGGCGCAACACATTCCCAACAGCTTCCTGCAGGAATTGTGGGATTTGGTTTTACAAAGCCGGTTTGCCAATAATAAACAGCACCTTAATGTACTACTATTTGGTGAAAGTGACTGGGCCGAACAAGCCAAAGAGTGGCTACCGGCTAAGAATACCAACACTCCGCTGTTAATTAGCAGTCAGTCAGTATCTACCCAGCAATACAGTAGTGATGTGGATAAATTACTGGCTGAGCGCCGCGCCGCTTTTGAACGTTACCGTCAGGAACGCGGAGAAGCAGGTGCTCCCCCGCTCACCGATAACCGTTTACGTTCGCCCTGGCTTTGGATCGGCGTTACGCTGGTGTTTTTATCCTGTTTTGTTGCGATTATGGGCTGGCAATACGGCGCTACCATGACCACCCTGTTTGACCCGCTCGATAGCAACGAACCGGGCACCGCGCAGAACATAACCGATGAGCCAGAAGCGCTTATTAAGCCAACCCGGACATTGAGTATTGTAAAGCAGAATAATACCGACACCAGCGACCAGCAGCCGGTAACGGAAGTGGCAGCGCCGGCCGCACAGCCGCGCGTTATGGCCAGCTTTAATGATGCAATTAAAGCGATTCCGGCACCTACTAATAATCAGGTTGCTAACGATAAACTAATTGCAGAGGTACCGGACACTGCTGCGGATGTAACTGAACCTTCTTTGGCAGAAGCCGTCACCGCACAAAACGCTCAGCCACAGCAAGTTACTGCTACAGCTGAAACAGTAATTTCCTCAGAGCCTGCAGAGGTAGCCAATGAGCAACTGGCCAACAGCAGTGCCGGTCAGTACTGGATTCAGATAGCCGGCATGAAAGACCTGAAGCTGGCCCGGGATTTCTTAACGGATCATCAGCTCACCAGCCAGGTGACCATTTATAAAACCTATCGCTACGGTGGTGACTGGTTTGTCATTTTGTGGTCAACGCCGGCTGCCTCTTTACCAGCCGCTCAGCAGCAACTGCAGGCCTTACCGCAATTTCCTGGCAGCGACAAAGCATTCGTTAAAGCTGGTAACCAGGTAAAAGCCGAAATAGCCAGTATACCCTAACGGCACAAACGCTAATAATTATCGATTTCTGGCTATTGTCGGTTGTCGAGATCCGCGCTGACAGATACAATCAATGATTCGTTAAAGTTGAATGCCACCCAAGGGTAACCTTCCCGGGTGCGGGATGCCGGGCTTTGTGGCTGTTGTTCACAATATCCCCAATAATAAAAATCATAGCGTCAGTGAGTAGTTACCAACATAATGGCCGTCAGTAAACACCGGGCTTTCCTCAAATGGGCAGGAGGCAAATACAGTCTGGTTGAACAAATCAATGCACACCTGCCAGAGGGAAAGAAGCTCATCGAGCCTTTCGTTGGCGCAGGGTCTGTGTTTCTCAACTCTGACTTTAAGCACTATGTGCTCAATGATATTAATCCGGACCTGATTAATCTCTACAATCTGCTAAAAGCGCAACCTGATCCGCTCATCAATGACCTGAAAGATTTTTTCTCGCCGCATCATAACAGCGAAAAAATCTATTATGGCCTGCGTGAAGAATTCAATCAGACCAGCGACCAGTATTACCGCGCTCTGTTGTTCGTGTATCTTAACCGCCACGGCTACAATGGCTTGTGCCGGTACAGTCTGAAAGGGCGGTTTAATGTGCCATTTGGCCGCTATAAGCGGCCCTACTTCCCGGAACGCGAGATGTTCGTGTTCGCCGAAAAGGCGCAAAAAGCCAGGTTCACGTGTTTACCTTTTGAAAAAGTATTTCAGCATGCCCGCAGAGGCAGCGTTATCTATTGCGATCCACCTTACGCACCAATCAGTAAAACCGCCTTGTTTACCAGCTACGCGGCCAAGCAGTTCAGCTTATCCTGTCAGCATAAACTGGCTACACTGGCTCAGCGTGCCGCGTTCAAACGAAACATTCCTGTGCTAATTTCAAATCATGATTTACCGATGACGCGACAGATGTACTATGGCGCTCAAATCACTACATTGAATGTGAAACGCTCAATCAGTCAGAAAGGGAGTGCCCGCAAGCCGGTAAGTGAATTGCTCGCGTTATTTAAGCACAAGCCTGTGTATCCAATAACCGCAGTAGACGACAAATAGTCACCACAGTTATAAAACTGATTCAGGGGGTCAGCCAGTTCACCAGGCCAATCAACCCGAGTACCAGCAATACCACGAAGATAACCCCCACCACAATATAAGGGGCAATAGTTGTTTGTGAAAAATCCTGCTGGTATTTTTGCTGACTTTGAACACCAAAAGCACTGGCCAGTACGCTTTGTACGACTTTCAGAAAACCCGGTTTATTTGCCACAACGCTTAAACCAACGAGCGGCTACTCGCTGTCTTTACCTTTGTGACGTGACAGTAATTCGAGAAGATCGAGAAAATGAAAACGGTAGGATGTGGATCGACCTGTCAACCAACTGACCCAACTGACTTGCTCAGCTTCATCGAACACATTAGCCACTCGGTTTTCCAGACAATCTGCCTCTGGCGATCCCACGCTCAGGTTAAAACTGCCCACGGTTAAAGCCAGAGCAAATACTGCTCCTGCGACCCGCCAGTTCAAGCTTTTCTTTAGCTTTGTCATACTGAAAACCATTCCAGAATAAAATCCATTGGTGTAATTATAATCAGTCTGTTACATCTGGCAATGAAAATTTTAACCCAAAGTACAAAGGCCACACTAATGTGTGGCCTTTGCGTGCACAAAACATAAACACTGTAAAAGTGTTAAAGGTCTCTTACAGTTCGAAATCTACCGAGTAAGAAACAGTGTATTTGATTGCATCGTTGTCGTACGGGTCTTCATCGCCTGCGTCATCCAGATCAGTTGTACTGATCATGAATGCAAAGCCGTCTTTAGCCACTGATACTGAAAAATCACGATAGTCGCCAGGTACGCCGTTGAACGCTTCGTTAAAGTCACCCTGGTATGAACCAACGTGGAAACCAACTTCAGTGCCACTTTCCAGCGCAAAGCCGTAGTCTAAAGAGATGTAAGTGGTTGAACCAAAACCGAAGTCCTGACCAGGCGCTTCATCTGGTTCAGCATTCGCTAACACGTAAAGTGTTGCGCTGAAACCGCCATAACCAACAGTACCGTAGATTTCACCGAAGTCGAAACCAGCAGCTTCATCGTAGTTGTAGTACAGATAACCTACGTCGTAGCTGATATCACCAGACTCACCAGCAAAACCAAAATAAACGTCATGCTCGTAAGAGAAGTTATCTGCTGCACCGTACTTAACGTTAGACGCCCAGGTGCCTGCATAGAAACCGCTGTCGCTGGCGTAATCGATACCACCAGATACTGCTGGCTCGTTCATGGTCTGAGTCAGACCACGCCAGATATAATTATTTGCAACGCTAGCATTAGCAGACAGGCTATCAGCCAGTACAGCTTGTGATGAAAGGCAAGAGCCAACAACAGCTAAAATTACCAGTGTTTTATTAAATTTCATGTGTGTTCTCCGTATAAATCACGCATAAGTGTTTTTATTTAAATCACTTTTCTGTCTGTATTTTTATTTTTGTGATGTCGGTATACGCAAAACTAGTGCCCAATGTGTCGACACTTGCAAATGGGCCATATAAACTTAATAAATCACTGTTTTAAATGCATTTTTATTCACAACTTTTACAGCATAAAAATCTTTAAAAGGGCTTTCGCACAGTCAATTAGCAATAATTTGCACCAAAAAGAAGCAAAATCACCGTTAAGGTGCGAGATAAAACCTTTTGCCAGTTACGATAATCCGTTAAAATAATGCCCAATAAATACGCTGGCCAAGTGTTTGTTTTGTCGTACATATCACATAACAACAGCGCTTCTCATCACTCGCCCGGCTTTACTCTGCTTCCCTACACCGTCTATAAGGGTTAATCATGCAACGATTCCTGATAGCACCGTCGATACTCTCGGCGGACTTCGCCCGTCTGGGTGATGATGTACAGCGTGTGCTCGACGCCGGCGCTGACGTGGTTCACTTTGACGTGATGGACAATCACTACGTTCCTAACCTGACCTTTGGCCCGATGATTTGTTCTGCGCTGCGTGACTATGGCATTACGGCACCTATCGATGTGCACCTGATGGTTTCGCCGGTGGACGACTTAATTACTCAGTTTGCCGATGCCGGTGCCAGTTATATCAGTTTCCCCCCGGAGGCCAGCCAGCATCTTGACCGCAGCCTGCAGTTAATTGCTGATAAAGGCTGTCAGCCGGGCCTGGTATTTAATCCGGCCACACCGCTGCATTATCTCGACTATGTAATGGATAAACTGCACCACATCTTATTAATGTCGGTTAACCCCGGTTTTGGTGGTCAGTCATTCATTCCTGGTACGCTCGATAAGCTCAGAGAAGTCAGGTCTCGTATCGATGCTTCTGAGCAAAACATCCGTTTGGAAGTTGACGGCGGAGTTAAAGTCGATAATATCGCAGCCATTGCCGCTGCCGGTGCGGATATGTTTGTCGCCGGTTCAGCGATCTTCAATCAGCCGGACTATGCCGCAGTTATCCAGCAAATGCGTGACGAACTGGCTACAGTGTCTTCTAAGTAACTAAGTGTGAATAGGTAAATAAGTAATGAGCGCAAAACCAATCGTATTGAGCGGCTGTCAGCCATCCGGACAGCTTACCCTGGGTAACTACATGGGTGCGCTGAAGCAGTGGGTCTCCATGCAGGAAACACACGACTGTCTGTATATGATTGTGGATTTGCATGCCATTACGGTGCGTCAGGACCCGGCTAAGCTGAAAGAAGCTTGTCTGGATGGTCTGGCGTTGTATCTGGCCTGTGGTATCGACCCAACCAGGAGTACGCTGTTTTTGCAGTCTCATGTGCCTGAGCACGCACAACTTTCCTGGGTATTAAACTGCTTTACCCAAATGGGTGAACTGAACCGCATGACCCAGTTCAAGGACAAGTCGGCCCGCAATACCAGCAATATCAATGTAGGCCTCTACAGCTACCCGGTTTTACAAGCCGCCGATATCCTGCTTTATCAGGCTAATGAAGTGCCGGTAGGTGAAGATCAGAAACAACATCTGGAGCTTACCCGCGATATCGCTACCCGCTTCAACAACATTTACGGCGACACTTTCCGCATTCCGGAGCCTTATATTCCTGAGTTCGGTGCCCGCATTATGAGCTTGCAGGAGCCGGATAAGAAGATGTCTAAATCAGACACCAACCCGAACAACTTTATCGGCTTGCTGGAAGAACCCAAAAAGGTTGCCAAGAAAATCAAACGTGCAGTGACTGACTCAGACGAGCAGGCGCGTATTTATTTTGACTGGGCAGAAAAGCCAGGGGTAACTAACTTACTCACACTTCTGTCACTGGCTACCGGCAAAACAGTGGACGAACTGGTACCTGCTTATGAAGATAAAATGTATGGTCATTTAAAGTCTGACGTGGCTGATGCAGTGGTTGCACTGATTGAACCATTACAACAGCGATTTAACACACTACGTGCCGACCGGGCTTATCTTGATGAGGTAATGCATCAGGGCGCTGAAAAAGCACGGGTCCGTGCGGCCGCCACACTCAAGGCTACCTACGAAGCAGTGGGATTTATCGCTAAGCCCTAAGCAGTCGATTAAACCTTGATACTACTGATCGATAATTACGACTCCTTTAGTCACAACCTGGCAAGGTATTTTCAGGAGCTGGGTTGTGAACTTGAGGTCGTGCGTAACGATGCTATTACAGTGGCTGATATCGATCCTGCAAAGATTCAGGCAATTGTTATCTCGCCTGGCCCCTGCACACCCAATGAATCTGGCGTCAGTCTGGAGGTAATCCGTCAGTTTGCCGGTATCATCCCCATCATGGGCGTATGTCTTGGTCATCAGGCTATCGGCCAGGTGTTCGGCGCTTCAGTAACCAATGCCCTGCAGGTTCGCCATGGCAAGCTCTCCGGCGTTAAGCACAATAACGACAGTCTGTTTACTAATATTCCGCAACAGTTTGTGGTCACCCGCTACCACTCACTGGTTATCGATCCGGCTTCTATCCCCGACTGCCTGCAAATAATTGCCTGGAGCGATGACGGCGAGACACCTGAAATTATGGCGGTGAAACACAAAGCCCTGCCGGTATGGGGAGTTCAGTATCACCCGGAGTCGCTACTCACCGAGTATGGTCATCAGATTCTGCTAAACTTTCTGCTACTGGCTAAGGTTGTCTCAGAAGATGCCGATATCCATTGTGTATCAGAATTCAACGGTCAGTCCGTTACGCTGAATAATACGATGTAAGGCACTGGTTAGTTTAACGGTCTGATTGCCTGTACAAACACAAACATGTCCTAGCCTTAGCATTGCAAAACAGATAAGGTTCGGGTATTTCATGGATAGAGCGGGACTTCAATGGTAGAGCGGTTACTGGCCCCACCAGCTTTTGCTAAACGATTTAACTATTTACTGCTGGCACCTGAGCTTGCCAAAGCGATGGTTGGCCGTCGTGCACCTGGCGAAGTGAGTTACGCCGAGTCTGAGCAAAGTTTTCCCCGCCGTCAGCTGCTAAAAGTCGAAAAAGACGCCATTAAAAACAAACTGGAAACGGCGAAAATCCAGGCCAATTATGTGCAGCAAATTAACCAGCAACTGCACACAGTTATCGATAAAAAGCTGCTACAGACACTGGCCGATACCCAGGATGTATGTGAAAACCTGTTGAACTGGTCAGAACATACTACCAACCTGATAGACTTACTCGCCACACCTTCGGCCACGATCAGCAAGGTTGAAGCCATTGCGGTAAATATCCCCTGGCTGGTTGATGAGCTGCTTAAACAGGTAAACCAACCGCAATACCGACGCCGCGATGCCCGCGGAGATGTGATTGCTGTAGATACGCTTAAGACCGCTCTGAGCTTCATTGGTATCGACAACGTAAAGCGGGTCATCCCGGCCCTCATTTACAAACAGACCTTGCCGTTAATAAGCGATCCGTTTCCGCAAATAAAGCACAAGGTCTGGGAATACAGCCTTATATGCGCCAGAACCGCCGAAGCCATTGCTAAAAGCCATATGGTCAAACCCTTTGAGGCCTTCACCCTGGCCCTTTTTAGCCAGTTGGGTCGAAGTGTGATTATTAAGCTGTATTTTCGCCTGTTCGAACAGGTACACCTGGACTTTTTACGCCATGCGCAAAAAGCCAAATTACGCAATCTGCACTCGGCACTGGTTCAGATTGTACCAGATCCAAAACGCTTGCTGCCTTTAATCGATGAGCACAGTGACAAAGCAGCCCTGCATTTGTTTGAATACATGGTATTTAAACGCGTTGGATATACCAGCGCCATGCAACAGGTGCTGCAGGACGTATTGCCAGAGGATGCTGATCCGCTCACACAGGTGTTGCAACAGGCCCGTTATTACGCCAAATATCGCATGTTAAAAGACAATAACCTGTTCCTCGATGACGAACATAACAAGTTCATCGCGGGCTGTGCTATTGAGTCCGATTTGCTTCAGAAACTGCATAGCCAGACCCTTCATCAGCTCCCTATACTGACCGATCTCTGAACAAAACAGCGGTGAATAAGTCATTACGAAGATCCAAAATGCGCTTTTTCAACCGATTCATAATCATTCAGCCGTAAAGCCTTTTTTACAGGCAAAAACCTCACTATAACCAGCATGGCGCAGAATCCGCCAATATTATTGCCCCGACGGCCGCATATTCATATATATGGATAGTTATTCACTTTTTATGCAATAAGTGCCAGACCCCTTGATTTTACTGCCTTAGAGGAAAGGTAATAGACAAGACAACAGCCATTTAAGGTGGCATACTGGAGCGCTTAAAAAATGAATTGAAGCCATAAATACGCCAGCCTGAATGACGCGGATTTATGACGATAACCAACAGTTAGAGGTGAAAAAATGCAGGTAACCCGCGAAATGTTTGATCAAGTCATGGTTCCTAACTACAACCCGGCAAAAATGGTACCGGTGCGTGGTCTGGGCTCGCGAGTTTGGGATCAGGCAGGTAACGAGTTTATTGATTTCGCCGGCGGTATTGCCGTAAATGCACTGGGCCATTGTCACCCAGAGCTGGTTAATGCCTTAACTGAGCAGGGTCAGAAACTATGGCACCTGAGTAACGTTTTCACCAATGAGCCGGCATTGCGACTGGCCAAAAAGCTCACCGACCATACCTTTGCTGAGCGCGTTTATTTTGCTAACTCAGGCGCAGAAGCTAACGAGGCCGCTCTGAAACTGGCACGTCGTTTCGCGCTCGAGCAGTATGGTGAGCACAAACAAAAGATCATCGCTTTCACTCAGGGCTTCCACGGCCGGACATTCTTCACCGTGACAGTAGGCGGCCAGCCAGCATACTCTGATGGCTTCGGCCCAAAACCGGGCGCTGTAGAGCATTGTGATTACAACGATCTGGCAGCATTTGAAGCACTGATATCAGATGAAACCTGTGCGGTAATGATGGAACCACTGCAGGGTGAAGGCGGTATCATTTCGCCGGATCCCGCCTTTGTTAAAGGTGTTCGCGAATTGTGTGACAAGCACAACGCACTGCTGATTTTCGATGAAGTTCAATCAGGCGTAGGTCGTACCGGCCATCTTTACGCTTACATGGGCCTGGAGGTAGTGCCGGATATCCTGACCACAGCCAAAGCACTTGGCGGCGGCTTCCCGGTAGGTGCAATGCTCACCACCACAGCCATTGCCCAGCACCTTAAGCCTGGTACTCACGGCAGCACCTATGGTGGTAACCCGTTAGCCTGTGCTGTGGCCGAACGTACTTTTGATATTGTTAACGATCCGGTGGTACTAAACGGCGTGAAACAAAAAGAGCAACTGTTCCGTGACACCCTGGAGACCATCAACACCAAGCACAAAGTGTTTGCTGAAATTCGTGGTAAAGGGTTGCTGCTAGGTTGTGCTTTAAACGACGATTTTAAGGGCGAATCACGTAAATTCCTCGACGCGTCTACCGAGGAACAACTGATGTGTCTGGTAGCCGGCGCTAACGTTGTTCGATTTGCTCCGTCTCTGGTTATCCCGGACGAAGACATTGCCGAAGGTCTGACTCGTTTTGAACGTGCTATTGCGAGCGTGGTAGCCGCACGCTAATTAACCGGGAATTGCTCATGTACATTATTCGCCCTATCCGATCGAGTGATTATGACGCCCTGTATGCAGTAGCAGAAGAATCCGGCATCGGCTTTACGTCGCTGCCGGTCAACGAAGGCCTGCTCAAGCGTAAAATCGGCAAGTCACTGGAAGCGTTCAGTCGCGATGTGTCTGCGCCTGGCAATGAGTCGTACCTGTTCGTAATGGAAGATATCGTTACCGGAGAAGTCGTCGGTACAACAGGTATAGAGGCCGCGGTTGGCACCGACGATGCCTTTTACCACTACCATCTGGGTAAAGTAGTACACGCGTCCCGTGAACTCAATATCCATAACACGGTTGAGATCCTCACCTTCTGTAACGACTACACCGGCGTCAGCGAAATCTGCACGCTGTTCTTGCGGGAAAATGCCCGTAAGGGCGTGAACGGCCGGTTCTTATCCAAAGTACGTTTTTTGTTTATGGAAGAACACCGCGAGCGTTTCGCCGAAATCGTGATTGCCGAAATGCGCGGCGTCAGCGACGAAAATGGCAGCTCGCCTTTCTGGGAGTGGCTCGAGGAGCACTTCTTCTCCATGGACTTCCCCACCGCAGATTACATGACCGGCATTGGTAATAAGGTTTTCATTGCCGAGCTGATGCCGAAATATCCGATTTACGTCAATCTGCTCAGCCAGGAAGCCCAGAACGTTATTGGTAAGGTTCACCAGAAAACCGAACCGGCGCTGCGCTTATTGCAGGAAGAAGGTTTTAGTTGCCGCGGTTACGTCGATATATTCGACGGTGGCCCAACGGTAGAAGCTCGCCTTAGCCATATTAATACCGCCCAGCGTAGCCGCCGTGCCACTGTGCATATTGACGACCAGTCAGCCGCCCAGGACGGTGAATTATGCTACATCATCAATACTAAAATCGCCGATTTCAGAGCGGTGGTTGCCGATGTCAGTTTCGATGAACAGACCGGCCAGGCAGTGCTTTCTCACAAAGCTGCAGCGTCGTTAGACGTGGAAGAAGGCGACTCAATTCGGTTCGCGAGCGTTAAGCCCCGCAACTGATATCAATACATAATTACAACAGCATCAGGACAGAAATCATGCAACAAGCCATTCATTTTATTAATGGGCAGTGGGTTGCCGGAGAAGGTTCTCCAATTACTTCGGTCGACCCGACCAAAAATCAAACCTTCTGGCGCGGCCAGGCCGCCTCAGCTACCCAGGTAGACAGCGCCCTCAACGCCGCCCGCGCGGCGCTTCCTCAATGGTCGGCCAAAACCGTTGAAGAACGCCTGTCACTGATTAAAAAATTTGCCGAATTGCTGGGCGAAAATAAGCAACAGCTGGCAGCACTGATTGCACAGGAAACCGGTAAGCCGCTGTGGGAAACCGCCACCGAAATTGGCGCCATGATTGGCAAAATTGCCATCTCAGAAAAAGCCTACTTCGAGCGCACCGGCACGGTTGAAAACCCAATGCCGGTGGGCAAAGCATTTATTCGTCATAAACCCCACGGCGTGGTAGCAGTTTTCGGGCCCTATAACTTCCCGGGGCACCTGCCCAACGGCCACATCGTGCCAGCTCTCATCGCAGGTAACACCGTCGTGTTTAAACCCAGTGATTTAACCCCGGCAGTTGCTGAAGCGACCGTTAAACTGTGGGAACAGGCAGGTATTCCGGCGGGCGTTCTAAACCTGGTTCAGGGTGAAGTGGAAACCGGCAAGGCGCTGGCTTCACATCCGCAAATCGATGGGCTGTTCTTTACCGGCAGCTCGCGCACCGGGAAGATTCTGCACGAACAGTTTGCCAGCCATCCCGGTAAAATCCTGGCACTGGAAATGGGTGGTAACAATCCGCTTATCGTTACTGAAGTGGCCGACACCAAAGCTGCCGTACACGACATTATCCAGTCTGCATTTGTCACCTCCGGACAGCGTTGCACCTGTGCCCGCCGCCTGTTTATACCGGCCAATGCCGCCGGTGATGCGTTAGTAGAAGCCCTGGTTCATGCCACCCGCAAGATTTCGGTGGGTCATTACGACGCTGAGCCACAGCCCTTTATGGGCGCTATGATCAGCGCTGCCGCCGCAAAAGGCATGGTAGCAGCCCAACAGCAACTGCTGGACGCCGGTGCCACAGCACTTGAGCAGCTTAAGCACCTTGACGAGCAGACTGGTCTGGTGACGCCTGGCATTGTGGACGTAACCACTATTGCCGACACCATGGAAGATGAAGAACACTTTGGTCCGTTACTGAAGATCATTCGCTATACCGATTTGGATACCGCTATTGCCCAGGCTAACAACACTCGCTTTGGCTTATCGGCCGGACTATTAAGTGACAGTGAAGCCGATTATCAGCATTTCTTTGCTCACATCCGGGCCGGGATCGTAAACTGGAACCGCCCAATAACCGGTGCCAGCAGTGCTGCGCCCTTTGGCGGTATTGGTGAAAGTGGGAATCACCGCGCCAGTGCCTACTATGCGGCAGACTACTGCGCATACCCTGTAGCCTCAGTTGAGCTGGATAAAGTGACTTTACCCGGTACCCTGAGCCCTGGATTAGAATTAGAATAAGGACAGAAATTCGTTATGCATAAGACAACCGATAGCCTGTTTTCAGCGCTCTGGAACGATTACGTTAGTATTACTCCCAGTGCGCTGCGCATTCATAAGCTGCTGGCCGGTGAGGAAAACAGCCCGCTGATCGTCAACGACCACGTCGCGTTTCGAACCTTTGCACTGGATAAAACCCGCCTCTCTCATTTGGCTGAGCATTTTCTGGCACTGGGTTACGAAGCGAAGGGCGACTACGACTTTAAAGCAAAAAAAGTCACCGCCCAGCACTTCGAACACCCGGATCCAACAGTGCCTAAAGTGTTTATCAGTGAACTGCGGGTAAATGAGTTTTCTGCCGAAACACAGCGCATTATCCATGCGCTGGTAGAGCAAATGCCGGCCAGCGCAGTAGATGCCGAAAACTTTCTTTACTCTGGCCGTCACTGGCAGCTTTCCACCCAGGAATATCAATCGCTCATCAGTGAATCTGAATATGCCGGCTGGCTGGCCGCCTGGGGCTTTAGGGCCAATCACTTTACCGTGAGTGTGAACCACCTGAACAACATCGACACCCTGGCCGATGTAAACACCCTGCTCAAAGAAGCCGGTTTTGTATTAAATACGTCTGGTGGAGAAATCAAAGGAGGGGAGTCAGTCTACCTGGCTCAGTCATCAACTATGGCTGATGACTACAATCTGGCCTTCAGCGATGGCAGCCTGAATATTCCCAGCTGTTTCTATGAATTTGCCCAGCGTTACACTATGCCGGATGGCAAGCTTTATCAGGGCTTTGTAGAAGCGTCTGCCGATAAGATTTTCGAAAGTACTAACGCACGTTAATCTTGTAAAATACAGCCGGGCGAATGGCTCCCGGCTGTATTTACTTAACCATGCGCCAACCCTGAGTATGCTTCAGTATGAACTGATCGTAAGGGAGCGGTTTTTCAAACAAAAATCCCTGGTAATTATTAATACCTATGGCTTCAAGCAGGGGCAGATAAGCCGCGTTATCAATTCCCTCCATAATGACTTCCAGACGCAAACTGTCGAGCATTTTAAAAATGCCATTTAACAGCGAACGCGCCCGTTCAGAGCCATCTATCCCTTTTACCAGACTGCGGTCGAGCTTTATCACATCAAAGTCAAACTTGCGCAAATAGCTAAGCGAAGAAAAGCCTGAGCCAAAGTCATCCAGCGCGATAATAAATCCATGCGCTTTTAATGCTGCCAGTCCTTTTATTGCAGCAGTTTCATCCTGAATGAAAATAGACTCGGTAATTTCAATTTCCACCAGCTCAGGCGAAACAAAATGCTCAGCACAAATGGCTGCGGCATTATCAGCAAAGGATTCGCTCAACAGCTGATTGGCACTGATATTCACCGACAGCGGCAGACTAATGCGCTCGGTCTCAAGCATACTGATATATTCGCAGGCAGACTCCAGGGCAACCAGCCCGATATCCATATCCAGACCGTATTGCTCAGCCAGCGGAATGAAGACGCCAGGACTAACGATGCCGTGTAATGGCGAGAACCAGCGGCATAACAGCTCAGCACCAATCAAGCTGCCAGCTACGTTATATTTGCCCTGCAAATAAAACTCCAATCCTCGGTTACGAATGGTCCTGCGCAAATCACTGAGCAGGGAAACCTGTTCTTTCACATGTTCAGCCAGGCCCTCGTGGTATTCAAAGACACGGCCCTTACCGCTTGTTTTGGCCCGGTACATGGCCACATCCGCGTTCTGAATGATCGAATCGATGCTATCAGCGTCCTCAGGATAGGAGGCTAAACCGATACTGGCCGACAAGGTCAGTTCGGTTTTCCCACTTCTGAACATTTGCTTTTCTAACAATGCAATTGCTTTGTTGTTAAATTGATGGAAAGTCTGTTTGTCTAAGCCTGGGCAGGCAATAATAAACTCGTCACCTCCCCAGCGGGTGACTACAGCGGAGGCGGGAAACGTCTTTTTTAGCAGGCCCGTAACAACCTGTAAGCACTCATCTCCCAACTCGTGACCGGCAATATCATTGATTTGTTTAAAGCCATCCAGGTCGATGAACGATAATTCGAAACGTTGTTCCTCAGCTACCAACTTCTCCAGTGCACTGCGTAACCCTAACCGGTTCTTCAAACCGGTGAGATCGTCATGATTGGCCAGCACGCGAAGCCGTTGTTCGTTTTTCTTACGTTCACTGATATCACGCAAGGTGGCAATTAAGTAAGAAGAAGTCTGGTGCCTGGCTTCAAAAACCGCCAGAGAAACGTCAACCGTAATTTTCTCACCATCACAGGTAGTGAGCTCGGTTTCAAACCTTTCCTGGCGAGTCTGGGTAATTCGCTCCAGCGGTTCCCTGGCATCGCGGAGAAAGCAATCCAGCCGCAGCTTTTCGGCGGTCTCAGTATCACCAAGCCTGGCTAATCGCCTGAACGCCTCGTTAGACTCGGTAATTTGCAGGCTGGTAGACAACACCAGCATGGGTTCTCTGGAACTGGAAAAAGCGGAAGCCATTAGCTGAAAAGACTGCTCTGCCTGATGTTCGCGGGTTTTATCCTTAGCCATACCAACGATGTAGGTGGCGGTACCGGTTCTATCTCGCTCCAGCACCTTGCCACGGGCCCGGGTCCACTGAAAACCACCCACCCCACGGATCCTGCAAATCAGTTCGATATCGTCGCTTTCACCATTCACCGCCATAGACCAGCCCAGCTGTACCTGAGGTAAATCATCTGTGTGCACACGACGCATCAGGGCGATGGCATTTTGTTTAACTTCACGCAGTTGCTTCTGGCGTAAACCGAAGGAGCGAATGATGAAAACATCTTCCTCTGCATGCCACTCAAAATAGCTTTCCTGACTCGCCCATAGCGCCAGCTCAAGCTTTTCCTGGTCGCTACGACTTGTGGTCAGCGCATCATAAAGGGCCCGGCTCTTTTCTGTGAGCAGGGTTTCGGCTTGTTTTCTGGCCGCCTTTTCCCGCTCCAGTCGTCGGGTCAGACTGGCAACTCTGGCTGCGGGGGATGACATATCATTCACGATGCGATTAATTTAACGTCTATATGATAAGTATGCGGTACGTCGGTTGGCGTCACCTGATGCTCAACCCGTTGCGAGAAATATGCGGCTGCGCCGTCTATAAGCCCCTCAGCAAGGGCGTAAAGATCGTGCATGGAATGATATTCCATCTTAATCATATCGGGGGCTCGTTCCAGCACTTTAAACGAAGGCAGATCGGCGTCAGGGTACAACTTCCTCACCTGCACATGGATATCGTCATCCAGGCAATCAAGGACCTCCAGCACCGATTGGCGGTTAGCCATCATCCCGGCATGGCCTGCCGATAAAACCGTGAACAGATATTTGCCGTAATCGTAAAGTAATTCGTTCAGTGGTCGGCCGGTCTTATTGACCAGCACCACCATAATTTTTTGTAGCTCACTGAAGGGATAATACCCTACAGCGGTAAAGGCTCCGTCATTCTCCAGGTTAGCCGCAACCAACACTTCATCGGCAAACTCAGGTGAAATATTCTCCTCGAGCATTTCTACCAGCGACGTAAACACGATTCCAAGCATAAAAACTCTCCCTAAATCCACGGTTAAGTGTAGAAGAAGTCGCTGAAAGCGCACAGAATTTGTCCGATAAAAGAGGATTTTTAGACTAAAGTTCTTAGCAGTAGAGAGACGAGTTACAGAAAATCACGCGCCCTGTGGAGCGAGGGCGCTTGATTTGGTTAGATTTCGATATCGACCTGGTCGACGCGCTGTAACCCGCGGGGGAGTTTATTACCGCGACGGCCGCGTTCGCCCTGATAGTGCACCAGATCGTCAGCGCTCAGGGTCATACTCCGTTTACCCGCAGTAATTTTTACTGCCGCGCCTTCCGGTACAACCGCGAGCACTTTGACATATTCCTCGTGAATTTGTGCTTTGGCCGATGGGATGCTGATAAGCTTATTGCCTTTACCTTTACCCAGACTCGGCAAATCCCGCAATGGAAACAGCAACATGCGACCTTCGTTTGAAATAGCCATGCACCAGTCGGTCTCCAGGTTATCCACCCGCTGCGGGGCAAGCACTTTGGCACCAGTCGGCAGGTTCAGGTAAGCTTTACCCGCTTTGTTTTTACTGATCATATCAGCAAAGGTGCCAACGAAGCCGTAGCCCGCGTCAGAGGCCATCAGATACTTTCCATCATCGGCGCCCATGACGACATGACTAAACTGCTCGCCTGCCACCACACTAAAGCGACCGGTGAGCGGCTCACCCTGGCTTCGGGCCGATGGTAAGCCATGCGCATCACAGGAGAATGCCCGCCCTGAAGTGTCGAGAAATACCACTGGCTGATTACTGCGCCCCTGAGCACTGGCGAGGTACTTATCGCCTGACTTATAACTTAAGGCCTCAGCATCAATATCATGCCCTTTGGCACAACGTGCCCAGCCTTTTTCAGATAGCACTACGGTAACGGCTTCACTTGGCACCAGCTCTTTCTCACTCAATGCCTTAGCTTCAGCTCGTTCCACAATAGGTGAACGGCGGTCGTCACCATAGGTTTCAGCATCCTGCAGAATTTCTTTCTTAATCAGGGTTTTTAAACGGCGGTCGGAACCGAGCAACTGCTGTAGATGGTCACGCTCTTTTTCCAGTTCTTCCTGCTCACCCCGAATTTTCATTTCTTCGAGCTTGGCAAGGTGGCGCAGTTTTAATTCCAGAATGGCTTCGGCCTGCTTATCACTCAGACTAAAGCGGCGCATTAACTCCGCTTTCGGTTCATCGTGGAAGCGGATAATTTCAATCACCTCATCAATATTCAAAAAGGCAATCATTAAACCTTCAAGAATATGCAGCCGGGCCAGCACTTTATCCAGGCGGAATTGCAAACGACGGGTGACGGTATCTTTTCTGAATACCAGCCACTCACTCAGGATAGTTCGCAAATCCTTGACCTGCGGCCGGCCATCCAGGCCAATCATATTCAGGTTAACGCGGTAACTTTTTTCCAGGTCAGTGGTGGCAAACAGGTGCTGCATCAATTGTTCGGTATCCACCCGGTTAGAACGTGGCACAACCACCAGCCGCGTAGGATTTTCATGATCTGACTCATCGCGCAAATCACTGACCATGGGTAACTTTTTGGCCTGCATCTGGCCGGCAATCTGTTCCAGAATTTTGGCGCCGGAAGACTGATGCGGCAGTGCAGTAATAACGACATCGCCATTTTCTTCATGATACTTAGCGCGCATTTTGATACTGCCACGCCCGGTCTCGTAGAGCTTACGAATATCACTGCGCGGGGTAATAATTTCGGCATCGGTGGGATAGTCAGGGCCCTGAATATCCTCGAGTAACTCCTGTAACTCAGTTTTGCTGTTATCCAGCAATCTGGCACAGGCATTAGCCACTTCACGCACGTTATGCGGTGGAATATCGGTGGCCATCCCCACGGCGATACCGGTTACCCCATTAAGCAGGATGTGTGGTAATCGCGCCGGCAGCACCTGCGGCTCATTCAACGTCCCATCAAAATTCGGGATCCAGTCGACGGTTCCCTGCCCCAGCTCCGACAACAGTACTTCACTGAATTTAGACAGCCGTGCCTCGGTATAACGCATGGCGGCAAACGACTTAGGATCGTCCGGTGCACCCCAGTTGCCCTGCCCGTCGACCAACGGATAGCGATAGGAAAAAGGCTGCGCCATGAGGACCATAGCTTCGTAACATGCCGAATCACCATGAGGGTGAAATTTACCCAGTACATCGCCCACGGTACGGGCGGACTTCTTGTACTTTGCTGTAGAACTAAGGCCCAGATCGGACATCGCATAAATAATCCGCCGCTGCACGGGTTTGAGGCCATCTCCAATGTTGGGTAAGGCACGGTCCATGATGACATACATGGAGTAGTTCAGATAAGCGTCTTCAGTAAATCGTCGAATGGGGAGCTGTTCGACACCGTCTTGGTTAATGGTAATTTCGTCGCTCATGGGTACTGTTTTATTCTCGTCTTATTATTTACACCAATCCGCCGTGGGAGTGTGAGTTGCCGCAATGGATCTCACCCCATTGTGAGTGAATCCGCCATGAAGCGCAATAGATCATCGCCGTCACCCCGGGCAGATTAATCCTTATTCAATCAAGCTTTTGCAGACGAGCCAAAGTTAGGGTTTAATAAGCGTTCGGCAACCGCCATCTGTATTTAAAGGCGCACACATTTTGATCGGCAAATTCTCGGTTATCCGCTGGTTACTCCTGCTTATCTGGCTCAGCCTGCCAGTGCACGCCGGTGTGCATCTGTATGACGGCGAACAAACCCAGCTGCTGGCCGACAACTTCGCTATTCAGCATGAACAGGCTTCGCCCTTTACTATTAGCGAAATCCTTAAACGTCGCCACGAGTTTATTTACCAGGCGGATAATAACCCCAACTATGGTTTCAGCGATAAAGGCCTGTGGTTGCATGCTGAACTGTCCAACCTTTCGCATAACACCGACTGGGTATTCTCATTAAACTTCAGTCAGCTCGATACGGTTGATTTTTACCTGGTCATTAACAACGAGGTGGTATCACAGAGCCACCAGGGCAAACTGCAGCGCGAACAGCTTTACCGCGTGCCGACCTTTAATACCAGCATACCCATTGGTGAAGAAGCTGAACTATTTATTCGCGTACAAAGTGATTCTTCCAGCCTGATCGCGCCAATTTATGTCATGTCTGAGACGGCCGAAATTCGCATCAGCCAGGTGGATAACCTCATCTGGGGCCTGTTTTATGGCGGACTATTCATCCTGGCCATCTATAACCTGGTGCTCTATTTTGGTTCCCGTGAGCCAAGCCTGATTGCCTATGTGGCTTATATCGTTACCGTGCTGGTCTGGCAATTTGTGTGGGGCGGTCATATCGATTTTTTCTTTGCCGATACTTTGTCACCACTACTGTCTCCCTATACGTCACTGATATTCTCATTGATAGGCATTAGTTCCGGTATTTTCTCGCTGATCTTCCTGGAAACCAAAACCAACTCACCTTCCATGCATCCGATGGTTGTGGCCTTTTTGTGGTTACAGGGCTTTATGGGGCTGGCTACGCTGATCGATATCTTCCCACCGGTGTGGGAGCATAACCTGGTGTATGGCATTGGCATGTTGTCGATTACCAGTTACATCGCCGCGGGTTTTGAAGCCTATGGTAAACGCTACAAACCGGCGCGCTATTTTATTTTCGCCTGGGGTATTCTGGCCACCGGCGCCATTGTTGGCATGCTTAGTCTGGTAGGTATTTTGCCCTCGAACCTGCTTACCACCTACTGTTTTCAGGTGGCGGTATTCTGCGAAGCCGGCCTGTTTTCAATAGCTCTGATGGAAAAAAGCCGCAGCCAGCTTGAAAACGAAGTCAGCCAGGCCACCGACGAACTGCGCCATAATATGGAGCTGATAGAAGAGCAAAACGCCCGGCTCGACATCGCCCGCAAAGACGCCATTAAAGCCAGTAATGTTAAGTCACAATTTCTGGCCAACATGAGTCACGAGATCCGCACCCCCCTGAACGCCATTTTAGGTTTCAGTAAAGAACTCACTAACCTGACCCTGCCGGTGGATAAAATGGAACAGGTGCGGATCATCAACACGGCGGCCGACAACCTGCTGACTATTGTTAATGACGTGCTGGATTTCTCAAAAATCGAAGCCGGTAAACTGCAAATCAACAACCAGCCTTTCTCACCCAACTCTTTGATTGAAGAGATGGTAACCATTATGTCGAAATCGGCACACATGAAAGGACTGGAGTTTATTCTTGAACTGGGCCCGTTACCGGAAAAACTAATAGGCGACGTCTTCCGTATCCGGCAAATCCTTAACAACCTGCTAAGTAATGCCCTCAAGTTTACCTCGTCGGGCTATATCAAACTTGCGGTTGAAGGTAAGGCGCTGCAACACGGAATTCATGAGCTGGAAATTAAAATCGAGGATACCGGGATTGGTATCAGTCGCAAGGATAAGAACAAGCTGTTCAGTGCGTTTTCACAAATCGATGACGCGCTTAACCGTAGCTACCAGGGAACCGGCCTGGGCCTGGTGATATGTCAGGAACTGGTTAAGTTAATGCGCGGTCACCTCACCCTCAAAACCGCACCAGGACAAGGCAGTACCTTTACCGTAGTGCTGCGAACCAACCAGTTAAGCCAGCGTTACGCGCTCTCACCATTACCTGAGTGGCTTAACAAACGGGTATTAATTTTTGATCCGCACCCCCAGAGCCGCCGCGCCAGTGCGCAAATGATGATTAGTCTCGGGGCAAGGGTATATTGCGTGGAATCCATTGCCCATCTTCAGGCTGTTGACGAAGAGTTTGATTACCTGTTTGCCACCCTGCCAACGCTGAAAAAATCCGCTCGTGAGCAGATGCTCGAAGCCTTGTGCGTATTTAGCGCCCGCAAACGAATCCTATGGTACTCAGGTGACGAACCGCTGACCGACTTCCCGGCCTATACAGAGGACTTTGAAGCTCAGGTAAGAATGCCACTCACCATTACCAAGCTCGAGGGGATTGTTCACGGCAATATTAAAGAAAAAGCCTCTTCCCAGCAGAGTAAGCTCAACACATTGCCCAAAGCCCGTATTCTGGCAGTGGACGATATGGACATGAACCTGAAATTGCTGGATACCTGGCTGGCTGATTCACCGGTGCAACTCAGCTTATCCACCAGTGGTCAGGACTCAGTGAATCGCTGTAAAAATGAAGAGTTTGATTTGATCCTGATGGACGTTCAGATGCCGGGAATGGATGGCATTCAGGCTACCCGTCACATCCGCAAAACGCCCCTTAATGCCGGAACGCCAATCATTGCCGTTACTGCCCATGCCTTTAAGGAAGAGCAGGAACGCCTGCTATCATCCGGTATGGAAGATTATCTGCCCAAGCCCATTGAGTTTTCCACACTAATCACCCTTATCAAACGCTGGTGTCAGGGCGTAGACAGTAGCGCCATGGCGCTGCCAACCCTGGACTGGCAACTGGCCCTCAAGCGTGCTAATCAGAACCGGGACCTGGCAATGGAACTACTTCGTGAGTTTATTGCTCATCTACCGCAAGCGGCAGAAGTGATCAGAAGTGAATGGGATGCCCGCCATTACAAGGGCGTACAGGATGAGATCCACCGCCTGCACGGCGCCTGTTGTTATACGG
Source organism: Alteromonadaceae bacterium (assembly GCA_002691625.1). Classification (GTDB taxonomy): domain Bacteria; phylum Pseudomonadota; class Gammaproteobacteria; order Enterobacterales; family Alteromonadaceae; genus Alteromonas. The sequence goes on from NZIK01000071.1 coordinate 147,784, forward strand.
GTGTGCCTAAACTCCAGGCGCTGGCTAATGAGATGGAATCAGCGCTAAAGCTGGGAAATCATTATGAAGTAGCAGAAATGCTGCCAACCATCATTCTGGAATGCGAAATCGCAGCCGCCCAGGCTGACAAGTTCATTCAGGATAACGGAGCCTTTAATTCACGCTAAGCCTGTTCGCGTAACCGCGCTACCTGACATTCGCGCAACAGTCCGACAAACTCGCCCGGCTCACGGTCTAATTCGCTGGCAGAAATAAACACGTCGTAGCCCAGCGCATTTCTAACCGCCGTCATGCGATTAGCCAGGATGGCCTTGATGCCGGTTAAGGTCTCACCGTTCTCCAATACGAAGGGTTTATCTTCAAACAAACTGCTACTGTAGCAGCCGCCGGTCGAACAGGATTTGTCCTGTGCGTGCACCATCAATGGCCGTTGTTCAATAATGATGTGGGAGGCCAGACGTGGCGAGATGGTGGTTAAGAATTCGTCGTACCGTTTTAGTTTAAAGCCCACCAGTTCCAGGGTGTCATGGTCCAGCCCGCGACTCACCCGGGGGCAATCCACCCGCTGAATATCGTCCCAGGCAATATGCCATTGCCCACAGCGATGCTGGTAGCTCACTTTATCGCGGCCGATAGCCAGACTATGCGGCGGCTCCCGTAATTTAAACCAGCCCACTAAAATGGTAACAATGCCACCACTTACCGCAAATATGAGGGGTAAAAACAACCAGTCTGGACTCAGACTCAACGCTAGTGAAGCAATCAGCAATACGGCTACGCCAATCAGCAGTGTGGTAAGACCGTTGCGTTTAGCGGTAGAACGGATAAAAATGTAATCATCGCTGGAAGACATAGAAATACACCACAAACATTAATATTGTCCAAATCACATACAGCCGCATACGTTTACAAAACGGGCAGTTCGTTGACCACCAGCCAGTCTTGTTTTTGCTCCCCTTCCCTGAGAACTCAGTCTGACTCTGCTTCGTCATTTTTTTGGGCTTAGGCATACGCTGTACTGTTCATTTAAACGACGGATTTAAGTAAATAGTTTATCATGCCCCCGGCGCAACGCTGAGGGAATATATTTAGCCGCCAATATTGGCAAGATTTACGCACAGGGATATGATTCCCCGCAACGATAATCCGCACGGCAGTTAGCGATTTTTGCTACACTAGCCACAAATCAATGAGGCCGCAGCTAAATCTATGTCGAGTTTCACCGGTAATCATATTCTTTCTGTCTCTCAGTTCGATCGTGATGCGATAGAACTGGTCTTTAGTGTCGCCCAAAGCATGGAACCCTACGCCAGACGTCAAAAGAGAACTACTGTTCTTGATGGTGCAATTCTTGGCAACCTGTTTTTTGAGCCCAGTACCCGAACACGGGTAAGCTTTGGTACTGCCTTTAATCTACTTGGCGGAGAAGTGCGGGAAACCACCGGCATGGCAAACTCCGCGCTGGCTAAAGGGGAATCCCTGTACGACACAGCCCGGGTTCTTAGTGGCTATTCCGACATTATCGCCATGCGCCATCCGGCTGCCGGCTCGGTTGCTGAATTTGCAGAAGGCAGCCGGGTGCCAGTGCTAAACGGCGGTGATGGTGCCAATGAACATCCCACTCAGGCCTTACTTGATCTGTTTACCATTAAGCGTGAACTACAGTTCAATAACAAAAGCATTGATGGCCTGCACATTGCCATGATTGGTGACTTACGTTACGGTCGAACCGTGCACTCCCTGTCTAAACTGCTGTGCTTGTTCAAGAACGTCCGTTTTACTTTGATTTCACCCAAAGAGCTGGCAATGCCGGACTACATTCTGGAAGCTATCGAAAATGCCGGCCACTCATTAAAGGTCACCGACCAACTGGAAGGGAATATGGACGCCGATATTTGTTATCAGACCCGTATTCAGGAAGANCGCTTCCCTTCNCANGANGAAGCCAATAAATACCGCGGAAAATTCCGNTTAAATCAGTCGATTTACACCCGGCATTTTCAATCTAAAACCGTTATTATGCATCCGTTACCGAGGGATTCCCGTACCGAGGCTAACGAGCTGGATAACGACCTCAACCTCAACCCTAATCTGGCGATTTTCAGACAAACCGACAACGGCGTATTAGTGCGCATGGCGTTATTCGCTCTCACGCTCGGCGTGGAGAATCTGGTGAGTCAATACGAAAAGCCTGTCATCTGGTATAGCAATAAGAGCTAAAAACATTATGCAACGATCCGAACAACTATTTGANCGCGCCCAACTTTCTATTCCCGGTGGCGTAAATTCACCTGTGCGAGCCTTTAAAGCAGTCGGCGGAACACCGCGTTTTATTGAGAAGGCAGATGGCCCGTATATCTATGATGTGGATGGCAAGCGCTACATTGATTATGTGCAATCATGGGGCCCTATGGTACTGGGTCACAACAACGACAAGATCCGCGAAGCGGTTATCCATGCCGCGGCTTCGGGTTTGAGCTTCGGTGCGCCCACTGAAGCTGAAATTATCATGGCCGAAAAAGTGCGTGAGATAGTGCCATCAATGGAAATGGTCAGAATGGTGAACTCAGGCACCGAAGCCACGATGTCAGCCATTCGTCTGGCGCGTGGTTANACTGGNAAAAANAANCTGGTGAANTTTGAAGGNTGNTATCATGGCCACGCCGANTCNNTGCTGGTAAAAGCCGGCTCNGGCGCCCTNACTCTTGGCGTACCGAGCTCTCCGGGCGTNCCAGCCGANGTNGCACAGCACACCTTAACCGTTGAATACAATAACCTCGATAGCGTTAAGGAGGTGTTTGCTGAAGTGGGCGACGATATTGCCTGTATCATTGTTGAGCCGGTTGCCGGNAACATGAACTGTATTCCCCCCGTCGATGGCTTTTTACAAGGCCTGCGCGATATTTGTGACGAACATGACGCGGTACTGATTTTTGACGAGGTGATGACTGGNTTTCGGGTNAGTCGNGGCGGCGCGCAGGAGCGCTATGGCGTNACTCCCGACCTNACTTGCCTGGGCAAAGTCATTGGTGGCGGTATGCCGGTGGGTGCATTTGGNGGTAAAAAGTCCATCCTCACCCATATTGCGCCAACCGGCCCTNTCTATCAGGCGGGNACCTTATCAGGNAACCCTATCGCCATGGCGGCGGGTCTGGCAGCNATGGAACAAATNGCNGAGCCTGGCCTTTANGAACCTATNTTCAACAGCACCAANGCGCTGGTTGAAGGNTTTCANGCCATCGCNGATGANCACGGNATNCCGTTTACNACCAACCACGCNGGNTCAATGTTCGGCCTNTTTTTCACCGACGTAGATAAGGTTGTGAACTATCAGCAGGCNATNAACTGCAATCAGGANCGCTTTAAGCAGTTTTATCACGGCATGCTCGACGAAGGTGTNTATCTGGCTCCGGCCTCTTATGAGGCNGGCTTTGTGTCTAANATGCATACNCAGGACATTGTCGACGCNACACTTGNNGCGGCGCGCAAAGTGTTTGCCAACCTTTAAGNTAACNGGCGGNNCAGGAANNATGCAGGGATGACGCTGCTTTNCACNGNNTTTGTNTGCGTAACGNTACTCTANGCCGGGATTGTTACNCTGCTGCTTATCAGNCAGAAACGGGTNACCCNGCGNATTGCCCGGGCGGCGACCCGCGTTATTCCTGAACCGGTCATTCGNAACGANGATAGCGAACAACGNTTTCTGGAAAAGGCNGATGAAGCCATGCGNCTGAATCAGACTTTCCAGAAATTTGTNCCNAAACAGTTTGTCGACCACTTCGCCAAACATGGTATCGACACCCTCGAACTCGGCCGCGCCGACGAAGACGAAGTGGCCATCCTGTTCTGTGACATTCGTGGGTTCACCGGCCTGTCGGAGAAAATGAAACCTCAGGAGTTAATGAACTTCCTGAATTCGTATTTTCTGCGCATGAACGACCCCATTCACCAAAATGGCGGCTTTATCGATAAATTTATCGGTGACGCCATTATGGCCCTGTTTGATCACCCCGGCGGAAATCGTACCGACAAGGCCACCGATGCGGTGAATGCAGCGCTCGACCTGCAAAAAGCCCTNAGCGTGTATAACANCCACCGGGCTAAATCCGGCTATGAAGGCATTCGGGTTGGNGTAGGCGTTCATATTGGCCCGGTGATCCTGGGCACCGTGGGTAGCGATGACAGAATGGATACCACCGTGATTGGCGACAGCGTGAATATCGCCTCTCGTCTGGAAGGACTGGCGCCGAAATATCACGCCGATATTGTTATCAGTGCGCAAACACTCAAAGCCATTAGCCATAAACAGCAAATAGACTGCCGGGTGCTGGATATGGTCAGAATTAAAGGCCGCCAGGCTCCGGTTCGGGTTTATGAAGTCCTTAACCACCTGAGTGAGGATGCCCGTAAACAAAAGCTTATCGTGGCCCCCTATATTCGTGATGGCTTGGCTTGCCGTATTACCAGAGACTTTCAGGAAGCGCTCAGCCATTTCAATAAGGCTTTGCTAATAGCTCCCGACGATCGACTGCTGCATCATCATATTCATACCATTGAAACTCTTATGCATACTGACCTCCCGGCCGACTGGGATGGCGCGGTAGCACATTAATCAACCGGAAGGTGAAATGAATAATTACGATATACAAACAATTTTTCAATGGCTTATCCCCGTGGCTATGATCATGACCGTGGTGGGGTTTATGTTAGGTAAACGTAAGACCGACAAACCCATACTGACTGCGCTGTCTCTGGGTATTTCCGTATTCGTGCCGATTGTGGCGATTGTTTATCTAATCTATCTGCTTAATAAACCTGATCATCAGGCTGCAGCAAAATAAGCAGCTTATGCCGGCCCACAAAAAAGCCGGACGGGAAGTGGAAACCCGTCCGGCCNAAGCAGTTAACCATCACCGCTTAGCAATAGTTGTGTGGCTGATTAAACATGCTCAGTAGAACGCAGTGCCTGGATCCGCTGTTCCAGCGGCGGATGACTCATAAACCATTCTGAGAAACTGCGTTTACCAGCAATACCAAATGCCATCATCGTGCCTTCCAGCTCGCTTTCCCGGTTAGACTTGAGTCGCTCAAGCGCAGCAATCATTTTTTGCTTACCTACCAGTGAAGCGGATCCCGCATCAGCACGGAACTCACGTTGACGAGAGAACCAGAACACCACCACACTGGCCAGCGCACCAAAAATCACTTCCAGAATGATAACCGTGAATAGATAAGCGAAACCGCCAACGACCTCACCATCTTCATCGTTTTGCATCAGGTTGCTGATTAAGCCTGCAACCACCCGGGCCAGGAAAATCACGAAGGTATTTACCACGCCCTGAATAAGCGCCAGGGTAATCATNTCGCCATTGGCNACGTGAGATACCTCGTGGGCCAGNACNGCCTCAGCTTCNTCCTGCGTCATGTTTTGCAGNAAGCCTGTNGNCACNGCAACCAACGCNTTATTGCGATTGGCACCNGTGGCAAAAGCNTTGATTTCCGGCGAGTCATAAACCGCNACTTCCGGCATGCCGATACCNGCTTTNNGGGCCTGNCGTTTTACGGTNTCCANCAGCCATTGNTCAGTCGCATTNCGCGGCCGNTCNATNACNACAGCNCCGGTTGAGCGCTTTGCCAGCCACTTCGACATNAACAGTGAAATAAACGAACCACCAAAACCAAANACAGCNGCAAATATCAGTAAGCCNCCCATACTCTGGCTGTTAATACCCAGCACGGCAAACACCACACTGAGCACAATCCCGAGTACCAGTACCACGGCCAGGTTTGTGATCAAAAACAGCACTACACGTTTCATAAAAGCCTCGCTAAACAAGAAACGAAAATTAACACTGTGCATTATANAGGGTCATNCNCTGTAAGTTAAAATCGTATATAACTTACATTTAGTCAGGTAANNACTGATTNAAAAATNCCCGNNNCTGNTATCAGCTNCGCAGGGCTTTTACCAGTTGCAGAACGGCAGGATGAGTGAGTTTACGCTCCGGAGAAATCGCGTAGAGTTGCTCCGTAACACGGTTGATCACGCCGACTTTGAGCAGACCAAATTGTTTTTCNAGCTGAGGCGCNAATANCAATGGGGCAGAGAAAGCNCCCAGNCCTTCCTGCGCAAAAGCCAGCATCAGNGCGCTGTCGTCAAATTCNGCCGTGATATCAGGCTGAATATCCTGAGTGCTGAACCATCCCAACAANTGTTGTCGNATTAACGACTTTTTGCCTTGCAGCAGAAAGGGGGCGTTATGCAGTGAGCGGGGAAAATCCTGACTTAGTGCGTCGTATTTATCCGCGGCCGCATATACTGCCATGGGCGATTCGGTGATTAAGTGGCTGNATGCCTTAATGTGACTACCAGTTTGAATGGGCTGATCGGATAACACCATATCCAGACGNTTAACCGCCANCTCGCCGAGCANNGAGGTNAGTTCNCCCTCCCGGCACACCAGNTTNACCGGTAACTGTAAGACCGGCTTAAGCATTTCGTAGACCAGGGTTTTGGGCAGCACATCGGTNATCCCCACNGTAAAGCTNTGCCACTGNTTGTGCTGCTGATTAAGCACCGACTTNAGTTCTTCTCCGAGCTGAAAAATATCTGCCGCATAGCCNTGCACCAGTATNCCCAGCTCGGTNGGTATCAACCGCCNGGATTGNCGGGTNAANAANGATGCGCCAATNGTNTCTTCCAGCGCNCTTATCTGGCCACTGATNGTTTGCGGTGTGATATGCAGTAATTCGCTNACCCNGGCAATAGAGCCNTGCTCNGCCACCATNTAAAAGTAATACAGCTGNTTGTAGTTAATTGGCGTCATNAGCAGGTNGTCANAGCTTNGCCTGNGCTTTAATAAACGCNATGGANGGTGCGAAAAACGCGCAGCCTGTCTCGGCAGCGGTNTAATCNAGCCAGCGGTCGTANTCGCCGTCNCCACTGCCGTACACCTGACTGTGNANCATNCNTTTAAANGGNTGNGANCTGGCNGCNCAGGTAACCGAAAACATNCCCTGCGATGTCATATCGCCGTAAGGCATGCCCTGCTTGAGCAAGTCAGCNTTNCCCTGCTCNGTNGCAATAATNCTGGCCCTGACGCTGTGAGANGAAGGNTTACACTCNACACTGGGCAGGTTATGCTCNNTGGTAGTGCCCATGATCTGTTCCTGCTGNCGNTCAGACAGGCTNAACCAACGGCGTAAATCGTGTCTGAANCGCTGCACATGCACATAGCTACCACCGGCAAAGCCGTTGTCATCATCTTCNATAANNGCAACTTTNGCTCGCTGNAGGCCNCGGGGATTGTCCTGGGCNTACAAATAGCCATTAAGATCGCGACCGTCCAGATAGCGGAACCCCTGTATCTGTTCCACCAGCTCTACNTGGATCCGCANCAGNTCCATGATNTCCAGGCCAATGGCATANCAAATATCNATGCGNTCAGCGCGNATNTGAATAAACAGATCGCAGGGCGTGGAGGGNGCNACGCGGTCTTCGCTTTGCATATCNGGAAACGGCGTNAGTTCAACGGGNATNGGGCCGGGATAAAGTTCACTCCAGTAATTACTGCCCACGGCAATNACCCCTGACACCATGGCTTCGTAGTGTTCATTATCGTAATAATCAANCACTTCCAGTGCCCNNCCCAGCTTGGCCCGGACNGCCTGTGAATCGTCGTCAATCACATTGAACAACAAGTACTGCGCATGCAGATTGGGTTCAGCACAAATACCTTTTTGTGGTTGCGACATAGTCTTCCCGTTGTTTTTATCGTTATCGACCGGTGTTGTTATTTANTACCCGGCAGCCTGACCATCTTTGCGGCTTTCTGATGCNCCATAGTATATCTGCTTATCGGCATCATACATAATCGCTTGATAGCCACCGTANATCCCCANTNTATTTTCCAGTTTGTGGCCTCTTTCCANNAACTCTCTTTCNGTGCTCAGCGAAAAGCCACGNTCCAGACTAATCGAGCCACCGTCTTTCATTAAGGCGCCGGTAGGNCTGCTTGAGCCACTGTGAATAAANCGGGGCGCATCNCCAGCCTCCTGCAAATTCATACCAAAATCAATAAGATTGACGATTATTTGNGCATGCATCTGGGGCTGCGTGGCACCACCCATTACACCAAAGCTTAACCAGGGTTTATTGTTGCGTGTGACCATTGCCGGAATAATGGTATGAAACGGACGTTTACCCGGCTGATATTCATTGCTATGGCCGGGCTCCAGGGTGAATAACTCACCACGGTTTTGCAGAATAAAGCCGAGTCCTGACGGGGTCATGCCAGAGCCCATGCCGCGATAGTTACTCTGAATTAACGACACCATATTGCCGCGGCTGTCGGCAACGGTGAGATAGACGGTGTCGCCGTCGATAACGCCGGCATCATAGCGATTGGCCGCCTTTAGCGGATCGATAAGTTTACGGCGCTCCCGAGCGTAGTCTTTGCTGATAAGCGGGGCTACCGGGATATCGTTAAATGCCGGATCGGCGTAATACTTAGCCCGGTCTTCAAAGGCCAGCTTTTTTGCTTCAACGAAAGTGTGAATATAATCGGCAGAATCCAGCCCCATACCTTCGATGTCGTACTGTTCCAGAATATTCAGGATCTGCAGCGCGGCAATGCCCTGACCGTTTGGCGGTAATTCCCAGACATCGTAGCCACGGTAATTCGCCGACACCGGTGTCACCCAGTCAGAGGTGTGAGTAGCCAAATCCTCATAACTTAAATACCCGCCCTGCTCTTTCATGTAAGCCGCAATCACCCGGGCAATGTCACCTTTATAAAACGCATCCCGGCCGCCGGTAGCAATTTTTTCGTAGGTCGCAGCCAGCCCCGGGTTTTTAAACACATCGCCCTTTTGCGGCACTTTCCCGCCCGGCATGAAAGTAGGTGAAAATCCCGGGTAATGACCGATTCGGTCCACATTCATCTGCCAGTAATAAGCCACCAGCTCGCTAACTGGAAAGCCGTTACGAGCGTAACGAATTGCCGGCGACAGTAGTGAGGTCATGGGCAAACGGCCAAAGCGATTATGTAGCTCAAACCAGCCGTCAACTGCGCCGGGCACGGATACCGGCAACGGCCCGAAGGATGGAATTTTAGTTAGCCCCGCGGCGGAAAACACCTCAGCAGTCAGCGATTGGGGTGACCGCCCCGACGCGTTCAGCCCGTATAGCTGTTTAGTTTCTGCATCCCAGACAATCGCAAACAGGTCGCCACCAATTCCGCTACCGGTAGGCTCGACAAGGCCCAGCATAGCGTTTGCTGCAATGGCTGCATCAATGGCGCTGCCGCCTTGCTTAAGGATATCCAGGCCTACCTGAGTTGCCAGCGGCTGACTGGTCGCCACCATCCCTTCCCGGGCAATCACTTCGGAGCGGCTGGCAAAAGGTTTGCCGGTAATTCTGTCATAGGCACTGGCAGATACCGTCATCACCAACCCCACAACCACGCAAGTCAGCTTAATTCCCATGCCTTTTACTAAACTCAACCTCATTATTATTACGTTACCCTTGTTACTGTGAGTGTCTGGCTGTCTGTAAGAATTACCAGCCCGGCGTGAATGCTTTGCCTAAGATAACATAGTATTACAATCCTTCACTTTTTGCTGAAAAACCAAACACCTTTAAATACGCGGGCTGCACAACAACCACCCGGCACAAACGAATTGGAATCATGTTTGCAATATTGCTTGTATTCATGAATTGAGTTGCTATGAGCTAATCATCTGTCCCCTCGCTTGCAGTACCAGTGGACCATTTTTTCAATTTGTCTTGTGAGACACCCAACCGCAGAGAGTCAGTACCATGAGCACGGAATTTAGTATCGTTACTATAGTGAAGCATCGCACCCAGCAATTATCTAATTTGCTAAGTAGTATTGAACATTCTTCAATTATCCCCAAAGAGGTGGTAATTGTGTGGATGACCTCGCCTAGTGAAGAGTCTTTACTAGGCAGTGAGCTCTTTGACATTCAGCATTGTTTCGCCACCCATTCAGAATTACCCATAGCCAAAGCCCGTAATCGGGGCTTTGAAGCCTGTACCACCGCAAAGATTATTTACCTGGATGTAGACTGTTTATGCCCGGCGACCCTGCTGCAGGAGCTAATAGCGCCATTGACAAACGGAAGGGTGGTCACTGCAAACATCATTGACCTGCCATGCAAAGCCGAAGAAGTCTCTAAAAGTATCCTACAGGACTTAACGGCAATACCGGTTAAGGCGCAAAAAGAACTTCCTTTTGTTCATTTTGATGTCACGGCATTTGCTATCACCAGCGACGATTTTGACCGTCTCGGCGGCTTTGATACCGACTACGATGGCTATGGCTTCAGCGATGTGGATTTTGCCATGCGCTGCAGCCAGACGGGCCTTACATTAGTGAATACCGGTCGGCATATCTTTAAACAATTTCATATGCATTTTAATCCGCCGCTTAACCACCTGTGCGATCTCGTTGCCAACGCGGAATTGTTCAAACAAAAGTGGAGTTGTTATCCCTTCTGCAACTATTTCGAGAAGTTTGCAGAGCTTGGCTATGTGAATGCGGATTATGAACAAACCGGTATCCGGGTTACCCGCCCGGCATCAGAGGAAGAGCTGAACGATTTTTTTATTGATCAACCCTGCGAGGAACAACCGGAAGTTGCTGAAGATATCAGGCAAACCGCTTAAGGCCGAAGACAATAAAAAGACCGGTTCACTTCCACTTTATCAATTGAACCGGGCTTTCTTACTCCTGCCGTATTGTCCGGGTAAACCTTTTCCAGCACCGCATACCAGCGCTCTTTTCACCACCTGAGCATGGTTCCATGGCAGTTGCGTAATTGCATATAAACTCGACATTTGTTCATTGGGCAACATTTATTCAACAGCCCAAACGGCTTTTACACAAAATTCACCCGCAAGAAAAAACCCCGCATAAGCGGGGTCTGAGTCGAAGTGATTTAGGCTTATTATTATTAACTTGAGCGCCTAATCAATAATGTGTCCGAAGATTATGAACGGCCACCAGTGAAGTCAGGATAAGCTTCCAGACCACATTCACTGATATCAACACCTTCAAATTCTTCTTCTTCGCTAACGCGTACACCGATAACTGCTTTGATGATTAACCAAACCACTAAGCTGGTTACGAATACCCATACGAAGATAGTCAGGGCACCGATGATTTGACCAGAGAAAGTCGCACCACCAGTAACAGGAACCAGTAACAGACCTAACAGACCCACTACACCGTGAACAGAAATCGCGCCTACCGGATCATCGATTTTCAGTTTGTCCAGAGTAACGATGCTGAATACAACCAGGATACCGCCCAGGGCACCAAACAGAGTCGCAGTCAGTGGCGTAGGAGTAGACGGCTCAGCAGTGATAGCAACCAGACCAGCCAGTGCACCGTTAAGTGCCATTGTCAGGTCAGCTTTACCAAACATGATGCGAGCAACAATCAGTGCAGCAATAGTACCACCCGCTGCAGCAGCGTTAGTGTTCATGAATACTACGGCAACAGCGTTTGCGCTTTCTACAGTAGCAGTAGCCAGTACTGAACCACCGTTGAAACCAAACCAACCCATCCACAGAATGAATGTACCTAAGGTAGCCAGCGGCAGGTTTGCACCAGGGATAGCGTTAACTTTGCCATCTGCAGTGTATTTGCCTCTACGGGCACCCAGTACCAGTACACCCGCTAATGCAGCCGCTGCACCAGCCATGTGAACGATACCAGAACCAGCGAAATCAGAGAAACCAGCGTTCCACATTGAAGGGTCTGCATCATCAGGTGCGTTCAGATAAAACATTCCGAAAACATCAGACTGTCCCCAAGTCCAAGCACCTTCCATTGGGTAGATGAACCCAGTCATTACTACCGCAAAAGCCAGGAACGCCCACAGCTTCATACGCTCAGCTACCGCACCAGATACGATAGACATTGCCGTAGCAACGAATACTACCTGGAAGAAGAAGTCAGCAGATGGTGCATAGGTTGCTGGTTCATCAGCAACGCCAGTTGCGCCGTCAGCCATGATGCCGCTCAGGAAAGGTACCCAGTCACCACCGCCGTACATGATGCCGTAGCCGCAGATCATGTACATAGTACAAGCAATCGCAAACAACGCGATGTTTTTAGTCAGAATTTCAGTTGTGTTTTTAGCACGTACAAGGCCAGCTTCCAGCATGGCAAAACCTGCAGCCATCCACATTACCAGTGCGCCACAGATTAAAAAGTAAAAGGTATCTAACGCGTACCCTAATTCAAAAGTTGTTTCCATTATGCTTATCTCCGCAAATTTCTCGTCGACTGCTCTTACAGTGCGTCGGTATCTGTTTCGCCGGTACGAATCCGGACAGCGCCTTCAAGGTCGTAAACGAAGACCTTGCCGTCACCAATTTTGCCGGTTTTCGCAGCACCTGTGATGGCTTCAACCAAACGTTCCACCTGATCATCCTGAACGGCAATTTCCAGTTTAACTTTCGGCAGGAAGTCGACCTGATACTCGGCTCCGCGGTATAATTCTGTATGTCCTTTTTGACGTCCGAAACCTTTCACTTCGGTTACGGTCAGACCGTCAATACCGATTTCTGAAATGGCTTCACGAACATCATCCAGCTTAAATGGCTTGATGATTGCTGTGACTAGTTTCATGTGTTGCTCCCAAAATAATAGTGGTTTGCTACCAGTGTTCATGTTGTGCGAGATTGACTAGAACAAGTCCTATGCCACAAATTAAAACCCATAAAAATCAATAACTAAATTTAAAATTGTTATATTTTCTTACAATTTTACGCACCATTTAAATGCATGAGACTCGGTTTGCACCATTTTGGTGCTATCACATTTCATCCTGTCAGTAATGTCGTTTATCGCAGGGAACTTAGCGTCAAACAGCCGGTCTATCTGGCATGGAAAAAATGGACTTAGCCTTTACCGGGCCCACGCGTTTTCAACCTGCTGAACCAGCCCCTAAGAAGGCTGGCAGACTGGTGTGGCTGATTGTCGGCTCGGTGCTGGTTCATATTGCAGTACTGGCCACGTTGTCGTTTCCACCGCCTGTTCCAAAGCCGGTAAAATCCACTCCGGTACAGGCGGTTCTGTACACGCCTGTTGTGCCTGCACCAGCCCAACCTGCGCCGGCAGAGTTCCCCGAGCCCGCCGTTACCGATGTACCGCCTGAAGAGCCTGAGAGAGTCGAGTCACAGCCCGAAAGCGAACCTGCACAAGCCGAAGCGGCGCCACCGCAGGCAGAAAACATTCCCAATCCCAGTACCGAAACCTCTGCGCCACCTCCAGGTGAAATACTCACCCAGGCAGAGGATAGCCCCGCACCACCTTCACGACGTCTATCTAACGCAATCAGTCGAGGGATTGCAGGACAGCAGTTACAAAAACAACACGAACTCGCCGAACAAGTCACGCGGCAGCGCCGTCTGGAACAGAAATCACCGGATTTACGCATTGGTGAGTACGAACCAGCCGAGCAAACAGTCGGAGAATATGCCGTGAATTGCGACAAGGGGATAAATAGTACTGTGGCAACAGTTGCGCGACTGTTTGGAGGCAATGTAAAGTGCAACAGTCGCAACGAATTTCAGCAATTCATCGACAAACGACAACATAAGCAACCAGAACAATAAGGGACTGCCCGTGGCCGGAGCCAACCTACTTGCACTCATTGATGATATAGCCACTCTGCTAGACGACGTCGCCATGATGTCGAAAATGGCAGCCAAGAAAACTGCCGGTGTGCTGGGTGATGATTTAGCACTGAATGCCAATCAGGTACAGGGCGTGAAACCTGACCGCGAAATTCCCGTGGTGTGGGCAGTGGCCAAGGGCTCTTTCATCAATAAGCTGATCCTGGTGCCTGCCGCATTGTTGATCAGTGCTTTTGTACCGGTATTAATCACTGTACTGCTGGTTCTTGGCGGACTCTATTTATGTTTTGAAGGGGCCGAAAAAATACTCCATCGGTTTTTGCCCCATGCCGACAGCGCCGAAGTTGCTGATGAGCGCCTTAATAATCTGGCCGATGCTTCCATTGACCTGGTGCAAATGGAAAAAGACAAAATTAAAGGGGCGATACGCACTGACTTTATTTTATCTGCAGAAATTGTTGTGATTACCCTTGGCAGCCTGCAGGGTGCCGACCTTACCACCCAAATTCTGGTCCTCAGCGGTTTAAGTATCGCCTTTACCATTGGGGTTTACGGTCTGGTGGCCGGCATAGTAAAAATGGATGACCTCGGCTTATATCTGCTGCGTAAATCACTAACGGGTGGCTACAACACCGCACAGCGCATAGCTGGACGTTTTTTACTGACAGCGGCGCCAATTCTGATGAAAGTGCTGTCATTCGTCGGCACCATCGCGATGTTTTTGGTGGGCGGCGGTATTCTGACTCACAGTATTCCGTTTTTGCACCATCTCGCTGAATCGGTAACCCAACTGGTACCGCAAGTAGCCTTGATCCTAAGCATTGCCGCCGATGGTATCGCCGGATTAGTCGCAGGGACGATCATCGCTTTCGCCCTGGCTGTTTTTAATAAAGTCCGTCAGTAATCAGACTCAGCATCACCAGTAAGGTAGCGTTGGCCATTTGCGCTACTTTACTGGAAATTCAGTTATTAATTAGCAAAAAAAACCACACGCTCAATTTCCCCCGGCCTCACAAAATCAAAATAAATAAATACAAATCAAACACTTAAAAATTAACCACCTGACTGGCACAACTATCGCTAACTATTCTGCGACTTAGATTAACAGATAGCCTGCTCGGCGAGCATGATGAGGCTCTGAATGGGTACAGGGCAGTGAGCGTAAATCGCTTATTGGTGTGCCCGTAACGAACAGCGAGGTTCAAGATTATGATTACTTACAGTTTTTTAATTTGGCTTTTACTGGGTCCGGTGCTGGCCTATATCGTTGCGCTGGGGATTTTTAACGGGATTCGTTACCTGTTTACGTCAGACTCATTGATCCACTAAAGGCTTACCGCATTTGTATCCCTGGACACTCCCGTAGTGCCACTTCTCAGGAATTGCAGATCTCTGCAATCTCCTGAGTTTTTTATCCGCTAGAGACTAATAATCACTCGCAATTACTCGGCTATAGCAAGCTAGCAGCCTCTTTTCTTCAAAACAAACTTATTTTTGCTATAACGTTCACTTTAAACACGGTAGATGTCTTGGCATTTTGTCGGGGTGCCGGCAGCACCAAGGTGCGTTATGCGACCGCTGAGCGGATAAGCCCCTTAACCCCGCAGTTCTTACTCACGAAAAGCATACTGTCATCGGGCAGGTAAAACCTATCGACCAGAGAGGGCTCCATGCCCTCGCTAGCCGGAGGCGTCGTCCATGACGCCTCTACGCTTTTACTTCATCTGCCCAATGACAGTATCTCGCTCAATAAGAACCAAAAATAAGGATGTATTGCACTCTGCTTGTAAACTTCACCAACCAGGTAGTTTTAGCCAAGTTTTATGAGCCTATCAACCACCAAACAACCGTTCCCACCATGACTTTTCCTTCGCTTTCTTCGCCGGTTTTTTTTCTTCCGATTGCCCCACACAACCCTGCGCAGGCGGCAGCGCTTCAAGCACCGCAGGTACACTCATGCTACCTGGACATCCGGCCGTCACTACCGCACCGGTTGCAGGATCGAAATGCGCAATGCCCAGGCCATTAGGAAAACGACGCGACAGGGATTTAGGTTCCTGTAACTGCTGATAAGCAAGGAACACCGGCAGTGCACCAGTCGAGCCTGTCAGGCCGGTTGAGCGGTTTTCATCATTACCTACCCAGACCGTAGCCAGATTATTACGGTCGTAGCCGGCAAACCAGCTGTCGCGGTAATCATCGGTGGTACCGGTTTTTCCCGCCATGTTTATGTTGCCATAGGTTCTGCCAATGGCTTTTGCCGTGCCTTCGGTGGCCACCTTATAAAGCGCGTAATTAAGCAGGTAAGCTGACTCCTCGTTAACCCTCTGCTCGCCATATTCAGCCTGACGCCACATTAAACGGTTATTCACGCTCACAATGGCACTAACGGTATGTAACGGTCGGTACGCCCCATTGTTGGCAATGGTTTGGTATAGCTGATTGGTTTCAAAGGGAGTCAGCGCTACTGCGCCCAAGGTAAGCGCAGGTACTTCCGGAATCGGCCGCTTAACGCCCAAATGCTTTAAAGTGGCGGCAACGTTATCGATGCCCAGCTCAAGCCCCAGGTTAACCGTAGGCACGTTCAACGACAAACTGAGCGCATCAATTAGCGGCACGGAGCCACGGTAAGTTTTATCAAAGTTTTGCGGCTGCCAGTTATCACCGTGTTCATCGCTGAGAGATAATGGCTTATCGTCCAGCGGTGTAGCCAGATTATACTGCGTAGGTTGCTCCAGTGCCGTGAGATACACGGCCGGTTTTACCAGCGAACCTATGGGCCGAACCGCATCCAGAGCGCGGTTAAAACCAGCAAAGCTGACATTGCGCCCGCCCACCAGTGCGCGCACCTCACCGCTGCCAATGTCTGATACCACCATCGCGCCTTCCAGGGTCGCTTCGCGGCCAGGTTGCAAGCGGTCCAGCGTGCTGGTTAATGCCTGTTCGGCGCGGCGTTGGGCATAAATATCCAGGGTGGTAAACACCTTCACGCCCGACTCCCGGATGTTAGGATCGGCGAGGATGGTTTGTAGTTCTTTACGAACCTGAGTCATAAATGCCGGATGTTTGCCGGTCGCCAGGCTATCGCCGGTAGCAATCCCCACTGGTCTGGATACGGCCATTTCGTATTGTTGCGGGGTTAACTCATTACCTTCCAGCAACAACCGCAGCACCAGATTGCGCCGCTCGATGGCCCGTTCAGGGTACTTACGGGGATTGTAATAAGAAGGCCCTTTTATCATCCCTACCAGCATGGCGATTTCGGTTTCATCGAGTTCATACACCGGGCGGTCAAAATAAAAATAACTGGCCAGGCCGAAACCGTGTACCGCCATATCGCCGCTCTGCCCCAGAAACACTTCATTCAGATAAGCCTGTATAATCTTATCTTTGCTGTAGCGAGCATCAATAATGATGGCCATCAGGGCTTCTTTTATCTTTCGTTCAAGCGAGCGTTCGCGGGTTAAATACAGATTTTTGACCAGTTGCTGGGTAAGCGTACTCCCCCCCTGAACCGTGCGTCCGGCTGCGATATTCGCCAGTAGCGCACGGATGATAGACAACGGGGCGATACCATGATGACTGTAAAAGTCACGATCTTCGGTAAGCGTTAATGCCTTAACCAATAACGGCGGCACATCTTCCAACGTCACCAGCATTCGATCTTCCTGGCTGCCACTGGCAAGACGGGTTACCAGCCACGACTCCAGCCTCACCTGCGGTAAAGACTGATCGGTTTGTAAATCAGTAATAGAGGCGATGCGCGTACCGTTCCAGCGGATAGTTAACTGCCGCAACGGCTGAAAGCCATCAGGGAAATGGAACGCCCGGCGATAAATGCTAATAGCGGCCTGACCCACACTGTATTCACCACTGCCCTGGATCTGATTAACCCGTCGGTAACCCAGCAGCTTCAGCTCGTCCAGCACTTCTTTGCGGGTAATCTCCTCGCCCTTTTGCAGTTGCAGCGGGCGGGCATAGATTTGTGCAGGCACCTGCCATTTATTACCTGAAAAGTGGTGCTTAATCTGGGCATCGAGATAAATGATGTAGGCCCCGAACAGCACCAGCAGAATTAAAGAAAACTTCCATAAAAACCGCCAGAGTCGGCGTTTTCGGTTAGGATTAGAAGTAGGCTCGGCTTTTTTTGATGTCACAACGCTTCCTGTAAATACTTTGCGGGTACGACCGGTTGCAGGCATTCAGGCCGGGCAAGGAACACAGCCGTTTTGTTTGCGCTGTATCAATTGCCTGTATGCAACTTTAGGCTCATCAGACTAGACAAGTGATTGTTCGCTTTTTACTCTGTAAGTCAATCAGCCTTTGGGAAAGCCATGATACTGGCTAAAGTAAGGAGTTTACCATGAAAATTACCGTCGATATCGATCTGTCACCGTCAGAAGCTCGCGAACTCTTAGGCTGGCCGGACATGACCAAAATCCATGAAGCCACCATTGCCATGTTTACCGAACAATTAAAAAACGGTAATCAGGAAACAATGATGACCCTTCTGAAACCCTACCTTGACGGCAGTCAGCAGGCCTTCTCTTTCTACCAGAAAATGATGGAAGGCATTGCCACCGGCGCCGCCTCAGGCAAAAAATAACAACTTCAAGGAGCACTTGTGGAGCAACAGGATAAGCAGGAAATTCTGGACACGCTGAACCAGTATGCTGAGCAGTTTAATAGCATGGTACAGAAAATTCTTACCCGTCAGGCTGATTCGAACGATGCAGCAAAAATGTTCGATCCGCAGCATTTGCAGCAGCTACTGACCACAAAGCTGGCCGATAAGGTAGAAGTAGATACCTCAAAGCTGGTTGAAAACCAAATGGAGTTTATGCGCCAGCAAACCGAGTTATGGCAGCAGGCAAGCAGAGCCATGTTTGGCGAGAAAGCTGAAGCCGTAGTTAGTGAGTCACGTGGTGACAAACGTTTCAGCCACACCGACTGGAACGACAACCCGGTTTTTAATTATTTAAAACAAGCCTACCTGATCAACTCCAAAATGCTGCAGGGCATGATGGACTCCATGACCTTTGCCGATCCTAAATCTGCCGAACAGGTAAAATTTTACACTCGTCAGTATATTAACTCGGTTGCGCCAACCAATTATCTGTTCTCTAACCCGGATGTGTGTGAGGAAATCCTCAAATCCAAAGGGCAAAGCATGCTCAAAGGCATTGAGAACTTCATGCGCGATCTGGAACAAAGCCCACTGGAAGCGTTTAAGATTACGCAAACCGACATGTCGGCCTTCGAGCTGGGTGAAAACCTGGCGACCACAGAGGGCAAAGTGGTGTACCAGAATGATCTCATCCAGCTCATTCACTACGTACCGAAAAAAGCCAAAACCTATGCACCTCCGGTGTTGTTTGTGCCGCCGTTTATCAATAAATATTACATCCTCGACCTTGATGAAAAAAAATCTGCAGTGAAAGGCTTGCTCGAAAACGGTTTCAGTGTGTTTATGATTTCCTGGGTCAATCCGGACAAATCTCTGGCCGAGCACGATTTTGTGAGTTATATGAAGCACGGCCCGCTGGCCGCGCTGGATGTGGTATGCGAGATTACCAAACAACCCAAGGTTAATATGACCGGGTTCTGTGTAGGCGGTACCCTGTCTGCCGTCACTGCCGCTTACCTGCGCGCCCAGGGCGATGAGCGAATTCAGTCACTTACTCTGCTAACCACCCTGACCGACTTCAGTGAGCCGGGTGAAATTGGTAACTATCTGACCGAAGAAAGCCTTAACGCCATGGAGCAGAACGCCGATATTAAAGGCGTCTATGACGGCCGCATACTGGGGCTCAGTTTCAGCCTGTTGCGCGAGAACAATCTGTTCTGGTCGTACTTTATCAATAACTATCTAAAAGGCGAGGATCCCGCCGCCTTTGATATTCTGTTCTGGAACAGTGATGCCACTAATATCACTGCCGCCTGCTTTAAACAGTATGTGCGCACCATGTACTGGGAAAATAAACTGCGGGAACCAGGTGGTATGGTGATTGACGGTGTGCCTATCGATTTGGGCAATATCGATGTGCCGGTTTACTTCCTGGCCACTATTGCCGATCACATCGTGCTCTGGCAGGCCGCCTATAAAGGTACGCAACTGGTAGGCGGTGATACCCGCTTTGTACTGGCCGGTTCCGGACACTTAGCCGGGGTAATTAACCCACCCGCCAAAGGCAAGTATCCGCACTGGATCAACGAAGACCTGCCAGAGGATGCCGCCGCCTGGTTTGATGGCGCCACTCAGCACGAAGGTTCCTGGTGGCCCGATTGGTACCACTGGCTACAATCACACAATGATAAACAGGTTACCTCACCCAAGCCCGGTAAACACAAGTCCTACCCGGTTGTTGAGGATGCCCCCGGCAGCTACGTTAAACGCCGTCTTGGCTAACGGTTAACCATCCAAAATTTGCTCTGTCGGCCTGTTCTGCGCTACATTGCAGAATAGCTGACAGAGTTTATCAACCTGCCGGCTCTGCGACGAGGGCCTGATTTAACCTTTTCAGAACTCTGTCCACCAGATTCCGGCGCCGGTATTAATGCGGTTCAGCATTGAATAGCAGCCCGGAAAGCAGCTCATAGCGTTGCTCACTCTAGTACAAACAAGATAAGCACAGGTTCCAATGGTTACGATCAAGAAATATCCAAATCGCAGGCTTTATGACACGTCACGCAGTCAGTATGTGAACATGGATTACATTAAAACCCTGGTCAATGAGCGTACCGACTTTAACGTGGTCGACTCGAAATCCGGTGACGATGTGACCAAGACTATCTTGTTGCAGATTATCAGTGAGTCTGAAACCAATGAGCATCAGTCACTGCTGACCAACAAACTCCTCAAGCAACTTATTCGTTTTTACGACTCTGATATGCAGTTATTCCTGCGCGAGTACCTGGAACAAAGCCTGATTAGCTTTATGGAACAACAGGACAGTTTGCAGGGAATGATGAAGAATATGGTGGATACCAGCCCACTGGGGATGTTCAGCAAAATCATGGAACAGAATATCGACGCCTGGACCAAATCAACAAAAGAGCAGAAAAAATAGTCACTTGCTGCACCGCAGCATAAAAAGTTGTATAGTTATTCTATATTGTTCTAGGCGTTTTGCTGCATTGCAACAAAATACCCCTTGACCATTCCGCCCTCTACTGTCTAATATATAACCAACGAATGCTGCAACGCAGCAAGTATAAACTTCGAACGGGAGTGTTATATGTTTGGCAAATTTTCAGAGCAACTTAAGAAATCTTCAAAGCCAATGAATTCATGGATGTCTGTGAATGCGAAAATGCTGGAAGATTTATCGCAAAACCAAACCGAATTATTTACTGGTTTACTGAGCGATAGCGTGAAATATCTCGAAACAGTGTCGGTGCAAACCGAAGCAAAAGGTGTTTTTGCCGCTAATTCTGAATTTGCTGAAGCCATGCGCGACCGGTTGGCTGTTGCATCTAAAGGCGCCTACTCGACTTTAAGCCATTTACAGGCGGATATGAAAGACGTCGTGAAATCGTCAATCGAAGATAGTGCCGAAGTCGCCAAGGAAGTCACGAAAGAAGTCACCAAGGCTGTTGAGAAACCCGTAGCTCAGAGTGCACCGGCAAAAGCGCCAGCCAAGAAGGCCGCGCCGAAGCCTGCAGCAAAGGCTGCTCCAACACCGGCGCCAGCGCCGAAAGAGGAGCCAGCCCCGGCAAAGGAAGCCAAGGCAGCGGCGAAACCCGCTGAAGCTGAGGCAAAACCTGCAGCAAAGCCAGCGGCAAAGAAAACCACGCGTACGCGCAGAACCACTTCGACAGCTAAAAAGCCAGCAACTAAAGCGGCCGAAACCAAATCAACTAATTAATTAACGACTCTTTAAGGAGAGACTAATGCTAGAGCAAATGACTGAAAAATTTCAAACTGCAATGAAGCCTGTAACTGAACTTGCGACTTTGAACATGAACACCATGCAGGAATTAGCTGAAAAGCAAAATTCTCTGTTCTCTACCCTCATGTCTGACGGTATGGCTTTTGCCGAAACTGCCAGCCAGCAGAAAGATCTGATGAGCCTTGCTGAAGCGCAAAAAGCGTATTTAGAAAGCCTGCAGGAAAAAATGACTGAGTCTGCGAAAAGCAGCTACACGCTAATCACTGAAACCCAGCAAAAAGCGGGCGAAATGATGAAAGGCATGAGCGAAGAGTTCACTACTAAGTTTACTGCTAAGTAATAAGACTCCGCCAGGCTAAAAATGCCCGCAGCACTTGCCCTAAAATTGGACAAAAGTGTTATGCGGGCCCAGAAAAAGGGCTGTTATACTTAATGGCCCTTTTTTGATATTTGTATTACCTTTTTTTGACATCTGTGGAACCAAGGACGTTCTTGTCGGTCCACATATCACTCAAAAAGTAGTACCTCCGGGAGTGAAACAATGAATTACCAAGCATACGACTACATGGCTCGCGGTGCGCAAATCATGCATGAAGGGTTTAGTCTGCTAAACGATATTGCCAGCCACCCGTCGAATCCATTTTCCCATACTATTCCAGGCCGTGTGAGCCGGGCGAGTCTTGAGACCGCCATGCGACTAACCCGCCGTTATGAGAAAGTTGGCTTTAATATTGACGAGATCACCATTGATGGCAAATACCACGCCGTTAAGGAAGAAGTTGCAGTATCCAAACCTTTTTGCGATTTAATCCACTTTAATCGCGTAGGTGTGCAGGACAATCACAAAGTATTGCTTGTTGCGCCGCTCTCCGGCCACTTTGCTACCTTACTTAAAGGCACAGTTGAAGCGCTGTTGCCAGACCATGAAGTGTATATTACCGACTGGGCTGATGCCCGCGAGGTGCCTCTCGACGAGGGCCCTTTCAGTTTTGACTGTTATGTTGAATATCTGATTAATTTCATGGAGTATCTCGGTCCAAATACCCATTTAATGGCTATTTGCCAGCCCACCGTTCAGGCATTGATTGCCACCGCGGTAATGGCTGAGCAAAAGAGCCCCGCTACGCCACATACGCTTACATTGATGGCGGGCCCAATCGACACCAGTAAAAATCCTACCCGGGTTAATGAGTTTTCTAAGAAGCACCCCATGTCCTGGTTCCGAAATGTCGCCATTATGACTGTCCCGCACGGTTATCCGGGCGAAGGCCGTAAGGTGTATCCTGGCTTTATGCAGCTGGGCGGTTTTATTAGCATGAACCAACAGGCACACATGCAGAAATACATCGATTTCTACCAGAACCTGTTTCTGGGTGAAGAAGAAGATGCCGACCGTTTCCGGGCTTTCTACGACGAATACCTGGCGGTACTGGATATGCCGGCAGAGTTCTACCTGGAAACCATCGAGCGTGTATTTAAAAATAATGAAGTGGCTCGTGGCGCCATCACCTACAAAGGTCAACCGGTTAATTTCGAGTCTATCGAAAATACGCCGCTGTTAACCGTTGAAGGGGCAAACGACGATATTTGTGGTCTGGGTCAAACGGAAGCCGCTCAGCATTTGTGTAAGAGCATTCCAAAATCTAAACGTAAACACCACGTTCAACAAGGTGCTGGTCACTACGGTATTTTTAGCGGTTCACAGTTCCGCAAACATATCCGTCCGTTGATCACCGATTTTATTCATAAATTTGCCTGACGTTATCTCGCCCATGCTGGCAACTTAGGTTAGCATGGGTGCTCTTAATTTCAGGGAGATTTCTATGCGCTTTGTTCCCCGCTGCACATCCGCTAAAGGTCAGCGTTTGTTCCCACGGTTAACCTCCTGTTTAATGCTATCTGTGGCAGCACTGAGTTTTCAGCCATCGGCTTTTGCCCGGCAAAATACCGATGAGCAGCCTTCTGCTAATGCCGATCCGGTTCAGGCCTTTAATGTGTGCAAACAAAGCCTGCAGCAATCAGCTGTAGAGGCGGGGATCACACCAGCCACAGCCGAACGGGTATTTGCCAATATTAACTATCAGCCCAGAGTCATTGAGCTTGACCGCAGCCAGCCGGAATTTGTGCAAACTTTTCCTGGTTACTTCAGCAAGCGGGTTAACGACTGGCGAATCAACAAGGGCCGTCAACTGGCCGGCGAGCACAAAGCGCTGCTACAGGAATTGGTAAAGCAATACGGTATTCCCGCTCAGTACTTACTGGCGTTTTGGGGACTGGAAACAAATTTTGGCGGCTACAAAGGCAAAATGCCGGTACTCGATTCTCTGGCAACCCTGGCCTGTGATCCGCGACGCAGCGCCTTTTTCACCCGCGAATTGCTCACTGCCGTAAAACTGCTGGAAGAGCAGTCTTTAGAGCAGGAAAAAATGGTAGGGTCATGGGCCGGTGCCATGGGTCATACCCAGTTTATGCCGTCAGCCTATGCTAACTACGCCGTTGATGGTGATGGTGACGGGCAAATTAATTTATGGGAGAGCGAAGCCGACGCCTTAACATCAGCCGCCAACTTTTTGTCTCAGCTAGGCTGGCAGCCCGGTTTCCGCTGGGGTCGGGAAGTTACTCTGCCAGACGGATTTGATTACTCGCTGTTAGGTTACTCCAAGCGCCGAACCGTTTCCGAATGGAATAAACTCGGAATAACCCGGGCCAACGGTGATGCCCTGGGTAGCAGCGATATGAACGCTTATTTAGTTATGCCCGCCGGTCATGAGGGGCCAACCTTTCTCGCCTACCCTAATTTCAGAGTGATCATGCGCTGGAACAATTCAGAGTTTTATGCCATTGCAGTAGGTCGACTGGCAGACAGAATTGCCGGCGACGGTGAACTGGTTGCATCCCTGCCGCCTTTACCGAATTATCGTCGCGACGATATCAAAGCTATGCAGGAACAGCTCAATCAGAAAGGTATTGATGTGGGTGGTGCAGACGGTATTTTAGGCCCGGCGACCCGCGAGGGGATCCGCGAATTTCAACGCCGTAGTGACATGATTGCCGATGGTTTTCCTTCGCTGGCCGTCATGCAGGCACTGGGAATAGAAGTTACTCCCACCTCTTAATTGTATTGAATGAAAAGAGCCGGACAGCGCTTTCTAATCAAAGCATGTCCGGCTTTTTCGGTTTAGTACATGTGCTGACCGCCGTTAATAGACAGCGTTGAGCCTGTGATAAAGCTCGACTCATCTTTAATCAGGAACAACACACCATCAGCGATGTCTTCTGGCTTACCTAAACGGCCAACCGGGATTTTCGCAACAATTTTCTTCAGTACGTCTTCTGGTACTGCTCGTACCATATCAGTATCAATGTAGCCTGGAGCAATAGCATTTACGGTGATACCTTTAGCAGCACCTTCCTGAGCCAGCGCTTTAGTGAAACCGTGGATCCCGGATTTTGCCGCCGCGTAGTTCACCTGACCATACTGACCCGCCTGGCCATTGATTGAACCAATGTTTACGATACGGCCAAATGAACGCTCGCGCATCCCCTCGATAACCGCCCGGCATGTGTTAAAACACGAAGCCAGGTTAGTTTGGATAACCGCGTTCCACTGTTCAAACGTCATACGGTGCATGGTACCGTCGCGCGTGATACCGGCGTTATTGATCAGCACATCTACGGGGCCAAAATCCGACTCGATTTGTTCTATGGCAGCTTTGGTTTTTTCGAAATCTGACACGTCAAATTTCATCGCCGCGATACCTGTTCGCTCGGTAAATTCCTGTGCCGCCTGNTCGTTTCCGCCATAGTTAGCCACTACGGTATAACCCGCACTTTTCAGTGTCGTACAGATTGCTTCACCAATACCGCGTGTTCCACCTGTAACGAGTGCTACTCTGCTCATGCTATTTCCTTCTTGTTTGATATTGCTCAACGTACAACTGATTACTATATAATCATCTATAGCTTGAATATTCCACCGTGAAAATCAGACGTTGGTCTATAAACTATGCTCCAAGTCAATAGCCTATTCGGTCTATATGACATTTTAATAATAGTATTCAGTTACTTATTCTTCGTTGTTTTAACAGAAGGAATTGCAGTGGTCGGATCTTCAGGCCAGTAATGTTTGGGATAACGGCCTTTCATCTCTTTTCTCACTTCAGCATAACTACCCTGCCAGAAGCGCGGTAAATCATTGGTAGTCTGAATCGGTCGGCCAGCCGGTGATAACAACTCTACCGTAACCATCTGGCGACCCTGAGCAACGGTCACTGGTGCAGCACTGCCATANATTTCCTGCATTTTGACTGACAACACTACCCGCGATTCGCTTTCATAACGCAAGCGTCGTGTTGTGCCGCTGGGCACTTTAAGGCTCGCGGGCAATTGTTGCTCAANGNCCTGACGCTGAGGCCAGCTCAATGTTTGCAGTAGTACCTCCGCCCAGTGCGCTTTTTTAAGCTGGCTAAGTGACGCGCATCGCCCTAATACGGCATGCACCACCTCCTGCCCGAGTAACCAGCTTNTCGACACCTCCGGCCAGGNCGNNTCNCCNTCAAANCCGCTGGCCACAAGATTATGTGTTCGCGCCATATTAAGCCGGTTTAAAGTCTCTTCAAGCTCNTTAAAGAATGGCCAGTCTTTAANGTCTTTTTCGCCTAACCAGTCTTGCCAGCANTGAATTCNNTGNGCTTCGCCNAGCTTAGCCAGCGGTTNGCGNGANAGCAGNATTTGCTTNAAGTAACGCCGCTCTTCGGCCTTCATTGTGTCGCTTTGAGCGTCNTAAAAGGCAACCTGCTGTNANGANACAGAANCCGNNAANNGCTCACTGAATAAGCNGCTCTTCGATTGGCTGNGCTAANCGNATCANTAANTTAGCGCCTTTGCGTTGGCCNGCTAATACCGCCAGCCAGGGATATTCTGTTGCCGCCGGCTGAACCAGTTCTGCACCGGTCCCCATGGCCAGCTTAAATTCCTGTAAGTTGCGCGCCCGGGCAATCCAGCTAGGCCTCGCCAGACTTATTGCCAGGCCAAGGTATTGTTCCGGCACATTCAGCCTGGAGTCTATTTTGGCGTCGCTGCCTAGCAAACGAGCATACCTCGACGCCTGACGGCTTACCGATTGTCTGACCGGAGAAGGTATGGAGCGAAGAACATCACTCACCAGCCAGTATTCCGTTCGGGGAGCTTCTTCGGCCAGAGCAGTTACCACGCAACCGGCTGTCAGCAGTGTTTGCTCATCCGTTAATTCAGCTTCCTCTTTGAGCTGTAACAGCATACTGGCGAATTTCGCATCGACCGGTAGTTTAAGACTGTCCTTACCAAGTGGCGTAATCCGCCCGTTAGTATCCAGTAATCGTAGTTCCTGCAGCGTCTGNGTNGCGGCATTTAATTGCGCTTCACTCGGCTTGTCCAACAGCGGCAGGGCATCAAGAGAAGTGCCCCANTCGGCACTGTGTAGCACCAGAGACGTTATGTCTTCAGTGCGTATGGCGGGTAGAGCGAACTCTGCCAGTCGGCTATGNGCTTCTTTACTCCAAAGCCGGTAGCATGTGCCCTCCTGTACCCGGCCCGCACGACCTTTACGTTGCTCAGCTGATGCCTGTGAAATCATNTTTAATGANAGCTCGGTCATGCCGGTTGTCGGATGAAACTGAGCGACCTGCTCCCGGCCGCTATCAATAACCAGTCGAATACCTTCAATNGTTAAGCTGGTTTCTGCAATATTAGTAGCCAGTATGACTTTTCTTAAACCCTCTACATGAGGCCTAAGAGCTAATTGCTGTTGCTGAAGTGGCAAAGCACCATGAAGAGGTAGGACTGCCACTTCTTTGCTCTCTATNCCAGACANAGNACCNANCACCTGATTAATGTGTTTTACGGTNGGTAAAAACACCAGTATGTCGCCNCATTCTTTAGTGAGCACCTCGGTAATCAGGNCGCCAATACGCGGGCTNANTTGCGAAAGATGACACTCGCCCACATACACTTCTTCCACGTCGAAGCGGCGCCCCTGNCTGGATAATACANCTAGCTTCCGGNAACAGTTTACGCAGAGGAGTAACATCCAGCGTTGCCGACATCACTACCAGGCGCAGGTCATCACGCAGGGTTTGTCGNACCTCAGTGGCGAGCGCCAGACTGAAGTCGCTGTGCAGGCTGCGCTCATGAAATTCATCAAACAACACAATATCCACGCCGGCCAGNTCNGGATCCTGCTGCAACCTNCGGGTGAGGATCCCTTCGGTAATAATTTCCAGACGGGTGGCCGCACTGGTTTTCTGCTCGCCGCGAATACGATAGCCAACTGTCTCGCCNACNTCCTCGCCTAACTGCCGTGCCAGNTAGCCCGCCAGTTGCTTCACNACCACACGGCGGGGTTGTAATAGCANAATCCTGGCGGAGGTTGACCGCAACAAGGCCATGGGTACAGCGGTGGATTTACCGGCACCGGGCGGCGCGCTGAGCAACACATCAGTGGTATCCAGAGCGGTAAGTAAATCAGGTATTATGCTTTCTACAGGTAANNNTTTNGACATCAGAANTAAGTTCGGCAACGNGCTAAAGAATNGNTGTTCTTTAANTNNTTGNACTACANTNNANTANANAGNGGCAGTATAGCCATGGCCGGTTAAGACATAAACCTGTCTTGTTCTGCGCCGGATAAACTGCCAACATAGCTAGCCATTGAGCTTATCAGGCCCGGACGTAACATGCGTTATTTTATTGGATTGGATTTATCACCGGCAAACAAACTGGCCTTAGACAACTGGCGGGAGAAAAGCCTGCCGGAACTTCCACGAGTCAAAATGCCGCTGAATACCAAAGCGCCGGTACGCCAGCCGCGCCCTGTGCCGGCAGCTAACTTTCATATTACCCTGTGTTTTTTAGGGTCTGTCACTCCACGTCAATTAGAAGCGGTGACCGAGCGCCTCGCTGAGGTGACATCGCAACCCTTTGACTTGTCGCTCGATACAACCGGCTTTTGGTCGGGGCCGAAGATTTTCTATGTGGGCCCCGAACAGGTTCCGGAACCGTTGTCAGAACTGGCCGCAAAAGCAACGGCCGCCGCCCGTCAGGCTGACATCGCCGTCGAGAAGCGTGACTACCAGNCTCATGTTACGATGATCCGCAACGTTAAAGCTGACTTTCCTCCTCCACTTTTCCCGCCGTCAGTTGTCTGCCAGTTTAGTCGGTTCCATTTATTTGAGTCTGTCTCTACCCAATCTGGTGTAACATACCCCATCCGCCAAAGCTGGCCGCTGCGTAACACNAACTCAGTGCGNGAAAAATTGCTGCGCGGGAATTTTTAACCTTTGCCTCTTTACAGCACTGTCGCNGCTCGGTAAAAAGACACATCACTTTAGAGAACACCAGTAACATGCACCAAACTTTCAGACTTATTATCGATTGCCCCGACCAGGTTGGCCTGGTTGCACGCGTATCNCAGTTTCTGGCTGACCATGATGCGTCAATCCTCGAAGCCAGCCATCATACCGACNTTCAGACNGGTCGGTTTTTTATGCGCCACGAAATCAGNACCGACTCATTAACGCTCTCTTATGATCGTTTTATTGAAGAATTTACCCCGNTGGCGAATGAGTTCCAGATGCAGTGGAANGTAACTGATTCATCCAAGCGCCAGCGAGTAGCACTGCTCAGTAGTGTNGAATCNCATTGTCTGGTGGATATTTTGCATCGCTGGCATACCGGCGANTTACATTGCGATATTCCCTGCATTATTGGTAACCATCCGCAAATGAAGCAGTTTGCTGACTGGTACAAAGTGCCTTTTCACTGGGTAGACTTTAAGACCCTTGGGAAAGAAAACGCATTTAAACAAATTGAAGTACTTCTGGATGAATATGCCATCGACCTCACGGTACTTGCCCGTTTTATGCAAATCCTGCCCGACCACCTGTGCTCAAAACTGGCCGGCAGAGCAATTAATATCCATCACAGCTTTCTGCCCTCCTTTGCCGGAGCAAAGCCCTATCAGCAAGCCTATGATCGCGGCGTAAAGCTCATTGGTGCANCCTGCCACTACGTTACCCGTGACCTCGATGAAGGCCCGATTATTGAACAAAGTGTTAAACGTATCAGCCACAGTGATACAGCTGCCGACATGGTACGTAAAGGTAAAGACTGCGAAGTTAATGCGCTGGCTACGGGTGTGCGTAACCACCTCGAGGACCGGGTCATCATTCACCACAACAAAACTGTGGTATTCGCGTAGTCCTTTTGTCGCTGGCAGCGTGCCATACAACGCCTGCCGGTTGCACGCCCGAGTGCCAAAGCACCAAAATATATAATTCTACAATAACAAAATGACAGGAACTCTATGCTTACAATAAAAAAGACGCTCACTGCCACAGCCATAGTGTTGGCACTGGCGGGCTGCTCTGAAGCACCATCGAGCAACGAAAATCCCGCCTCCGGCGCTGCCGAAGCAGCAAACCAGACAGTTGAAAACACCTTGTTGCAACCTTTTAAAGGCCCCTATGGTGGCGTACCAGCATTTGAAGATATGCAACTGGCCGATCTGATGCCAGCCATGGAAGCCGCTATGGCTGAACACCTGGCCGAAATTGATGCTATCGCCAATAATTCCGAAGCGCCTGACTTTGCCAATACGATTGTGGCTTATGAAAAGGCTGGCGACACCATTGGCCGGGTCTATACCTATTACGGAATCTGGAGCTCTAATGTATCCAGCCCCGAGTTTCGTGAACTACAGCGGGAGTTATCACCTAAGCTGTCAGCCTACCGCTCCAAAATCAATCAGAACACTAAGCTTTTTGAGCGCATTAAGGCGGTTTATGAAAGTGACGAACTGAAGTCTCTTACTGACGAAGAGCAACGCATCACGTGGCTTATCTATAACAGTTTTGCCCGCAATGGAGCGACGCTGGAAGGCGAAGCCAAGGCTCGTTACGCCGAGATCAATAAAGAGCTGGCAAGCCTGCATACCCGTTTTTCCAATAACGTGCTGGCAGATGAAGAAAATTACGTCACCTATATTACGGCAGAGCAACTCGACGGTTTGCCGGAAAGCTTTGTTAAAGCCGCAGCAGCTGCTGCCGCAGAACGTGGTAAGGAAGGCATGTATGCCATTACCAATACGCGCTCATCAATGGATCCTTTCCTGACCTATTCAACACAACGGGATTTACGCGAAAAAGTATGGCGCACCTACTACGACCGTGGCGATAACGGTGACGAGTTTGATAACAACGACATCATCAAACAAATTCTTACCTTGCGCCATGAACGCGTTCAGTTGCTCGGTTACAATAACTATGCTCAGTGGCGCCTTGAAGACCGCATGGCGAAGAACCCTGAAAATGCCATGGCGCTGATGATGAAAGTCTGGCCAGCTGCATTGGCCCGGGTAAAGGAAGAAGTGGCCGACATGCAGGCCATCGCCGATGCCGAAGGTGCGGACATCGAAATTAAACCCTGGGATTATCGTTTTTACGCCGAAAAAGTTCGTCTCGCGAAATACGACCTCGATTCCAATGAGGTGAAACAATACCTGCAACTGGATAAACTGCGCGAAGCCATGTTTTATGTGGCCGGACGCCTGTTCAATTTTGACTTTAAACCGGTTCCGGCGGGCACGGTACCGGTATTCCATCCAGATGTAAAAGTATGGGAAGTAGCCGATAAGAATTCCGGTGAACTGGTTGGCCTGTGGTATCTGGATCCGTTCGCTCGTCAGGGTAAACGCTCCGGCGCCTGGGCAACCACGTACCGGCGACACACCACCTTTGATGGTGACAAGAACGTTCTGTCATCTAACAACTCCAACTTTGTGAAAGGACCGGAAGGAGAGCCAACGCTGATTTCCTGGGATGACGCTGAGACATACTTCCATGAGTTTGGCCACGCGCTGCACTTCCTGTCGGCAAACGTTAAATACCCCACTTCACACTCTGGCGTCAGAGATTACACTGAGTTCCAGTCGCAGTTACTGGAGCGCTGGCTGACCACTGATGAAGTCATTGATGAGTACCTGGTACATTATGAAACCGGCGAACCCATACCTGACAGCCTGATTGCTAAAATCAAGAAGGCATCAACCTTTAATGAAGGGTTCAAAACCACTGAATATATGGCATCAGCCATCATGGATCTGCTCTATCACACCACAGATCCTGCCAATATCGAACCAGACAGTTTTGAGCGTGAACAACTCAAAGCACTGGGAATGCCTGAAGAAATCGTGATGCGTCACCGTACTCCTCACTTTGGCCATGTTTTCTCTGGTGAGGGCTATTCAGCGGGTTACTATGGCTATATGTGGGCAGAAGTATTAACCGCGGATGCAGCAGAAGCATTTGAAGAAGCGCCGGGCGGCTTTTACGATGAAGAAGTGTCAGCCAAGTTAGTGAAGTACTTGTTCTCGGTACGCAATGCTATGGATCCGGCCGAGGCCTATCGCATGTTCCGTGGTCGTGATGCTAACGTTGAAGCACTGATGCGTGACCGTGGCTTTCCGGTAACATCAGAGCAGGATAAATAACCTAAGCGGTTAATATAACAAAGGCCAGCCGCAAGGCTGGCCTTTTTGTTTCTGCTCCCGGTTACTCGGGCAGCTTCACCTTAATAAGCTTTGCAGCACTGAGTGGTGAGCTTTCCTAAGTCAGCCAGATTGTATTATTTTCGCGAACACAGAGGCCTTCTACCTGCCCATAGCCGTTAAGCTTATAGGTACTGATTAAGTCAAACTCCGCTGACAGGGTGGCAATAAACGGCTTAAACATGCCCAATGCATTGCTGGTATAGCCAACAATCACATAACGATTATTCTGTGCGTCAAAATCAGCACCTGTCACCACTCCGGGGATCCCTGAAATCTCAGCCACCGGCGATAAAAGCGGAGTTGTCTGGCCCTTGTCGAGCAAATACACTTTTACCACACGAGTTAGCCAGCTCTTGGAAAACAGCACCAGGTGGTCGCCCTGTGAGACCATCGCTTCTGCATCATAATCATGCGCGTAGTACGCGTTTTTGCCGATATCGTAGTTTTCATAGTTGACGGGCAACGGCGTAACATCGGCCGGGTCGGTCCTGCTGACCTTTAACACTGCCAGATCACTGCGTTTACCGGCATTGTTACCAAAATCACCAATGTAGAAAAACTCGCTGTCTGCCGTTACCGACTCCCAGTCTTTATTGTTACGCGGTAATCGCTCACTTTTAATAATCTTGCCGGTAGTATCCAGCGTAAATAAGTCGGAACTGTTGCCCGAATCATTAATGGTGAAAATGTGATTGGCATCACAATACAAGCCCGAGGTTTCCACTAACTGTTCGTCTAAAACAATGTCTTCGAGCACTTCAATACCACTGTCATTGCCAGCATCCGTGCTGCTGCAAGCCGCAGGTATCAGTAACAGGCTCATTGCAAATGCCTTACCAGCACCTGCTATAAAAGAAGAATTTTTCATAACTCATTTAACGCGGTGAGACGTTCCATTTGTTGCCGCTAATAAGACTGGCGATTTGTAATCACCCGGCAAACAGCAATTTTGCCTGCCGGGTACATTAGCTTCCCCGGTAAGGTTTAGCCGAACTTTCTGCGAGTCAGGAGCAGCAAACCCAGAGAAAGCAATGCAATGCCGGCTGGCGCCGGAACCGGTTCACTGTCTGTACAAGCAGGGTGATCCGGGTTATCTGCACAAAAATCCACAGTTTCCTGTAATTTCACTTCAGCGAAATTGGTGACGAAATCGTCGATTTCACTCTGCACGGTGGTATTCAACTCGTTTAAATCGAAGCTGTTACCGCCATTGTTCAGCGCTAAATCAATCAGCTCACCGAATTCGCCGCCCAATACCACATTAAATAACGCAGAATTATCTTTTAGCACGCTATCGATTGAGTTTGCATCGAAATAGTTGTCACTGTTGCTGGCTTCGTCGGCAAACAAAATCAGGTTTTTCACCGCATCGTCGCGGTAACTGAGCCCTGGCTGTTCTGAAGGCAGCGCTTCCAGCGCGTAAGCCGTGGCATCATAAGCGGGTTCATCGGCGCCTACAGGTGTGATCCCCGCCATGGCACTGGCAAAGCCTGCCGCATCAACGAAATCAGACAGGAGACGGATGCTGTCACCTGCAAAGCCGTAGCCTATTAGTGCAAACTGAGCGTCCAGCCCACCGTTTTGCAAAATACTGGCAAAGGTACCTATGCTGTCACGAAGGTTATTGTGGATAGTGCTCATTGAACCACTTTCGTCCACCAGCATAACCATATCGGTTTTAATAAGGGCCGCATTAGCAGGGGCCGTAACAGTGAATAAACCAAACCCGAGCATAACGGCGGCTATCAGGGCTGACCACGTTTTTCTGTTCTGTCTTTTCATTTTTGTACTATCGTAATGCATTGTTATAAAAGAAAAAGTGCAATAATCATTCCATTAAAAAAAATGGCTCAAGATCATTGATTTATCAAAGTCGAAATCAACAATATTCTCATGAGTGTAAAAAACTCCGACATAATTATAACGGAATCGATTACACCGTTTCCCAAGCGGAAAGTGAACACATGATACAATTCTGGTGTATAACATCTGGTAGGAATCTAATTGCTGTTGTTTTACGTCGCAGCCAAACAANAATAAGGACTCTTTGAGTGTCAGATCCAACTATTGCTCTGGTCGCCGTCGGCCTGCTTTCAATCAGTTGTCAGTATTTAGCTTACAAGATTCGTTTACCGGCCATTTTACCTCTTCTAGTCGTAGGTATTCTGGTTGGTCCGGTTTTTAATGTATTAGATGCAGATGCCCTGTTTGGTGATTTACTCTTTCCGGTGGTATCGCTATCGGTCGCCATTATTCTGTTTGAAGGTGCGCTGACCCTTAAATACAGTGATATTGCCGGGCACGGTAACATGGTCAGAAACCTCTGTAGTATTGGGGTTCTGGTCACCTGGATCATCGCCGCCACAGTGGCCCACTATGCGCTGGACATTAGCTGGCAGCTATCGTTCTTATTCGGAGCCATCGTCACCGTAACCGGGCCCACCGTTATTGTGCCTATGCTTCGNACCGTACGCCCCCANACAAACCTTGGCAATATACTGCGCTGGGAAGGGATNATTATTGATCCCATCGGTGCATTACTGGCGGTGTTAGTTTACGAATATATCATTTCGTCGCAGAGCGCCGTGTCTCACACCCTGGTNGCNTTTGGTAAAACGNTCGGTATNGGGCTNGGCCTGGGTATGGCNGTNGGCTACTTCCTGGGNATCACTCTGCGCCACAATCTGGTTCCTCATTANTTACGCAATACAGCGGTACTAACCATCATCCTGGCAGCCTTTGCCGGNTCNAATTATTTTGCTCACGAGTCCGGGCTNNTAACCGTTACNGTGATAGGCGTCATGATGGCGAACATGCGGGATGTGGANGTNGAGGACATCCTTGANTTCAAGGAAACNCTCAGTGTATTGCTTATTTCCGGNCTGTTTATATTACTCGCNACCCGNCTCGATTTNGGCGCCGTGGCTGATGTAGGGTGGGCAGCAGCNGTCGTTTTATTCTCGATNATTTTCATTGCCCGTCCGCTGGCNGTGTTTGTCTCATCCATNGGNACCGGACTTAACCTGCGCGAACTGGCTTTGCTGAGCTGGCTGGCNCCACGAGGTATCGTTGCCGCGGCTGTNTCNGCCTTGTTTTCACTCAANCTGGAGCAACTCGGCTATGCCCAGGTAGAAATCATCGTGCCANTNGTTTTCCTGGTGATCATTGCCACCGTGGTGTTACAGGGCCTTACGGCTAAGCCCGTAGCGGCACTGCTCAAGGTGCGCGCTCCGGTGCCCAATGGCTTTCTGCTGTTTGGNGCCAGNGAATTCAGTCGCATGCTGGCCAAAGAACTNATTAAACATAAGGTGCCGGTACGNGTAGCCGATACCAACTGGGATGCTATCCGCGCGGCCAGAATGCAGGATATCCCGGTGTATTTTGGTAATCCCACGTCTGAGCATGCCGCCATCCATCTGGATTTAAACACCATAGGGACGGTACTGCTGTTATCGCCCTATAAACAGCTAAATCCTATGATTGGTTATCATTTTGAGTACACGCTGGGTAAGGATAAGGTCTGGGGCCTGACCAACAANGAACTNGCNACCCGGCCTAGCCATCAGGTTTCNAANGATTATGCTAAAAAACTGTCGTTNTTTGCTGAAGGCATTACCTACGGGTANCTGGCCAGTGCGGTTAGTCGTGGTGCGCAAATAAAAACCACGGCNCTNACACCTGAGTTCACNTTTAAGGACTATATGGAAAANTACGGTGATGCNGCNACCCCACTGATGTACATCAACGAAAATAACCGCATGCATGTTTTGCTTAGTTCAGATGAAACNATTCCGCGNGCTGGCAGNAAGCTGGTCAGTTTGGTGGAAGCTGAGNTGCTGGATTCAGAAAAAGTCGTGAAGCCGNCNAANGACTAACAGAATAGCACCCTGTCTGTNGACAGGGTGCCTCTCCCTGGAAACAACGAGCAATTAGATGGTGCGTTAGGTGCAACCTTTTGAATTTTTGTTTTGCCTAATTACAGCGTCGCTTGGTTATAGCAACCAACAGGCCAACTTTAGTATAATTTATAAATAACTGAAATATTTGAACTTTACAAATAAAGCCGGTCAATTTCACCAAAAGTATGCGCTTACAAAGCACCAAAATTAAGCACAATATGCTTCATCGCACCAAATTGGTTAATCCGCCAGGCGCGATGCTCAATCGCCCCTGACAAGCCCTTATAAACCTATGCAGACTCCTGCTCGATCATCGATTTAAGGATGCGTCTTACCCGCACAGGCCCGGCATCGCTGCTGATTAACACCGGATCGAGAGCCAGGAAGTCATTAGTTTCCATCTGGTCCTGAACGGCATCGAGGATTGGACCATCCTCATCCTCAAACGCACCGTGCATGCTTTCAATCTTGATCTTGTTGAACTCTGCATCTTCCACATTGTGATTTCGACGGGTTGCAAAGAAATAATGGGTACTGTATTCAGTTTCAGGCGTACAGGTGTGTAAGTCGTATTGAGAAACAGTATTGTCGTAGTCCATGGCTGAACCATCCTGAGTAGCACCTACCGTTAGCTGGATATGGGTAGGGTGCGACCAGGTGACTTCAACAAAGTGCGCTGCAGGCTCACCTGGCTTTGGCAGGAAATCATTAAAAATCAACATCGGTGGTGTTTGTTCCCACTCCCAGCGCACTGCAACTTCGTTGTTTTCGTCTTCAACCTTGGGGATTTGCGGTGACAACTGGCCACGGGTAGTAATGATTTCGCCATGCAGGTGATCAATATGGCTAAGATCCATAACGTTATCGGTGATCAGCTCATAATTACAGGGACGCTTCATATACGTGTGCGCCAGCGCATTAGGGTGACCGTTATCCAACAAAGAATAGTCAGGCAGCAACGCCGGGTCTGCCGGCTTATCGCCCATCCAGATCCAGATAAACCCGTATTTTTCCATTAAAGGATAGCTTTTCACTTCAGCCTTGGCCGGAATATGGCCGCCACCATGCGGGTTATGGGTGCACTTTCCGTCACTATTAAAGGCCAGGCCATGATACGGACACACCACACAGTCGTCTTTTTTCTTACCCATACTGAGTGGGGCAAACCGGTGTGGACAACGGTCATGCAGGGCAACCGGCGAACCGTCATCGCGGCGGTATATAACCACCGGCGTGTCCAGCAACCGTCGCTTAAACAGCGAGTCGGTAACTTCGGTGGATAGCGCGGCGGCATACCAGGTATTGGTCAGAAATTTACGGCTAGTGTCTTTCATTAGTAGTTCCTTAACAAGTTTTTTAGCTTTCATTTAAGGGTTAAAATGCCTTTGTAGGTCGGTACAGTGGTTATAAATCGAGGACCAGTAAGGCTGATTTGGCGCGTGAGCAGCAAGGCGTGAATACGCTATTGCTATCTCTTTCGGCCTGGGTTAAAAACAAATCACGATGTTCTGGCTCGCCATCAATGATTTTAGTGACACAGGTACCACAGACTCCTTGTTCACAGGACACGGGGACGTCCACGCCATTATCCTGCAATACCTGTAACACGGTTTGATCGTCTTTCACGGTGAGCAACTTGCCGCAGCTGGCAAGCTTAATCTGGAACGAATCCGCATCATCCGGCGTCATTTCTACTCCGGAAAAATACTCAAAGTGAATGTTGCTATCGTCCCATCCGGCAGCTATAGCCGCATTGATCACAAAATCCATGAAGCCTTTAGGGCCGCACACAAACAGATGGGTATCGGCACTCACTTCAGCAAATACTGCTTTGGCATCAAACGCTGGCTGCGTGATCTCTTCATCAATGTGCAGATGTACGTTTGCAGCAAAATCACTGGTAGATAAGCGCTGTTCAAAAGCCATTCTCTCGCGGCTGCGACAACAGTAATGCAGGGTAAAATCGGCATTCTCCCGGGCCAGCTTACCGGCCATACACATAATCGGCGTGACGCCTATACCGCCGGCCAGCAACAGATATTTTTTGGCAGCAACGAGCTCAAAGTGATTACGTGGTGCGCTGATTTGCAAGGTGGAGCCAACCTGCAGATTTTCATGCACAAACTCAGAACCGCCGCGACTCTCAGGCTCCCGTAAAACCGCGATTTTGTAACTTGTAGGGGTGGCGCTGTGTTCATACAACGAATACTGACGAATTAAGCCGTTTGGCAATACCAGGTCGATATGGGCACCCGGGGTAAAGGCCGGGAGCAAGCCGCCTGTTGTAGGGGCCAGTTCGAAACTGACAATCCCCTCGGCTTCTGAAGACTTGTTAACAACTTCAACATCTATCAGTTCTGAATTCATTCTTTACCTCTCTCGGCCATGCTTCTTTTGCATCAACAACAGAAAGCTAACCAATTAATTAAAAACAACTTTCACAATATTTAATCAGAGATAGCAAAGGCTGAGCCAGGTTATAAAAAAATGTCTTATGTTCTTGATATGTGTATTATTTGTTAACTTTTTATTTGCATATGAAAGCTTTCATGTTAGGTTTCATTACATCATTTCAATCATACTGAAATGGCTTTAATGGTTTCAGTTACTGATTTCATTCACCCAATTGAGATGCCCAAACATGGAAAAAAAGCAGGAAGTTGAAGCTAAAGTCACGCAGTTGCTTTCCGAGCAACTCATGTTTGCGCCGGACACCGGTCACATCCGGTTATTCGATCAGCGCATGTTACTTATCCCTGGCAAAACCCTCGGGCTGTTGCGCAAAGAAATGATCGAAACCTTTAGTTTTGAGAAAGCCAAGGAACTGCTTACCCGGCTGGGTTATCAACGAGGGGTGAATTACTACCACCACCTGCGCAGTATTTCCGGTGAAGACACCGATACTCTGATCCGCTCGGCAATGCGACTAGCCGAACTAGAGGGTTATGTTTATCACGATCCTATCGAAAGCATGCAAATCGATGTAGAGAAAGGTATCTTTCAGGGTGACTATCAGTGGCATTCATCCTGGGAAGCAGAATACTATTTGTCGCATTTCGGTTTGAGCAGTCGACCCACCTGCTGGACAATGGTGGGTTACGCTAACGGTTTCTCTACCGCTATGTTCGGCCGCCCGGTTGTGTGGCGGGAAGTAGAATGCAAAGCTATGGGCCATAAGACTTGTCGGGTAATTGGCAAGCCCCTTGATGACTGGGAAGATTCAGAAGAATTGGGGAGCTTTCTGAAAGTGGAGCCGTTTGTTGATCTGCCCAAGCTACGTCAACACCAGGTGCCCGCCGATATCAGTAGCGCAGAAGAGCCCGGCTCGCCTTTGAATGAATTAGTTGGCGCATCCGCAGGCTTCAATAAAGTGATTTTCCGCCTGAAAAAGGTCGCCCCTACGGATACCAGTGTACTGTTACTGGGGGAAAGTGGTGTGGGGAAAGAACGTTTTTCCAAAGCCCTGCACGCTATTAGCCGGCGCAGCAAAGGCCCGTGCGTATCGGTAAACTGCGCAGCTATCCCAAATGAACTGGTAGAGTCAGAGCTGTTCGGCGTTGAGAAAGGCGCCTTTACCGGTGCCAATTCCACCCGACCAGGCCGTTTTGAGCGAGCCAGCGGCGGTACCCTGTTTCTGGATGAAATTGGTAGTTTGCCCCTCGCCGCACAAGGCAAACTGCTGCGTGCGATCCAGGAAGGTGAAATCGAACGCGTAGGCGGAACTGAAATTATTAAAGTAGATGTACGGATCGTAGCAGCCACTAACAATGACCTGCGAAAAGCCGTCGAAGACGGCGAATTCAGGGCCGATTTATTCTATCGTTTAAATGTCTATCCTATTGAAATTCCACCGCTTAAAGAACGTCGGGAAGACATTCCCCTGCTGTTCAACGTATTTGTTGAGCGGTATGGCCAGAAAGCCAGTAAATCCCTCGCTGGAATTACACGTAGGGCTTTAGATGCTATGTGGCATTACGACTGGCCGGGTAACGTGCGGGAACTGGAGAATCTGGTTGAACGGGCGGTGATCCTGGTAGACGACAATATGCCCATCGATATTCCTCATTTATTTAACGGCGGCGAGAACATCGAAACCGCCTCCCTGGGCTTAAGTTCATCAGGTCGACTGCAACAATCCGACAAGAAGGCCCTGACCACAGACGCCAACGAGGAGGCGCTGATTGATAATCTGCTGGAGCAAGGCGTATGTGTCGAAGACATAGAACAAAAGATGATTGAGCAGGCCATGCGTCGCACCGATGGTAATGTATCCGCCGCGGCACGGCTGCTAAAAATGGGCCGGGGGAAACTCCAGTATAAGTTAACCAAGCAACCGGAATAACGCTACCCTGAAAGGGGGCAAAATGCCCCCTGATGCTTGCTGTCAGAGCCCCTGTCGGCTAAGCAA
Source organism: Alteromonadaceae bacterium (assembly GCA_002691625.1). Lineage (GTDB taxonomy): Bacteria > Pseudomonadota > Gammaproteobacteria > Enterobacterales > Alteromonadaceae > Alteromonas. Next base: position 188,240 of record NZIK01000071.1, read on the forward strand.
GGCATACATGGCAAAACTGCCTAGCCAGTGAGTGCCTTCATAATGGTTATCCACGATAGTAGGTAATGCCGCATTAACATGCGCATCGCCGATAGTTTGCAGGTGACCGTACTCAGCCGGAAACGCTTTGGCAACGCCATACAGAGCCCAGGCCCGGCTGAAATTAAGTCCATCCAGGTGAACCAATTTACCATCGGTACGATCGCTCACCCTGGCAGGCGCCAGAATAAACGTTTTATTAATCAGTTCCGGCATAAAATCACGGGCCCAGCTTTTGAACTGTTCGCCGGGTAACACTTTGCGCATTAAGTTTAATTCTTCAAAACAAGGCGACAAAAAATCAAATCCGTTAGGCTCCCAGGAAAGCGGACACTGCTGGTCATTAAGGTACCAGTGCAAAGCACGCGATGAAATTAGATCGGCCAGTGCATCATTAGCGGTGACCTCGGCAAAATCATACGCCATGGAAAGTCCGAAAGCGGTATTGGGATGCTCACCAGTGCGAATCGGGTAGATAAGTTTCGGCAAAAAAGTTTCGTACTTACGCACCATTAAATCGGTTAACGGCTGTAAATTTTGTTCAAGTTCCCTGCCCAGGGGGTCATCCCAGCGATGGAGTTCTGCCGCCAGAGTTAGCAACCACGCCCAGCCGTAAGTACGTTCATAGTTTTTATTGCCAGGCGTCGCGAAAAAAGCCACTTCTGTTGCAATGTTTTCTGCCGTCAGGTTAGTTTTCAGAATATGCCTGATAGCTGTTCTGTCGGCCAGATCCGGAAAATTGCGTAGCAAATTTACCATCATCCAATGACCGTGTACGCTCGAATGCCAGTCAAAGCAGCCATAAAACACCGGATGCAGCGCCTTCGGTGACTTGAGATATTGTTCACTATCCAGAACCTGATTGAGTTTATTCGGATATTCCACCTGAGTACACTTAAGCGGTAACGTAGCCAGACGATTCGCTTCTTCCAATGTAAGTACCAGTGCGCTGGCCTGACTGCACAAAGGCCAGATGCTCAGCGAGATTGCGAGTAGTATCCGCGGTAGCCTGACAATAACCATGATCTGATTTCCCTTATTATGTGCGACGGTCATCAGGCATAGTCTTCAATTCATGTCAGTAAGTAAAGGAGTTTGCTGCCGTGCATGGCACTACAACACTGTTTAGCGGTGAGATAATTCAGAATAATGGGGCAGACCGTCGCCTGCCCCACATTCCTTTATCCAGTTAGCCATTGTCCGAGGAGGAACCCGGCATGGTTCGGATGCCGGGACGGCCGACTGAATTAACTGCCCGAGGCACGCATATACTGCGTATTAAACTTAGTAACCGGTGACAGACTGGGATCGACCACCCCTTTAAACTGCGCAGTGGTGCAGTGATTCGCCTGCACATCCACCATACTAACGGCATCGTCAATAGACACACCGGAGCCCTTATTCATGGCCAGATGGTGATCAGGGTGGGCCTGACCGATAGTATACGACTTCCACATAGACCCTTTACGGTCGTAAGAGATCGTACGCGGAATAGTAAAGGTTTGTGCATCAATGAGATGAACACGCTTAGACAACGGGTGTGAATCGTTCACAGGAACGGATTCCAGCTCATAGACCTTACGCAGCTGCCAGGTAATATTCGGGAAACAGCCTCCCTGACCACTAAAGGCAACCATTTCAAAGCCATCGTCATCCTGGTGAGTCTCAGAGTCCAGTTCCAGATCATTGTGATTGTAGAATGGCATCAGGATGTTACGAGTGCCTTTATAGGTCCATTTCATATCGGAAACGCGACCGTTATACCCCTCAAAATCCTCAATCATCAGATCTGAGCCCAGAAAGGCGTCGGTTACCTGACCGGTAGCCAGACGTCTTACCCGACGCTGGAAGCCCAGATATAACCAGGAGTTATCACGCTTAAGGTCGTCGCTTGAGCGGTGAATTAGCAACTGCGTATTACGCACGTCCGACGGTTCCAGCACCATGCCATAGGTCGCGCGGAATAAGTCCGACGGGTTAGGCGTAATCTCTGGTTTAGGCTCGTGGTTAACCCGGCCTTTAAAGTTAAGGAAGTGGAAATTAAACTTAATGGTACGCTCTATTTTGCCCGACTCCATGTCCCGGAACTTCCAGTACGTCGGATAGATGGAACCACTGTCGCCCCAGTTGTAACCGTATTTATAGTTCCAGGCCAGTTTCTCACCGGCGCGAGGGTCATTCATGTCCGGCTCTTCAGGGAACGGGCGGCCTGCCACCCAACCACTGATCTCACCCACTTTGTCACCCAGCTTTACCTTACCCAGCCCGTCTTCCGTGGCTTTGACATAGTTTTCATGCAAACCAAAAGAGGTGGTTTCGTCTACGGTGATAGAGGTCATACCGCTGGAGATAAAGTTGTAATAAGCCGGGTCGACGATGTCTTTGAACTGCTCTACGTTTGACTGGTCGATGACCATGCCCGGAGTCAGTCCGGTAAATTCAGGGGTATCTGCCTTGTAGGGATAAAACGATTTTTCCACTACTTCAGAGGCAGCCAGTGCACCGCCCGCCAGAGAGGAAAGCGCGCCCCCGATAATCAATGCTGATAGTTTTTTTATCTTTAGAGTCATAATTGAATTCCTATTAGAAGCTATAACGAAGCGTTAACTGAAGCTCATCTTCTTTTTGTGCCATGCCGATGGGGCCGGATTTAAAGCGTCCCATAGGTTCATAGCCACCAAGGCCGAGTGAATATCCATCCGGATGTTCTGGAAATGCCTGGGTAAAGGGTGAGAATGGATTACAGGTGCGACAATCATCGTAAGAACGGGCGCCGGTACCGACCTTAAAGTTGGCCCCGCCAGTAATTTTGAAGTTGTCGTTAACGATATATTCAACCGCAAAAGAGATAACCGATGCTTCGGCGCGGAAGTCGTGGGCTGCCGATATTTGCGGGCTCAGGCGGTCATTCATCCACCAGCCTTTAATCAACAGGGTAGCCGTCCAGTTTTCGTCCCAGTCAGGCATACCCACCGGACCCAGGGCTCGCTGCTCTTCTTCATGGTCGAGCAGATGCTGACCAAAAATCTGACCTGAGAACAGGAAAGCACGGCGATCATTCAGGAACGGAATAAAGATGTTTTTATCGGCACCAATAACGTAGCGAATAACATCTGACTCGGAGTACAGCTCTTCACGCATAGTGTTCGCGAACTCCTCTCCTGAGGTATGAGCCGCCTCCACCCGGAACACCGTATCAATGCCCTGTGAGTAATAATCGACTGAGCCACCCAGCAAGGTAACCCGCGGGAAATGGACATCAAAGGCTATCAGCGATGGCCAGACGCCCACTTCACCGGTAAAGGAATTTTGTGCAGGTATACCACCACGCAACGATGGTAGCTGTGAGCGGTAGTGCAGGGCATTCAACGAGAAGCCGAAATCACCTAAAATACCTTCAAATTTTACACCAACCTGCGAGTTTGACAGGCTCCAGCTAGGCATATGTGCCTGACGCAAACCAATCTGGCCGGGGCCAAAATCTGTTGCGCCGACACCGCCGGCAAAGTTAGACACCGTACCGCCGTAGTCCCACAGGGTTTTCATGCCACGGAACAAGCAACCTGCATCCAGAATCACGTTAGGGTTACCGCACTGCCCTAAGTCATGCGGGCGGAAACGGTCGAAATTCCAGATTAGCTGCAGGTTAATATCATCAAAGGTTTCTGTTGCCCCCATCCGATAATCCATTTTTAGCATCCACATCGGGATACGGATATCTTCCAGCTCGTCATAAATGTTGTTACGCGAGTAATCTACCGGGTTGATAACGTCCAGTACCCGGAATAAATCGGTACGCCCCCAGATAACCTGCTGTTTACCCAGGCGGGTACTCAGCACGCTGCCGCTGTCGGTATAAATATCAAAATCCAGATATAACTCACGGATGAAGTCCAGGCGGTCATTAAGCTCAGGTGAGCGTAATTCATCACCATCCTTGTCAAGATAACCGTTAATACAGCCGCGGGAGTCCACATCACACGGGCGAACCGGTACCCCAAAAGTTACGCCGCCGTTAGCCTCATGCAGAGCCTGGCCCAGCACTATCATGCCCTCATTAGGGTGGTTGGCCACATCAAAAGTGTATGGCAACGGAATCCCCTCACCAAAGGGGACAGTGGTACCCGGCCCGGTCGCAATGTTTTCCAGTGCTATGGGGCCGCCGGCGTTGTCGCCGTATTCATCATCATTAAGGTCGAATACGCCGTCATAGGTGACCCGAAACGTACCGCTTACCGATACGTTACTGAACATCCCCTTGTTGCCGTACTGCTTTTCGGCCTCAATTTGCAGGGTATTTCTGAATTTAGACAATCCGACATTATCGCGAACGTACGTGGCGTTCTCGATAAAGCCGTTAACTCTTGCATCTTCTGCGATTGCCGATCCCGTGCCGCATAACAGCAACGTCGGGAGCGCATAGCGACGCAATATGGAGCAATACTTATTGGGTTTTATTGTGTGCATCCTAATATCCTCTGGAGCAATGTGTAAGGAAAGTGCCGCTTACGCGCGGCTTACGTTTCCGGCTAGACTTCCGCCTTCGTCGCCAACGTCTTTATGCGTGGTTGGTTGTTTGGCAGATTCGCCATCGGCATACAGCACACCATCTTCGTCGCTGTATACATTGACGATAAATTTGGGTTTGAACACCAATACCCATGCTGGTACCAGCAACATGGCGGCAAACCCGTTGATTACGATCATGACGCACAGCAGCAGGGCGGCGTCGGACTGGAAGCGCAGGTCAGAGAGAATGACCCACATGATAATCCCGGCCATCAGGGTGACGGCGGTAAAGCTAATCGCCATCCCGGTAGTGGCAATTGACTGGCGTACAGAGGTTGTCAGATCCTGGGTACGGGCCATAAATTCGCGAATGCGGTCCATCATGTAGATGGAATAATCGATGCCAACGCCAATCCCCACCGCCACTACAGGGACGGTGTTGATATCGATACTAAGGCCATATAATCCCATGTAGGCGTAAGTGAGAGTGGTAGCAAACATCATGGTCATCAGCATCATTACGCCGGCATGCCATGAGGTGTAAAACACCATCACAAAGATGAAAATCAGCAAAAATACACTGGGCAGCACAATCAGGTTGGTTTCAAAAGCGGATTCGTTCATTGCTGCCGCTACCCCAAGTGTACCGCCAGCTAGACGGATAGTGAGTCCTTCTACATCATCTCCGTGATCGGCAATCCAGGTTTTGGCCATGTGAATAGCACGACGGATCGTTTCGCCCTGGCGGTCTTTGTAGTAAAACACCAGGTTGGCAATACGATCATCGGTATCATTAAACTCATTCAGAGCGCCGGGGATGGGGCTTGACGCCATATAGGTAAACATCAGCCCGCCCACATAAGATTTATCATGAGGGATCTGGTACCAGCGCGGGTCGTTATTGTGCATCAGACGGTTAACCTGCATCACCAGATCGGTCAGGCCTTTGCTGCCACCCACTTCGGGGTCGCTGAGCATGTGCTGCTGTAAATCTATCAGCGATTTCAGCACTTCCGGGCGTTTAAGGCCACCTGGCTCATCGGTTTCGGCCACAATATACAACTCTTCTGAGCCGGGGAACTGCTCGTTCACCACCCGTGACGACACGTTGTAGTCGTGGTGTGGATACAAGATAGGCGAGCCAGGCTCCGAATCGCCAATTTGTACGTTAGATGCGCTCACCAAACCAAGTGCCATAAACGCTGCAGCCGCTAACAGTAAGCTGCGAGCCGCGCCCGGTCTGCCGACCAGACGCGAGCAACTAGCACCGATGTGGCGCAAAAAGGTTTCTTTGAGTTCTGGATTTTTCGGTGTTGGCAGAATGGTCAGTAGCACGGGTACGCCTACCAGCACGGTAAACACCACGGTGATTGCCCACAGCGACGCGTAGAAACCAAGCTGAGTATTCAGTGGTATAGAGCCAACCGCAATTAACAGCAAACCAACAGCATCAGACACCACTCCCAGTGTGCCGGGGCGGAACAGACTATTAAAGGTTTCCTTAGCGGCAATAGCCCCATCTCCGTAAACGGTCACCTCAGCGTAATAACGCTCTACAATTTGCACACCATGACTCATGGCCCGGGCGGCGATCAGGAAGGGAATGACCAGACCCAGAGGATCCAGGTTATAACCGAGCAGACTAATGATCCCCAGACCCCAGATAGTTGAGACCATTACGCCGCCAAGAGGCACAAGCACGCCGTATGCACGGCGAAAATGAAAAATCAGTAACGCCAGCATGATCAGGATAGTGAAGAAGAAAATCTGCACGATTTGATCAAGGTAAGTATACGCCCAGCCCACCAGCACCGGCTGCCCGGTTGCATAAATGTTTATGCCAGCTTGTTTTTCCTGCTCACGGATTTTTTGCAGTTTCTCAAAGGTACCGGCGTAATCCAGCTGCCCTTCGATTAACTGAGCTTTAACCAGCGCCATCTTAAAGTCAGGCGATACCAGCGGGCCATAAACCCGCGGGTTCGCCGCAATATTGGCCTGCATCTCGTCTAGTTGCGCCTGGCTGTAGTCGCCTGAAGTCGCATCGAAGTAGGGCTGTGAGTTAATACTTCCTACTTCTGTAAGCCAGATATGGCGTGAGTTACGGTGGGTTACACTGGAAACCAGATTGTGGTTAACCCCGGGCAGGCTATCAATCGCCTGGGTCATACGGTCAATCTTTTTCAGGTTCTCGTTGGTAAAAATATCGCCGTCGGTAAACTCAATGCCTACCACCAGCACATTGGCACCACCAAAGCTGTCTTTGATACTGTTGTGTAACTGTATATAGGGGTGCTGCTGAGGCAGCAGGTTAGAAAAATCTGTGAAGATCTTGAGCGCGGGGATCCGGCTCATAAAAAACAATGTCAGGGCCAGGATCACCAGCAACACGGTTTTCGGATGACGAAACAGGCTGAGTTCGAGTTCGTGCAGTGCGTGAGTAAACTTATGCTTTGGCTTATTCATGGTATTACTCCTTCGAACCAGTCATTGATGAAGTCAGAGCCAGATAAACACCTCGTCCGCCGGCAACATGAGTGACGCCGTCGGCAGAGGTAGCAGCCGCCCGCAGGTAAACAGGCGCAGAAGGGGGAACAATGGTAGTCCAGCTACCGGCAGCGTTGCGGCGAAGCACCGTGGTGTTTTCGCCCAGTCCCAGCAGCTGGTCATTGGCGGCAACCAACTGATAAACCGGAACGGCAGTATCCACTGTTTCTTTTGACCAGGTTTCGCCGCCATCTTCGGTGGCATAAATGTAGCCGTTAAGGCCGCTTATCCAGCCGCTTTCCAGCGATGTGAAGTACATGCCATGGGGGTAAAACTCGTCAGGCAGGAAGCCTGTTACATCCCAGTTCTGGCCACCATCGGTGGAGGATAAAATCATCCCGTACTCGGCACTTGCTACCGCATCGGTGTCATTCAAAAAGGCGATATTGGTAATGATGGCATCTTCCTGAAGAGAGAATGTCTGCCAGTTAGCGCCGCTATCGGTGCTGTGCATAATGGTGGAAAAGCTGCCCGCAACCCACCAGCTTCCGTCCGGCGCACAGGTTACGTCCATCAGTTGTTCGTTAGTGGGAATAGCGATTGATTGCCACTGACTGGCCTGGGGCTGTTTCAACCAGATGTTGTTATCAAATGACAAAGCGATTGTCTCACCGGAAGGGCAGGCATCGACGGTTAACAATGACGCTGCACCCTCGAGGATTTGCCGCTGCCAGACTTCGCCATCTGCAGAAGAGATAACCAGACCATTATTACCCACGGCGATAAGTTCATCACCGTTAGCCACCATGGACTGATAAAAATCGATACGTTGAATGGATTGCGCTCGTTGGGCTTCAACGGCTGCCAGATTTAAGGGAGCTTCACAGCCGGTTAACAGCAGGGTTAAGAAACTACAAGCAATGACTTTGGTGCAACACCGAACCTTATATTCACCTAATTTCATTATTTTAATAATATTTTGTTAACATTAAGCCAACAAAAGCAAAGGCGGTGCCAGGTCGAAAAATAAAATTATTAGTTGATTTAGATCAATAGTTTGTACGGAAAAATTTACAAATTTGTAAGGAAAACAAGGAGCTACAAAACAAGAAAAGGTTAATGAAATGATAAAATAAGAATTGCTGAAGTTATTCATTTCATTAAATTTGATGGATTGATCCAATCAGAAACCGGCTAGTCAACCTGAAACAGGTGTTCCAGTTTTGGCTGATTGTGAACGTCTCTGATTACCAGTTTGATGGCTTTAAAAGTGGCATCGTACGCCCCGATTTCAAAGGTAGCCCCCCAATAATTGAAATAATTGAGTTGTTTGGGCGAGCCATTAAACAACATATTTTTTAACACCCGGGTGGTGCCATCTTCACTAACACCAAGCCACTGCACAACAACGCCGAGTTGCTCATCGGCCTGAACAAAAAATTCGCCGGCTGAGACAGTAAACTTAACCCCTAAACGATCGCCGATGTTTAGCTTTCGTACCTCTGTCTGGTAAGCGTCATTGCCATTCGCCTGAGTGACCAACCTGCCCGCTTCAACCAGTTCAGCATCAATATTCGATGTGGTAATAGCGTGATAGCTGTTGAGGATGGTGGCTATTTCTGATTCCGTTAACTGCTGTGATGTGATTAAACGCGCAATCATTTGCCGTATCAGCGGATCATGGCTCTTTCTGGACTGGGCTGGAATCATTGCAAAAGCCTCTGCACAGCTCTGCGCTGTTTCGCTGGCGGACGGATAAAGGCACTTAAAAAGCATGCCAATCAACTTACCACTGCTGTCTTCGTTATCGTCCGGGAATTTGAGCATAGTTTGCCTTACCAGCGATGGATTGCTGTTGAACCGATCGTTAAACAAATAAGCTGTGGCCAGAAAATACGCTGCATCTGCGCTTCCCTGCCCGGCGGCCTGGTTAAGTAAACGAATAATTTCGTCGATGGGATAAAGTTTCTCGCGGGCATTGAGCTTTGCCAGCGCCAGTTTGTACAGCGCTTGATGGTGATTACTGGCTGCCGCTCGCTGGTAGTACTCAAACGCTTTTCGTTCATCGCGGTCGACCAAATCGTTGGCATAAAACGTATCTGCTGCCACGGTTAAGTCTTTCACCAGCGCAGCCTGAACGTTATCCGGCTGTGTACTTAAATCGAGCAATTCCAGCCCCAGCGTTCGCCGGATAAAATCATCAATAATAACGTTCTCATGAATATCTCCCTGCCATGTCGGGTGGCCGTGGCCGGTATTGTGGTAATACACATGCTCGAAAGGGATCTTCAGTTTATTCAGCACATAGTCCAGTCGCTGGGTGTGCTCAAAGGTAGCAACCTCGTCGTTGTAACCGGCTGTGATAAGCAGCGGCGTGGCGATTTTTTCGGCCAGATAAAGTGGTGATATCTGATATAAATCCTCGCTGTACTCCCCCACGGTTTAAGACACCTGGCTGGCCCATGCGTTATTGGTTTTCAGGTTACTCTGATTAAATAGCAAGGGCAGGTCGTATACCCCGAAACGGGAAATAACGCAGTCCACCAACTCAGGATGCAAAATGCTTAACATAAGCGAAGAATAGCCACCGTAACTTGAGCCCATAGCACAGATGTTCTGCGCCGGCGCAACCTGCTGTACCTTTTTCACAGCGGCCAGAATGTCCTGCTCGATTTGCTGGCCAAATTCGCCTACCCCGCCTTCTCTGAACGCTTTACCAAACCCAAAGGAACCACGAAAGTTTACCTGTAAAACGGCGTATCCACGGGTGGTATAAAACTGAGTCAGGCGGTTAAACTCTGTAGTATCACGAACGCCAACCGGGCCCCCGTGAGGCATGACAAGCAATACATCATTAACCTGCCCGACCGGAGGGTAGTAATAAGATTCAACCTTACTGCCGGCCGAGATCACTTCATAAACCTGTGGCCTGGAGAATTTATAGTCATCCAGTTCCGGTTGCACTGAGAACAGGAGCCGAGCTTCCTGTCTGGCAACATCAAACAAATAATAATCGGTTGGCGCATCCGGTGCGTAGGCCACCGCCACATACACATCAGCGGCTGCACTGTAATCTGCCAGTGTAAAGCGACGGCCCGGCACGCTTTGATTTAGCTGTGCCTGATGATATTCCTGCACAGCGTTAAGGTACTCCACTACCATTTCACCACCTTTATAGTAGCGTACGCTGGCCGGTTCACCGCTGTTATGATCAATGGACGCAGAGACCAGATCATAACTTTCGTGCTCATATAACACATCGGAAAAAGTGGCGGTGGGGATGTCATACAGGTACAAAGCGATTTTATCGGTGGCAATATCACTCAGTACCGCAATTTGAGAGTCGTTGAGAAAACCCATGGGCTCGAAAGTGTAGTCGGTATTAAAGTCTTTGAGCATTACCTGCCAGGACTCGCCTCTGAGCTTGCGGTACTTGATGGTATATGTTGCGTTTTCATCATCGTAGCTCAGGCCCAGTAACATATCTGCGCCGCCGTCATAGAAGTAGCGCACCATATCATCGGGCAAGTTGCGGATCCTGTCTTTACCAGACCAATTGGGATCAGCCAGCCTGACAGGATCCACTACATAGATTTCTGTATTGCCGCCACGGCTGGTGGTAGTAAAGAGCACTTTCTTCGGATCCTCACCGGCCTGCCCCATTATGTAACCATCTACCCTGACTACGTGAGCTTTTATGTCGCTAACAGCGCCGTCTGTGGCTATCACTTCCAGCGTTACCCTGACATCCTGTCGCTTACCATTGTTTACCAGAGAACCGGTGAACAATAGATGATTTGATGAGAGCCAGAAATATTCCTTCAGTCTGCCACCGGCTCCGAGGTTGAGCAGCGGTACATAGTTTGTTGAAGAACGTTCAATCAACCCCACCTGAGCGGCTTCTTCGGTCATTTCAAACAAGGCGATGTACTGACCATCCGGCGATAACGCCGGTGCGCTGAACTGTTGATTGGTAAACAAACTTATTGCCGGTACCGGCGCAGCGATTCTGCCCGCGTCATCCTGGGCATATCCCCATAGACTCACTACAGTGAATAACCACGGCGTCCATCTCATTGCTGCTCCTCCAGCCCGGCTATCAGGGAGTAGAAACGGTCCTGGCCCGGGCCAGCATAAAACATATCACGACTGGTTAGTAACCCGGGGAAATATTTTTCCATGAACAGCTGTGCATTGGCGGCTCTGTTTTCCAGCTCGATGTGATTGGCAAAGAAGTAATAAAAAGGCTGCTCAACCGTTAAATGCCCGACATAATTAATCCGCCCCGGTTTAACCTCAAAACGCCACTCGTCCTCATTGAGACTGGTGCGGTAATAGAAGTTGTAATCGATGCGACCGAAATGATACTCACATGCTTTCACCGGTAACAGAATATAATTTTCACCGGCGGATAAATCTTCGTGGGTAAGTTTGAGGTTTTCTTCGCCCCACACATAAAGTGCCTGTAGATCGTAATCATTAACCAGACCAATCAGCAGGTAGCCCTGATTAGTCTCTACCAGTTTGTCGGTATCTTGTTTTTGAGAGGAAACACTGGTGGCTGCGCAGCCGGCCAGAAACAATAGGATGCTGCTCAATAGCATCAGGTAGAAGACACGCTTTCCTTGCATAATCAAAGCCCTGAAGAAAAATCACTACAGGACTTAGCCTATCAGTTGTTATATAACTCAACAACTTTCATTGTTTTATCCAGCGCACCGCTATTTTGCGCCAGCACGGCGTAACCGGCAAGGCCAGCCTGTTCAGCGGCATCAGCATCATTGCACCAGGCGAGAGTAAGCTCTGTCATGGCATCAGCATCGTCAACGATAAACAGTGCACCGGATTCTGCTAATTTGGCGCAGATCACCGGGTTGTTGTAGGTATTCGGTCCCATTATAACCGGCAGTTTTCTGGCTGCCGGTTCAAGCGCATTGTGGCCTCCTCGATCGGCAATCCTGCCGCCGACAAAAGCAAAATCGGCCACGCTGTACACCGCATTGAGCTTACCCATTTCATTTACCAGTAACACGTCGCAATCGTCGGATACACTGTCGGCCGACGCACTTTGTGTCATGGTTAAGCCGGATCTCTGGATCAGTCGGGCTACTGTTTCGAACCGCTCAGGATAGCGGGGGACCAGTACCAGCAAGAGCTCCGAACACTGTTTTTTGACCGCCTGGTAGGTTTGCAGCAATACCGTTTCCTCAGGGTCATGGGTACTTCCCCCCACAAGAACTTTCCGGTTACTGTGTTCCAGCCCTAAAAAGCCGCTTACAGAGGCATCCAGGGCAGAGGCCTGGTCGAACTTAATATTATTCGTCAGCGTGAGCTTACTTTCCGGCATGCCTAAAAATCGGTAGTTAGCATAATCCCTGTCGCCCTGCGCACACACATGGGCCAGTTTTTTAAGCATTGGCTCGAACAGGATGGGGAACTTCGCATACCGCCGCGCCGAGCGATCGGTCATTCTGGCATTGACCACCAGTACCGGAATGTCACGTTTCCAGCAGGCATGGATCAGGTTAGGCCAGAGCTCAACTTCAGTGATAAAAACCACGCTGGGTTTAATCCGTCTCAACATGCCCGCCATGGCCATGTGTAAGTCATAGGGCAGGTAAAAGTGATGCACCTTATCACCAAAAATTGCACGAACCCGGGCCGAACCGGTAGGCGTGGTAGTGGTAACCGTTATCTGGCGCTCTGGCTGCTCCTGCATAATGCGTTTAATCAGAACCGACGCTGCGACCACCTCACCCACCGACACACAATGAAACAGATAGCCATTGGCTTTCGGTGCGTGTGCCACGTAGCCAAACCGCTCAAAGCGGCGGCGGGTATAGTCTTTCTGGCGAGTCATGTCGCGTTTAATAAGAGTGAAAAAAGCAAATGGAATGAGCAGTGCCAGAATACAGGAGTAGAGCCAGCGAAAGGCGTCCTGATACCACTTAGGAGAATATGTTGCGCGTTGCTTGCTCATGTTGCCTTGTACACCGTTATGCTGGCCGTCATCAAAATGTCGTGAAGTTTTGTTTCACTGACACACAGGTTTTCACGTTTACTTTTATTGCATGTCATCAAATGCCACCAAACCCGCAGTGCTTATCATCAGGTTAAGTGCAATGGGCGATATTGTAATGGCCTCAGGTCTGCCGTCCAGCTTAAAACAGCATTTTGACAACGATGTGACTATATCCTGGCTGATTGAAAGTCCCTATGCCGCCCTGGTAGCGGGCCACCCGGATGTAGATAACGTTATTACCTGGCCCAAAAATGAATGGCGGGCGCTGGCTAAATCACGACGATATATTGCGCTGTTTAAGGCGCTACTGCAGTTTCGGCGCAGCTTAAAAGCTTTACAATTCGATCTGGTTGTTGACGCTCAGGGATTACTTAAGAGTGCATTGTTAGCCTGGTTCACCGGCGCGCGTAAACGGGTAGGGTTCAACAGTAAGGAACACAGTCAGTGGTTTTTAACCGAGGCTTTCGATAAGCCCCTGTCAGATGACATTAGCAGCGAGTACAAACTTCTGGCCAGTAAGTTTAGTAGCTCACCTTATCAACTTACCCTTCAGGTAAGTGATCAGGATCGGATAACTGTGCATAACCTTGTGAAAGAAAAAGGCTTTCACGGCAACTTTATCGTAATCGCCCCTTTTACAACGCGCCCCCAGAAGCACTGGTTACTGCCCTATTGGCACGAACTCATTGCCATGTTGGGGAAGGATGGGTATCAGATGATAATCCTTGGTGGGCCGGCCGATAAGAACAGTGCTGAGCATCTTGCCGGCGGTAATTCACACTCCCTTAGCCTGGCTGGCTCATTAAGCTTAACTCAGAGTGCTGCCGTGATTGAGCGATGCGCGGCGCTTCTCGGTGTTGATACCGGCCTGACGCACATGGGTATGGTTTATCAACGACCCACCGTGGCTATCTTCGGTTCGACCCGGCCGTATACGCGAACCCAGAACCCTCATGCTCGTATTCTGTATGCAGATTTAAGTTGTGCCCCTTGTAAGCGTCGCCCTGTCTGTGACGGCCGCTTTGACTGTATGCAGGCAATAACCCCCGGGCAGGTGTACAGCACACTACAAGGACTGCAATAACCATGCGTGTTATGCATCTGGAATTGGGCAGGCATTTGTATGGCGGTGCCAAACAGGTGGAATACCTGATTAAAGCGATTGCTGTACAAAGCAACACCGTTGAACAACAACTGGTGTGTGCTGAAGGCAGTGACATTGCCGCTTTGAGTCTTAGTGAGTGTGAAACACACGCGCTGCCCTATGCAGGTGAACCGGACATCAGCATTTTGTGGCGTCTGACCGGGCTGGTCAGGGCATTACAACCTGACATTATACATGTACACAGTCGTCGTGGTGCCGATCTGTGGGGCGCAATAATAGCCAGATATACTGGTATACCAGCTATTTGTACGCGGCGGGTTGATAACCCGGAGTCTGCCATAAGCTGCCTGAAATATGCCCAGTATCAAGCCGTAATCAGTATCTCTGAAGGCGTGCGGAAGGTGGTTTCACGGCGTTGCCCGGCATCGGTATTTCAGCAGGTTATCCATTCGTCAGTGGACTTATCGGAATTTCACTATGCTGCAGACCCTGACTGGTTTCGCAATAAGTTTGCCATACCAGAGGGTTACCAGGTATTGGCAAACTTCGCCCAGATGATTGAACGCAAAGGGCAGCGCGATATTATTGCGGCAATGAAGCGGGTTGTTGTCAAACAGCCGAACACCCTCTGCTTACTGTTTGGTAAAGGCAGTCTGGCGGACGATTATCAGCGTCAGATAGACCTCGCAGGGTTAAGCGATAATGTCCGTCTGTGCGGTTTTACCGAACAGGTGGCCAGAATACTGCCCAACATTGATTTGCTGGTACATCCGGCACATGCCGAAGGACTCGGCGTTATTTTGTTGCAAGCCGGTGCCTGTAAAGTACCGGTGATCGCCAGTCCGTCCGGCGGCATTCCGGAAATTATTAAACATGAGAAAACCGGCTGGCTGACGCCGGCGGGCGACTCAGAAAAATTAGCCGCAGCCATATGCACTGCCCTGGACAATGACACCTTAAGGCATAACTACGGTGACTCTCTATTTGAGCATGTTAGTACTCACTTTTCTACTAACGCTATGGCAAATGGATATTTAAGTCTGTATCAACAAATTAAGGGATAGGCCGGCTGGAGCACAAACTCAAACCCTTTTATACTGGCGGGGACCACTCAAATTATAGGTTCCGTTGTGATGAAATCCAGCCGTTTAATGTTATCGCCGCTGCTACTGACTCTGGTATTGCTTTTTGTTCCTCCGGTTTATGCTGACCCCCCCCCTTTGCGCCGCCGGAAAAGGAATTAATGGTGCCGGTGGAAGGCGGCAAAGTGTATGTCAGGCTTAACGGTTTAGCCCATAAGGCAGCGATACCGGTTATCTTTATTCATGGCGGGCCCGGCGGCACACACAACGGCTTTGCCGGTATGACTGGTCTTGCAGATAACCGCATGGTGATCATGTACGACCAGCTCGACAGCGGCAAGTCTGAGCAAACCAACAATCCGGACAACTGGCGCGTAGAAAGGTTTGTTGAATCTATCGAGACTATTCGCCAACACTTGAATATTCCACGTTGGCATGTGGTGGGTCACAGCTGGGGATCAGCACTGGCACTGGAATATACCGCCAGGTACCCCAACAAGGTGGTATCCACTGTCCTTGGCGGTACGTTTATCTCTACCCCGCACTGGATCATGGATGCTAACTTGCTGGTTAAAGCAGCGCCACAATCAGTACAGCAAACACTACGTGAGTGCGAGTCGGCTGAACCGCCTGAGGAAGACCAGTGCAGCGCGGCTTATACCAAGCTATATTCCGCGTTCTACACACCGGGCACGGCAACTAAGGCTGAACGGGATTATTACCTCAATGTCGGCGGAAATGGCTTCAATCCGGTGATTTACAACGCCATGTGGGGCCCCAGTGAATTTTCCTCTACCGGGGTATTAAAGCATTACGATGCAACCCACTTACTCAGCCGTGTCAATCCGGCTAAAACCCTGTTTATGATTGGGCAGTACGACTCAGCCCGCATCGATACGGTCCAGGATTACCTGGCTTTAACCCCGGGGGCTGAACTTGCGGTTGTACCAGGCGGTGCGCACGGTTTTTACGGTGACCGACCGGTAATCACGCAGGCGATATTAACCAGTTGGCTTAAACGGCACGACCCGGACTAGGCCGGAATACCAATCCCCTGTTCCTGGGTAGGTGGATAACCAAAGGCCTTTTTATAGTCACGGCTAAACTGAGAAATACTGGTATAGCCCACCTCACTGGCAACCTGCGACACACCGCAACTTTGGCGGCTCAGTATGGCCTGCGCTTTTAGCAACCGGCAACGTTTGAGGTACTGGATGGGCGATGTCTGAGTTATCTGTTTAAAACTGGCGTGGTAACCTGATACGCTCATGCCTGCCTCCCTGGCCAGGGTAGTGACATTAAATTCACCATCCAGGTTAGCCGAAATCTGTTTCAGCGAACGGGCTATCCGCGCGTAATGCCCACCATCGGCAGCAAGCGCTCTAAGCGCATACCCGTGGGGGCCTTTTAACGCTTCGTAAGTGAGTTCCTTAAGCCGTGCACGCCCTAAAACTGCGGCAACAGCCGGATCTGCCCCACCCTCCAGCAGCTTGACTACTGCATAGGCCATCTCGCTATGCATGGGGACTGACACTGTAGGCTCCAGACGGTCAGATTCCATACACGTCCCAGGCAGGCCCTGCACCAATTCGGCGACGATTGCCGGATCGAAATCGATACGAACACCAATGGCGGGCGATTCTCTACTCCCGATGGTTTCGCAGTAAAAAGGGATTGGCAGGGTTTGCAAAAGATACTGACCAGGTCCGTAATGAAACTCGCGGCTACCCACGCGGCCAATTTTATGGCCTTGCAACACAACAGCTATTCCAGGGTTATAAATAAACGGACGAGCAGGACGGTGGTGGCAACTATGGAATACCGTGAGGCCGGGTATGGCAGTTGTGATAACCCCTTCCCGGGGTAATAACTGGTTAACCTTGTCGAGCAGGGTCAGATGGTAAGGGTGACTAACACCAGTTGTTGTTAACGGCATTTCTTTGCTGATGGACATAGTAATTCCTGCCTAAGTGACAAAGAGAATTATGCAACGATGTGGGGACATTAACCAGCAAAACACTACTTGTTTAGAGTAATAGTCAAAATCAATGGAGGAATGTTAAAGCTTTGATACGGTTAATTACGCACAATAGACCGTCTTACACCATGAGGATATATAATGAACACTAAAGCTTACGGAGCCACCGCCCCGGATTCAGGGGTAAACCCATTAACGATTCAACGACGCTCACTGCGGGATGATGATGTTGCCATCAGTATTGATTATTGCGGCGTGTGTCATTCAGATATTCATACCGTCGAAAATGACTGGGGACGCACAAGCTACCCGATTGTTCCCGGCCATGAAATTGTCGGCACCGTTACGGCAGTAGGCCCACAAGTAAGCAAATACAACGTAGGCGATACCGTGGGTGTGGGCTGTCTGGTTGACTCCTGCGGGACCTGCCCGGCCTGTGACGACCACCAGGAACAGTTTTGTGATGAAGGTATTCATGGTACATACGGTGGTACAGACCGTATCGATGGCACACCTAACCAGGGCGGTTATGCCGAGTCGATTGTGGTAAAAGAACGCTTTGTTCTGGCTATCCCTGATGGGCTGGATCCGGCGGCTGCAGCGCCGATTCTCTGCGCCGGTATTACCACTTACTCACCGTTAAAATACGCGGGTGTTAAACAGGGCGACAAGGTTGGCGTACTGGGTATGGGCGGTCTGGGGCATATGGGCGTTAAGTTTGCCAAAGCCATGGGCGCAGAAGTCACTATTTTCACCCGTTCAGAGTCAAAAGTAGAGGAAGCACTACAGCAAGGTGCGGATCACGTGATCATCTCAACCGACGACCAACAGATGCAAGCCGCAACGGAGCAATTTGACTATCTGCTTGATACTATTCCGGTTGAACACGATTTTAACCCCTATTTGAATTGCCTGAAATACAACGGTACACACATTGTTGTAGGGCAACTAACGCCGCTGGAACCAGCTCTTAACACTGGTGCTTTGGTTATGAAACGGCGTTCGATTCTTGGCTCGCTGATTGGCGGGCTGGCAGAAACTCAGGAAGTGCTGGACTTTTGTTCTGCTCACAACATTAGCTGTGATATCGAAATGCTCGACATTCAGCACATCAACGCCGCTTATGAGCGAATGAAGAAAGGTGATGTGAAGTACCGCTTTGTTATTGATATGAACAGCCTCAGAAATAGCTGATTCAAACAGCTTGCAAAGGTGGCAAGCCATGCGCTACGCCTTTGCATAGCTAACTATCTATGTTTGAAAGAGACAAATAGAAAACTGTGTAGCTGTTTATTTTTGACACAGTTTTAAAAGTCTCAATTTTAATAGAATAAAATCATAATATTCATGAGGATAGAAACTATTCTCAAAATCAACCTTAATCCTGATTTTGTAAAAATGGGCGCTGCATTGCTTTGAATGGAATATAGGCTTAAAAACGTAGATATCAGATATAAAGTTTTACTTAATACAGCATAAAAATAAACTTAACTGAAGAAAGACCTCTTTTTAAATCTTTTTTATCAGCAAGTTAATCTGCCCATACTCGACTTAACAAGGCTTTAGCTAATAATCCAGCTTAAACACCTTATTCTGCAAGTCTGTACGTATCGAAGAGAATAAAAAAGCCGCTCCAAAGAGCGGCTTTTTTTAAACGCTTAGAAAGTCGCGATTAAACGCCAGCTTTCTCAACAACGTCAACCAACATCCAAGATTTGTTCTTAGAGATGGGTGCACACTCGCGAACAGTAACTGTATCGCCTTCGTTGCACACGTTGCTTTCGTCATGAGCGTGCAGTTTAGTAGTACGCTTGATGAACTTCCCGTAGATAGGGTGTTTTACAAAACGTTCTACCGCAACAGTAATGGTTTTATCCATTTTGTTGCTAACCACACGACCTTGTACTGTACGAATTTTTTGCTCAGTCATTACGCATCAGCCTTTTGAGTCAGAATGGTTTTAACACGCGCGATGCTGCGACGCACTTTCTTCAACTGGTCGGTTTTTTCAAGCTGGCCAGTTGAATGCTGCATGCGTAAGTTGAACTGTTCGCGTAGCAGGTTTAATAACTCTGCATTCAGCTCTTCTACGCTTTTTTCTTTCAGTTCAGCTGCTTTCATTACATCACCGTCCGAGTTACAAAGGTTGTTTTAAATGGCAGTTTTGCCGCAGCCAAAGTAAACGCTTCGCGTGCCAGAGCTTCAGGAACACCTTCCATCTCATAAAGAACACGACCAGGTTGAATTTGGCATACCCAGTACTCAACGTTACCCTTACCTTTACCTTGACGAACCTCAAGAGGCTTCTCAGTAATTGGTTTGTCAGGGAAAACCCGAATCCAGATTTTACCTTGACGCTTAACGTGACGAGTCATGGCACGACGTGCAGCCTCAATTTGGCGCGCAGTCATTCGACCACGACCAACCGCTTTAAGACCGTAAGTACCAAAGGCAACAGTCGCTCCCGCAGCTGTACCGCGGTTGCGGCCTTTGTGCATTTTACGGAATTTCATGCGTTTTGGTTGTAACATGATTAGCCCTCTCGCTTAGCGTTGCGGCCTTTCTTCTTAGGTTGAGCTGGCGCAGCCGGCTCTTGAGTTGTAGGTAAACCACCTAGAACCTCACCTTTGAAGATCCATACTTTTACGCCGATGATACCGTAAGTAGTAGACGCTTCAGAAGTCGCGTAATCGATATCCGCACGGAAAGTGTGCAGAGGAACACGACCTTCACGGTACCATTCAGAACGTGCAATCTCTGCACCGCCTAAACGACCGCTAACTTCTACTTTGATACCTTTTGCGCCAAGGCGCATTGCGTTTTGAACCGCACGCTTCATAGCACGACGGAACATTACACGGCGTTCCAGCTGGCTTGAAATGCTGTCAGCAACTAACTGACCATCCAGCTCTGGCTTGCGTACTTCAGCAATGTTGATCTGAGCAGGCACACCGGCCAGCTTAGAAACATAGTTACGCAGCTTTTCAACGTCTTCACCTTTCTTACCGATTACTACGCCTGGACGAGCAGTGTGAATAGTCACACGGATGCTCTTAGCAGGACGCTCGATCACGATTTTAGACAGTGAAGCGTTTTTCAGTTGTTTTGTCAGGTACTGACGTACCTGATGGTCATTGTACAGGTTATCTGCATAATCTGCGGTATTAGCGTACCAGGTAGAAGTCCATGGTTTACTGATACCCAGGCGTATACCTGTAGGATGTACCTTCTGTCCCATTATCTACTCCTAGTTATCCGCTACAACCACAGTGATGTGACTGCTACGCTTAAAGATACGATCCGCACGGCCTTTGGCACGTGGCTTGATACGTTTCATAGTTGGGCCTTCGTCAACGAAGATCTTAGCGACGCGCAGTTCATCAATATCTGCACCTTCGTTATGCTCTGCGTTAGCGATTGCTGATTCGAGAACTTTCTTGATCAGCGTAGCGCTTTTCTTAGGGCTGTACGTTAAAAGCTCAAGCGCTTTTTCTACGTGCATACCGCGAACTTGATCCGCAACCAAGCGTGCTTTTTGAGCCGACGTGCGGGCAAAACGGTGTTTAGCTAATGCTTCCATCTTCCTACCCCTTAACGTTTAGCTTTCTTATCCGCGACATGGCCGCGGTAAG
>NZIK01000026.1 GCA_002691625.1 Alteromonadaceae bacterium
CCGCAGCCGGTATCGACTATTTTTATAGCGACTGTGCCGCTACCGGTTTGTCTGATATCGAGCATCACCAGGCCATTTTCGTCAATTGACTGAGCGGCGTTCATCATCAGATTAGTGAGGGCCTGTTTTAAGCTGGCGGATTCACAATACCATTTTAGCTGGGCAGGCTCACAGGTTACCTTAAACTTCGGCCGTTTAAACTGGGTGCTGATAAGTTGTACCAGTTGATTTGCCGTGTCGTGTAAGTTCAGGTAACCCCAGGTATGCTGCGGCTCTTCGGCAAAAGAGCGTAATGTAGAGACAATGTCGCTGACCCGCTTAAGGCCATCCTTAGATTCCTGAATCAGCGGGCCCATATCTTCTTCGATCAGCTCTACATGGGTAGCATTAAAGAGATCTTCCAGTGCCTCAATATGCTCAGGGGCATGACTGGCAACCAGCTTTTTGGTGGCCTGACAGGTTTCCAGCAAATTTTGTGCGTACTGTTCCAGCGTATTTAAGTTGGCCGTAACAAAGCCCATAGGGTTATTAATTTCATGCGCAATGCCCGCGGCCAACTGACCGGTTGAGGCCATTTTTTCCGCCTGAATAAGCTGTGACTGGGCTCTGTCAAGTTTGCGGATCAGTTTGCGCTGGGCTTCGTGTTCTGTTTTTAATGCTTCGGCGAGCTGAACCTGAGTTTTAAAATAACTGGCCTGAGCGGTGACATCCTGGATCAGAATACAGGCGTACAGTTCGCCCGTTTCGGTGTCCTTATGGGGGACAATTTCCATATTCTGTACCATCTGAGTTTCTTCACCGGTGATTGGGCGACTGCTTTTGAAAGGAAAGATGTGCGGGCGCTGTTCCCAGTAGCTGAAACTGGGATGTTTAAGGACAAAAACCGATTTTATGCGTCGCTTCAGAAATTTGATTTGCTCGGGAAAGACATCGGCTAATGGTTTGCCTAACGCATCCCCCCGAATCTCAACCGGCATGCGGTCGAGAAAAAAAGCATTCAGATAGACAATTTCATAACCTTCATTTACCAGACACATTCCGACTGGCAGTTTATCCAGTAACGGGTTATTCATAAAGGGTTAACCCAGTAACTCGTCGATCGTCGATTTAAGCCGCGTCAATGAAACATCGTCCAGGCAAAACACCACGCGCATGGTGAACGATGAAATTTGAATGTCGAACTTTACTTCCATTACCAGACTGTGTTGCCAGTCATATTGTGAAAAGTCACTTTTTTGCGGCGCAAATAACGTTGGCATCTGCAGGTTGGTGGCCAGTTCGAGTTGTTCAGACAATCCGGCCAGACAAGCGCCGGCAAGAATGTTAGACAGCTCCAGAATCGTTTCGTTGATATCGTTTTCTGATAGTGGTTGTTCATATTCGAGTAGTTCTGCGACTTCAGTAAGTCCCTGCTGGGTGAGAATCGACATCACCTCGCCGTGAATGTCGCCCATAAAAGACTGGCGGGTGTAATAGGCCTGTTGATTATGGCTGACTAACTCATACAGCCCGGCCGGGGTAACTGCAGTGATTTTAGGGATCGAGATGCCGATTTTGGTTTCGATTAAATGGGCCAGACTGTTGGCAGCCTGACCCATAGAAATGTTCATCAGTTCTTGTAAGGCATCCCGCTGGTCTTCAGACAGGGCAATTGCATCGTTCATAGGTAACCCAACTCAAATAAGGTCATTGCTAATTCTTCTTTATCCAGTGGTTTGCGTAAAAACCGTTTAGCACCCAGCGACATCACTATACGCTGTTTCTCCGGCTGAAAATCGGCACTTATAACAATGACATCCGGTGATGAAGGTTGCTCAGAAAGGTATTCAAGCACGCCCACACCATCAATTTCGGGCATGGTTAAGTCAAGCAAAACGAGTTGAACGGCGTTACCTGACAGCGTTTCGATGGCCTCTTTCCCATTGGCGGCTTCCATGACTGTTGTGTCAAGCTCCGGTGGCAATGCTCTGATAGCGCTGCGTCTGGATAGCTTTGAATCATCTGCCACCAACACTGTTAAACTCATAAAGGACTCCGACTTCCGGTTTCATATAAGTATTTGCCATTTTTACAATCCTGCAAGTCTGATGCGGTCATTTCTACCTTGCTTAGCGTGCCGCTAACGAATATGAAAATGGTGACAAATGTGACTATTGGTTATTTTATGAGGTGATTTGGTGTTATGTTTATTTAATCTTATACCTAAGTATTCAGGGTGATAAGTAACGACGGGGAGCGATGAACGCAGATGTAAGCGTGCGAACCGGCTCACCAGGCGGAGCCGGATCAAGGATGGTTAGCGATTCTGGCGAATAAACTCAGCCAGCTTAGTGCCGCTAATCAGTTTAAAGTTTTGCGGGGCGGTTGGCATCACATTGCGGCCATCCTGAACCACCATGAGTCCGTCAGGAAACTGCGGCCCAAGTGCTGTTGAGGTGACTTCAAGGCCGTCGGTTTCTGAAACGCCATCAATCTGTCTGGCACCGTTGATGCCGATCCGGAACGTTCCCAGCAAACGATTACCATCATCAAGCGCATACACTGCAAATCGGCTATTGCCCTGACTGGAGACTACCAGGTAGCGTTTATCTTCCAGCGTGTAAATGCCCATGCCTTCAATATCGGCTTCAACTTCCTCACCTACAGAGGCAATCAGATTCGGCGCGCTGAGTGGCTGTGACAGTGCCTTTTGCCAGATGCCTGCGGCTTCCTCACCCATGTAGAGTATTTCTCTGGCATCATCCACCACGCATCCCTCGGGTTGACTGGGCAGGTTAAACTCACCGACGAGTTCTGCCGAGGGGCCGTCCCCGGTAAAGGTGAAGGCATATTGCTGATAGCGGCCGTCGGTGTCGTTAATAAACGTATGCAACTGACCATCGATAACCCCACTACATAAGCCGTAAACATCAGACAATGTAGTGGGGAGTTCGCCGGCGTGGGTCACCTTACCGGTAGCGGAGATGTAATATACCGATAACGTCTGTGATGAACGGTTACTGGCTACGGCAATATCCTGCTTACCGGCTGGTGTGTCAATCTGATAACGCACGTCCACATTATTGACCCGGCCGACAGGCAATGATTGCAACTGCTCACCCTTTAATGAATACACATTGAGTCCGTATTTTTTATCGGTACCCAACACCAGGCTGGCGGCAGGATTGAGCCGGTTTACCCAGATAGCCGGATCATCAGCGGCATCGCCATAACGGTTGACCGGTGCGGTTTGCACGTCGGCGCTCAGGGTATATACCTTCCTGGTAGCCTTGCTGGCAGGCGCGGTATCGTTAAGGGTAGCGGCGAGTAATTCGCCGCTGGCTTCATCAATAGCGCCAAGATAAAGGGTGTCGCCGGCCACGGCGGCACTGACAGACTTAAGTTCACGCGCTGTAGCCAAAGGCCATTGGCGGTTGCGCTGACCGCGCTCATAAATGAACGGTTGGTCGGTAGCCACCACAAAATAGCGGCCATCGGCCAGGGCGGCTACCGATTCCAGTTCAGGGCCGGTAGAGAAGTAATCCAGGTTGCGGGCATTTTCGCCTTCAGCGTTGCCACTATAGTGCCAGATACCGGTGCCTTCTTCGGCAATTAGCAGCGAGTTGTTCTCATCAGCAACCGCACACGACGACAGATCAGGCCCCACCATCATTTGTCTGATTGGCGTAAGCTGCCAGTTTTCCCCGGTGTTCAGCAGGTAGTGAGACATCAATCCACGGGCATCGGAGCTGAACAGGTGCAGCGTATCGTCCTGACGACTCAGGCAAAGGGTTTCACGGTCGGCAATTGCAGAGGGCAGCGAAGTCTGTAAGAGAAACTCCCCGGTTGCAGTATCGAGCGTCACCAGGTGCAGGGCTGAAGTATTCTGATCGATGGCGGCAATGGCAATTGTGTTGTCTGAGCCGGGCAGCAGACGCCAGTCTGCCTGAGCGATGTGATCGGTAAACCCACTGATCTGCTGACCTTCAGGCGACGCCCAGATAAGCCCCTCTGCTTCACTGGTGATCAGGTAACCTTTGAGTGTGTTGATGACCACAGGTTTGAGGCTCTCGCCAGCCACCGGGAGTGCGCGCAGCGTGAGTGTTGAGGCGGGTTCAGTTGGCTGAGTACCGGCTGGATCACTGGCGCTACAGGCCCCCAGGGCGAGGCTGGCGAGCAGCCCCAGCGTAAATTTAAGCGGTTTCATTGGCCCGACTCCCTGCTTTTATCCCGTGTATACTGGTAGATGACTTCGCCCTTATCATCAATGAATTCAAGGGTGAACTGTTGTTGATTAACCCGCACCACAGCAAAACCGGCGGATGATTTAGCAAACGCGGTAAACTTGCGTTGTGCTACCGGGCGGATCTCAGATCCGCCGCCGGAAACAAAGTGTTCCACACTGCTGCCGGCAGGTTTGTTATGTTGCAGGTCATGTTCGTGACCAGCGATATAGGCATCTACCTCATACTGTGCCAGGAGTGGTTCTATTACGCCGCGCACAGCGCGGGTTTTACCATACCGTTTGCCACTGGAATAAAGTGGGTGATGACCAATCACAATGGTCCAGTCGGCGTTTTTATGGCGCTTCAGTGTTTGCTCAAACCACGTCAGCTGAGCCTGGCTATCCTGACGCAGGGTTTCCTGATATTTAGCGTCGTGCTGGTAATCCGGATTCAGCGGGCTGGTATCTAAAAAAACCAGATGCACCAAACCGCCTTCCTCCAGCGGAATGAGCTTATCAAAGTACTGCGCCGGCATGTTCCAGCGGCGACTGACAGCAGAGTAATCGATTTGCGCCTGCCAGTTGCCGCGGTAGTCGTGATTGCCTAACACCACGTACCAGTCGATGAACAGGTGCGGGCCATGATAAATATTCTCATAGGAGGTTTGCCAGTAGGGATCATTGACCGATGCAATACCGTTGTCGTAGAAATTATCGCCGGTAGAGATAATCATGTCGGCATCAAACTGATAAGACGCAATGTCCATCCATTTGGCAACGTTGCGCTGAGCAAAGTGACCATTGCGGCCCCAGTCGCCGACCACCAGAAACGTATAGTCATCATCGGTTTTGGTGAATGAAGACGGGATCTGATTGGTCTGGTAATAGTGCTCACCAAAAACGTCCTGCTGAGCTGACTGAGCCTGGATCAGTGGTGCGCAAAGCAAAGTGGTGAGCGTGAGTAATTGTATGAGTTTCATTGAAAACCTTAAGATTCAGGCGGACAACAGCCCGCCTAATTACCGATAGAGCTTATAGCTGCCAGTTAAAACCAATTTCGAAGGTACGGCCGTACTCTTCGTACTGGGCATTCTGACTGCGACGGTCGAAGTAGTGATAGTAAGGCTCATCATTAATATTGATGGCGTTAAAGTACACCGTCAGATCCTGGTTGATATAGTATTTACCCAAAAAATCGAACTGCTGATGGGCATCTTCCATGCGCAGCATGTCACCGTCGATTTCTTCCAGGTTTTTGCTCTTGTAGGTCATTGCCAAACGCAGACTCCAGTCGTTGTCTTCGTATCCTACGGTCAGGTTACCAACGGTATCAGACTGATTAGGCAGGCTGGTTTTGTACGCTTCTCCGTCCAGCAGCGTGGTGGCATCAGAGGATGAAAAAGTACCGTTAGCAGAGAGTAATAAACCGTTATCAAAGGCTTTAACCCACGACAGTTCCAAACCAGTGAGATCGGCCGTTTCACCATTACGCGGCTGAATGACTTCATCAAAGCCTTCCCAGCCTTCCATACCTGCTACATCGGCAAAAATCACGAAGTTATCGATTTGCTTGTAGAACAAACCGGCAGACAGCACGCCAATCTGGCCAGGGTAATATTCAATCGACAGATCGAAGTTGTCTGACTCGTAAGGCAGTAATTGAGGGTTACCCACTTCGGCTTCACGTTCGGTAACAAAGGCGCCATCGTCTTCTTCGGTTTTGCTTTCAATAATCTGGAAAGCGGCTGATTCTTCAAAGCCCGGGCGGGAAATGGTTTGCGTGTAAGCACCACGAACGATCAGTTGTTCAGAGATGCTGTATTTAACGTTAATGCTGGGCAGGAAGTGATCATAGCTACGCGCTGACTGCCATGGCGTGTTAACCACTTCTTCCACGTCAAGTTGTTCATCTTCAATCAACTCAACACGCATACCGGCGGTATCAAAGTCGGTTTTTTCATAACGAACACCGGCCACAATATGTACATCGTTGATATCAAAGGTACCCATGAAATAGGCTGCGAAGATATCTTCGTTGGTTTCGTAGGATGCACCATTTGACTCCAGTTCAGAGTCCAGCTCTGACAGCTCCAGCGAACCACGGTTCTGATTGAAGTAGCTGCGCATCTCACCGCGGTTCAGGCCCGGGCCAAAATCACCCAGCCCCCAGTCTACGTCACTGGCAGCAAATTGCGTCGGATCCATATCATCGAAGTCGCCGTCGTAAATGTAGATGTTACTGTCGACAGTTTTAGTGCGGGTACGGTATTTTACACCGGCTTTAATTTCGCTGAGATAAGGGTCTTCGGCAAAGGTTTTGCTCAGGTTGGCTTTAATACTGTTTTCTGTATCCTTCGCGTAGTTATCCTCAAAGCTGATTTCGTCGATCTCGTAGTTATTGAAGTCATTCACCGAATCGGCGTAGCTAATGCTGGGGATCACGCGCTGCATATCACCCTCGATGCTGTCATCTTCGGTGATAAAGGTATAGTAAAGTGCATCCGGCTCATCTTCATCAGACTTGGCGTAACCCAACTGATAGTCGAAAGTCCACTCGCCACGCACGTGCTCACCGCCGGCAGCGATGGTCAGGATAGACTGTTGTTCATAACGATCTTTAGACTCACGCTCCACTTCAGAGTCTTCACCGTCAAACACAAAGGTATTACGCTGACGATACTCTTCATCAGAGAATTCGCTGTACAGGGTGCGCAGGAAGTAAGCGTTGTTAAAGTCAGGGCGGTAGTCAAGGTTAACCGCAGCCCCTAAGCGTTCACGGCTAATGGTGTAATGACGTTGTTCAATTTCGTCATCCGCGTTGGACTCAATATTGTCTGAACCAAAGTCTCGTTTGAAATAAGATAAGGCAGCCGCCACACCAAAAGTATCGTTCCATAAATTGGTGTAGGTACCGGAAAGTTTGGGGCTCATTTCATCGCGTAACTCGTTTTGGCTTAGCTGACCCGATAAACTGGCGGTCTGGCCTTTGCGGTCGAAAGCGCTTACCGATTTAACTTCTACCGAACCACCAATCGCGTCGCCGTCCATATCTGCAGTAACAGACTTGGAAACTTCCAGCGTCTGGATTAGTTCAGAGGGGATCACATCCAGAGCAACTGAGCGAACACCGCCCTCCGGAGACGGGACGTTAAGGCCGTTGATGGTAACGTTATTGAGGTTAGGATCGATACCACGGATCCCTACAAAGCGGCCTTCACCCTGATCGCGTTCGATAGACAAACCCGGCAGGCGTTGCAATGATTCGGCAGCGTTTTGGTCCGGGAACTGACCAATGGCATCGGCTGAAACGATAGATTTAATATTGTCAGCCATACGCTGCTGATTGATGGCGCTGGCCTGACCGCCACGCTGACCACGGACCATCACTTCTTCCAGCGCTTCGTTTGCCGCTTCAAGGGTAATAAGCGGCGTAATATTTTCACCCTCGGTAAGGGTGATCCCGCGACTAACCGGATCGGCACCAAGGTAAGTAACAACCAGCGTGTAGTTACCGGCAGGCAGATTAGTGAAACGAAAAGTCCCATCGCGGCCAGAAAAGGTTTTTTTACCTAATTCAGTAATTTCAATTTTTGCGCCGGCAAAAACCCGGCTTTGATCTTTATTGGTTAACTGACCAATCAGCCCCGCATTATCTGCTGCGACCGAAGCAAATGAGCAACAAACGGTACTGACAGCCAACGCCAGGCTGGAAATACGATTTTTCATGAGTGTTCTCTTAAGTTGTGTGTATGTGTTGGCGGCTACGGTAGAAAGCAAAAATGACAAATCGATGACGGTGAATGGCACAGTTGCCTGAAAAATAGCCGGAATCGGCCTGAAAAGCGTTATTTTTAAACTCGATGAGCCCAAATGACCCCCGTGCAAACCGTTGTTTAATATTGAAAAAAAGTATTTTAAGCCGGCTGAAAAGGGAAAAGCATCATACCAGTGTCATATTGCTGAGCCAGAATGACCCCTAAGATTACCGGCGACTCAATTAACAATAGGCGCAGGTAAAATTGTTTTGCATGCGGAAAAAATGATGGATTTTAGTTTATTAACACGTCACCGGGGCTTACTGGCATTTGTCATGCTGGTGTTGGGGCTGGCAGTGACATTATGCGTTACTAATGGCCAGTTGAAAGATATCGCAGACGTTGAGTGGCTGGAT
Organism: Alteromonadaceae bacterium; assembly: GCA_002691625.1. GTDB lineage: Bacteria > Pseudomonadota > Gammaproteobacteria > Enterobacterales > Alteromonadaceae > Alteromonas. The sequence continues at coordinate 8,376 of NZIK01000026.1, forward strand.
GTCGTGGGCGAGGGCAGCATATGCCTGCTCACTTTGTGCTGGATAACCGCGGTGATGATCAGCCGCCCACCAGGCAAGGTTACGGCACTGCTGGTGGCAGGCCTGGCGTTTTTTAATTTTTCCGCCATGCTCGACGTGTTCGATGAATTTACCTTTTACAGCGATGCGGCCCATTGGCTCAGCGTGGTGGAGTCTATTCCCGCTGCAATGGGTATGGTCGTGATGAGTGTTGCGTTGTATTGGTGGCATCAGGAACAACTGGCGCTCAACAAACAGCTGCAACGCCGCGAAATGTGGTATCGGGCCCACGATCAAATCGATGTCATCACCCAGCTCTACCGCGCTGACTACTGGCGAGCCAGGGCCATGGAGTTACAGGAGCAGGGCGTAAAGGCGGCAGTAGTGATACTGGATATTAACGATTTCTCGCAGTTCAATTTGCGCTACGGCCATGCCGAAGGGGATCGCTTCTTAAAGGAGATTTCACAGTTAATTGTGATGAACCTCAGAGCCGTCGACCTGGCCTGCCGCTATGCCGGCGATCGGTTTGTTATCCTGATGCCGGAAATTGCCGCCGAAGAGGCCTGCGAGTTTGCCCGTCAGTTAGAGTGCAGCATTCGCAATGTGGCATTCAGAAGTGGCGGCCAGACCACGGCGATTTTTCATTCAGTGCGCAGTGTCAGTGCTCAGTTGCAACAACAGGTAACGCTGGCTGAAATGATGGCCGGCCTGAACCGTCAGTTAGATGAGACCTCCCGGCAGGCCGCCTGATGACGCATAACGCTTTGCTTACCCGTACCGATAAAACACTGCCTGCCAGACAGCTTGCCCAAAGCCTGGTGCAGGTAGCGGTAGCCCGTGGTGCGGGTGAGCAAAAGCTGTTACGTGGTACGGGAATTTTCAGTGAAGACTTACTTACTGCAAAGCCATTAAGTTGTAATCAGTTGCAGCGTCTTTGCGGCAACGCCACTCAACATTACAAAGGCTTCGACCTGGCCTTTCAGTTTGGCCATCACTTAGTGTCGGCTTTTGTTAATGATGCGCTGCCCTATTTTACCCATGCGCGGAATTTTGGTGAATGCTTGCGCGCACTGCCTTCTTTTCAGACCCGCCTTTATCCTTTTGTTTCCGCTTTTCGCTATGACGAGGGCGACGATATACTGCTGGTTCTGCAGGATGCCATGGGCAGCGGTAAACAGTTTCGCTTTATGGCCGAGGCCTACTGTGCAGCGTTGGTAGCTCTGGCCCGACATTGCACCGGTAAGCGTCTGGCGCTGCACTTTTCTTTTCCCTTCGCGCGTCCTCGGCAGATCCAGGAATACGAAGAGGGGCTGGGGTTCCGGCTGTCTTTCGAGCAGCCCTTCTTTACCATTAAAGTGGCCAGAGCAGAGCTGGCAACGCCATGTTTACAGCCTAATCGAATGTTTAAGCAGTTTGCCCTGCGTCGCTTTCTGGAGCAGCGGGAGTACCGCGTAACTTTGCTTGATGCCGTGCGCTATCACCTGCGCCGCAACAGCAACGCTACCTTACCTGCTATTGCTGGTGAACTCGGCTTAAGCCCGGCGTCACTTAAGCGTAAACTGGCGGATCACGACACTACCTTTAGTTTGTTGCACGATGATATTCGACGTCAGCAGGCCATTTACTACCTGCAGGTGCAAAAGCTCAATAACGAGCAAAGCGCGTTGAAAATGGCCTTTACGGATATTACTAATTTCCGTCGTGCGGTGAAGCGCTGGACCGGGCAAACGCCCAGTCAGTTGCGCGAAGTGTAATAGTAATTGAAACAAAAAAAGCCACCCCGAAGGATGGCCTGGTTATGCGTTTGGTTGGTGGTTACTGATAATCCGGCATTACTTCAAGGCGCGCTACGCCTGAGTCGATCGCGGCCTGAGCAACGGCTCTGGCGATTCGGCTACACAGACGCGGATCCATCGGTTTTGGAATAATGTAATCCTTACCAAAGGTCAGGCTATCCACGTTACTGGCTTTTAATACGGATTCAGGTACCGGCTCTTTGGATACTGAACGCAGTGCTTCAACCGCAGCGACTTTCATTTCATCGTTAATGGCGGTAGCCCGAACATCCAGTGCACCACGGAAAATAAACGGGAAACACAATACATTATTAACCTGGTTAGGGTAGTCAGAGCGACCGGTCGCCATAATTAGATCAGAACGGGTAGCCAAGGCCACTTCCGGTTTGATTTCCGGGTCCGGGTTAGAGCAGGCAAATACCACCGGGTTTGGTGCCATCAGTTCGAGCGCTTCAGGCGGCAGTAAATCCGGGCCGGATACCCCAACAAAAATATCCGCACCGTCCATTACGTCTTCCAAAGTGCGTTTGTCGGTGTTGTTGGCAAACAGCATCTTGTGCGGCGTGAGATCGTCACGGCGAGTATGGATAACCCCTTTACGGTCGAGCATATAAATACGCTCACGCTGGGCACCACATTTGATTAGTAATTCCATACAGGCTACGGCAGCGGCGCCGGCACCCATACAAACAATTTTAGCATCACCGATTTCTTTACCCTGAATTTCCAGTGCGTTAAGCATACCGGCAGCTGTTACAATTGCGGTGCCGTGTTGGTCATCATGGAAAACCGGGATCTTACAGCGCTTGATCAGCTCCTGTTCAATCTCAAAGCATTCCGGCGCTTTAATATCTTCCAGGTTGATGCCACCAAAGGTGTCGGCGATATTGGCTACCGTATTGATGAACTCTTCGGTCGTGCGGTGTTTAACTTCAATATCAATCGAATCAAGGCCGGCGAAGCGTTTGAATAATAGCGCTTTACCTTCCATTACCGGTTTGGAGGCCAGTGGACCGAGGTTACCGAGGCCGAGAATTGCGGTACCGTTACTGATAACGGCAACCATATTACCCTTACCGGTGTAGGTATAAGCAGCGTTTGGATCTTCAGCTATTTCGCGGCAGGGTTCCGCTACGCCGGGGCTGTAAGCAAGGGCGAGATCATCAACACTTTCTGCCGGTTTGGAGAGCTCTACGCGGATCTTGCCCGGCGTAGGTTTTGCGTGGTAGTCGAGGGCACGTTGGCGAAAATCTGACATTTTTGTAAGTCCTGTAATTTTTATCTTGTAAGCCAGTCGCTAGGTTATTGTTATTATAGGCGAACTGTATCACAGCGCATGTCATATGGCATGGTATCTATCAATTGTAAAATCGATAGTACCTTACAAACTTGTTAATGCTAACTAACATAACGCGAACAGGCCCTGAACGCCACGTTGCTGAAGAAATAATCGTAATTTGTTTTACTTATGGAAAATGGTTTTACCATTACCCCAATCAATTAACATGATAGTAAAAACAGGCACAAAAAAAGCGCCGTAAAGGCGCTTTTTCTTCGAAGCTTTTTCTTCAGGACGGGGCTTATTTTTTGCCCAGTGCGCCAAAACGCTTCTTGAAGCGGTCAACACGACCACCGGTGTCAACGTTACGTTGTTTACCAGTGTAGAAAGGGTGACAAGCTGAACATACGTCCAGGCTGATGTCTTTGCCCATTGTTGAACGAACTTTGATTTCGTTACCGCAAGAACAGCTAGCAGTAATTTCTTCGTATTTAGGGTGGATATCTTGTTTCATGGGATTACCTCAAAATAAGGCCGCATCGCTAACCAACCCGAAGTTGGCCACCATACGTGACTAATTTTCACTACAAGCGACATACCGCCTGCTTTTTCGAGCGGCGCATATTAATGGATGCCGAATAATCAATCAAGTATTTTCGTGCAATACTTTGCTATCCGCATGTTAGGATAACCACTACTTAAATTCAGCCTGATAATGTGCGTTGTTCAAAATTCACTATGCCAATCATTGATGTAGCCGTTCCGGTACCACTACGACAAACCTTTAGTTACACCAGCGAGCAAAAGCTGGCGCCGGGTGTACGGGTAAGCGTGCCCTTTGGTCGCCGTCAGCTAATCGGGGTAGTGACAGCAAGTTATAACGACCCGGCGGGCGAGACGGAGTCTGAAGTTAAACTGAAAGCGGTAACCGAAGTTCTCGATGAGCAGCCGCTGTTTGATCCCACATTGCAAGCGTTAACTCAGTGGCTGGCCACTTATTATCATCATCCGATTGGTGAAGTCTGGGCGACGGTTATGCCCACCCGGTTGCGCAAAGGCGGGGCGTTGAGTGACAGCGTTCCGGCATTAACCTTAACCGAAGCCGGGCAAGCCGAAGCGCAATCGCCTACTTTACGGGGCAAAAAACAGCTCGAATGCATCGCTTTACTGGCCAAAGGGCCGTTGGCCAGTGAAGAAATCAAAACCAAATTTTCTAATGTGGTGTTAAAGGCGCTGGAAGAGAAAGCGCTGACCACTCAAACCAGTATCCGCCTGACTGAAAAGCAGGACTGGGCGTCATTTAGTCTGCAGCAAACACCGCCTGTTGCCTCTACCGAGCAGGGCGTGGCCATTGCGGCTATCAATCAGCAGGCCAGCCACTTTGTACCGTTTTTACTCGACGGTGTAACCGGTAGCGGTAAAACCGAAGTGTATTTGCAGGTAATTGAGCCGGTACTCAAACAAGGCAGACAGGTGTTGATTCTGGTGCCGGAAATAGGCCTGACACCGCAAACAGTAGGGCGCTTTGAGCGTCGCTTCGGTATTAATGTTGGCGTGTTGCACTCACAAATGACTGACCTGGCGCGGCTGAAGGTTTGGCAACAGGCGCGGCGCGGAGAACTGGGGATTATCATTGGTACCCGCTCAGCCATTTTTACGCCGCTTAAAAGACCAGGCATGATCATTGTGGACGAAGAGCACGATGAGTCTTTTAAGCAGCAGGATGGCTTGCGTTACCATGCCCGGGATCTCGCGGTAAAGCGAGCCCATACCGAAAACGTACCCTTGATTCTGGGCAGTGCTACACCGTCGCTGGAAAGCCTGAATAACGCGCTGAATAAACGCTATACCCATTTAACCTTAAGTCAGCGGGCCGGCGGAGCCAGTCACACCCAGTTAAAGGTACTCGATTCACGTGATCAGCCGCTCCATGCCGGAATAGCTCAGGGCCTGATAAGCATTATGCGCAGCCATCTGCAACAGGGTAATCAGGTGTTAGTGTTTTTAAACCGTCGCGGTTTTGCGCCGGCAGTGCTGTGTCATCATTGCGGCCAAACGGTCGATTGCAAAAGTTGTGAGCGGCCGTTTACCTACCATAAGTCCCAGGGCCGGCTGCAGTGCCATCATTGCGGCGCGAGCCGGCGAATGCCGCAGCAGTGCAGTGAGTGTAACAGCCACGACCTGCAAACCTCCGGCATTGGCACCGAGCAGCTCGAACAGGGACTGGGCCAGTTATTTCCCGATGTACAGCAGGTCAGAATCGACAGTGATGCGGTAAAAGGCAAAGACAAGCTTATCACCCGACTCGATGAAATAAATGCGCGCAAATATCAGTTGCTGGTGGGCACGCAAATTTTGTCGAAGGGGCATCATTTTCCTCATGTAACCTTAGTCGTTGTGCTCGACTGTGACGGCGCGTTATTCTCGGCTGACTTTCGGGCGGCGGAAAAGCTCGCGCAGTTGATTACGCAGTTGGCTGGTCGTGCCGGTCGCGCCAGTAAACCGGGCGAAATGTGGCTGCAAACCGATAACCCCGGCCACCCACTTTTACAGGATCTCATTAATAACGGCTTTGCACATTTTGCCCGTCAGGCATTGCAGGAGCGTAAGCTGGGGGCTCTGCCGCCGTATAGCAGTCAGGCCATTTTCCGCGCCGAAGCTCGCGAAGCCGGACTCGCCGCCAACCTGTTACAGCAGATACGCGATTGCTACCGGGCCAGTGTGAATGTCGCCAAAGGGCAGTTTATCGGGCCGTTGCCCTGTTTGATAGAGAAACGCCAGGGGCGTTTTCGCTACATGCTGGTATTACAGAGTCAGCAGCGCGCCGCGCTACATAGCTGGCTAAAACACCACCTGCCAGAGGTAGAAGCGTTACCTCTGGCTGGCAAGGTACGCTGGAGCCTGGATATTGATCCGGTCGATCTGAGTTAAGTGTGGTTACTGGTAAACTTTCAGCGTTAACCACACTTTAAAGCAGCATTTTTGCCAAAGAGCAGGTACACTGCCTGCAGATAATAATAATCATCCACACAGGGAAATCGACACAGCATTATGTCTCAACGCGATTACGTTTCTCGTGGACGTGCGCCACAAAAGAAAAATACCAAGAAAACAAAAAACAAAACTACCGCCAGACGAGGTCGTAACCAGCAGGAGCCACAGGTAACTGTACCCTGGGTAACGGTGGCCGTTGTGGTGGCTTTGCTACTGGGCTTTGCCTGGTTCTTGTGGTCAATTAAAGATAATGCCGATCCGGATACCGCTCAGCCGCTTACAGTAGAGCCTGCGCCTATCGAAGATGAGTTGCCGGAACTGCCGGAGGAAGAATGGGAATACATTAAAACCCTGCCGGGGTACGAGGTAGAAGTCGAAGTGGCCGAGCAGGAAAAATCCGATAAGCGTTATCTGATGCAGTGCGCGTCGTTCAGAACCCGGGCTCAGGCCGATGAAATGCGCGCTAAAATTGCGTTTCAGGGGCTGGAGGCGCAGATCCGGCATAGCGATGGCGCCAATGGCGAATGGTTCCGTGTGATCCTTGGCCCCTTTGACGCCAAGCGCGACGCTGAGCGTGCCAAACACGCACTGCGCAAAGTAAATATCACCACCTGCCAGATCTGGTTCTGGAATTTGTAAATAATCGGAAGCCGGCAGTCGCCGGCTTTTTAATTGACTGCTGCAAACGCCAGCGTATATTCACCTTTTAAGTCTTGAAAAATCGTCAGGCTCCCCCACCTACTACTCATTGTCAACGCACAGACCGCCCGGCGGAAAGCTGTGCCAAACCACTACAGTGGAGTAAACGTGACTACAATAGTATCAGTCAGACGAGATAATCAGGTTGTCATGGCCGGCGATGGCCAGGTGTCATTGGGCAATACCGTAATGAAAGGCAATGCCCGTAAAGTACGCCGCCTGTATCAAAATAAAGTATTAGCCGGTTTTGCCGGTGGTACCGCCGATGCGTTTACCTTGTTTGAACGCTTTGAAGCCAAACTGGAACTGCATCAGGGGCACCTGACCAAAGCGGCAGTAGAGCTGGCCAAAGACTGGCGTACCGACCGCATGTTACGGCGTCTGGAAGCCTTACTGGCTGTCGCCGATGAAACCGCTTCATTGATTATTACCGGTAACGGCGATGTGGTGCAGCCAGAGCAGGATCTAATCGCTATTGGCTCGGGTGGTAACTATGCCCAGGCCGCGGCCACCGCGTTATTAAATAATACGCAGTTAACGGCACACGAAATTGCTACTCAGAGTTTATCTATTGCCGGCGACATTTGCGTGTTCACCAACCATAATCAAACGGTTGAAGTACTCGATTACTAAATGAATTGTGTTGGCAGTGGCTAAGAAGCGGCTGCCCTACTGACCACCGTCAGTTTTACATAAGGGTTAATTATGTCTGAAATGACACCAAGAGAAATTGTCCACGAACTGGACCGCCATATTATCGGTCAGCAAAGCGCTAAGCGCGCAGTCGCCATTGCGCTGCGTAACCGCTGGCGACGTATGCAGTTAGCGCCAGAACTGCGCCAGGAAGTCACCCCGAAAAACATTTTAATGATTGGTCCAACGGGTGTAGGTAAAACCGAAATTGCCCGCCGTCTGGCCAAGCTGGCGAATGCGCCGTTTATTAAGGTAGAGGCAACAAAATTTACTGAAGTAGGTTATGTAGGTAAGGAAGTCGAAACCATCATTCGCGACCTGGCAGACATTGCGGTAAAAATGACCAAAGAGCAGGAAATGGCAAAGGTGCGCTATCGCGCTGAGGAAGCTGCCGAAGAGCGTATTCTGGATATCCTCATCCCGCCTGCCGAAAATGCCTGGGGTGAAAAAGAGCGCTCGGAAGATCGCGGTACCCGCCAGTCTTTCCGCAAAAAACTGCGTGAAGGCAGTCTGGATGACAAAGAAATCGAAATCGACGTTGCCCAGCAGCAAATTGGTGTAGAAATTATGGCCCCGCCGGGCATGGAAGAAATGACCAACCAACTGCAAGGCATGTTTGAAAATCTGTCATCTTCTGGTTCGCAGAAGAAGAAAAAGAAATTGCGCATCAAAGATGCCATGAAAGTGCTGATTGAAGAAGAAGCCGCACGGTTGGTAAACAAAGAAGATCTTAAGGAAAAAGCCCTCGAAGCGGTGGAGCAACACGGCATCGTATTTGTGGACGAAATCGATAAGATCTGTAAGCGTGAAGGCGCTAATTCAGCTGATGTTTCCCGCGAAGGTGTGCAACGTGACCTGCTGCCACTGGTAGAAGGCTCAACGGTGTCAACCAAGCACGGTATGATCAAAACCGACCATATTCTGTTTGTGGCATCCGGTGCCTTCCAGATGAGCAAGCCGTCGGATCTGATCCCTGAATTACAGGGCCGTTTGCCTATCCGTGTTGAGCTTTCAGCGCTAAAAGTGGAAGACTTTAAACGTATTCTTACCGAGCCGAATGCATCGCTTACCGAGCAGTACATTGAGCTGATGAAAACCGAAGGCGTAACCGTTGAGTTTGCCGAAAGTGGTATTCAGCGAATTGCCGAAGCGGCCTGGCAGGTTAACGAGAAAACCGAAAACATCGGAGCCCGTCGCCTGCATACGGTGCTTGAACGTTTGATGGAAGATATTTCTTACGACGCGTCTGAAAAACAGGGCGAGACCTACATCATTGATGCCGATTACGTCAATGAGCACCTTGAGAGCCTGGTGGATAACGAAGACCTAAGCCGCTTTATCCTCTAAGCCCAACCATACAAACCGGCCGGTACGTCTGTACCGGCCAGGCTTTACTTGCCACATTCCACTTACACCGTTGGTATTTGCGTGTACAAGGTTCTGAAATTTCCCCCCACTTAGGTTACATCTTGAAGTGACTAACAGAAAGCAATATCGCATCTGGCAGCACATTGTTTTTAGCAAACAATGGCAAGGCGTATAAGCCTGGCAAACTCTCAGAAATGGTCGGTCGATACGTTAAGCTCAGTGGTATGAAGCGCGGTGGTGCATGTCATTTGTTTCGGCATGCGACAGCAACCATTATGCTGGATCACGGCGTGGAGCTTCGGCATGTGCAGGAGATGCTCGGCCATGCTGACATTTCTACGACACAATTATATACGCATGTGTCTCGCATCAAGCTTGGTGAGGTGTACAACAAAAGTCATCCCTCAGCTTTGAGTAATGAGTGTTTATATTAATCAGTACTAGCAATGGTAATGCAAATGCATTACTATTGCTGTGTGTACTCAATTGAGGATAGCAACATGCCGCAATTACCATTACAAACTGAATCAACTTTGACGGAGCGATATCAAACGACCGTGCCTAGCGTTGTGCGCAAAGCACTGCATTTGGGTAAAAAAGATAAAATCAGGTTTACGGTGGAGCCTAACGGTAGTGTGACGTTATCGCGTGCCGAGCCTTCTGAAGATGATCCTGCGTTAGATTCATTTTTGGCTTTTTTAGGCAACGATATTGAACAACACCCAGAGAATATTCAAGCGCTAAGTCCTGCTATGCAAGCGTCTATTCAATCGTTGGTAGAGGGGGTTGAAATCGATTTGAACGCGCCACTAGATGAAGACGACGACTGATTTTGGCGGATAGTAGTTTTGTTGTAAAAAATGGTTGGACGCTATACGCCCATCCTTTGTTTATAGAGCAGTTAGCATCGTTGACTGCTCAAGTTAACGCTTTTAAAGCACGAGACCCTATCGGCTACAAAAAGAAAAACGCGACCAAGCGATTAGCAGCAATAGAGAAGCTAATATTCGAAATCATTCCGAATGATCCTACAGCGACTGAATATCGCCAAGGTTCAACATTAGGTGACAACAACAAACACTGGTTCAGAGCAAAATTCTTCCAACAATATCGACTCTTTTTTCGCTATCATCAAGCATCTAAAGTTATCGTTTATGCGTGGGTTAACGATGAAAAAACCAAACGCGCATATGAAAGCAAAAACGATGCATATAAAGTATTTGCTAAACTGCTAGCTTCGGGCAATCCACCTGATAGTTGGGACGCTCTTTTAAAAATGGCTTCTGCTATAACATCAGATAAATAATCGTCTTTGAACTGCTCAGAATTAGCGGATCATAAAATCGATTACTGTACTACAAAGCACGGATTTATCATCCAAAGCTAGGGCGATTCCTGCAAACTGACCCTGTGGGTTATGAAGACCAGATGAATCTTTATGCTTATGTGGGCAATGATCCGGTTGATATGACTGATCCTACAGGTAAATGTATGACTGATTCTAGTGGAAAGCAGACAAGTGGCATCTGTCCTGTATCGGGCGATAGCAATGCAGCGGCGTTAGTCCAGGATAGGTTATCTGATCCAAACAGCATTGCTGGGCAGGTAGAGAAACAATTGAATGACAACGGGTCTATCACATTTGTGGACACGACTGTTGTTAGCTCTGCAACCAGCTCTGTCATGACACTTTGATGGATGAGTACATGGCATATCTCAATGTTTACCGCAAACCGCTTGATGGGTGCAACCGCTGTGTGCAGCCAATAAATACGATTTGATATTGTGCGTTAAAACTTTATCAAAAAGATGTTCAATCGTGGCCTGTTAACTGCTGACAAGCTTAGTAGCATCGACTTACCCACGGTTGGCAGACCATTACCCAAGGCGAATTTTACTGCCGAGGAGGTCGAGCAAATCCTTGAGCAGCCTTTGTTATATGGCTTTAAGGGTATGCGAGACCGTGTGATACTTGAAACGCTGTTTGCCACAGGTATTCATAGAATAGAACTGTTGCATCTCGATATTGAGGATGTGGATTTTAATCAGCAATTGATTAGGGTAAGAAAAGGCAAAGGTAATCGGGAGAACATTTTGCCAGTGAGTGATAGAGCAGTCGAATGGCTAGTGTTCTATCTGACCAAACTTCGCCTCAAACTGGCAACCTTACACTCGGGCAGTGCGCTGTTTCTAAACGATAAGGGAGCGCGATACCGTGCTTGCGCGTTATCTGATATGGCCTCGCGGTATGTTCGGTTTGCAGGGTTTAAGCGGTCGGGCTCTTGTCACCTGTTTCGCCATGCAACAGCCACTATCATGCTGGATAACGGCGCTGACATTCGGCATGTGCAAGAAATGCTGGTCCATGCTGACATTGCCAGCACACAAATCTACACCTTTGTTTCTCGCTCTAAGCTTCGCGATGTGTACAACAAGACACATCCGTCCGCATTAAGCGATAAGAGGTTGTTCAGGTAGGGCATAATGGCTATTTCTTGCATGTTGAGGTAAAATCGTAGCAACACTGGAGGGTATATGAAAAACACCGTTGCAAAGACTGGCAATAGCCAAAAAGGTCGGTTTACCCCGAATATGGATAACTTCGAAGTAAGCCTGAGCTATGAAGGGCTTGCGCTCAAAAAAAGTAATGAGCGAAAAAGCATTACCAATTTAAAACGGAAGTATGCTCGATAAGTACGGGGTAACACAGGATAGATACTGTTACCCCGATGCTGACGTTCTTATCAATCACCTTGATATACGCGACGCGGTGTTATTAGCAGAAGCCGAAGCTGAGTTCACCGCTGAGCGTTACAGAACATACGAAGCCCCCAAGCTAACAATAGCTGATTTTACGCTGGAGCATCTAAAACAGCTCCACTATCACCTATTCCAGGATGTCTATGATTGGGCAGGTCAGTTAAGAGATGTTGATATTTCGAAAGGCGGCACGCGGTTCTGTACATGGTCACGTATTGAGCCAGAAGCCAATAAGCTATTCAACACTATCCCAACTCTTGCGCATGTAGAAACTGAAGAAGCTTTAATATCAAAAGTGGCTGATGTATTTTGTGAGATAAACTTACTCCACCCATTCAGAGAAGGAAATGGCCGAATTCAGCGCTTCTTCTTCGAGGAAATGCTATTCACCTTGGGTTATGATGTGTCATGGCCTCGAATACCCCAGCAAGACTGGATAGATGCCAATATAGCAGGGGTAAATTTAGACTTGTCTCTTCTTGAGGCAATATTTGCTCAGGCAATCTCATCCGATAGCGAATAAGAAAAAGGTGCTTGTATAGATGACAGGCATGAAACACGAATTAATTTAACCCAGCTAGATTTATCCAGCATTGCCACATAGAATCAACGATGGATATCGCTTACGAGGAAGTAAGCTGCTCTTTTAAAACCTGCTGGGATGCACCCCTCCTAAATATCAAAGCCTTTCTGAAAGATAACAGCATGGCTTGTGAATCCGATGATTACTTTATATGCAGGCACGATACTATGATCCAGTTATCTGGCGGTTTTATCCGAACTATCCAATAGACTGAATAACTTATTTTGGTACTGAAAACGGAATTCCTACATAAGTCAAAATAGAAAATTGAATCCAACTCAATTGCGTCGAACTTGCGGGACTTAGTTTTAGATATTCATAGGCTTCAGTTGTCTAAAGTGTTTAACTGCCACAATACTATCCTGTAACGCCAAACTTACAAACCGGCCGGTACGTCTGTACCGGCCAGGCTTTACTTGCCACATTCCCGCTTACACCGTAGGGATTTGCGTGTACAAGGTTCTGAAATAGCGGGCCATCAACGCTGCCCGATTACGGATTTCCAGCTTGCGGTAAATATTAGCGCAGTGAAATTTCACCGTTCGCTCACTGATAAACAATTGCGAAGCGATGGTCTTGTTCGGTAAGCCTTCGATAATTTTATGCGCCACCTGAAGTTCACGTTTAGACAACTGTTCCAAATGTTCAGGGCTTAATAACTCTTGATCAAACATGATGATCTCCTTGTTGAGTGGGGGTTGGTAAATCAGGCGTATAATTGATGGCTACTTCCGTCAGCTGGCCGCCTGCCAGGTGATACCGCTGATGGGCCATTTGAATGGTTTCGCGCCGATGGGCAATAACCACCCGGGTCATGGGTAATCGGGAAAGATGTTGATTAATAAGCTTTTCACTGTTGGCATCAAGATGGCTGCTGGCCTCGTCGAGTAGCAGCAGAGCCGGACGCTGATACAAGGCCCGGGCGAGAAATAAACGCTGGCGCTGGCCGCCACTAAAATTGCTGCCACCTTCCTGGAGCAGCGTGTAATACTGCATAGGCAGCCTGGTGATGGTGTCGTGCAGATTGGCCAGTTGGCAGCACTCTATTAACCGTGGCATGTCGATATGTTGCTGAAAACCACTGACATTGTCGATAACGGTGCCGGAAAGACACACATCATCCTGCATTACGGCACTGATCCGCTGGGCTGGATCGCGGCTGTTGAGCGGCTTATCGTCAATCAGGATCTGCCCTGAAGTGGCCGGAAGTAAGCCGGTAAGGCATTTAGCCAGGCTGGACTTTCCGTTGCCGCTAACGCCGGTGATTACTACCATTTGGCCCGGTAACACTTCAAGGTTTAGCCCTTCGAAAAGCGGCGGTTGACCCTGATAGGCAAAGCTTAAATCCTCGATAGTTAGTTTGTGCGCCACAGGTACATGGGCTGGCGCACTGCAAGAAACAGGAGCCAGTGAGGCAAAGTCTACGGGCGTTTGGACAATATCCGCCAGCCTGTCGAGGTGCACGCGCAATAAACGCCACTGAAGTAATTGTTCGAGTAATCCGTTGATAGCTGAATTAAAGCGGTTCTTGTAGCTGGTAAATGCGTACAGCATGCCAACGGTAAAAGCCTGCTCCATCACCAGCGTGGCAGCCAGATAGACGACCAGTAGGTTTTCAATTCCAAACAGGAGCAGATGCACGATACTAAAACCCATTTCCCAGCGGCGTAAGCGAATATCACGGTTCAGGGTATCGGTAAGTAAATGCTGCCAGCCATGTAACCGGAACGACTCGAGCTTAAGCATTCTGATTGACTGAATGCCCCTCAGCGTTTCTATAAAGTGGCTGTTTTCCTTCGCGGCACAGGCAATTCTTTCTTGTTGTAAGCGCTGCACCGGGCCTAGCAAAATTAACCGTAGGGCAAGAAATAACCCCGCAATGCCTACTACCACCAGCATTAGTTTCAGGCTGTATAACGCCATTAAAATCAGTGTGCACAGCATGATTAGCGTGTCTAAAATGAGCGCGACAATACCCTGACTGATAAAGCGTCTGACTTCCTGCAAGCTACCAAAACGAGCCACCATGTCACCGATATGGCGCTGGGAAAAGTAACTGAATGGCAGCCGGATCAAATGAGTAAAGACATTTACCGAGAGTTGCTGGGCGAGGTGCCCAGACATAGCAATGCCGGCAGTCTGGCGGGTAAGATTGGTGATCGCTTCCACAACAATTAGCAGAAAGAAGCCGAGAAACAGCACATTGAGCAGCGAAGCATCGTTATTGACTATCACTGAGTCGATAACCAGTTGCATATAATAGGGCGATGCCAGCGCAAAACATTGCAGCAGCAAAGACAAAATAAACAACACCAGTAAGGAGCGCTTGATACCTACGATACGCTGCCATAACTGGCTGAGCTTTAATGGCTGGCGCAGGTTTTGAGGCGTGAAGTCACTGCCAGGCTGAAGCTCCAGTGCAATACCGGTAAAGGCATCACTAACCTGTTGCCAGCTAAGACGGCGTTTGCCACATGCCGGGTCCTGAATCTCAATACCCTTCGCTGAAACTTTGGTTAACACAACAAAGTGCTGCATGTTCCAGTGCAAAATGCAGGGGAGCTGTAGCTCGTTCATATTCTCTGGCTCAAGCTTTAGCGCCCGGCTATTGAGGTTGAGTGAGTGAGCGAAATCAATCAGCTGTTTAAGGTTAGCACCCTGCTGGCTGAAGGCGCGTAAGCTGCGTAGCCTGGCCAGGTCTATATTGAGCCCGTGATAGCCGGCTACCATGGCGATACAGGCCAGTCCGCATTCGGCGTTTTCGGCTTGCAATATCTGCGGCGTCGAACGGCGCCAGCCGAGCTGCAAGGGTAGTTTGAACAGTGTGGCGGTGCTCACAACACACCTCCACGCAGTTCATACAGTGGTTCAAATAACCATTGCATCAGGTTGCGCTCGCGAATGGCTATTTCTGCGGCAAAGGTCATGCCGGCTCGCAGGGCAATGCGTTGATTAAAATATTCAATGCTGGTGGCTTGCAGGGTTGCCTTGGCCAGGTACACCGGGGTGTTTATTGCCAATGGTTTTTGCGCTACTTCCTGTGGCAGTAGCAAGTGAGCAGATACCGAATCGATGGTGGCTTTATAGGTGCCAAACTGGGTATGCGGAAAGGCATCGTAGCGTAAACTGATGGATTGGCCTGGGGATATCTGGCCCGCCGCGGCGACCGGGATTAACAATTGTGCAGAGACCTCGGCGTTAAATGGCATCAGCGAAAGCAGAGGCACATTGCTCTGGGCGAACTGGCCTGGCTTTACATTGAGGTTGGTTACCCGGCCGTTTGTGGACGCGGTAATAATGACTTCCTGCTGACTGTACTGCTGATCGAGACTTTTTTGCAGTTCACTGATTTGGTTTTCAATACTCAGCAGCTGTAACTGATGGGCGTGTTCCGCTTCGCTAAGGGCAAACTGGTTGTCTTCAATGGCTTGTAAGGTGGCTATCCATTCGCGCTCAAGATTCTGACGCTGATAGGTTTCGTCGATTCGCTGCGTCTTTAAGGTTTGTAATTGCTGGCGGCTGGAAAATCCCTGATGGGTGAGTTCGGTGAACGACTGAATTTGCTTATCCAGTAAGGCCATTTTGTCATCCAGCAACATGCGCATGGCGGCGAGGCGTGAGCGATCCTCAGTGAGTCGTTGGGCCGTTTTAGTCAGGCGTTGCTGTTGGGTTGTGAAACCTTTCTTGGTAAGCCTGTACTGGCTTTGCAGACGCTCAATCTGCGTGTCGAGCTCCTGAATCAGAGCGTCGTTGATACTCTGGCCGTTATGTAAAATTGCGTCCCGGGTCAGCCTGATAAGTGGAGTGCCTTTTTGCACCTGCGTGTTTTCGCTAACCAGCACTTCGCTAACAATAGCGCCTGATGCCGGTCCGTAAACCGGGGTAATACCGCGGGCGGGTTCCAGCCAGCCTGTTACGGTTTGGGTATAAGTGTAGCGTCCCGCCAACAGCCAGCTTAAAACACCAATTAACCAGCTACACAGCAGCACGGTAATCATAAGAGTGGGTAGTCTTGGCCTGAGTAATATTGCTCCATCGATTTTTTGCTGCTGTGAAACGACGGCCTGGTGGCGAAATAATGTTTGGCTTTGCATGGCGTCCATTCCTGCTGTGGGTTGATGATTCAACCTTATGCCTGAGAGCCCTGGTTCACGGTGAAGGTCAGGCCTGGTGCGCTTATTGAGGGGACGATCGCTGACTGATGTCTCAAAATGCAGGTGTATGTCTCATTTGTGTAAGCCGTTGAAACACTGGTCTGACAGTTGTTGCAGGTCAAAGGTATGCTGACGGCGGCTTTCCTAATGCAGATTGTTAATATATTGTGGTTAGCAAAGAAAGCTCTACACTTGATGTATGTTTTGCCAAGGAAGCCGTAGTTATGTTTATACCCAGTATTTTGCTCCGTCAGTTGTACACCCATGGGAGCCTGACGCAAACTGAAGATGGTTTGCAGTTTATGCTTAAAAACCGGCTCAAAGATGCCGTGCTCAAACAGGTAGACAGTATTGCCATAAACGGGGAAGTTATTGCGCCTGAAAATGTCACGCTGCAGGTTGGCCCTGAGCAAATTATGTCGATGACAGAGCTGAATGAAAGCGGTGAAGTACCTTTTGAGCTTAAGCAGGCCATTACGGTTTACTTAAATAAAACCCTGCCAGTGAGTCCGGAAAAACATACTATCGAACTGGTGTTCCGGGCCTCACCTTTCGGCAAACTGAAATTCAGCGTTGAAGATAACGTATCGGCGCCGAATCTGGCTGAAGGGCATATTCCCCGCGATCCGCATGATGATTACTCGCCGGGGATTATCGAAAAACGCCAGAAGTTCTTTGAAAACTTCTCCGGCGCTAATATTCACCATGTTGGCCAGTACTCCATTGATCCCAATACCCTGCGCGGCAATATCGAGCACTTCATTGGTGTGGCGCAGGTGCCAGTTGGCGTGGCGGGGCCGGTCACTATCGACGGCGAGCATGCCAAAGGCGATTTTCTGATCCCAATGGCCACTACCGAAGGTACCCTGGTTGCTTCTTATAATCGCGGTATGAAACTGCTTAATATGAGTGGCGGGATCAAATCCACCGTGGTGGATGATGCCATGCAGCGCGCGCCGGTATTTGTGTTTTCTGATGCTCGCGGCGCGCGGGATTTCGTAGCCTGGGTAAACGAGAATATCGATAAAATCCGCGAGGAAGCAGAAGCCACCTCATCCATTGCCAAGCTCACTTATATTGACAGTTTCCTGTCTACCAAGTTTGCCTTTTTGCGCTTCAATTACCGTACCGGCGATGCAGCAGGGCAGAACATGGTGGGGCGCGCTACATTTGCTGCCTGTGGCTGGATCCTCGATCACTATGAAGGCATCGAAAACTTTTATCTGGAGTCCAACTTCGCCACCGATAAAAAAGCCTCGCAAATTAATATCATGCGTACCCGGGGTAAACGGGTGATTGCCGAAGCGACCATTAAGCGCGAGCATTTGTTGTCGGTAATGCGGGTGGATCCTAAACAGATTGATTATCACGGCCGGGTAGCGGGCGTCGGCTCCTTCTTGTCGGGCGTCAATAATACTGGCTTACACTCGCCTAATGGCATTACCGCGATGTTTATTGCTACCGGGCAGGACGTGGCCAACGTGTCGGAGTCCTCCGCTGGTATCATGTATTCTGAGCTGACCGAGGAAGGCGATTTATATATCTCCCTGACTATTCCGTCGCTCATTGTGGCGACTTATGGTGGCGGTACCGGTATTGGTACTCAGCGTGAGTGTCTGGAATTACTGGGCTGTTATGGCCGGGGTAATGTGTATAAGTTTGCCGAAATCGTTGGCGCGGTGGCGCTGGCGGGTGAAATTTCACTGGCCTCTGCAATCTCCAGTTCCGACTGGGTGTCTTCGCATGAGCAGTATGGCCGTAACCGGTAATATATTGGGTTCTGATCAGGGGGGCTTGTCCTCCTGGTTAGCCTTATTTCCCGGCTAAAACAATCCGCCCCCCTTTTGCGGCGTTAAAAAAGGTAACTCAACTCAATGGTTATCGCGATGAATCACAATAAGGCTGGCACGTCTTTCCCTTACCGCGTAGTGCTGGTGTTTTTATTTTGCGCCTGGCTAGCCGGCTGTGCCAGCAATAAGCCTCAAATTAAAATGCGCGACGAGACTAACTTCGCCGCGCTGAAAACCTTTTATGTTCAGCCACCGCTCAACTCAGTTAACCCTACCCTGGAGCAGCATATGGCGTCGACCATTATTACCGTGTTGCAAGGCAAAGGGCTCACCGCAGCGGGCGAAGAAGATGCTGATATCAAAGTCGGCTTTTTCCCTTCCAGCCGGGTGGAAGAGGGGGGCTCGTCGGTCAGTATCGGGCTTGGCACCGGTGTATTTGGCCGCTCTGGCGGTATTTCACTGGGAAGCATTTTTAGTGTGCCAGTAGGCGAGCAGGTTACCGAATACCAGAATCTGCAAATTGAGGTGGTGCAGAACGGTGAGTTTATCTACAGCGCTGCGGGCAGCGCAGAGTTAGAGGCCAGCGATAGCATTACCGTGCAACAGGCCTTAACCACGCTGGTAGAAACACTGCTGGAGTCTTTTCCTGCTAACCGCGCAAACTAGCTGCGAAGTGGCATAATCGCGCGGCCAGTGGGATTGTGAAACTGTGTTTAGTCCCCAGTTTTATACATCAATTTAAAATCAGATGAGGGCAACGTATGTCTCGCCACTTTGAACAAGCCGAAGGCTTGTGTGAACAAAAAGACCCGGCCACCGACGGCTTTGTATTTAACCAGACTATGTTACGGATAGCCGATCCGGTCCGTTCGTTGGATTTTTATACCCGTGTAATGGGCATGACCTTATTGCGCAAGCTCGACTTCCCGGAAATGAAGTTCAGTTTATATTTTCTCACTACCGGCGAGGATTTTTCTGACATCAGCGACGATGAAGCTAAGCGCACGGCTCAAACATTTGGCCGTCCGGCCATGCTGGAGCTCACCCACAATTGGGACGACAGCGCCGACACCACGAGCTATCACAACGGTAACAGCGATCCCCGCGGCTTTGGCCATATTGGTTTTCATGTGCCGGATCTGCAAGGGGCGTGTAAGCGCTTTGACGAACTCGGCGTTGAATTTCAAAAACGTCTGGAAGATGGCAGTATGAATAATATTGCCTTTATCAAAGACCCCGACGGATACTGGATTGAGATTTTTGATGCACAACGTGTAGCGAATTTAGGAAGCTAACGCGCAATAGAAGTATCAAGGCAGTATAAAAAAGCCGGAACATAGGTTCCGGCTTTTGCGTTTAGTGGTTGGTATGCTTCCAGTGATACTGGTGCGCCTTGGCCTCCACTTCTGTCGCCGTTTGCTGCGGCATAAAGGCTTTGTTGTTACCTTCAAAGAAGAACGGCTGGCGTTTTTGCTTGCTACCCATTTCGTTCATCGTGGCAACGTCATACACGCGGCCGTTAATCACGGTGTAGGTGACATATTCACTGCGACGGATGTCGTTAAGCACGTCGCCGTCGGTGATCATCAGATCGGCCAGTTTACCCGGCTCAATGCTGCCGAGATCCTTGCCCATGCCAAGATGCGTTGCGCCATCAATGGTAGCACCGCGCAGAGCTTCCCACGGCGTAAAGCCGCCCTGATTCATCAGCCACATTTCCCAGTGAGCAGCTAATCCTTCACGCTGACCATGCGCACCAATATGTACACTTACGCCATTATCGCGCAGCTCTTTTGCGTATTCAGCCACATTTACGTGGTTGTACTGATCATCTGGCGCGGTAGGGCGGCGAATGGCACGGCCATCCAGTCTGGTAGAAGGGACATAACGTAGCAGGCGTTCGTTCTTCCACACTTCGGTGCGATCGTACCAGTATTCTTCACCCATCAGGCCACCGTAAGACACCACAAAAGTTGGCGTGTAACCAAAGTCGGTGGCTTTCCATAACTGGGTGAGGTCGTCATAGCCACGGGCAATGGGCAGCGAATGCTCAAGGCCGGTATGACCGTCAACCAGCATGGTCAGGTTTTGCTGGAACTTACCACCGCCTTCCGGCACCACCATCATTTGCTGATTATTAGCGGCCCATAACACCTGCTGGCGCTGATCACGACGTGGCTGGTTATAGCTTTTCACCGAAATGGCGCCGGCGTCTTTCAGGCGCTGCACATGGAAGTAAGCATCGTCATAGTTATTTATTTGCGCTTTATAGCCGATACCCTCTGCACCGTACAGAATAGTCCCGGTAGAGTAGATGCGCGGTGCAACGCGTTCACCTGCACGTTGCAGCTCTGACGCGGCAAAGATTTCAGTGGTATCGTTAGACGGATCGTGAATGGTGGTCACACCGAACGACAGGTTGGAGTATTGCATCCAGTTTTGCTGCGGAATGATCTCACTGCGACCCTGTCCGCCGTGGGCGTGGGTATCCACTAACCCGGGCAGAACGGTTTTACCTGAGGCATCAATCAGCATAGCGTCGCCGGGGATATCCACGTCGCCGCGCTTACCTACCGCGGCAATGCGGTTATCCAGGATCAGCACCACACCGTCTTCGATAACTTCCCGGGTATTGTCGGCATCGCGCATGGTGACCACGGTACCACCTACGAGCGCCTTATAACCGCTGGGCTTGTCGCTGGTGGCGGTGAAGCTCAAATCGAGGCCTTCAGAGAGCGGATCCGGCAGTTCATCGGCCGATTTACCACCGGTAAAGGCAAACGCGTCTTCCAGCTTACGCTCAAAATAGTAGGGGCCATGGAACCAGCCTACACTGCTGCTATCCGGCGCCCACGTGAGGTACTCTCCGGCGCGATCAGACAGCTGAGTCACCGGCAGAGAAGACATATTCGGGCCAATTGTCACTTTCTTACCGTTGTCTACGTATGGCGTAACGTAGGTATTAAACTGATGAACAAATGCAACCCATTTACGATCCGGCGACAGGCGGTATTCCGCTACCTTGTCGGCGCCGTATAAATGCACCCGATGGTCGTCGCCATGCAGGTTTACACTGGCCAGTTGGGTGGCGCCGTAAGGAGAATCGTAACTGCGTTCGGTAAAGAACAGGCGCTCATTGTCGCCGGCAAAGTGGGGCTGCATACCTGAATTGGTGACCTTTTTCGGTTCGCCTTTATCCAGGTCCATCACGTATAAGCCTGGCTCTACCGAATACTTCGGGTCAAGCAGGTAGCCGCCGGTAAATTTACGGTAGGTCACTAACTCGCCATCGGGTGAAAACGCCGGCTCTATGTAGTGCCCCGGCTCAGGGGTTATGACTTTGCCCTTACCACCACGGGCAGAGACGATGCGAACATCACCTAACTTCTGGTCGTTCCAGGTAGTGTAGATAATGCGCTTACCGTCGGCAGAATAGCGTGGGTAGTATTCATCATGCTCATCCTGACGGGTGAGGCGTTTCGCTTTGCCACTTTTTAAATCTTTAACGTACAGTTTGCCCAGCGCCTGAAACAGCACAGATTTACCGCCCGGCGATTTTTGCGACCAGCGGATCATTTTTACGTTAAAGGTATCCGGTGCCACGTCTACATCAAAACGCAATGCATCGGCGTATTGCAGTTTGGCCTCAACGGCGATATCGATGGTGTCTGCCGATTGATCTTTTACATTGAGCTTATGAAACTTTCCGCCGGCCCAGTACACAATCGCTTTGCTGTCAGGTGTCCAGTCAAAGTAGGCATAGTAACCTTCTACACCAAAGCCTTCCTGCATATCGCGCTCCATATCGCGGGTGAGCAGCGTTTCTTCACCGGTGGCAAGGTCTTTAATGAACAGCGCGGTGTCGTACTTCACCCGACGTAGAAAAGCAATGTACTTACCGTCTGGTGAAGGGGTTGGTACCACGGCGCCGCCAGTACCGGAGATAACGCGGTCTTCTTCACCGGTAGTGCGATCAAAGCGGGTAATGGCAAAAATGCCTTCCAGCGGATCGCGATTATAGTCGAAGCGGTAACCGCC
This sequence comes from Alteromonadaceae bacterium, assembly GCA_002691625.1. Taxonomy (GTDB): domain Bacteria; phylum Pseudomonadota; class Gammaproteobacteria; order Enterobacterales; family Alteromonadaceae; genus Alteromonas. Next base: position 30,551 of record NZIK01000026.1, read on the forward strand.
AGAGGTACTCTGGGTATAGTAAATATAGTTGCCATCGTGAGAGAACACCGGATCGGTAATGTTGTTTTGCTCACGTTTACCGGATACCCGCTCTTTAATCGGCAGACCGCTACCGCCGGAATGATGATAAATCCAGATTTCGCCCGCCGGGATACTGCGGGTAGAGGTAATGCCTTTGGTCACCACAATATATTCGCCATCCGGGCTCCATTTAGGCGAGTGAATGGTGTTATTTTTTTCTTTGGTGACCTGGCGCAGGTTTTCACCGTTGGCATCCATCACCCACACGTTAGACACGCCGCCGCGATCTGAGATAAACGCAATTTTGCTGCCGTCGGGCGAGATGGCCGGGTGGATATTCCAGGCAAAATCCTGCGTTAACGGCTTAGCGTTGCCGCCGTCGAGGTCGGCTTTATAAATATCGCCTAACATGTCGAACAGAAAGTATTCGCCATCAGGTGCTACGTCGAGGCTCGACCAGGTGGTTTCGGTGGTGTTGATGGTGACATCGTGCAAAGGGTAAGGCGGGTTAGTCACTTCCCACTTGTCTTCGGTCGCTGCTTCATCGCCTTCCTGTGCTGCCAGCGGAGCGCTGAGCAGACAAAGTGAGGTCAATACTGAAGCACTCAATAAGGTTAATTTTTGTTTAGGGGTGTGCAGGTTTGTCGTTAGCTTCATTGTTGTTCTCTACGTCTTTTTTGTTGTCATGGCCGGGATTGAGCCCGCGGCAAAATCAATCTTCCCTGGATTGTTAACAGTCAGTATAAAGTATGTTTACTGTGAGGTGTTGCAGTTCATCGGATAAGTTTGCAGGGTATACCGCAGAGCTTATTCCGGGTCGGGGAATTGGCCGCGTATGGCAGTGAAGGTGGTAAAGTTTGCCAGCAACAAATCAACCAGTCTGGGATCAAACTGTTTACCCCGTTGCGCAGTGAAGTATTCACGAATTTGCGTTTCAGACCAGGGGCCTTTGTAGCAACGTTTACTGCCCAGGGCGTCAAACACATCGGCAACGGCCACTATGCACCCAGCCGCTGAAATGGCATTTTCACGCAGCCCATTTGGGTAACCGCTGCCATCCCAGCATTCATGATGCTCATGGGCAATGGTTGCGCCAAGCTGCAAAATGGGGTTGTCGCTTTTGCGTAGCATGTCGAACCCGGCTTTAGCATGGGTTTGCATAATCTGCCGCTCTTCATCAGTGTGTGGCCCTGGCTTGTTTAAAATTAAATCCGGGATGGCGACTTTGCCTACATCGTGCAGCGGTGAGGCTAGTTTTATCATTTCGGCTTCGCTGTCGGTTAGGCCGTAATGCCTGGCCAACAGTGCACTGATATGGGCTACCCGGCGCACGTGTGAACCGGTTTCCTTGGAACGGAGCTCCACCGCCTCACCAATAATGTACGAGAGTTCACGTTGTGAGTCTCTGATCACTTCGCGCAGTTTGAGGTTTTCGTGGGATACCGCGATGTTGTTGGCAAAAAACGAGAGCAAGTGATGCTGGACCGGCTCCAACGGTTCATTTTTCGCTACGTACAGCACATTTTCCATGCCCCGGCGGGTAGTAAAGTAACTCACAAAGTAATCGCTGCCCTGAATATTGCTGTGTTGTTTTAACGCCTCTTCGATGCGGGTTTGCACATTTGCAGGGATGGTTGATAAAGACTTGCCCTGTAAGTTTGTGGCCAGAATTTTATACTGGTTGCCGGCTTTTACGTCTCGGGTAATGGCGCAGCAAATAATATCAGAGGTCTCGATAGCCAGCAGTACGGATATTTGATTTAAGATGGCGGAGGCAAATTGCGGGAGGGTGTCGCACTCGATAAATTCGGTGGTGGCGCTGATAATTTTTTCCAGCCCTTGTCGGTGACGCTCAATCAGCCGAATGTCACGGTAAGCCCGCAGCGCAGTATACATGCTGGTTTTCAGGCGCAGCGCGGTGAGTTCGGTTTTGTTTTTATAATCGTTAATGTCGTAATCGCGGATCACCCGTTCTTCCGGTGCCTCGCCGGGCTGACCGGTACGCAAGATCAGCCTGATGACGTGATTGTTTAGCGTTTCGCGCACCCAGCGCACCAGCTCAAGACCGGCCTGAGTGGTTTCCATTACTACGTCTATAATTGCTACCGCAATCGCGTTATGGGTGTCAGCAACTAAAATATCGCGGGCTTCAGCGGCACTGCTGGCGGTAATGATATTCAGTGGCCGTTGTTCAAAAACAAAATCACCCAGCACCATACGGGTAACAGCGTGGATTTCCGGCTCGTCATCAACCACCAGCACCGTCCAGGCTGCTAATAGCTCTTCTTCGAGATCGGTTTCGTCATCGTTGATAAACAGTAATTCGTCACCGAGCATTATGCGGTTACCTCGTTGCCACTGTGACAACCTCTTAACGATTTAAGGGGTTGTAGAATAACTATAGTACGAGGTTGATGAATCCGCCTGCCAGTTTATACCAGCAAGGAGCTGTTAATTCATAGAGCCTCAGGGTGGCTTTTGAACACAGGTTTACTGAAGCATCTTTTAGTCAGTCACAAATGTCGCTTGTTTGAACGAGTTCACTCAAACTGTTACGGTGTTGTGAGAAGCCAGTGCGACCAGTATTGTACAAGAATGGACTAAGGGACTAATGGACTTTCAAACCTTTACAAAAGCCAGCTTACTCTTGGCAATGGCGCTTTTCTTCTCAGCTTATCCGCAGCATACCCAAGCCAATTCTTTAGGGGTTGAAAGAGGAGAGGTATGTGCCACAAACCCTGGCAGCGATTTTACTGCCTGCCCGCAAGATTTTACCAATCACAAAATTGAAGCCGCTGAGCTTTGCCTAACCGCACTTGACTATACCAGTATTGGTGTCAATTGTGCCGGGGCCTTAAATACCGCTATTGATAACGCGGTTGCTTCTGAAGCGGGTTTTCACGCATTGATGTCAATAGAGAACAAATCTGACCATGTCATCAAAGTAATTAGTCCTTCAAATAGCGATTTCGCCACACTAAAGAGCCGCTCGTCTTTTAGACTGATAAACAAATACGCAGATGGGTCTGAGTTAGTGATTGATGTCGCTGTAAAGGGAGGAGTGGTTGAAATCGTAGAAAACAAAGACGCGTCATTTACCAGTGATGGCAGAACGTTTACGCACGCTGAGAATTACGGTACATCGTTTCAGAGGAGTCTCAGGGAAGCTCAAAGGGTTGCAACATCACAACTAATACCTAAAAGCTGCGAGCAGCCGACATTTGATAACTCTGACTGGGTCGTTGAGGAAGTGATCACGGTAAACTATCCAGACGGACGAACTGAAGTGACTAATATTTATCGGCAGCAGGATACTTACTTAACTTACCTGCAGTGTTAGTGCTGTTTACCCGATACGTAAACTGCTTACCAAGCGTAGCGTAAATTGTTGATTCAGATAGCTCTCAATCAACAAATACCAATAAAAAAGCTGACCAACAGAACCTGAAGGTCAGCTTTATTTATTTTTTGAGTGAGTAAACGTGACGCTTTACTCTCCCCCGTGCTGTGCATTACATCGTTACGTATTCTTCGGCGCTGGTGGGGTGAATAGCAATACAGGCGTCAAAGTCAGCTTTGGTGGCGCCCATTTTGATTGCCACGCCAAAGCCTTGCAGGATTTCATCCATGGCGTAACCAATGCCGTGCAAACCTACTACTTTTTGATCTTCGCCGGCACAGATAAGTTTCATACTGGTGAGTTGGCGATGATGGGTGACAGCGGTATACATGGCCGCAAAGTTAGAGCGGTAAATGGTCAGGTTGTCTTTACCAAACTTAGCTTCTGCCTCGCTTTCAGTCATGCCAATGGTGCCAATAGGCGGGTGGCTGAAGACCACGGTAGGTACCAGGTCATAGTCGAGGTGGGCGTTGGTCTGGCCGTTAAACAGACGCTCGCTCAACATCCGCCCGGCTTTAACCGCTACTGGGGTTAATTCAGGCTGGCCGGTAATATCGCCCACCGCGTAAATACCCTCAACGTTGGTATTCTGGAACTTATCGACCACTATCTGCCCGTTGTGACGCATTTCAACGTCGGTGTTATCCAGACCAATCGTTGCGGTATTTGGCTTGCGGCCGGTGGCCCAGATCAGGCAGTCAACGGTAAGCGTATTACCATCGGTTAAGGCCAGTTCCAGATCGCCATTATCCAGCCTGGTAACCTCTTTGATTTCGGTTTTTTCGTGGATATCGATGCCTTCTTCGAGCATCAGGGTCTTAAGCGTTTCCTGCAACATGGCATCAAAACCCCGTAATGGCAGTTCCTGACGCAAAATAGAGTGGGTCTCACTGCCTAATGCGTTGAGTACGCCAGCCAGTTCCACACCTATGTAACCACCGCCTACTACAGCAACACGTCTCGGTTGCTCATCGAGCTCAAAGAAACCGTCCGAGTCGATACCGTACTCTGCGCCGGGGATATCCGGGCGGAATGGCTTACCGCCGGTTGCGATCAGAATATGCGGGGCAGTGTACTGTTCACCGTCGACTTCCACGGTAGTGTTGTTAACGAATTTTGCATAACCTTTGAGCAGGGCTACCTGATTGTTGCCCAGCACCCGGTCGTAAGAGGCATGAATGCGAGATATGTACGCCTGACGGTTCTTAACCAGCGTAGACCAGTCAAATTTATTAACCGTTACATCAAAACCGTAATCCGGACCGTACTTATGAATAGCTTCTGCTACCTGAGCGCCGTACCACATAGCTTTTTTAGGCACACAGCCCACATTTACACAGGTACCGCCCACCGCTTTTGCTTCAATAAGCAGGACTTTCTTGCCGTGTTTTGCTGCCCGGTTGGCCGAGGCAATGCCGCCACTGCCGCCGCCAATACAGATATAGTCAAACTCTTGCATCGCAAATTCTCTCGTCATTGTAGTGCTGCTATTGTGCATGATTTCGTATAGTCGGACAAACTTACTCTGTGCTTAACAGGCAGTGAGTCTGTCGGCCATGGTTACCTTAAAGACCCGCAATCGGATTATTTACTTTCAGCAGGGCTAGCGCTCTGAAGAATTTACAGGCGCATGCATTATTTACCTTTATCAGCGCATGGCAATGAGGCTCTTAAGTAATGGCTGCAGCCTTTGAAAGCCAGCTATGGCGGGGGTTAAGGCGTATGGTGACAATTCGGCACAGGCTATGCAACCTCTTAATCGTACGAATTTGAAAGGTTGATACCTTGTCAGCCTTTACGACTTTTAACGAGCAGGAGGAATTATGAGCAACGTAAAAATTGCAGAATTTACCGCCCCGGGCATTAAAGACAATGCAGCAAAANATGCNATCTCTGTGCTTGATGACCGTATGGTCGCCTTNATTGATTTACAGCTTACGCTGAAGCACATTCACTGGAATGTGGTAGGTCCGAACTTTATTGGTGTGCANGAAATGCTTGACCCACAGGTNGAAGCAGTNCGTGAAATGACCGACACCATAGCCGAGCGTATTGCCACCCTTGGCGGTGTNCCGGTAGGTACGCCAAAATCGATTGTAGAGCGTCGTCGCTGGGACGATTATTCAGTAGGTAAAGGCNTGGTAACAGACCANCTGACNGCGCTGGANAAAGTGTATAANGGTGTCAACGAAGACCATCGTAAGGCCATTGATACCCTGAGTGAACTCGACCCGGTATCTGAAGATATGGTAACCGGTCAACTAGCTCAGCTCGAGCAGTTCCAGTGGTTTGTCCGCGCGCATATTGAATCAGCGAGCGGTGAACTTAAAAGCTAGCAGTAGCTTGTAACATTTCTTTCTTCATGTGTGTAACTTCCCATTTTGCCCGCAGCCTCCCGGCCGCGGGCTTTTTTTTGCATGGTNNTCNGNTTGAGTATATAGTGTAGCAATNTGTAGTGTTNTGTAGCNTTTNNGGTGNGNCTGATGGGNATCGTAAAAATCTCTGATCAATTGCACGAAGAGGTGCGCAAGAACAGCGTGGTGATGGAGCGCTCAATTAATTCTCAGGCTGAGTTCTGGATGAAAATAGGCCGCTTAGCAGAACAAAACCCTTCGCTTACTTACGAGCAAATTCTGGAGCAGGAGATGCGCCAGCAGAAAGTGAATAAGGTCCGGCTGGTTAATGAGTAAAGTGATAATTAAAACGCCACAGGAAGTGGCATTAATGCGCGAGGCCGGTCAGTTGCTGGCGCGTGTGTTTGGTGCGCTGGATGAATTTGTTGCTGCCGGTGTAACCACTATGGCGATCAACGAATTTGTGGAGCACTATATTGTTGATNCGCTTAAAAGCCGGCCTGCCAGTAAAGGGCAGTATGGTTATGAATACGCTTTAAATACCTCTGTGAACGAGGTTATNTGCCACGGCGTNCCGTCGGNGGCCAAAGCCCTGCGCAAAGGGGATATTGTTAATCTGGACATNACCCTGGANAANAATGGCTACATTGCNGATAGCAGCAAAATGTACTGTATTGGTGAAGTTTCACCGCTGGCCCACCGGCTGGTAAAAGTCACCTACGAAGCGATGTGGAAAGGCATCGAATCGGTTAAGCCCGGAGCCCGTATTGGCGATATCGGTGACGCCGTACAGCGGCATGCCGAGCAACATGGTTACAGCGTGGTCAGGGAGTATTGCGGTCATGGCATCGGCCGCGAAATGCATGAAGAATCCCAAATACTGCATGTGGGAACACCGGGTACCGGACTGGTTTTGCGCGAGGGCATGGTGTTTACCATCGAACCCATGATTAATCAGGGCACCCATAAAACCAAACTGAAAAAAGATGGCTGGACGGTGATTACCCGCGANCGAAAATTATCGGCACAATGGGAACATACCATTGCNGTTACAGCCGATGGNTACGAAGTGTTAACGCTGCGTCCGGAAGAACANTTGCCGGCCACCTCAAACNAANCAGTGCGACAGCGCTANTATGGCTGTCGCTANGCNTGACGAACAAANAACGCTANANAATCCTGCTNAGNTAGTTTCNTCGCTTTTTTCATTTTCAATCACAATNTCAAANTGACGCTTGTGCTCACGCTCGTATTGNTTCAGNTTNGCGATNGTCGCCTCTGAAAACACNTGGCCGGCNGGNANCAGCAGAATATGATTATCATTGTANAGGTTGTTGCCCAGTACCATACCGNCNNTCANCTCTTCACTGGTNAGGTGATTTTCGATAAAGCTGGGNTTATCGATNTCATGNTCGNTAAGCAGTANATCAAGAANNTCGCCGTCGTAGCGGGTGTTGCGGTGTTTTTTGAGCTCTNNTTTGGCNTCTCTTGGCTCCATACGCTGNGNGCTCANNCGGCCGCTAACCAGACGCCAGTAGTCGCGGGCGATGGCATGAATGCGCGCGCCCAGCGGAATTTCCNTGGCCACTTTGNGGTATAAACCGCTGCCGTTNTAGTGCTCNAACTGAAANTCNATGATTTCACTGATAGGCTGCATATGTTCGGCCGGTGCCAGAATCATCTTCGCCAGATGAGTCTGCGACAGGTAATCTTTTTGCTGCTGATAAGTNAGTTTGGCAAACGGCGGGCGGAAGTTTTCCGGTTGTAAGCCTAATAANCCCAGTTCGCCAATCAGGCTNGCGTAACTATAGAGTTTTCTTTCATCCGGGCTGCAGCCAAGTTTTGCGGCAAGCTTTTTAGTGAGTTCGCTTACTTCAATGGCAAATTTGCCGTCGATATCCGGATTAATGGAAATCACATTAAACAACACCTGCTCCAGAGCGCGGTTACGGGTTTCAATGCGGTTAAGCGCCGCTTTGATTTGCCGCGTGCGCTTCAGCACGGTTTTTTCTAAATCGTTGTTAACCTCTTTTAACTTGGCATTTTGCAGGCGGGTCAGCTTTTGCAGGCGGGCGTTCTCGTCTTTGAGCCTGACGCGCTCGAGACCTTCTTCGATAGTATTAATCAGTTCCTGATTGTCCCAGGGTTTTTGCAGATAACGATGTATACGACCCTGATTAACGGCTTTAATGGTAGCATCGATATCCGCAAAGCCGGTTAACACCACCCGAAACGTGTCCGGGTATTTTGCGGCTACCTTTTCGAGCAGTTCTGCGCCGGTCATGTGAGGCATCTTCATATCCGAAATAACCACATGGATGGTTTTCTGCGCCATAATCGCCAGGGCTTCTTCACCGCTCTCTGCCAGGGACAAATCGATTTTCAATGAAAACAGCGCTCGCTTGATGGAGCGTAAAATATTTTGTTCATCATCAACACAAAGTACTGAGTATCTTGGCGTTGCAGCTTCGGTGTTCGGCATAGTAGTTCCTCGATGATCCTGACCGCTANTGTTGCGCTACGGTATGCTGGTGGTCATCCAGACCGTTTACAGGTAAGGCTAGTTCAAAGATACTCCCTTCTCCTGGCGTACTGGAGACCTGAATCTGGCCGCCATGCTCCTGAATAATCCCATAGGTAATAGACAAGCCCAGCCCGGTGCCTTGCCCTTCAGGTTTAGTGGTAAAAAACGGATTAAACAGCTTGTCGAGATTTTCCTGACTAATCCCACAGCCGGTGTCCTGGATACGGACTTTCACAAANTCGCCTTCCTGCTTTGTTGAGATACTGATTACNCCCTGCTTACCGGTGGCTTCGATTGCCTGGCCGGCATTGATAAGCAGGTTAGTAAAGACCTGAGTTAACTTGCCCAAATTAAAGTACACCTTGGGCAAATCCGCGAATTGCTTTTCTACCTTGCAGATATACTTGAGCTTGTTATTNACCATCGNTAGCGTGGTATTGAGGCAATGATTCAGGTCGTACCGTNGTGACTCCTCTGAGTCGANTCGGGAAAATATTTTCAGGTCCTTAACGATCTCACTGACTCGCTGTAACCCCTCTGCTGACTCTTCGATCAGGGGCNCCACATCTTCGCCGATAAAGTCCAGATCATGCTGCGCATAAAATGCCTGAAGTTCATCCACCCGGGCTTTTAATGCCTCGATGGATTCATCGCTGTGAAGCTTCTTCGCCATATCCAGCANAATTTGGAACAGTGATAAATAGTCTTTTAATGTGCTTAAGTTACTGCTGACAAAGCCTATGGGATTATTGATTTCATGNGCTACACCAGCGGCTAACTGACCCACTGAGGCCATTTTTTCCGCCTGCAATAGTTGCTGTTGTGTTTCTTTCAGGTGTTTGTTGGCATTTTCNAGTTCCGCGTTTTTATCACTCAACGCCTGGGTGCGCTCTTTAACTTTGTTTTCCAGTGAGCGGTTTAACTCTCTCAGTTCGTCCTGTGCACCGCTTCTGTTTTCATATTCTTCGGCCAGTGTATTAACCAGGGTATTAAACGACAGGGCCAGTTCGGAGAGCTCGTCACGGCCTTTNATNGGGATCGAAACACTTCTGTANNTNTGCGTGGGNATGGCTTTTAGCATGTCTTTGGCCCCCTGANGCAGAGAGTGCAACTGGGAGGTCAGATAAGTGCCTAANCCAAANGAAAANAGCGCTACCAGTACCATTTCCAGCAGCGCCAGNGCGATGATCCAGTTGCGAATTTGCAGCAGCGAAGATTGCACTGAGGTCACGTCGATACCAATTTGTACTTCGCCAAAGTATTCGTTGGCAACAGTAATCGGTTCCCGGGTGTCATAAACCGAGTCGTCAATCCCCTGNACCGAAGTATCCAGACTAAACGGCTTATCGGNGATACCTTCACGACTACGNTGAGCAAGCACCCGTTGCTGACTGTCGATCACCCTGGCGTAGNCGATATCCGGGTTATTCATGAGTTCTTCTACCGATGCNTCAAGCGAAGCCAGGTCGAGAGAAAGCAAAGGANCCCGGGTGATCGACGAAAACAGGTTAGCTGTGGTTTGTGCACGCTTTACCACGTTGTCTTCGATTAATGCGTTAATAAACGTCAGGCTCGTTATAATCAGAACAAGCAGCAGCGTTGCTTCNATTAACGCCGTACCGGCGATGGTTTTGGTACGTAATGACAGGCGCATGATGNTGGCTCAGATATCCGGTCTCGANAGCGAATTAATGCCTAACGCGCGGATGTCGTTCCAGTCTTTATCTTCNGCGGCATCNAGNCGATTAAAATTCAACTGTTTGAGTAAGGCTCTGCCTTTTTCGGTGGTTACCAGTTTTTCAAGCGCGGCAATCAGTAGTTTCTGGTGGGCAAGGGGAACCCTGCTGTGCGCAGCAATCGCATGACTGGTATAGGCTTTACTTTGCCATAATATTTTAAGTTGTGAGCGTTGTGATGCAGGTATATGTTCCAGTGATCGGATAATGCCGCCCCCTGCCGGAAAGAGTTCTTTAATAACATTAAGATAGACCGAATCGTGAGAATTTACATAACGCGGACTAATACTTATGCCTGCACGATTGAGTTCGGCACGTGGAATAATACTGGCTGCAAAAGCGGCAGGGGCAGGAAAAGCGAGGGTTGCCCCCTGTAACTGTTCAATGTCGGTGATGTGGCTGTCTTTGCGGGTCACGATAATCCCCCGCAGGCCTTTTTCAGAGTCCCGCACCAGCGGCTGATAACCGGATCTGCTGTGAAACACAACATAATGATAGGGGTTCATATAAGCTAAATCATACTTTGCCGCAGTTAACTCATCCTCAAAGCTGGGGATGTCTTTGGCAGTGATAAAGCTTAATGACAGACCGGTTTCCTGCTTCAGGTGCTGGAGCAGGGGTGTCCACATCTGAGCCAGTCGATGAGCGGATTGCTGAGGAACCACACCAAAAGTGTATTGTGCCGGCTGGTTGGCAGGCGTCTGTTTGCCTGTGTCGGCAAATGCGTTCGACGCTCCCAGAATAGCCAGAATAACAAGCACAAATTTCATATTGCTCTCCGCTTTGAACTACCGTTTATACCTGCATGAACTCTTCAAACAGCTGGGTCAGATCGTGATTTGAAAAGGGTTTGGTAAGGGTGGCGTCAGCGCCGAGTTCTTTAGCCTTTTCCAGGCTCGCGTCATCAAGCGCCGAAATCACTATAATTTTCAGGCCACGTTGTGACTCTTGTTCACGGGTGTATTGCAATACACTATAGCCGTCCATTCCGGGCATGCTTAAATCAAGGGTCATCACCCGTGGCGAGTGCTGGCTCAGCATCATGCCTGCCTGAAATCCGCCGGTGGCAATCAGCGTGTCGTAACCTGCGCGACGCGCCACCCGCTGGATAGATTTAGCTACCGGTAGTTCGTCATCAACAATCAGGATGAGTGGTGAAGCCTCGGGCTTCAGGTTATCCGGTATCGGCATATTATGGCGTTCCAGAAAATCGATAAAATCGTTGATCAGAACCCGGTTGTTACCACGACCTGGTAATTTAAACCCTTTTAACTTGCCGCTTTCCAACCATCGGATAACCGTTCGGAGATTAACGTCACAATATTCGGCAATTTCGCCGGATGTCAGTGTTTTCACAGTTGATCCTCGTTGCTTAAGTTTTCATCGAGACCCATTTATAGCATTGTTAATCAAATATGGCAATTAAGCAATATGTATAATTTGCGACATTAGTGACATTGTGCTAATTTGTGACAACAACATGAATTATCTGTCTGCAAGGAATCGCACATCGGATTATTGTTATCATAAAAGAGGTAGATAGCATGGCTTGTGATACCCAGAGTGCTAGTCCAGAAAAAGCACTTAATTTACTGCTGGTAGATGACGAAAAAGGCGTGGTCAACGCCCTCAAACGTGAACTTAAAGATCTTAACTGCTGCATCACTACAACCACTTCTGGTCGCAAAGCTATGTCTGTATTGCGCGAGCAGGATGTCGCTCTGTTAATCACCGATCATAAGATGCCTGACGTGAATGGCGTCGATCTGGTGCGATTTGCTAAACAATACTCTCCCGATACGCACATCTTTATGCTCAGCGGTGAAGGCGATTTACAGGCGGCAGTAGAATTACTCAATCAGCGTATGCTGACAAAGTATCTCACCAAGCCCTGGAATCGCCAGGATTTGCGTAATGAAGTGGTAAAAGTGCTTAATCAGTGCAGCGAGGGAGGACAAAAAACATCGGCGCAACAACTGGCCGACTTTGATCACGAAAATGATAAGCCAAATCTGCGTGATTACGAGTCGGTGGTGCTGATTAAGCTTATGAACGTTTCAGACATCAGCCTGGCCCATGGGGAAGCTGCATCGCTGGATACCGAAGCCTATATTGGCCAGCGTCTGGAATATATGGTCACGCAGCCACACTTGCTACAACGCACTCAGGCTGGAGTGTTTGCGCTGTATCTTAAAGAATCCACCACCGAAATAACGCGCTCTCTGTGTTGCCAGATTCGCCAGCAGTTGCAGCGTACCTTTGCCATCAAAGGGGTATCAGTATTTTGCCACATAGGCGTGGGGTTTCGAAACCTCAGGGATTCGCAGCTTGACCACGATATTCTGATCAGCAGCCTGGTTGATACCATCGTTCGCGACAGTCATCGTATCAGTATTTCGCAGCTGGATAACTCCACTATTACGCAGTACCGTCGACAGCAGCAGCTCAGCGCAGAGGTNCANAGTGGNTTGCGNAATCAGGAGTTTAAGCTGGCNTATCAGCCCAAAGTGCAGCTNAGCTCNGGNATGATNAATAGTGCTGAAGTGNTGCTGCGCTGGCAACATCACAGTTTAGGCTGGGTNCCCCCTTCNGAGTTCGTTCGCCTGNCGGAGCTGGACGGTCAGATAGAAGCCATTGGNGAATGGGTNCTGGATCAGGGNTTTAAAGTCGCCAGCGAANTAAGACGCTTNAGTNCTGAGCTCGACAGNATNGCNATTAATATCTCTGCCAAACAGTTACAGTCTTCGCNTATTGTGGAGTTTATTGGTGANCGTTTGCAGCANTATTATNTGCCTCCTTCNTTTATTGAACTNGAACTNACCGAAACCGCNCTGGCTGAAAACTCNCACTACCTTGAAGAGCTNNTNTGGCAACTNAANTTACTCGGAGTNAGACTNGCCGTTGATGATTTNGGNGCTGGCTTTACGTCGTTTTCGTANCTGTCTAAATTGCCCATCGATACNCTGAAGCTCGACAAGGTNATGATNGATAANCTGCATACCGANAGTCNCCGGCAGGANTTTATCCANAATCTGATTGTGAGNTGNAAGAANCTGGGTATTGAAGTGGTTGCTGAAGGNGTNGAGGAAGANGNNGACTTGCGTTGNCTTCAGGCTATGCNNTGCGACAANATNCAGGGGTANATTTTTAGCCCGGCAGTCTCCCGCCAGGAATTNGAAAAGCTCATGATAAGACANCCTTTCTATGCCAAATTTAAGGCNCAACAGGGGAGTTAATCNGACAGTTTANAAAGCTTGANGTAGCGCAATNACTNACNTTNTGNCAGCTTGAAAACCNTNCTTCGGCCAACCATATTTATGATGCAGGGAGCAATAAATTCNCTCATCNTNAAACGATGNAGGNANAGTACCTGAGGACAGGTTAGCTAACTATCGGTANCGATTAAGGAGGGGTTATGAGNTTATTTCCAAGTGTGTTTGGTCGTAATCACCCTGGTGCATTAAAAGGCGAAATTGATCGTGTTTTTGATGATTTCTTTGCTGGTTTTCCGGCTATGGCAGGCTTCGCCGCTGGCGATAACGGTTATATGCCNGCGCTGGANTTNAAAGAAACNAAAGAAGGCCTTGAGTTAACNGCNGACTTGCCGGACATGAANAAAGAAGANATTNATCTGGAAGTTCAGCAAGACCGTTTAGTGNTNTCAGGTATGCGTAAGCAGGAACAGGAATCCACAACAGACGAAGGCTTNCATGTCAGAGAGCGTCGNAGTGGNAGCTTCAGGCGGGTTGTCGCCTTACCCTTTGCCNTTANCGACAATGCTGATGTGGTAGCACGNTATNACAACGGTGTGTTACGGGTTCTTATCCCACGTCCGGCTAATCCGGTTGATAATACGCAGCGTGTNAGTATCAGTTAGGCCCGGTTGCAGTGCATTTATTTTCGCGCGGATTGCAGCGCTAATNCCTGAAATGCCACTGACTGAACCAAANTGAATCCATCACGTAAAAAGTCCAGGCCCCGCTCGNTGCGGGGCTTGTTTTTTTAGCCTNTGAACCCCATCACTAAAGCAATATTAATTTGGCAACGGATCCTAATAACGACTATGACTACACTTGCACTCGAACAGGTAGATGGCCTGCCACGTTTTTCTCAAATTACCCCGGATCAGGTGAAGCCTGCGGTTACCAAAGCAATNGAAGATTGTAAGCAAACCATCGAGGCGGTNGTTGCCAGTGGTGATTATTCTTATGCCAATGTGGTAAGCAAAATCGATGAAGCCGACGATGTACTGGGCAAAGTCTGGTCGCCGGTGTCGCACATGAATTCGGTAGTCAGCAGCGATGAACTGCGTGAAGCCCACGATGCCTGTTTNCCGCTGCTGTCGGAATACGGCACCTGGGTGGGGCAGCATGAAGGGTTGTTTCAGGCATACAAGGCCCTGCGCGACAGCGATGAGTATCTGCAACTGGATGAATCGCAGCGTAAGGTTATTGATAACACGTTACGCGACTTCACCTTGTCTGGTGTGGCGCTGCCGGCTGAGAAAAAACAGCGTTTTGCGCAAATTCAGGCGCGTTTATCTGAGTTATCGTCGACCTTCAGCAATAATGTGATGGATGCCACCATGGGCTGGACCAAACATATTACCGATGAGTCAGAGCTGGCCGGGTTGCCAGAGTCGGCGCTCGACGCCGCGCAACAGGCTGCCCATCAGAAAGATTTACAGGGCTGGTTGTTCACGCTGGATATTCCCAGCTATTTGCCGGTAATGTTGTATGCCGATAACCGTGCGCTGCGCGAGGAAATGTACCGTGCTTATGCAACCCGTGCATCCGATCAGGGGCCGAATGCCGGTGAGTGGGATAACACTGAAATTATCAACGAAACGCTGGCCCTGCGTTCAGAAATCGCATCACTATTAGGCTTTGCCAGCTACGCAGAGCGCTCTCTGGCTACCAAAATGGCCAATTCAACCTCACAGGTAGTGGGCTTTCTGCGCGACCTCGCGGCAAAGTCCAAACCCCAGGCAGAAAAAGAACTGGCAGAAGTGCGGGCTTACGCTGCTGAAAAGCATCAGATGGACGAACTTGAAGCCTGGGATGTACCCTATTACAGCGAGAAACTGAAGCAGGAGCGTTACAGTATTTCAGATGAAATACTGCGGCCGTATTTCCCCCAGAGCAAAGCGCTGGCCGGCTTATTTACGGTGGTAGAGAAACTCTATGGCCTGACTATTACCGAAGTCGAAAATGCCGATACCTGGCACAAAGATGTGCGCCTGTTCTCTATTACCGACAAAGACGACACCCTGCGCGGGCAGTTCTACCTCGACCTCTACGCTCGTCCTAAAAAGCGTGGCGGCGCCTGGATGGATGAGTGCCGTGTGCGCCGTTTTCAGGCCAGTGGCGATCTGCAAACACCGGTGGCGTACCTCACCTGTAACTTCAACGGGCCGGTCGGCGATAAGCCAGCCCTGTTTACCCATGATGAAGTGGTAACCTTATTCCACGAATTTGGTCATGGTATTCATCACATGCTTACGCAAATGTCAGTGCCCGGGGTATCCGGCATTAATGGCGTGCCNTGGGATGCGGTTGAATTACCCAGTCAGTTCCTGGAAAACTGGTGCTGGCAGGAAGANGCTCTGGGCTTTATCTCCGGTCACTACGAAACCGGCGAGCCGCTACCTAAAGAATTACTGGATAAAATGCTGGCCGCCCGGGATTATCAGGCCGCNATGCAAATGATCCGTCAACTGGAGTTCAGCCTGTTCGACTTCCTGCTCCANATGGAAGACGGCGAGCATGTGGATGTTCANCANGTNCTNTCGCAGGTTCGCAACGAAGTNGCNGTGCTNCAGCCNCCNTCGTTNAATCGTTTCCAGCACAGCTTCGGGCANATNTTTGCCGGTGGTTATGCAGCCGGTTANTACAGNTACAAATGGGCAGAAGTNTTGTCTGCCGATGCGTTCAGCCGGTTCGAGGAAGAAGGGATCTTCAATCCGCAAACGGGNGCCGACTTCCTGCACAATATTCTTGAAATGGGCGGCAGTCGTGAGCCAATGGATTTATTTGTCGCCTTCAGAGGGCGCGAGCCTAAAGTAGACGCACTGCTTCGCCATAACGGTATTGNGGCGACAGGTGCCTGATGGCGGCGGAANCATTTGCCGCTATCTATGCCCGGGCGGCTGAACGAAAGGGCGGCGAGCGGGGGCTGGAAGCGCTGGTTAGTCAGCCCTTATCACCGGCTGGCGTTAAAGCGTTGAGNGACGACAGGGTACTCTCGGCNTTNACCAAAAAAGTCTTTCAGTCAGGCTTCGTATGGCGCGTGATTGAGCAAAAGTGGCCGGAATTTGAAGCGCTGTTTTTTAACTTCGAGGTTGAAAAGGTGCTNTTNATGTCCGATGAAATGCTCGAACAGCGGGCCACGGATAAACGGATCGTGCGTAACCTTAAAAAAGTTATGACGATCCGCGACAACGCGCTGATGCTTAATGACATTCGTTTGTCGCACGGAAGCTTTGGTGAATTTGCCAGTCAGTTTACCGGCGCGGCTGTGATCGACTTGTGGGCCCACCTTAAAAAGCACGGAGCGCGACTGGGCGGCAACACCGGCCCTTATGCACTGCGTGCACTGGGAATCGACACGTTTCTACTGAGCCGTGATGTGGAAGGTTACTTTCGGGCTTATGATCTGATCAGTGGCGGCCTTACATCAAAGCAAAGCCTTACCACTATCGCCAATACCTTTGCTGACTGGCAGGCCCAGAGTGGACGAAGCCTGCAAGAGCTGAGTCAGATTCTGGCCTACAGCTGCGGTGATAACCGCGTTTAAATAAACAAGGTCATCCGCCATGGAAGAAAAGCACTACCCCTTTATTTTGTTTGACCTCGACGGCACGCTGGTAGACAGCGTGCCGGACCTNGCNTATTGCGTNGATNTNGCNATGCAGNCNGTAGGTTTGCCNNCCCGNGGCGTNGANGCNGTGCGCTGCTGGGTGGGCAANGGTATCGAGAAGCTNATGCAGCGCGCGGTATCAGGCANCATGGACGAGCNNCCCGACGAGNGTCTGTTTACCCCNGCCTACCAGGCATTTNTGGCCGCTTATAAAGCGCATAACGNCAAACGCAGCACNGTTTATGAGGGCGTGATACCGGCCCTNNAATGGTTAACNGCAAANGGNTATAAACTNGCNTGCGTGACNAACAAAGCCGAAGCNTTTACCTTGCCTTTNNTGGCNGANAAAGGGCTGNNCCNNTATTTTTCGGTAGTGGTNAGCGGTGATACCTGNGNGCANAAAAAGCCTCANNCAGNCCCTTTGCTGTTNGCNTTGGATAANCTGGGTGGTANNCCNTCGCAAGCGCTGATGATTGGNGACTCAAAATCNGATATTCATGCGGCGAGAGCNGCNGGTTGTGCGGTCTTCGCGTTACCCTANGGNTATAACCANGGCGAGGACATTCAGCNTTATCACCCGGACAGGGTGNTAAACTCNCTGGCCGAGTTACCGGCNNTNGTTGCGCCCGGTCAATAACATCNGGNAAGTCNTCATGAACAGGATGGTAAGCGCCCNCGGTTTTGGTTACACTTGCCGCATTGCATCAGCCGGCTCATCATTCTTTCTCGCGCTTTCAGGGTNNTGAGATCCCGGACTCTAAAAAGAAGAANTTANCCATGTCAGAACAACAAACACCAAANAGTGANNAAACCNNTTCATCTGAACAATCGACGCANTTCGGCTTTAAAACTGTCGACCGGACTAAAAAGGCGTCNATGGTAGCCGGTGTCTTTGATTCCGTTGCAGCNAAATACGATGTNATGAACGANTTTATGTCGATGGGCATTCATCGTTTATGGAAACGCTACACNATAGANTGTAGTGGTATTAAGAGTGGCCAGAAGGTGCTCGATCTGGCNGGTGGNACCGGNGATCTGGCTGCNAANTTTTCCCGTTTGGTTGGTCCGGCTGGTGAGGTAGTCCTGGCCGATATTAACCATTCCATGCTATCGGTTGGCCGTGACAAACTACGTGATAAAGGCGTGGTTGGCAATGTCAACTATGTGCAGGCGAATGCTGAAGCACTGCCATTTCCGGATAATCATTTTGATTTGGTAACCATGGCCTTTGGCCTGCGTAATGTTACCGATAAAGATAAAGCGCTGGCCTCGATCTTTCGGATTCTGAAACCCGGTGGCCGCCTGTTGGTGCTGGAGTTTTCCAAACCCACCAACGAAATGCTGTCGAAAACCTACGACTGGTATTCATTTAATATCCTGCCCACCATGGGACAACTGGTTGCCAACGATCGCGAGAGTTACCAGTATCTGGCTGAGTCTATTCGCATGCACCCGGATCAGGATACGCTTAAATCCATGTTTGAGAATGCGGGCTTTGAACACTGTGATTACCAGAATCTGACCGGTGGAATTGTAGCCTTGCACCGGGGTTATAAATTTTAATGCCCGCGGTACCTCTGCTTACTGCCACTATTGAAACAGCACTGAATAAAGTGCTGTCGCTTGATCCTGACGCAGCGCCAAAGCTAAGCCAACTGCAAGGCAAGCGACTGGTAGTTGAGCTCGACGACCTGCAACAGCGCTTTGCATTGGTGTTTTCCAGCAAGGTTGATGTGCTGGCTCTGGCCGATTCGCCGGGCCCGGCTGGCGATGATGAATGCATTATCAAAACCCGTTTGAGCGTACTACCCAGCCTTCGTGACACCAGTCAGTTAACCCGGTTGATTAAAAGCGGTGAGCTGGAAGTGAATGGCGAGCTGGCCATTGCTCAGGCGTTTTCTGGTTTACTACAGTCACTGAATATTGATTTGGAAGAGCAACTGGCCATTCGAACCAATGATGTAATTGCTCACGAGTTATTTGGTTTAGCAGCCAAAGCCCAGGCGCAGCTGCAGAAAGCCGGCCGTAAAGCCGAGGCCATTCTGGGGAGCGCGCTTACCGATGAAAAACAACTAGCGGCCCATAAACTGGCGGTGATGCATTTTTCCGATCAGGTGAGCAGTCTGCGTGATGATGCCGAGCGTTTCGAAGCGCGTCTTGAGCGACTGGAACGGAGCAAACAGTAGGAACTATGCAGTTACTGAGGATTTACCATATTAACCGGGTCATGCTCGAGCATGGTCTGGACGAACTGATCCCAGCCAAGTGGTTGCCCTGGTATGTGCGCCTGATGCGCATGAGTATCTTTTGGATCCGTAACCAGCACAAAGAGAAAAATGCCGGCGCCCGGCTAACCCTGGCATTACAGGCGCTGGGACCGGTGTTTATTAAATTTGGTCAGATGTTGTCGACCCGGCGTGATTTACTGCCGCCGGAAATTGCCAATGAACTGGCCATGCTGCAGGACCGGGTAAAACCGTTTGACAGTGAGCGTGCCACGGCCATTATTCTTAAAGCGCTGAATATTGCTTCTCTCGATCAGGTGTTCAGCGAGTTTAGTGAAACACCACTTGCCTCGGCCAGTATTGCCCAGGTGCACGCGGCGAAACTGAAAGACTGCAACACCGACGTAGTGGTAAAAGTACTGCGACCCGATATTCGCAAAACTATTAAAGCCGATACCGAGCTAATGCTGACCTTTGCCAAAGTGCTGCAGAAGTGGTTACCTGATGGCAAGCGTTTGCGCCCGGTTGAAGTGGTGAAAGAGTACGAAAAAACTATTGTGGACGAACTCGACCTCAACCGCGAAGCGGCTAACGGTATGCAGTTAGGACGCAATTTTGAAGGTTCCGAAGCCTTATACGTGCCCAGTATTTACAGTGATTACTGTACTAAAAACGTGTTGGTCATGGAGCGCATCTACGGCATTCCTATTTCTAATATCGAAGCGCTGATAGAGCAGGATACCAATCTTCGAATTCTCGCCGAGCGCGGCGTTGAGGTGTTCTTTACCCAGGTATTCCGTGACAGCTTTTTCCACGCAGACATGCATCCGGGCAATATCTTTGTGTCGCGGGAAAACCCGCAAAATCCACAGTACATTGCCATCGACTTTGGCATTGTCGGCACCCTCAACCAGGAAGACAAACGTTACCTGGCCGAGAACTTTATTGCGTTTTTCAATCGTGACTATCGAAAGGTCGCGCAATTACATGCCGATTCTGGCTGGGTACCCTCGGATACCAATATTGATGAATTTGAGGTAGCTATCCGCACGGTTTGCGAACCGATTTTCCAGAAGCCGCTGGCCGAAATCTCGTTTGGTAATGTGCTGGTTCAGCTATTTAATACCGCACGGCGTTTTAATATGGTGGTGCAGCCGCAACTGGTGTTGCTGCAAAAAACACTGCTTTATATAGAAGGCCTCGGCCGCCAGCTATATCCGCAGCTTGATTTATGGCAGACCGCCAAACCTTTCCTGGAAAACTGGATGCGCGAGCAAATTGGTGTAAGAGCAATGTTTTCCAAGGTGAAGTCTAACTTGCCGTACTGGAGCGAAAAGCTGCCGGATATGCCGGATTTGCTGTATGACACGCTTAAACAGGTGAAGCACTTTCCGGAAAAACAGCAGCAGGCTAATGCCGCACTATTGCAGCAACAAAAACGGGCACAGAAGGCGCTGCACTTTAGTATTGTGGGCGCGACTCTCATTATTGTAGCGGCGATTCTGCCGTTGTATCCGGCTCACTGGAGCCTGTCGGCCGGTTTGGCTTTACTGGGCAGTGGCTGCTGGTTTGTGGCCTGGTGGAAGGGCCGTCGCTGAGTTCAAAACCTGACTGAAAGACCAAATTTTGCAGGCGAAACAGTTATTTCTATATGACCTTAAAATTAATTTTTAATGAATTTATAAGAGTTTGGGTGATTTTAGTATCAATTTACTCAGGGTGTGGTTATAGTGGTATTGTTCTTTAAATAGTTGTGCTTTCGTTCGTTACTAACGTCGCGCAGTTATAAACGCTAATGGAAGTTAGCGCTGTATGACCTGTTTGATAGTTTTGCCGTGAGTCACCCCTAGTTAAAGAAGCAAGTTCGTGTCACATGGCACAAAGGTTTTACAGAGTTTTTTTGAGGTTTTCATGTCTAAAGTAACTGGTACCGTTAAGTGGTTTAATGCTGAAAAAGGTTATGGCTTTTTAACGCAGGACGACGGCGGTAAAGACGTATTTGTTCATTTTCGTGCAATCATCTCCGATGGGTATAAAACCCTGGTAGAAGGTCAGAAAGTTCAATTTGAAGTTGAACAAGGACAAAAAGGTCTGCAGGCGGCTAACGTACAAGCCATCTAAATAATTTGTGAGGCCCCTACCGAAAGGTAGGGGCCTTCTCTATTCTGAACCATCACTCTGGTGGTTTACTGGTAAACCAATCACACTAGCTGTGAGCGGTACGCTTACGTCCTGCATGGCGAATGTGTGTAAAGAGCATAGTGGCCATGAAGCGCGTTTTGCAATTTTTCTTATTACTCATTTGTTGTTTCCAGTTATCTCCTTCGCTGGCAGATGATAAACCCGTGGTGTCTGTTGGTTCCCATACCCTGACAGAAAGCGACTTTAAGCCTACTGAAGAAGAGCTGGCCAGTCTGCAAGAGGATCCCATGGGCGCAGAGCGCCGGGAGTTACAAAACTTCACTAAGATTGTTGAGTTTGTCGAGCACCACTTTGTGCGCGACTATGCCGCCAACAACAACCTGACGGCCGCGCCGGAATTTGTTGCTTCGTTTAAAAAGGCTTTTGGTAGTGAATCGTTAAACGGTGAGAAACTCGATGAACTGGCCGAGTTTGCAGCCCTGCAATTTGCCGTCGATGCGCATTTATATAAAACTCACGGCGGTCGCGTGGTGTTTGACCACAGTCACCCTATGTTACCAATCGAAGCGTATTTTAATGCGTATAAGGCATACAGCGAAAAACAGCAACTGGTGTTTTTCGATAAAGAAATCGCTAATACCTGGTGGCTTGGGTTTGTCAGGCCCAACGCCGTTGAAATCCCCGCCGGTGATGTTGATTTTAGCGTGCCATGGTGGCACAAGCTGGGCTAGTTATCTTACGCAAACAGGTTGGTAGAAAAATACCGCTCGGCACTATCTGCCAGTATGGCTACAATGGTTTTGCCTTGTAATTCAATTCTGCTACCCAGTGCCAGCGCCGCGGCTACAGTGGCGCCGGATGATATGCCTGCCGCCATGCCTTCCTTACGGGCCAATAGCCGGGCGGTTTCAATAGCCTGCTGACAATCCACGGTCAGTACTTCATCAATCAGGCTACGATCCAGACCCTTTGGAATGTGCCCTGGATTAACGCCCTGAATAGCATGTTCGCCACCTTCGCCTTTGCTTAACAAAGGGCAGGCGCTGGGCTCCGCCGCAATAATTTTAATCGCCGGGTTGTGGACTTTCAGAAAGCGCGCCATGCCGGTGAGCGTGCCGCCGGTACCCATACAGGCAACAAGCGCATCAATGTGTCCGTTGGTTTGTTGCCATACTTCACGCGCCGTGGTGTTCTGATGCGCTGCGGCATTGGCAGGATTGGCAAACTGGTCCATGGATACCGCACCTTTTATGTCATTTAACAGATTGTGCGCGTGAGCAATGGCACCAGGCATGCCATCGCGCCGGGGCGTGGTAATTAAATTGGCGCCATAATGACGGATCATCAATTGTCGTTCGCGGGACATATGTTCTGGCATAACAATGGTAACCGGGATGTCGTACACAGCACCTAACCAGGCACAGGCTACCCCGCTGTTGCCAGAGGTGGCTTCAATAATATGCCTGACATTGCCGTTATGCTGGCGCAACAAATCTTCCAGCATAGACAGCGCAGCCCGGTCTTTTATCGAACCCGCCGGATTGAAATATTCCAGCTTGGCCAGCACCGTAGCCCGGGTACCCCGCATTCCAGGTAAGCGGTTGAGCCGCACCAGCGGTGTATTGCCAATAGTTTCAGTAATACACTGGCGAAAAGCGTTAGGCTGAGAGTACGCCGCTGGTGAATCAAACATATCAGATATCCGGTAGAGCAATGAAAAGAGACTAAAAGTATGCTCTGTTAGCTAAGCAAAGCGTTGCTAAAAGTTTCGATGAATGTCATGGTTGGTGAATATTGAAACTCAATAAATAAATTTTATTAGAAAATAATTCTATGGATGCCACCGATAAAAAAATACTCGCCCTGTTGCAACGGGACAGTGAGATAGCTGTACAGGACATTGCTGAACAGGTCGGGCTTACCACCACACCCTGCTGGCGCCGCATTCAGCGCCTGCAACAGCAAGGGCCAATCAGCCGCAAAGTTGCCCTGCTTGATGCCGAAGCGCTGGGCTTAAAGCTTACTGTTTTTGTGCAGGTAAAAGCTGCCCGGCATGATGAGCAATGGTTAAACGAATTCGCCCGGCACTGCAGCGCTTTTGAGGAAGTGGTAGAGTTTTACCGGATGTCCGGCGAGTACGATTACATGCTCAAGGTAATAGTGGCGGATATGCAAAGCTTTGATCATTTCTATAAGCGCCTGATCAAAAATATGCCCATGGGAGATGTCACCTCGAGCTTTGCAATGGAACAAATCAAGTACACTACTGCGCTGCCTTTAAGCGGGATTTAGNCAGGCTACAGGNCGTAAAGTGTATAATGNTNCNCACNAAAGCTAACTATAAAAGCTTATCTAAAGCGACCCTACAAATACGATAAACAGGAGATGAGGATGTCGGTTAACCCTTATTGGCAGGATATGTTAATGCTGGATGCTCAACTTAGTGATGAGGAGCGTATGCTGCGCGACTCGGCCCATCAGTTTTGTCAGGAAACCCTGCANCCNGGTATTTTANANGCTAANCGNGAGGGNCGGTTTGACCCTGANATNATGCGCCGGTTTGGCGACATGGGTTTACTGGGCGCCACCATCAATGGTTATGGCTGTGCCGGTGTAAGTTATGTGGCCTATGGGTTGATTGCCCGTGAAGTCGAACGGGTAGACAGCAGCTACCGCAGCGCCATGAGCGTGCAGTCTTCATTGGTTATGCATCCTATTTACCAATTTGGTAGCGAAGAGCAAAAACAAAAATACCTGCCAGAGCTCGCTAGTGGCAAGATGATTGGTTGCTTTGGTTTAACCGAACCTAATGCCGGTTCCGATCCGGCCAGTATGGAAACCCGGGCTGAACCGGTTGAAGGCGGCTATCGTATAAGTGGCAGCAAAATGTGGATCACCAATTCACCCATCGCTGATATTTGTGTGGTGTGGGCTAAAAATACGGCGCAGAATAATGCAATCTGTGGCTTTATTCTTGAGCGCGGTATGCCGGGGCTGTCTACACCAGAAATTAGCGGTAAATTGTCGCTTAAAGCCTCTATCACCGGCGAAATAGTCATGGACGAGGTATTTGTGCCTGAGCAAAACAGGCTGCCCGGGGTAAGCGGCCTGAAAGGGCCTTTCAGTTGCCTGAACATGGCCCGTTATGGTATCGCCTGGGGAGCCATGGGCGCCGCTGAGTTTTGCTGGCATGCGGCCCGGCAGTATGGTCTGGACCGCAAACAATTTGGCAAGCCACTGGCGCAAACTCAGTTGTTTCAAACTAAACTGGCAGATATGCAAACCGAAATTACGCTGGGCTTACAGGCGGCACACAGAGTTGGCCAATTGATCGATGCAGGGCAGTTTGACCCGGCAATGATATCCCTGATAAAGCGCAATAACTGCGGTAAAGCGCTGGAAATTGCCAGAAAAGCGCGGGACATGCATGGTGGTAATGGGATCTCTGACGAATACCATATTATGCGCCATATGCTGAACCTGGAGACCGTGAATACCTACGAGGGGACTTACGATATTCATGGCCTGATACTCGGCCGTGCGCAAACTGGCTTACAGTCATTTTTTTAATGTTGAAAGTAATTGACAGTAAGCACGGTCTGTTAAATTGAACCAATCATTAAGGCTAGCACCATGTCACAAACGTACTCACAAGGTACAGTGCAACAAAGCGTATCAAACCGATTAAAGCTCATTGCCGGTCCCGACACCAAAGGGACCTACGTGTTTGAAGATAGTCGCGGCGAGTACCGGTTGTTTATGGCTACCACAACAGCCCCTTTCAGCAGTGTTGAAGAAATCCTGCAAAATGGCGAATGGGTTGGTCAGTGGCGTGGTTCGCAGTGGTAAACCTGCTTTCTAACTTTTTTGAGGTACTGCTTTCAAATTGCTAATCGATTGACAAATAGCCCCTTTTGGCGATACTCGCGTTTAAATTTCATAATAAAAAGGAATTCTTGTGAAGAAATTAGGGGCATTTATCCTGTCAGCGTATCTGGCCACAGGCAGTCTAGCTAATGCTAGCTCGCTTAACAGCGAGCACGCAAACAGCGAAGAGAGCGCTTGCCGACAGCATCCTACCAAGTTACTTAGCTCACTGGAGAGGCGGCAAACCGTTTTCCAGCAAATTACTCAGGGTATTCTGGCTAGAATGGATGGCAGAAGTTGGAACTGGTTTGTCAATAAAGACTTTGCCAACAAACCGTCATTTGAGCTTTCGCTGGCTGATGGCTCGTTCTTTATTAGTCCTGATCCAACAAGACAGTCGCTAAGAGCCACCAGAATCTATGGGAAAGAGAATGCTATCACCTTTGAAGTCTCTATTGCGGACGGGGTTAACCCCTCGAGCCATAATCCTGAGTTAGATTTTAAGATACATCC
This sequence comes from Alteromonadaceae bacterium, assembly GCA_002691625.1. Lineage (GTDB taxonomy): Bacteria > Pseudomonadota > Gammaproteobacteria > Enterobacterales > Alteromonadaceae > Alteromonas. The sequence goes on from NZIK01000026.1 coordinate 56,191, forward strand.
CTTGCTTTCCAGTATTGATGGTGTTCAGTTTTCTCACCTGATGGTGGCAAATACAGTCATGCCTCTTCATGACACAATGATGTCGAACTGCTGGCGGTCGTTCATCGAGACAAAAGGTGCCTTAGTGGCGCCCCATCCATCCGATCCTTCAGAAGGTGACGGGTCATTTACAGATCCGTTTAAAGGCCCGCACAGAACAGCAAAAACCGCAGGGTGGTGTGTGAATACTTATAAACTTTGTCTGAGTCAAATTACGGGCAACTCTCGCTCTGCCTCTTGCCAGAAGCCGGCCTATGTTACTTCAAAGGGCGTGTGCGCAAGCACGCTACAACAAGAAGAGGGGGTTGTCGGATATCAATAAACTGGCTGAGTTAACGGTTACCAACGCTGTAGCATGCGCTTGTAGACTTCGCGATCCAGTAAAGTGGAGCGGGGCAGTACCGGTTGGTCGTTAAGCTTTGCCTGGGCATCGGGCCAGTTGCTGAATTGCTCACCATCTATTACAAACAAAGAGGCTTCGCCCGGTTTGGTTTTATCCAGTGGCAGCACGCCTTTCTGCGACATGGGCGGTACATCGTCATGGTGCATTTGCGCGCTGGTTATCCAGTCTGCAGTGCCGTCACCATTGATATCCATGCTGGTCCAGCTTACTGCCATAGCAAGGTTAAAACGGCCATCGCGCTGGATATCATGAATATAACTATCAAATTTATCCAGCAGCTGTCGGGCATTGGGATAATCCTTGCGCAGGCTGACTGTTACCGCTGACTTGACCAACGGATAGGGTGAGACGTATAAAGGCTTTTCACCATCGTTAGTGAGCATCCGGTTAAACTCGGCGATTACCAGCCAGTCTTCAAAAACATAATCCGCTCGTTTTTCTGACAGTTGACTAAACATGTCGAAAAGGGCCGGATTACGCACCCAGGATACTGCCTTAATATTGCGCATTGCCGGCGTGTTGGCAATGCGGTTGGTGGTTGCCACCCGGCTATTACGAATGTGGGAAAACTGAGTGACTTCATCGAGTGGATATTTACGGCTGGCGACATACAGCAGGGCGGGTAGATAGGCTTTGCTGTAGAGCAGGTTGTCCCGCTTTTCCTGCAGGGCAAGATGAGCAAATTCACCGTCGTACTTGCCAGTGAGCAAACCGCTGCCAGAAAAAGCAGGGCGGTCTACTGCCAGAGTGACCTCTATGCCGAGCTCGCTGAATGCCTGCTCAACCAGTTGATTGAGCCTGGCATTTTCGGTCTCTTCGCTAACCAGTGTGGGTAAGGGGTTAGCAACCAGGGTGATGGACGATTGCGCCGCAGCAGAGAAGGTTAATACCATTAACCACGCTGACAAAAGGCCAATCACCACACCGTTTAATTGCATATTAACCACACCTCTTTAATCATTACTCGCCAAACGCTCCGGCGGCACCCGGAAACACAACCGGGCTCTCAAAGCCATCTTTACTGACACTGGCTACGCCGAAGAAATAGTTATCTATCACTACGTTCTCCAGGGTAAATTCGGTCACATCGCCGACAAATCGACTAAACTGCCACTGCGGAGCGTCGGTATAGCGCCAGTAAATCTTATAGCCGGCCAGATGCGGATTTTGGGCTTTGTCCAAAGCCTGCCAGCTCAGGGTAGTAGAAGGTTCTACCGCTCCTTTAATGCTCACTCCGGCAGGCGGATTGGGAGCCCAGGCCATACTGGCCAGGCTTACCGCATTTAGTGCAGTAAGTTTAGCAGCGTAATCAAAGTTAACCCCGTCAATGGTATCGCCGTATTTGATACCGTTCTCTTCGCGTAAGTCCTGGTGCTGGCGCACGTAGTTTTCGTTGGTTTCCATGATCCGAACGCCAGGAAAGCCGAGGTCGTTGAACGGGCGATGGTGCCCACCGCGGCCGAATCTGTCGAGGCGGTAAACCACCATGGTATCCAGATTAGGAATATAGCGGTCAGCGACTAAATCAATATAACGGGCCAGGTTGCGACTCGGTGAGTCTACCTCACCGCCGGTAAAGCGACGAATGGTGGCTTCGCGGTCAGTTTCAGTCTGACGCGTGCCTTCGGCAAAAATCCGGGCAGTGGTGTTGTTAATTACCCCGTTGATCCCTTCAATGTTGCCAATCATGTCGTTATTCAGCACGGCTTTTAACCGCCAGCCATCTTTAGCGGCTTGTTCAGCCAGAATTTTACCGCCAAATAAGCCCTGCTCTTCACCAGACAACGCGGCATAAACAATGCTGCCGTTAAAACGATACTGGCTGAGTACACGGGCAGCTTCCAGCGTGCCGGCTACTCCTGAGGCATTGTCATTCGCTCCGGGAGAGTCTGAGGTGGCATCCATCACATCAGAAACCCGCGAATCAATGTCTCCCGACATCAATACATAGCGGTCCGGATCGCTGACACCGCGTTGTACAGCAATCACGCTGACGACCTCAACCGGATCAGGAATGCGTTTTTCACCACTGATGGTGGCAGAGCTGTAATACACTTCCAGACAATTGCCACAGGCGGCAGAAATGCGCTCAAACTCGGCTTTGATCCAGCGGCGCGCGGCACCAATGCCGCGAGTGTCTGACTCAGTTTCAGAGAGCGTGTGGCGGGTGCCAAAGCTTACCAGCTTCTCAATATCCTGTTCTATCCGCTGGGCAGAAACATTGGCCGCAATATCATGCAGTTGAGACTGATCAACATATTCAGGCTGAGCAGCCTGTAATGACAGGCTGGCGCTAAAAGTCAGTAAAGTAAGTGGACGTATTATTTTCATTATGACCACTGTCAGTGTGTGAGATTAAATAAACGCGTAGGCATCGCCAAACAGGTTTTCTTTAGTCAGGCCACGCTCAAAGAAATCGTCGCGGGCTACCTTGGCCATGTCGAAGCGCCCGGCAATATAGACCTGTACGCCGGATAAGTCGGCGTAATCTGCCAGCACGGCATGGTGTACCCAGCCCTTGCGACCGTCCCAGTCATCGGCAGCATTTTCTACTACCGGAATGTAGGTCAGGTGCGGATGGTGTGCAGCCAGTGAAATCAGTTCTTTGTGATAATACAGATCCTCTAGGTGCTTGCCGCCCCAGTACAGGGTGATTTCACGGTTTGGATTGACCTTCAGTGATTGCATTAAAATTGAATAGGTGTAAGAAAAGCCAGTTCCGCCAGCCACCAGAATCATTGGCGTATCGCCGTCTTGCAGGGTGGCCTGGCCATGCCCGCCGGAGATGAAAATGGCTTTTTCCTGACGCATGCGCTCGAGCACTTCGCCCGCATAGCTGTTGCCCGGTTCGGCACCAATGTGCAGTTCCAGGCGGTTGTTGTCGTGCGCCGCATTGGCAATAGAGAAAGGACGTTTATCGTCTTCAGCCATGTGTACCAAAACGTACTGTCCCGATTGGAAGTCGAGAGAAATATCAGGGGTCAGATCGACCCGATAAACCGTCTTGGTCAGTGGTGCTATACCTTCAACCTGGCATCTAATTTGTGACATGTATTCAGAATCTCTTAATGTTTGTAAGTTTACTTTATTGTCCGGAATTTGCGCTGTTCATGATACCGAGTTCATCCCAGATTGCATCCACCCGGTCTTTTACCGCTTGCTCCATAACGATGGGTTCGCCCCATTCCCGGTCAGTCTCGCCGGGCATTTTATTGGTGGCATCCAGGCCCATTTTGGAGCCCAGCCCTGATACCGGCGAGGCGAAATCAAGATAATCAATGGGCGTGTTTTCTATCATTACTGTATCACGGGCGGGATCCATTCGGGTAGTAATCGCCCAAATCACATCCTGCCAGTCGCGAGCATTAACGTCGTCATCGCACACCACAACAAACTTGGTGTACATAAACTGACGTAAGAACGACCAAACGCCCATCATCACTCGTTTAGCGTGTCCGGGATACTGTTTTTTCATCGTTACTACCGCCATACGATAGGAACAGCCTTCCGGCGGCAGATAAAAATCAACAATCTCAGGGAACTGCTTTTGCAAAATGGGCACAAAAACTTCATTCAGTGCCACACCAAGCACAGCCGGTTCATCCGGCGGACGGCCGGTGTAGGTTGAGTGATAAATCGGATCCTTTCGGTGAGTGATATGAGTCACCGTAAATACCGGGAATTCGTCTACTTCGTTATAGTACCCCGTGTGATCGCCATAGGGGCCTTCCGGCGCTGTTTCGTCCTGCGCGATGTAGCCTTCCAGCACAAATTCGGCACTGGCAGGTACCTGCAAATCATTGCTCACCGACTTAACCACTTCGGTTTTATCGCCGCGCAACAGTCCGGCAAAGGCATATTCAGAAAGGGTATCCGGTACCGGCGTCACGGCACCAAGGATAGTGGCCGGATCGGCGCCTAACGCCACAGAAACCGGGTAAGGTTCACCGGGGTGGGTCTGACACCACTCGCGAAAATCCAGCGCGCCGCCGCGGTGCGACAACCAGCGCATAATGAGTTTGTTTTTACCCAGCACCTGCTGACGGTAAATGCCCAGATTCTGACGTTTCTTGTGCGGGCCCCGGGTAACAGTGAGCCCCCAGGTGATCAGCGGCGCTGCATCGCCCGGCCAACAGTGCTGTACCGGCAGGCGAGTGAGATCAACCTCATCGCCACTTAACACTATTTCCTGGCAAGGCGCCTTGCGCACTTCCTTGGCAGGCATATTCAGAACCTGTTTAAAAACCGGGAGTTTTTCCCACAGATCCCTGAGCCCTTTAGGCGGCTCTGGCTCTTTTAAATAGGCCAGCAGTTTTCCGACTTCACGCAGGGCTGTTACCGAGCTTTGCCCCATTCCCAGGGCCACCCGCTCTGGTGTACCAAACAGGTTCATTAATACCGGAATGTCAAAATCCACCGGGTTTTCAAATAACAGTGCAGGGCCGCCGGCACGCAGGGTACGGTCGGCTATTTCGGTCATTTCCAGTTTGGTACTGATTGGCTTGGTAATGCGTACTAAATCGCCGTTTTTTTCTAACTGACTGATAAAGTCGCGTAAATCTCTATACTTCATAGTTTGTGGCTATCCCAGCAGCGTGCTTTGGGTTTTTTATGATACCCATCAAAACAGGATTATTTTCAGAAGTATACCATTAAAGATCCTCAGCCGATCACTCCTGGGCGTCGATTCTGCGTATTCTTGCCATCGGCGGTATATGCTGGTTGCGTTTTTGTTAATAAGGGTATTATATAAACATTGAGTGAAGGATTTTAAAAACCGGTTGGTGAGCGCTAAATATCGTCATGACTTGTTGGCTAAACAAGCGCATACTGGCTATACAAATAAAAGAGAATAGTTGCCTGGAGTCCTTATGGCTTTTTCACACGACGTCATCGAAGAGCTAAACCTGTTACTGAAGTTTCCTGCCGAAAGTCTGATGCAGGGTTTAAAAATTCACCACGATGCCACCCAATCCATTGTTGAGGCGGCAGCCCGGCTGTATTCCAAAGGCCTGATAACCCAGGTGGACGGGGGCTATCTCACCGATCTTGGTATTGATGTGGTAGAGCACACGCGGCGCATTAACAGCGCCATGAATATCAAATTTAATTAGGTTTCACTCGGGCGTTTTGCGGCGGGATATGAGTTCCTACTGAGTTAATTTCACTACAGTACTTTTACCTATGAATTAGATGCTTTCAATTGGTTAACTAAAGGCAGCAAAAGCCGCTCTAGGGTGTCAGCATGCTTTACACTTTGAATTGAGTGGGATTTCAAGTGGTTGTAAATATTGAATTTATTTTTTGGCATGTTCTGTGCTATAAATTCTGGGCAGATGATTATGGATGGTAAATCAGCAGGCTATCTATTTTGTTCGTGTTCAAGAAGTGAGACTAAATAAAGCTGTGTCTCCGTAGTTAAGGAACTGTAGTAATGAACTTCAAAAAATTATGCAAAAGTGCGTTGTTGGTCACTGGTATTCTGGCCAGTTCTGCGGCAAGCGCAACGGTTATTCTCTCAACCGATTTCGACGGCCGTACAGTCAGCGGTAACACAGCCAGTGATCTAACATGGACTACAAATGGTGTTATAGCACCTGGAGTATTAGCCGCAAATTCAGGGTCAGATTCGTTTTCACTTTTCGATACTGCAGCAGCACAAGACCGTTTCGCTGTAGACCGTAACTTGCACAATGAAGGCAACTGGTTCACTGACATTACTTTCATGATGGCTAATGACTTTGCTTCTGTAAGTCTTTCAAGTGTCTCATTTGATTCCATTATTTTTAATAATAGCGGTAACGTACAAGGCGTACAGCGTGATTTGGATTTTACAGTTGAGCTGTTTGACGATTTAGCATTGGGCCCGATTTTTTCTTATGCGCAAAATAATATTTTTGCTGCAAATGGTTCAAATTCTCAGCCTGTGAAAAACATCAGCTTTGACAATTTAGCTGTGTTGTTGCAGCAAGACACCGAATATACTTTACGAATTACAGCTTCTGGGACTGGTCCTGGTAATAATGCTGGAATTGATAATTTTGTACTCTCCGGTGATGTAAGTCCTGTTCCCGCGCCTCAGGCCTTTGCATTACTAGCGCTGGCTATTGCTGGAATTGCTGTTCGTAAAGCAAAGCGTTCATAAAATAATCATGCAGCCTTAGTGTTGCATCATGCGCCAGGCTAACCGCGTTTCGCTTCAGCATATCAAGCATTTTTTGTGTGAATCGAATTGCGACGAACCTGGCGCAGATACTAATTTCCTTTTTCACACATTAGCTGATTTCTCTCTTCCGAGCCTTAACTTCGTGCATGGCCCAATCTCTGTTCTATTATCTCGTAGTTGCTATACTGAACGTAAGGTTCGGAATAATTCCTTTAAAGCTTGCTTGGCTTTAAAATCTATCTGAGTAGCTCTGTGTGTTTTGCTAGAAGCTAATCTGATTGGTACAGGACCTATGTGTTATGGTTTGTATAATTAATTAGGTTTTTCGAACCGCGGCCGATAAAACGCCAAGAGGCGACGAGTTAGCTGGAAGAATGTGATATGCAGAACAAAGGTGGTTTATTACTGATGCTCTCAGTCCTGTGGCTGGGAGACGGTAGCGCAGTGCAGGCGCAGGAGATTAAAGCGGTACAGCTTTATACTCAGGACGAGCTGATCAACATGATCAACCGTAACGAGCATCTCGACCGGGTGGTGATAGATCGCTGTCAGTTAAATCAGGATATTGAAGCCCGGGCAGAAGTCCTCAAAGTACCTGCCTATCAGTTTTTATGGGGCGATATGCTGGCCTGGGGTGTTTGTGTTGAAGCCGACCCGGAACGAGGCGTTGACTTTATGCGTCAGGCCGCCGACCAGGGACTGCCGGCCGCACTTGAGCAACTTGGTCGCTATTACAGCAAAGGCACGCTGGTGCAGCAAGACCGCAAACGGGCGGTGATATTTCTGCGCGAAGCCTCAGCACTGGGAAACCTGAAAGCTCAGATGCAACTGGCCGAACTGTTTATCGACGGTTACGGCTCTCCCTATGATTATCAGGATGCTTATCAGTGGTTGTACAACGCCGTTACGGCAGATAAGCAAACTCATCAAACTATTGCTACCTATCTGAAAGAGCTTGAAAAGCTTATGCATCCCCGGGCAGTGAGGGCCGCGCGAACTCCCCTCGATTCATAATCCCGATGCAGGTTTGAGCCAGTAAAAGAAACTGCCGCAGTGCAGTTGGTTTCCTGTATACTTCAACAAAATCATAGAATTAAATGATATTTGGAATAGGGCAGTGCAGGTAAACCAACAGGAAATCGATGCCGTTGAAGCAAAGCTTAATGGGCAACATGGATTAAAAGCGGCGCTGGCCGTGGCATTCTGGTCGGTACCCATTCTGGTACTATGGTACTGGCTTTATTTGTATGACGACCGCTTCGCACCGATTATGCTGGCATTAAGCGGCGCGGCAATTGGAATTGTGGTGCGGTTCTACGGCCGTGGTTATCAACTTTCCTTCGCTGTAATGGCATTTATGGCCCATCTTGCTGTGGTAGTGGCGGCTTTTATGTTTGGCCTCAGCCTCGGTGAGGGCCAATCGGTCCGGGCTTTTATTTTAGTGGGCCTGTACGGCGTTGGCGCCTGGTCGGCAGCCTACATCGGCAGGTTAAGTATTCCCTTTGAGCAGCACAGGGCATTTTACGTCCTCACTGAAGAAGCCCCGCACGACAGTAGCAGGCGGCTGAGAAATCGTTGGTTTATCACTACGCCGCTGGCGCTTGCAGGGTGTTGCCTGACCCTCACCGTTTCTTTATTCGCTTTAACCGGTTTTGAGATTTTCCGCGCCACGCAATCCCATCACGAAAGCCGGATGGCTGAGCGTGAAGCCTTTGAGGCACGGGCAATTGAGGTGACATCTGCCCACCTTGATACGCTGCCGACCGACGAAGCAATGCGTCACGCTTTTGCTTTTTTTGCCGGCCAGCTGCCAAACAAAAGTGGCAACCGCTACACCCATTATCCAAAGTCAGACTACAAAGCAAAGCGCGTCTTGTCTTACCTCAGCGAAGAGCGCGGTAATGTGAGGGCGAAGTTTATTCTGGGTCGGCTTACCTATAACGAGAACGGCTTAAGCCTGATCCAGCAAGCCGCCGACGAAGGCGATATTTATGCGAAGATCCATGTGGCATCGGAGTTTGGTTGTTATGGTGAGCCAGATAAAGCCAAACAGCTGCTTAATATGCTGGCGAAAACCACCAATGATAAAAGTGCGCTGGATGAAATTTATTCGGTGTTAAGTGTAGGCTTTGAACAGATTTGTGCAGAATACCGGATCCCGGATTTTGCGCAGATGTATATTCGTTGAGTCTGTCATGATATCAACAAAGGGCCGGTTGAGGCCCTTTGCGTAAAGTGCTTAATTGACAAACCGCTCGGTGTGGCGGGTGAAAACGGTGTAGTTTTCGTTGCTGATGTTACTTACATAGTGCCATTGGGTGGTGACCATGGAGAGGGTAAATGTCATGGTCATGTAGCCCCGCTCATGAAGATTGCAGTAACTGAGATCGTCAATTAACAGGGGCAAAGCATCGGCCAGTCGTTTAGCCTGTGCTGTGTTTAGCCCCAGATAATCTTCCATGCCGGGTGACGAAACGCTTGGCGTCGCATACTCCATAGCCACGGTCTCACCGCGGTTGTTAGTAAGCTTATTCACCCAGCCATTATGGGTATCCCCGGCAATTACCAGTAACGATTTTTGCGCATCCGAGAACATGCTGAGTACTTTGTCACGCTCTGCGGCATACCCATCCCAGGCATCCAGATTATAGGGGAGTTTGGTGGCTAAACGGGCCTGTTCTTCTTTGCTTAGGGTGGCGCCCGCCTCTTGTTTTTTTAGCAGGCTAAGCAAACTTTCAATGGCTCCGGCCACGGCTTCACGCTCGCTGGTCAGTACCTCAGCCGGATAATGCATTTTACCCATCAGAATTTGCTGCCCGAGCACCTGCCAACGGGCACTACTTTGCTTAACTTCATCGGCCAGCCAGTTAAACTGGGCGCTACCCAGCAATGTGCGATCCGGGTTATGCAGCGCCTGCATAAATGCTTTGCCGTCAAACTGGCCATCGGTTTGTTTATAGTCGGCCATATTAAGCTGCTTTTCACGACCAATTACGCGCGTATCCAGCATGTAAAGGTTGACCAGATTACCAAATTCAAAGCTGCGGTAAATCTGCGGATTATCATCGCCCATAGGGGGACGAATGGGTAACCATTCGTAATAGGCCTGAATGGCTGCAGTGCGCCGGGCAAAAAAGTCACCCTCGTCGGCTGAATGGTTCTGTGCACCCGACATGTAGGTATCGTTAGCAATCTCGTGATCATCCCAGATAGCGATGAACGGTTTACGCTGATGCAGTAATTGCAGGCCGTTGTCCTGCCGGTAAGTTGCATAGCGAAGCCGGTAATCTTTAAGCGTTAGCAGCTCTCCTTCATTACCTGGCATAAAGTCACGGTCTATGGCTTCTGCGTTGGCCGTGGCATAACCGCCTTTCGGGTATTCATAAATGTAATCGCCAAGGTGCAGCACTACATCAACTTCACTATCCTCAGCGGCTGCCCTGTAAGCATTGAAGTATCCGGCCGGATAATTAGCGCAGGAAAAAACCGCAAACTTCAGCTTATCAATAATGCCCGTCGCCAGAGTACTGGTGGTACCGGTTACAGAAGCGTTTTCACTGGTGAAAAAGCGGTAATAGAACGACCTGCCTGCGGGTAAATCCTGAACATCAATTTTAACGGTAAAATCGTTGTTGCGCGTGGTTTTTGCTACGCCGTCGCGCAGCGGTGAATTAAAGTCCGGCGAGGTGGCAATTTGCCAGCGTACATAACCGCTGTCGTCAGTGTCGGCCGGTACGGCTCTGGTCCACAGGATCACGGCACTGGTGGTAGGATCGCCACTGGCTACGCCATGGGTAAATTCAACGGCCGGGAAATATTCTTTGGTTTTGGGGGCCGAGGCACAACCGGTTAACTGGGTCGACAGAGTAAGACTACCGCCGAGTAAAGAAGAAAGTTTAATAAATCGTCGTCTGTCCATGGCGCTTTGATAACTGTAGGAAAAAGAATGCTCACTGTAGCGTAACTGGCGCAGCTTGCCTACCTTCTGTCGCCTGTCGTAATGCTTTTGCAATTTAACCGGAGCTGGACGATAGTTAGGATTACATTTTGGCTAATCAGTGAGGGCTGCACATGGAACTTGGCGCATTTTCGGTAAGCTTATCGGTAAAAGATATCCATACTTCAAAGGCATTTTACGAGAAACTCGGCTTTAGCGAGTCTGGCGGTGACATTAATCAGAACTGGCTGATTATGCGCAACGGCAAAAATGTTATCGGACTGTTCCAGGGCATGTTTGAGGGCAATGTGCTGACCTTTAATCCCGGTTGGGATCAGGACTGCCATCCCCTTGAGTCATTTACGTCGGTGCAGGAAATAGAATCAGCTCTGACCGATGCCGGTGTTATTCTGACCAAGAAAACCAAACCAGGATCTTCCGGGCCTGAAAGCATTGCCATGATCGATCCCGACGGTAACGCTATCTTAATAGACCAGCATGTCTGACTTGCGGTAAACAAAACTGCATATCAGGCCAGTAGCATCGCTGACATATTTGTTTACAATCCTGTCTAACCGGTGACTGGCGCCTTGCGGCGCTTTTCTTTATGGTGTGCTGCGTGAAAATTCGTTCCGACAGTGCATTATCAGGAGCCGGGTCGGTGTGAAAGTTTCAACTCACTATATTAACGCTGCATAAGGTAACATTTTAATGAAAAAGCTTTTGATTGCAGGTGCGGTTTGTACTGCACTGCTTGGCGGATGTGCCACAGAAAAAGCTCAGGCGCCGGTCAGTCCGGTTGCTACGCCAGAGAGCGTAATGGTATCGCCTAACGACGACAGACAGTACGATACTTTTACTTTGTCCAACCAATTAGAAGTGATGCTGGTGTCTGACCCGGCAGCCGAAAAATCGGCGGCATCACTGAGCGTAAGTGTAGGTTTGCTGCACGATCCGATGTCACAGCAAGGCATGGCGCACTATCTTGAGCATATGCTATTCCTGGGCACTGAGCGTTACCCGGATACCAAAGGGTATACCGAGTTTATGACCGCCAACGGTGGCCAGCATAATGCTTATACCTGGCTGGATATCACCAACTACATGTTTAAAATCAATAACGATGCCTACGGTGAAGCGCTGGATCGTTTTTCTGATTTCTTTAAGGCGCCCAAGCTTTACCCGGAGTATACCGACAAAGAGAAAAATGCGGTCAATGCGGAATGGTCTATGCGTCGCGAGATGGATTACTTTGGTCAGTTTAAGCTGGCGCGGAGTCTGATGGGCGACCACCCGGCCAACCGCTTTCTGATTGGTAATCTGGAAACCCTCGGCGATAAGGAAGGCAGCAAACTGCACACCGAAACGGTGAACTTCTACGAGCGTTACTACTCGGCCAACATTATGAAGCTGGCGATGATCAGCAACCGTCCGCTGGACGAAATGAAAGCGCTGGCAGAAGAATACTTCGGCAATATTGAAAACAAGAACATCGACAACCCGACCGTTGACGATAAACTCGATTTTGCCAAAGTGGGCGGCAAGCGAATTCATTATGTACCCAATGAAGACGTTAAAAAACTCAACATCGACTTCACCATCAGTGATAACAGCGATGAGTTTGCCACCAAACCTAACCAGTTCTTAACCTACCTGATTGGCTCTGAAATGCCGGGCACGCCGGCTTATCAGTTAAAGGCCATGGGGCTGATTTCTAATCTGTCTGCCTCTGCGTCGCCGAACATGTATGGTAACTACGGTTCGTTCAGCATCAACATCGATCTCACCGATGCCGGTATGCAAAACCGCGAAGCCATTGTGGCTGGGGTGATGCAGTATATCGACCTGATCCGTGAGCAAGGCGTAGACGAAAAATACTTCGGTGAAATTCAGACCAGCCTGAACAACCGTTTCCGTTTCCTGCAGAAGTCCGATGAATTTGGCTATGTGTCAAATCTGGCGGCAGCGATGCAGGAAGTACCGGCTAAGTTTGCGGTATCTTCGCCGTATTACTATGAATCCTTCGATGCTGAGGCTATCCAGGAAGTTCTGGCACAGTTAACGCCTGAGCGCGTTCGTATCTGGTATATCAGTAAAAATGAGCCATCAGACAGCCAGCTTCACTTCTACGACGGTAAATATCAGGTTGATACCATTAGCGCAGAAGAAATTGCCAGCTGGCAGCAACCTGCGCAAATTGCGCTGAATTTACCGGCCGTCAATACGCTGTTACCGCAAGAGTTTACCCTGAAGCCGCAAACACCACAGGAAAAACCTGAGCTGGTGATTGATGAAAATGGCGTTAAGGTGTGGTCGTTCCCGAGTCAGGCATTTACTGAGCAACCGCGCGGTGAAATGACCGTTTATATCAATTCAGGTGTGCCTGAGTCAGATGTTAAAGCTACGGTAATGACGGCCCTGTGGAAAGACTTGTACAGCCTGCAGCAAAGCGCACTGATGACCGAGGCCAGCATTGCCGGCATGTCGCTGCGCTTTAACGATGGTAACGGTATCAGTCTGGCCATTGGTGGTTTTACCGATAAACAGCCAGAGCTACTGACTAAAGCCCTTGATGCACTGGTAGTTGACGTTAACCAGCAGAACTTTGCCCAGGCAGTCGACCGCTACGTACGTGGTTTGCAGAATGCGGGCAAAAAATTCCCCTTCTATCAGGCATTTGATGCGTATAACAACCTGATCCGTGAAGGTAACTTCAATACTGACGCCCTTATCAGCGCGGCTGAGTCGTTAACGGTTGCCGATATGCAGGCGTTTATGCAGGCGCTGCTGAGTGAAAACCAGTTACGTATTTTTGCCTTTGGTAACTACGACAAGGCTGATCTGGACGACGCGGTAGCGTTAGTGAAAGGCGCTCTGCCGGATGATCGTACCAGCGTAGATTACGATATGCGTGAATTCTGGCAGCCACAGGCTGAACAGACGCTGGTCTGGCAGCAGGATCTGAGTGTTGCCGATGTGGCACTGATTGATGTGATGGTTCACCCAACACCTGGTTTTGATACCCGGGCTGCTGGCACGGTATTGCGTGGTCACTTCAGAACCGTCGCCTTTGACAAGCTGCGTACCGAAGAGCAACTGGCTTACGCGGTAGGCGGTATGGCAACCAGCATTGGTGACTATACCGGTTTTGCCATGTTTATTCAGACCCCGGTTAAAGATGTAGCTGCTATGCAGGCCCGCTTCGATACCTTCAAAACAGAGTATCAGGAAGCGCTTAACGCATTAACTGAAGACGAATTTGCCAAGTTAAAAACCAGTGCACTGGTGGCGCTGAAAGAAGCGCCAAAAAATATGCGCGACGAAGTGGTACCGTTTATTTCAGACTGGTATCGTGAGAAGTATGACTTCGACAGCAAGCAGAAACTCATTGCCGCGGTTGAGAAAGTGACCCTGGAAGATGTTAAGGCGTTTTACCAGCAAACTATGCTTAACGACAACGCTGCGCGGATCTCTGTACAGCTGCGAGGTACCAGCTTTGTGGAACAACCTTTTGCAGATATCAAAGGGGCCACACAGGTTGAAGATCTGGCTGGCTTTCACGAGTCGATGAAAAAACAATAAGCCACAAGCGCTTTACTGCAACACAATCAAAAACGGTGGCCTTTGCCACCGTTTTTTTATAGCGTCGTCCGTTATATACTGATGCCACTACAATTCTTATACGCAATTGAGTATTTAATGAGCCAGATTAGTATTATACTGGCAGCAATACATCAAACCACAGAGTTTATATGACAGATGATCCGCACTACGAGCGGGAAAAAGCCAAGTACGAAAATCCGGTAGCAAGCCGCGAATATTTGCTGGAAACCCTTAAAGAGTATGGCAAACCCATGACCTTTATGGACATTTGCCAAAGCGTAAATGCCCAGGACGAAGACAGCCGGATTGGCATTCAACGACGCCTGCGTGCTATGGAGCGCGAGGGGCAAATTCAATTTACCAAACAAAAGCGGTATGCCGTTCTGCAACAGGAACAGCTCATCCGCGGGCGAATAATAGGTCACCGTGACGGTTACGGTTTCCTGCGCCCCGATGACAATTCCGGCGATTTGTTTATCAGTGCCGGGCAGATGCAAATGTTTATGCACGACGACAGGGTGGAAGCCCGTGAGAGCGGTACAGACCGCCGTGGTCGTCGCGAAGCCTACATAAATCAGGTGATAGAGCCCCGTAAGGAGCCCATTGTTGGCCGGTATTTTACCGAACAGGGCATGGGGGTGGTTATTCCTGATGACAGCCGCATCAACTTTGAGATCATTATTCCACCAGAACACGCCCACGGTGCCAGACAAGGCAACGTGGTGGTGGTGGAAATTACTCAGCGCCCCCGTCGGCGCGTTAGCCCGGTTGGCCGGATTATTGAAGTGCTCGGCGAGCATATGGCGCCGGGGATGGAAATTGAAATGGCCCTGCGCACCTTCGATATTCCCCATCAGTGGCCCAAAGGGGTTACCCGTCAGATTGAAGGGTTAACCGACAGTGTTAAGGAAGAAGACAAAACCGGCCGCGTTGACCTGCGTCAGTTACCACTGGTAACCATCGACGGTGAAGACGCAAGAGACTTCGACGACGCCGTATTCTGTGAGCCGCTGGATAACGGGGGCTGGCAGTTATGGGTCGCCATTGCTGATGTCAGTCAGTATGTGACGCCCGGCAGTGCGCTGGACGCCGAAGCGCTGGAGCGCGGTAACTCGGTGTACTTTCCTGAGCAGGTTATCCCCATGTTGCCGGAAGTGTTATCGAACGGTTTATGCTCACTGAATCCTGAGGTTGACCGGCTGTGCATGGTATGTGAAATGACCATCAGCCCGGCAGGTAAACTGGAGAATTACCAGTTTTACGAAGCGGTGATGAATTCTCACGCTCGCTTTACCTACAGCAAAGTGTGGCAGATTTTAAGCGGTAACAAAGAGCTGCATCAGCGTTATGAAGAATTTGTGCCTCACCTGCGTCATTTACACGATCTGTATCGCGCACTTAAAAAAGCCCGTGCTCAGCGCGGTGCCATTGAGTTTGAAACGCAGGAAAGTAAATTTGTTTTCAATGCCCAGCGCAAGATTGAAAACATCGTGCCCATTGAGCGTAACGATGCCCATAAGCTGATTGAAGAATGTATGATCATGGCCAACGTTAGTGCGGCCTTGTACATTGAAAACAATAAAGCGCATTCACTGTTTCGCGTGCACGACAAGCCTGATGCGGACAGGCTGACCGCGTTTACCTCTTATCTGGGTGAAGTAGGGATCCCGCACAGCATTGTAGAGGGCGCCTCGCCGGCCGATTTTACTGCGGTGGTCAGCAAAACCCGTGGTCGCCCTGATCAGGAACTTATCCAGACCATGCTGCTGCGCTCCATGAAGCAGGCTATCTACGATGGCGATAACATCGGCCACTTCGGCCTGGCGCTCGATGCGTACGCTCATTTTACTTCGCCGATCCGACGTTATCCGGATCTGGTGGTACACAGAACGCTTAAATCGATCCTTAAAAAACAAGGGCAGACGGTTCATGGTGCCAAGTCATACAGCGAAGAGGAAGTCGAGCAGTTAGGCGAACAGTGTTCCATGACCGAACGCCGTGCCGATGATGCTACCCGGGACGTCAGCGACTGGCTCAAATGCGAGTTTATGCAGGATCACGTGGGCGAAACCTTTGAAGGGGTAGTGAGCTCGGTAACCGGCTTTGGTATTTTCGTGCGCATCACCGAATATCATATCGATGGTTTAGTGCATATTACCTCCCTCGACGATGACTACTATCGCTACGACGAAGTGAAGCAAACCCTTAGCGGCGAGAGCGGAGCCCGCCAGTACCGTTTAGGCGATCAACTGGAAGTAAAAGTAGCGGCCGTGAATCTGGATGAACGTAAAATCGATCTGGTGCTCGATAATAAGTGGTTGCGTTCCCAGGGCGGCAAAAAAGTCAAAGTGGTCAACAAGCGCAGTGGTGACGAAAAGCCTGCTGGCCGTCAGCGTCGTAATGTTAAAGACGGCGAGAAGAGCGGTGCGAAAAAATCAGGTAAATCACGACGTAAGCCAGCGGGGAAGTCTGGCAGTACAGCTAATAAGCGCGGTAGCTCCAAGAAGGGGCGACCGGCAAAAGGTAACAAAGGTTAATGGCACAGCAAGAATGGTTATACGGCCTGCACGCCATGCAGGCGGTAATTGAAAACGAACCTGAACGGTTAATTGAAATCTGGGTATTGAAAGGGCGTGATGATGAGCGGTTGATTAATATTGTTAATCAGGCTCGTCGGTTTGGCGTCTCAGTGCAATTTTGCAACCGTAAAGTGCTCGACGATAAGGTTAAAGGTGAGCAGCACCAAGGCATAGTCGCCCGGGCGAAGCCAGCAAAAATCCTGGATGAAAGCGATTTGGACCGGCTGCTGGATTCAACCCCCGTGCCCTTGTTGCTGGTTCTGGATGGAGTGACCGATCCGCACAATATCGGTGCCTGCCTGCGTACCGCCGACGCGGCCGGTGCCCACGCACTGATAGTGCCTAAAGACAAGTCCGGCGGACTTACCGGCACGGCCCGTAAAGTCGCCTGTGGTGCCGCCGAAGTGGTGCCTTTTATACAGGTCACTAATCTGTCGCGAACCTTAAAACAGCTGCAGGATAAAGGGGTTTGGGTAATTGGTACCGCCGGCGAAGCCGAGCAACTGATTTATGATTGCAAGCTAAGCGGCCCTATGGCGTTGGTGATGGGTGCCGAAGGCAAGGGCATGCGCCGGTTAACCCGCGAAACCTGTGACGAACTGGTAAAACTGCCCATGGCTGGCAGTGTATCCAGCTTAAATGTGTCGGTGGCTACCGGGGTGTGTTTATACGAGATTGTCCGCCAGCGTGGCCTTTAAGGTAGTAAGCGATGGAAAGCATAGCCCAGCTTGAACGTTGGATGACGGCCATTTCTGAGCCCCATATCGTGCTTGGCTATGGCAGTCTGATGAACAGTGACTCCCGGAGTCGTCATTCAGGGATTCCCCACGATGGCGTTGAAGTTGAGGTATTTGGTTTCGAGCGGGGCTGGATCACGCGCTCTGAACCCGAACTGCAAACCTACGTTGGCGCCTATCAGAAAAAAGATGGCTGGCTGAATGCGCAGCTTGTGCCTACCCATCTCGATCCGGCGCTGCAAAAGCGTGAGCAGGACTACCGATTTACGCCGGTGACTATCGACCAGTTAAACTTTGAACTGGCTGACGACCTCACCGAGCGATTGATTGAGTGGTTAAAGCTGCGCGATATCTGGATTTGCGAGTCGTTAAAGGTTGAGCCCTCAAGTGCTGATTATCCGGTTCATCAAAGCTATATCGACACCTGTCTGGCCGGTTGCCTGGAGTTAGGCGGCGAAGCGGCCGTCCGGCGTTTTATAGCCTCAACCACAGGTTGGCAGCATCACCGGGTTAACGATCGCGAAGCGCCTCGCTACCCGCGGGCGGCAGTGGTCAACCCGGCTTACTTTGTGGTGTTCGATCAGTTGCTGGACAACCCGTCATGATTATTGAGTCCGAGCGGCTGAGGCTGCGACGGCTGAGTCGGGATGATGTGGATTTTATTCTGGCGGTAACTAACGACAAACAATGGCTGACGTTTATCGGCGATCGCGGTATTAACGACGATGGTCAGGCCAGCCAGTATATATCCGTAGCCAGTGACAGCTTTGCTGCCAAAGGATATGGCTTATGGCTGGTTGAAGCCATTGATGCAGAGGGCGATAAGCGAATTGGACTATGTGGCTTTATCCGCCGTCCGTTTCTGAGTTGCCCCGATCTTGGTTATGCCTTTTTACCCCGGGGGCGCGGCAAAGGCTATGCCTGTGAAGCGGTAAACCTGGTGCTAAGCTGGGCTTCCTCGCATACTAATGAGCGCCAGGTCAGCGCTATTTGCCGGCCGGATAACCTTGCTTCGCTGGCAGTGCTCCAGCGTGCAGGGTTTGAGCGCATGGGAAAGCTATTTCAGCCACAGCAACTGCCTCACGATTTCTTTTTGCGCCCTTTGTAGTCTGCTTGCTGGCTTCGACTGAACAGGCCAATTCAGCTTTAATTTATGAGGTATGTGTTATACTTTAGCCGGTATTATTCTATGTCTTTTCAAATTCATTTAAGCAGGGAGCAGGGACGTCTTGGGCTTATTTGCATCTATCAAAAGCAAACTAACCTTTATTAGCCAGCGTTATGGCAGAACGCTAACGCTATTGGCGGTGGTGTTGTTTTTAACGTTCGACTTTATTGCCCTCTCGCTCAATGTCTGGCTGTCTTATCGTATTGAAGCGGCCGCCATCAATATCAACCTTTCCGGCAGGCAGCGGATGCTGAGCCAGCGGCTGGTGAAAAACCTGCTGATGATGGAAAACGCCTATACTAACGAAGAAGCTTACAGTGCCGCGCTGGCAGAATTGCGCGAAACCTTTAAGCGTTTCGACCTTACTCTCGATAGCTTTCACCGCGGGGGGCGAACGTTTTCGGCCGATCACAATGTGATTGAAGTGGCCCCCCTAACCAGCGATGCCAGCACCCAGATAGTGCAACAGGCGTTATTGGAGTGGTCACCCCTCAGGCAAAAAATCAGGCAGTTGATTGGCCGTGAATACGACCATTTACTCCTGCAGCAGGCCATCGATGTGGCGCAGCGAAAAAACCTCACCTTACTTGATTTAATGAACAAGCTGACTGTTGAACTTGAACACGAAACCCAGGCCGAAGCCATGTCGATTCGCTTTTATCAGGGACTGGCATTTTTCCTGGCCATTATTAACTTTACTCTGGCCATTGTGATGTATCGCCTGCGGGTGCTTAAGGCAAATCACTCGGTGGATTTGGTTGATAACATAATGAATCAGGTTGCAGCCGGTATTCTGGTGGCTGATGAAAGCGGCAAGATTATCAGGGCAAACAAGCTTGTGGAAAACATGAGCGGTTACCTTATGACTGAGCTGCAAGGGCGTAAAGTAGACTCGTTATTGTACGAGTATGAAGGTGAAATGTATGGGATACGCAAGGTTGGTGATCAGTATCATTGCCAGGTGGAGGTCAGCGAAGTCCTGATCGGTAATCGTCCGGCAACTGTGTACACCATTATTGATGACAGCCAGCAAAAAGCCCAGCAGCAGGAACTCACGTTGCTGGCTTATCACGATCAGTTAACGGATTTACCCAACCGCCACCTGTTTAACGACCGCTTGTCGGTAGAAATGAAGCATGCCCTGCGCCGCAATGAAAAAATCGCCTTATTGTTTATTGACCTCAACGGGTTTAAGGGCGTTAACGACCGCTATGGCCACAAGTTTGGTGATTTATTACTGGGGCGTGTTGCCGTCAGAATGAAGCAAACCGTGAGGGATTCCGATACCGTAGCTCGGCTCGGCGGCGATGAGTTTACGCTACTGCTCACCGACATACAGTCTTATGGTATGTGTAAGGCGCTGGTGGATAAAATTATTGATGCGATTTGCAAGCCTTACCTTATTCAGGAAGTGCTCGTCGAAGTAGGAGCCAGCATTGGGGTGGCCTGTTTTCCTGACGATGCAACCAATGAGCAGGAATTGTTGAGTCTGGCGGATAAGGCCATGTATCGCTCAAAGGCCACTGGCGAAAGTTGTATTACCTTCGCCAGCGACTGGCTGTCACATAAGCCCGAAAAGCATCAGGTGGATCAGAACTGAGGCGGTAACAGGGTGACTTTTTCAATGATGATGTTTTCTACCGGCGCATCGGCAAAACCAATGGTTGCTTTGTATTCGGTGTCTACTTCGCCCATGGCGTCAACCACTTCAAAGCCTTCCACTACGGCACCAAAGACGGCATAGCCCCATGACCTGCCCGGGTCGAGGTTATCGTTTTCATCCAGATTAAAGAAGAACTGACGGGTGGCGGTATGCGGGTCGTTCTGACGAGCCATTGCAACCGAATACATGGTATTTTTCAGGCCGTTGCCTGATTCGTTAAAGATGACCGGGTAAGACGATTTCTCTTCATAATCCACCGTATAACCACCGCCCTGAACGATATAACCAGGGATAATGCGCTGAAAAATGGTGCCTTCGAAACTTCGCTTATCCACATAACGCAGAAAGTTGTTTACTGTGATGGGCGCACGGCGACGATCCAGCTCGATGACAATATCTCCCATGGTGGTTTCCAGCTTAACCCGTGGGTAGTAATTATCAGGCTGGATTTGTGAACCGTCATCCGCTTCTTTTTTTGCGGCCTGAGCAGCCACGGTAAAAATCAGCAATGAAAATAGCAAAGCTCTTAGCATGGGTTATCCTTATCGTTTTGCAGCACTAAAAATGACAAACTTGTTGTGACTGGCAAGGGTAGTCACGCCGCCAAACAAGCGTTTAAGGGTATGGTAATAATCCAGGTGCCGGTTGGCTACCACAATCAGATGACCACCTTTTTCCAGCAGTTCATAGGCATCATGGAACATCTGCCAGGCAATATGATCGGTAATGGTATTCTGCTGGTGGAACGGCGGGTTACACAGCACTTTGGTAAAGCTGGGGCGGGCAGGCTGGTCGAGTAAAGATTCCAGACAGTTACTGGCTACAAAGCGGCACTGGTTAACCTGTTCCGGAAAATTGTTTTCGACATTCAGGCGGGCCGAAGCAATCGCCATGTATGACTCATCTACAAAGGTGACCTTGGCGTTTGGTGCCATACTCAGTGCATTCAGCCCCAGTACGCCATTCCCGCAGCCGAGGTCGAGCAGGTTGTCATGGTCGCTGACCTGCATATGCTCGAGTAAAAAACGTGCGCCGATATCCAGCGACTGGCGGGAAAATACGTTGGCATGATTAGCGACCTGCACCGTCTGGCCATTGGGTAGTCGGCAGGGCCACACCGTGGGGTACGGATTTTTAACCTCGCGGCCAAGCACTTCGGGATCCGGCTGACAAAAAATCAGCCGGGATTTCTTTTTCGCCAGTGACGTTTTAGTGGGGCCAATAAGCTTTTCAAACAGTGCCAGCACAGAGCGAGTAACGGTTTTTACTTTTGCCCCGGCGACGATAACGGTTTGCGGGCCGACCACTTTGCGCAGCGCCAGTAACTGACTTTCCAGTAGTGCCAGGGTGCGGGGAATTTTGATGATAACCAGCGCCGGTGATTCAGGCAAAGGCGCAAGGCAGTCCTGCATGGTTACTGCGGGCAGTTGGTTGGTTGCCAGGTTTTCCTTAAACGATAACTCTGAAATCTTTGAGTCAGACACCCACACCGGTTGCTCTTCAGCAAACCAACATCCCAGTGCACCGAAATCATCATTAAAGAGTATCCACGGCTGTTGGCTGCCTGATAACGCCGGTAGCTCTTGCCCGATATGTTCAATAAGCAGTTCGTCAGCACTGTCCCAGGCCTGCAGACTCTTGTGCTGATGTTTGGCCGGATAACGGATCAGCGTCAATGTGCGGTCAGATAGTGTAAACTCTGTGTTCATGATGTGTGGTTTGCCCGGTGTTATCGATAATGCAATTTAACTTATTTGCCAGTCAGGCGGCGGCTTTAACGCCTGTATCACTGCCCGATGCCGATATCCGTTATCAGTCTGACTGGCTGTCGCCAGAGCAGGCTGAAGCGCTGTATCTTCAGCTTCAGCAGGAATTACCCTGGCGGCAGGATACTATCAAATTGTACGGCCGAGAGGTAAAAATTCCGCGCTTACAATCGTGGCACGGCGCGCCGCATTGTGAATATACCTATTCCAATTTACGCATGCCACCGCATCCCATGACAGCCAGTTTAACGCAATTGCAGCAACGACTGAGCGCAGAACTGAATGCGCCGTTTAATTGTGTTTTGGCCAACTGGTACCGCGATGGCAGCGATGGCATGGGCATGCACGCCGATGACGAACCCGAAATCGGCCCCCGCCCGGTGATAGCATCAGTCTCACTGGGCAGCACCCGGCGCTTTAGTTTTAAGCATTTGCGCAGTGGCGAGCGCAGCGAACTCATGCTGGAGCCCGGCAGCCTGTTGGTAATGGCTGGCGATACGCAGCAACACTATCACCACGGACTCAGCAAGACGCGTAAACCTATCGGTGGTAGAATTAACCTTACGTTTCGATATATTCCCAAACATGAAAACTCCGATGCAGGTGAGCCATAAATGATGCAGGTAAGACCCTTTATTGAGCAGCAATTAACGAATGAACTCGCTCCACAATACCTTGAAGTGCTGGATGAAAGTTATATGCACAATGTGCCGGATGATGCACAAAGTCACTTTAAGGTTACCGTTGTCAGTGAGGCCTTCGAAGGACTTCGCCTGATTGCCCGTCACCGCCAGGTGAATGCGCTGGTGGCTGAAGCACTGGCGGGGCCGGTGCATGCTCTGGCACTGCATACCTATACCCCGGCCGAATGGCAAAA
Organism: Alteromonadaceae bacterium; assembly: GCA_002691625.1. Taxonomy (GTDB): domain Bacteria; phylum Pseudomonadota; class Gammaproteobacteria; order Enterobacterales; family Alteromonadaceae; genus Alteromonas. The sequence goes on from NZIK01000026.1 coordinate 79,129, forward strand.
GCGCAATCAGACGTCGGTAGATTCGCCGGCTTGCCTGGGCGGCAGCAAACTCGGCTAACTACCGTTTAGTGCAGTAACGATTAAAGCAGCCCCTGGCCAGAGAGAAAATCGAACGCCGCAATGGTTAGGGGTAACGATAACACCGTGGTGATGGCGATGATGCTGGCCGCCAGTCGGTAATCCCCCCCAAGCGTGCGAACCATCACGTAACTGGCAGCGGCTGGTGGCGCGATAGTCATTAATAATACAATGCCCAGAGGCATGCCGCGCAGCCCGGCCGCATAGGCTAATGCCACCATCACTGCTGGATAAAACACGCATTTACTCAACGAACTAAGACTAATATTAAACCAGTCTGCACTGAATGACCGGAACTGCAACGAGGCGCCGGTGCACAGCAGGGCCAGCGGTAAGGTAAGTTGCGCGAAGTATTCACCGGTGGTGGTTAGCAATACAGGCAGACGCCAGTCGAAATATGAGAACGGTAATGCAATAACAATGGCTATTATTAGCGGGTTTTTCACAATGCCTTTAACCTGTGAGGTAAGTGAGCGCTTGCCTTCCTGGTAGAAATTGAGAATGAATACCGATAATACATTAAACAAAATAGTGACCATGCCCAGATAAACTGAGGCTGCCGCCAGGCCATCATTGCCGTAGGTCTGTGCACAGTAGGCCAGACCAATAATCCCCATATTGGCCCTGAAGCCGCCCTGGGTAACCACCCCGGTTGCCTGGCGGTTAGGTACCATAAGATGGCTGGTGAGCATCAGCACCAGAAAATAGCCCAGCGTACCGGTAAGGCCGGTAATGATCAGCACCGGATTCGCCGCTTTACTGAAATCAGCCTGACTAATAGAGATAAACAATAAGGCTGGCAGGGCCACGGTAAAAACCAGTTTGGAGCCGGTGGCAACAAATTCATCATTTATGAGTTTGGCGCGCAGTAATACGTTACCCATGATGAGTAACACGAGGACCGGGCCAATAACAGTAATGGCAAAATCAAAGGTGGATGCTTGCATAACGGTTGAGAACCCCGAGAAGGCAGTGAAAGCGTTCTGAAAACAGCAGCATATCACTAATTAACAGGCGCCGGGCAAGGTTAATGTCGTCACCCGTGCATCAGGTTGCGAAAAACTGAAGTGAAAACAACAGCGGGTTATGATTTTTATATAAGCTTTTACTAATTAGGCTATATTTTATCTAACCATGGATAAATTAAGTTTTATAATGATTTTCAGACGTAGCCAACCCGTAGCTGAATTAGCCGAAATAGAACGTTTAAAGGCAGAAAATGCCCGCCTGGAGCAGAATCTGTCTAATATGGAGCAGCAACTGCATACCGCCTACACTGATGCCGAAGTGCTGGCCAGTAAAGTGGCTGTGGAAAGAAAGCTGGTAGAAAACTTCTTTCATTCGCTGGAAATGCTCGACTCAGTGCGTACCGATGTGGCCGCCTCGGCCACCGAAGTGGGCCACGAAAAAGAGCGTCTTGAGGGCACTCTTAGCGAGTTCTCTTTGATTAGTAGCACCCTGACTCACTGCGTGAGTGTACTGCAAACCCTGGCGGGTAAGTCCGAGTCGATGAATCAGTCTATTGAGGAGCTCTCTAACTCAGCCAGCGAAATACAGACCTTTGTTACGCAAATTCAAAGCATAGCAGAACAAACCAATCTGCTGGCCCTGAATGCGGCTATTGAGGCCGCCCGGGCGGGAGAGCAGGGACGAGGCTTTGCGGTAGTCGCCGATGAGGTCCGTGCTCTGGCGGCGCGCTCAGCGGACGCGTCAAAACAGATTTCTACTCTTACTCAGGCAACCAGTCAGCAAACGGACACCACTAAGCAATATATCGCCCAAAGTCACACTGAAACACTGGATGTGTCGGAGTCGGCCACAAAGATCAATCAGTCGGTACATGAAATATCAGCCATGGCCAGCGGTATGGCGAAAGCGATCTCAACCGTGAGTCTTAGCACCTTTGTACAAACCGTGAAGCTCGATCACCTGGTGTGGAAGGTTAACGTGTACAAAGCCATCCGCACGGAAAATAGCCAGCAGGCCGGGCAGCTGGCTGATCACCATCAGTGCCGTCTGGGTAAATGGTATTACGAAGGCGACGGTAAAAAGCTGTATGCGTCATTTCCTGAATTTAAAAAGCTGGAAGCCCCGCATGCGCGGGTGCATGAGTCTGGTATCGAAGCATTAAAGGCCAGCGAAAAAGGGGATTCGCAAACACTTATCAACAAATTGCAAATGATGGAAGAGGCCAGCGTTGATGTGTTTGAGTGCCTTAATGCACTGAAAGCCAGAATTACTCAGATGTAGCTGGGGGAGTCTCTTTAGCGAGCACTTCCCGTAAGCCTTTCTGCATCAGAGCGGTGCGACGTTGATTGATCATTTGCCGGGAGATAATCAACCCGAGCAACAAGGCGGCGATGGGAAGCCAACTGCCGTAACCAAAAAACGAATACAAAATACCACCCAGGCCAAAAATCATAAATACCGGCAGCAGCCAGCAATACATTTGGAACAGGCGTTTCGCCGGGGGATTGAAACTGGTGTCGCGGGCTTTTTCCAGTAAGGTAAACTGCTCATGACGTTCGCGATCGGCGATTTCCGGAAATTGGTCGATGTATTCTTTAATATCCATAACTGACGTTTCGACATTATTTTTGCTGCAAAGTGTAGGCGCACCGCATTCACAATGCAATCCTACGGCATGCTAACCTGATTAAGTAAGTTATCCATGGCTTCAGTAACCCTCAAACCATTGTGTTCTGGTTGGGTGTAAAGTCCGCATGCAATCAATACAACATTGGCGACTTACGCCTTAAAATCGTTAGTCAGGCGCAGCGGGCGGCAGATTTTTACAAACTGTTAAAGGACAAATGAACCTGGTAATGGTAGGATCGCCGACCGATTTTTAACCACCTCAGTGCTGAGATAGTAATGTTTGATATCATCACGAGTAAAGAAAGTAACGTAAAAAATGACGTGCTCTCCGGTATAACCGTTGCCCTGGCATTGGTTCCCGAAGCCGTTGCTTTTGCATTTGTTGCCGGCGTTGAGCCGATGATAGGCTTGTATGCGGCCTTTATGATGGGGCTGATTACCTCTGCTATTGGCGGCCGTCCGGGCATGATTTCCGGTGCAACAGGTGCTATGGCAGTAGTCATGGTTGCCCTGGTGGCCGAGCATGGCGTGCAGTATTTGTTTGCGGCGGTGCTATTGGCCGGTTTGTTGCAAATATTGTGCGGCGTATTTCGCTTAGGGAAGTTTATTCGCCTGGTGCCTTACCCGGTTATGCTGGGTTTTGTAAACGGCCTGGCCATTGTAATCTTCCTGGCCCAATTGGGGCAGTTTAAGGTCACTGGCGCGTTGGGTACCCAGGAGTGGATGAGCGGCACTATGCTCTACATCATGCTGGGGCTGGTCGCATTAACCATGGCGATCATCTACCTATTGCCGAAACTGACCAAAGCTGTCCCTGCATCGCTGGCGGCGATTATCACTATCACATTGCTAGTGCACGGACTGGATCTGGAAGCCCGCACGGTTATCGACTTCGTGCGCGATATGCTCCCGGTTGATCAACGCGACAGCGCCACCCTTGCAGGCGAGCTGCCGACTTTCGCTATCCCTATGGTGCCATTTAACTGGGATACGCTGATGATTATCTTACCCACCTCGGTCATTTTGTGTCTGGTGGGTCTGATTGAGTCACTGTTAACCCTCACCCTGATTGATGAAATGACCAATACCCGTGGCCGTGGCAACAAAGAATGTATTGGCCAGGGGGTTGCGAACACCGTGAACGGTTTCTTTGGTGGTATGGGGGGTTGTGCCATGATTGGCCAGAGCATGATCAACATTAACTCTGGTGGTCGCGGACGCTTATCAGGTATCACTGCCGCTATCGTACTGCTGGCGTTTATTTTGTTTGCCGCGCCGTTGATTGAGATGATCCCACTGGCCGCACTGGTTGGTGTTATGTTTGTGGTGGTAATAGGCACCTTCGAATGGGCTTCATTCCGTATTATCCGTGGCGTTAACAAGGAAGATGCTTTTGTACTGTTCCTGGTAACCGCCGTGACGGTTATTGCCGACCTGGCCATTGCCGTTGTGGTTGGGGTAATAGTCTCTGCACTGGTGTTTGCCTGGAAAGCTGCTCGCTACGTTGATTCGAAAACACACATCGATGACGATGGTTGGAAAGTCTACGAGTTGCGTGGCCCGGTATTCTTTGGTTCAGTGAGTCATTTTAAAGAGCTGTTCGACGTGGCTAATGACCCTGAAGATGTGGTTATTGACTTTAAAAACAGCCGGATCTGGGACTCATCAGGCATTGATGCGCTGGATGGTCTGGCCGATAAATACGAACAGGCAGGCAAGAAACTGCATATTCGTCACGTAAGTCAGGAATGCCAGAGCTTGCTAAATAAGGCAGGTAAATTCGTTGAGATAAACGTTAACGAAGACCCTCGCTACCGGATAGCAACCGACAAACTGGCCTGATAGGCCAGCCCAAAATAAAAAAATAAAGGGGTAAATAAAGGGGTCAGTAAAGGGGTCAGAGTACATTATTGCTGAGGCAATAATGTACTCTGACCCCTTTATTGTTGTTTATTGATAGTGCGGTTAGTCGCGCTTTGCTGCCAGGTAGTTAAACAGTTCCAGGCGTTCCGTTGGCGTCAGGTCACGGCCAATCTGTACCTTATATTTACCGTTAACAATGAAGGTAGGCACCGAACGCACTTCGCGGCGGTAGTCTTCTACGACTTTATTGTTTTTGCCCAGCATTGATTTAACGCCAAAGCTTTTAGCCAGCTTATCGAATTTGGCTGAATCCACACCGTTGATAATAAAGATGTTGCGGATATCTTTCATGCCAGTAATGGTGGCACGTTGCTTATGGATATAGTTAAAGATTGCGCCGCTCAGCTTGTCTTCCTGCTTCAGTGCTTTCGCGATTAACATACCCGTGGTGACTTCATCCTGCACTTCCTGGCTGGCGTAGGGCATAAAGTTAACGTGTACCTTTTCAAACTTAACCCCTTCATCCAGTGACTTTTTCAGGTCCGCTACAAACGGCTCTGTGCGGTAGCAGTGCGGGCACCAGTAGGAGAAAAACTCGAGGACTTCGGGTGAGTCACTTAAGGGCTTATCGATTTCTTCGTAATGTTTACCTTCTTCCCACTTAACAGCGGCAGAGACCTGTAATGGAATCAGTAATGCTAGTACAACCCACAAAGCAAACTTCTTCATTCGAGTGTTTTCCTTTCTAATTCAAATAAACGTTGAGATTATCATACCGCTAAATATTCGCCTAGTCAGTGACGACCAGGCGAATTAAATGGCATTAACGGTTAAAAGCGATAGCTGGTATGCACCAGGAAGCGCCGCTGGGCACCGCGGCAGCCAATGATATCTTCATAGTCCTCAGACAATGCATTATCCACTCGGACACCAAACTGCCACTGTTGGTTCCAGTCATAGTTCACGTTTATGCTGGTTAGCCAGTACGGATCAAGACTGAGAACTTCGCCGCTGAATGACGTGGGTGGGTAAAAGATATCCTGACGCACGCCGGTGTAATCTGCTTTGATATAAACAGATAAACCCTGAACCGGTAATGAATGGCGGTAGGTCACCGAGCCGGTATGGTTAGGGCGACGTAGTTCAACCGCCTGATCGGCGCCATCACCGCTGGTGGCATCCAGATAGCTGTAGTGGGCAGTGAACTGCCACGAATCAGCAACCCATTGCAGCGATGCTTCAAAGCCATCACGGCGGGAATCCTGGCTGGCATTGGCTACCGAGCTTAAGCCGCTGGCGCTGTCCCATACACTGGTGATTTCGTTTTCCAGGCGCGTAGTGAAGACACTGAAATCGACTGAAAGCTGACGATTGAACTGACTTTGCAGTCCCACTTCAAACTCCCGGCTTTGTTCAGGCTTAAGATCAGGATTACCAATGAACTGAGCCGGATAATAGCCATACAGTTCAGTGAAGTTAGGGGTTTTAACCGCCTGGCTGACGCTGGCAAACACATTGACCTGACGGCTCAGGGCATAGTGTGCACCGGCGCGATAACTCCAGGCCTTTTCGAAGCGCTCGTTATCGTCGTAACGAATACTAAACTGAGTGGTTAGTTCGTCTGTGCCCAGCCCGGTTAACTCCGCAAAAATACTGCTGGTGCTGTCATCGCCGCGGTAGTTCGGATCGCCCCAGTCAGCTGGTCCACGCTGTTCGAATTCGCGACGGAGTAACTCAGTGCCAATAGCAAACTGGGCCACGTCGGTAGTGATAAACTGAGTCCAGTTCAGCTGCTTACGTTCCCCGGTGGTGCCACCAGCGTCGAAACCGCTGGTCAGGTTGTCATTATCATCCTTATGGTACTGAGCTTTAAGCTCGCTGGTATAGCCTAACTCTGCGATAGCCAGGTTCCACTGTAAGTAAGAGGTCAACTGCTCGCCATCAGTAACGTTATCGGCATCTGCCGGCAAGCCGGTGGTGAAGTCGGTAGCGTCATAGTCGTTGCGGTAATCAACCATGCGCGCACCGGCCATAAAGGTATTGCTGGCGGTTGCCTGCCAGTTTACACCAAAACCGGCGGTGGTATTGCGGTAGCCATCATCTTCGCCGCCAGTGCGCGACACATTGTCGCCATCGGTATTAAAGTGATTGGCGTACAGTGATACATTCAGGTTGTCCAGCGACTGCTGTGTCGAGACGGAAGCACGATAAGTGCTGGCGTTACCAATACCCGCACTCAGTGAAGTGCTGTCGTTACTTTCACTACCCGCTTTAGTTGTGATGCTAAGTACACCAGACACCGCGCCACTGCCCCACAGCGCACTTTGCGCACCACGGAGTAATTCAACTCTGGCAATGTTATCAGCGGTGAGATGAGCAAAATCTACCAGGCCACCCTGGCTGAGGTCGTTCACAATCACGCCGTCGATCAATACCAACAGGTGATTGGTTTCGCTGCCACGCAAACGCAGTTCGGTTAGTGAACCGGGGCTACCAGACTGGCTCAGGCTAACGCCGGGCATACCGCGCAATAAATCGGTTAACTGGGTAGCGCCTGCTGCCTGAATATCTTCTGCAGTGAGGACAGATACCGAGGCCGCCAGTTTGTCCAGGCTAACCGGTAAACGAGAACCGGTAACGGTAATGGTTTCTACCGACGATTGCTGGGCGCAGGCAATATTCGCGGCGCACGCAAGGGCTACCGCACAGGAAAGGGATCGAATTGTCATAAAAGGCTCTTTTAACAGCACTCCCGCCGAGTGCTAAGACGGATAAGAAGTGGCAACCGGCCCGATGTGAGCAGTTGCCGACGCAGCGCAGGCCGGTCTCCGGGCTTTCAGTCATGCCGGGGCATGAATTCCCGCCTTCCCGATAGTCGGTGGCGTAGGGGAATCGTATTAACATGCGTATGCAATACGTGATTACCGTTGCGGGGGCAGCGTAAGCTTTTCACTTACTTCCCGATTATCCCGATGAGTTAACATCAGGCACCTGAGCGGGCGGGATTATAACGGTAGCGCCAGCGGATAAATACCCCCGTGGGTAAAAATGCAAGCTGATCCGCGCTGAGAGCCATTTATTCTCCCATCATTTATTCTCCTGGCCAGGGTTTTAACGGCAGTTTAATTTGCGTGTCGTTATGCCATTTTATCACCAGAGGCTCGCCGGCATCCGCCATGCTTTCGTTATTGACAGGTTTTCCTGAACCATGATTAACCTGAGCATTCTGATTTTTATTTACGTTAAGCACAATCGCAAGACGACTGCCAGGCTCAAGCAGTTTTGCCGTCATCCGTGCATTAACTATGGGCAGTGATGTCTTCTTGCCCGGCGTTAATAACTGGCGCTGCCGCATGGAATGCGCGTAGCTGGCACGACTCTGATAAGTATTCAAGTGAAACACGTCACCTTCTGCCGATACGGCATAAAAGTTATAGCCAATATCCACATCCTGTTTGTTGGTGCTTATCACAATATTGCCGGTTATCGCTCCGGCCAGTTCCATCGATGACGTAAAAGGGTCAGTTATATAGATAAGGCCGCCATCGTCGATTATCTCCTGCTGGATAATCGGCCAGGGGCTAACGTTGCGCTGAGTGGTGCGATCGGCCATATCAACGGTCATTTTTACACTCGCCGCCATGGGTTCCTGTGCGGTTAATAATGCATAGTTGCCATTGGCCTGCGGTGTGGTGCTCAGGTAATATTCAGTACCCTGTGCATTAAGGCTTGCCAGCGACTCGGCATGTCGCCATTGATTGCTGCCCATCAGCTGATAATTGACCGGGTGGCTAACCAGCTTTGGAATGTCCTTATTAAACAACAGGTGATCAAACCAGCCAAACACAACCTCTTCGGTGTCTTTGTCGAGCGCTACCGGATCGAGTTTATAATTGCTGTAGGTTTGCCACACTTTACCCTGCGCGGTGCCATGAGAGTACGGACCAATTAGTAAGGTGTGGTTGGCGTCAGGATTATACCGCTCGTGGCGTTTCATATAATCGAGCGCGGATATCTGGCCACCGTCAAAATAGCCGGTTACGGTTAACACCGGAATCGTGACCCGGCGATACTCCTCACCAACCGGCACCATCGACTGGTAATAACTATCGAAATCAGGGTGAGACATCCAGCGTTGCCACCAAGGGTTTGGCGTACCATCAATATCCGGCAATCTGGTTATCGGCAGGCCGCTTTTATAAAAGCGGGAAAGTAACTCTGTACGCTTAGCCCAGTCTGCGTAAACAGTATCATCCATGGTGTTATTGTTAGTGACATGGAATGCCCACTCATAATTGGCAGTGAGCACAATATTGTTTTCGTAGGGCAAACCCGTGATCATGCTGGCCGCCGTATAGGGTGCCATGGCTTTCAGCGCTTTTGGCATGTGCTTAGCCGCGGCCCATTGGGTGAAGCCATTATAGCTCCCGCCATACATCACCACCTCACCATTACTCCAGGGTTGTTGGCTGATCCATTCAATAACGGCAGCGGCATCTTCGCCTTCATGCTCCCAGGGCGCAATAGTATTGGTGCTCAGGCGTTTGCCTCTGGAATTCGCGATTAGGCCAATGTATCCATGGGCTGCTGCATGAATAGCCGTAGTGAGATGCGAGCGCTCGTCGGCATAAATGGTGAACTGCATTGCGGTGGGCAAGTGATGGGCTGATTTTTTCGGTCTGACGATGGTCAGAGTTAATTCCACTCCGTTGGCAAACTTCACCAACCGGGCAGGTTCAATATGATATCGACGCTGGTTTTCGGCGGCAATTATCTCACTGCTTAGTGGGATGACAGATTTTAGTACGTGGTACAGATGGACGTTGGTAATTAACCCCAATCCTGTTTAAGAAATTGAACTAAATGCCTGTTCCCAGATCGGATCTTTCGACCAAGAACGATTCAATCAAACAAAAGGAACAGGC
>NZIK01000072.1 GCA_002691625.1 Alteromonadaceae bacterium
AAGAAAGTCATCAAATGAGAGAGAGTTATGAAAATTGGAAACAAACACTTCTTGAAACGTTCTATAGCTTGCGTTTGTTTTCATTGCGATAAGCAGTCCCTGAAGAGCAATAGAGCATAGAGCAATCAAACCTTCGGTAAGCCATGACAAGCCAAGCGGGAGCGAAACGCCTCGAATCTCGAATAAACGATAATTTGATTCAAGAGGTTTACTACTTAACACTGCGGCCATTTAAAAAATTTAAATAGCCGCAGCGAAGAGTAACTGAATCATAGCCGGTAGTGACCTCGAATTTTTCGACTGAAGTTACTTCTAGTCACGAGGTATATGTGTAGTATATGGTTTTGAGTTGTTTTTTTCAATTCTTACTGATCCTCAAGGTTGGCTTGAAGCTCAAAAGAACAGCTATGTAATCACCCTTGAGCTCCATTTAGCTAGATAATTTCAACCCCAGAGGTCATTGCCAAAGGATGAGTCCACTGATAAACCGCATGCAATTTTTTCCTGACTAACATGCGTATACATCTTTGTTGAACTTAAACTTGCGTGTCATAACATCACATGTACATGCCGGCTCTCTGCATCGTTATCTAGCATTAATGTTACTGTTACATGCCTAAACAAATGACACGCTCCATGAGGCTGAAAACTTGCTTAACATATTTGGCGACCACATCAGATAACATGTTAGGCAAATAATCGTTTCCGTTATTAGCCCAAAAAACAATCACAACCAAAAATGGGACGAATTCGTTGCCAGTATAATGTGATCCATTCTAGCGCCCGTTGGCTGATTGGCACGATGCGTTGCCAGCGTCCTTTGCCATGAATGTTCTAGACACTGCGCACCAATTATTTTTTGCGCCTACCATCCGATCATAATCGCTATCAATTTTACATGGCTCTGAGCGTCAGCTTTACGTAAAGCGGAAGTTGGCCTTTACATATTTTTCATGTATATGAGCGTTCAAAAAAACATCAATTGTTTTGTAAAGGTGGAGCTAGCATAAGCGCTAGCTCTAACATATTAGGTTCGATTAAGCTGCGCAACAGGATAATTCAGATACGTCTTTATTGAAGGTTTGAGCGCATAGTTTTAACCCCTCTACCATTGTCAGGTAAGGAAATAGTTGTCCTGCTAATTCTTCAACTGTCATATTGTTGATAATGGCAATTGCTACGCTTTGAACAAGCTCACCACCTTCATGAGCCAATATTTGTGCGCCTATCAGCTTACCTGTGGATTCCTCTGCAACTAATTTAATAAACCCGTCAGTTTCAAAATTAGCTAATGCTCTAGGCACATTTTCCATTGGTAACACCCGACTTATCGTACTAATGCCTTGCTGGTTCGCTTGAGTTTCAGTTAATCCTACCGTAGCTACTTGGGGATCGGTAAAAATAACGGCAGGCATAGTCGTTAGATCTAAATTCACATCACCACCAGTCATATTCGTTCCTGCTCGGCTGCCTGCGGCTGCCGCTACGTAAACAAATTGTGGCATGTTCGAGCAGTCACCTGCTGCATATATACCTTCGACATTTGTTTGCATCTTTTCATCGACCATTACTTCGCCTCGCTCGGTAACTTGTACACCCACCGCTTTTAAGTTGAGTTTTTCTGTATTGGCATGACGTCCCGTTGATACAAGTAGTCTGTCAGAGGTGATTTGACCGTTGTTTGAGTCGATAATAAATTGTTTACCATCGTGGGCAATGTTTTTGGCACTCGTATAAGTAAGAACATTGATGCCTTCTTTTTTGAAACATTTCTCCAGTTCTTCACCTAATAATGGATCTTCACGATATAGTAAGGTATGCCTTGCAAGCACCGTCACTTCAGAACCCAACCGACGATACGCTTGAGCGATTTCCAGTGCCACTACTGATGAGCCTATAACAACCAAATGCTCTGGTAAATCAGTTGCAAATAGTGCTTCTGTTGAAGTCCAATAAGGCGTACCGCTCAACCCATTGATTGCTGGAATGGTGGGAGTAGATCCCGTAGCAATTAAAATTTTATCCGCACTGATTTCTTGTTGATCACCGTCTGGTTTATCAATAATCAGAGTGTTGGCGTTTTTAAAGCGTGCATAACCTTTGATAAGACTCAAAGAAGGGGTTGTATCTAAGATGTTCTGATATTTAGCATGTCTCAACTCCTCAACACGTGCCGATTGTTGCTGCGACAATAATGCTCGATTTAATTGCGGCTGGTGATTTTCAAGACCTGCAAATGGATTGTTACGTTGTTGCTCCGCGAGTTGTGCGGCTCTGATCAATATTTTTGATGGCACACAGCCTACATTTACGCAGCAGCCACCTATAACGTCTGCTCCCTCAATGATGGTAACTTTTGCGCCACCTTCAGCAGCCTTGGTTGCACAAGCGAATGCGCCAGATCCACTGCCAATAATGGCAACATGCAGATGTTTTTTATTTGATACAAACTGATCAGATGCACAACAAGAATCCTCCTGCGCATGAGATTGGTAGCCCTCTGACTCTAAGGCGTCAATTGCACTCTGGACGTTGAAATCTTCTGACGGAGTGATTGAGACTAAACTCTCTTCATAAGAGACTGAAACGTCAAGTACGCCTTCTAGTTTGATTATTTTATTGTGAACCTTAGGTGCACAACTGGGGCATGTCATGCCTTGAATACTTAACTTAATCATTTTAACTCCTTAGCGCCAATATTGTCAGTTGTGTCACATGTGCCATCATAGCGATGGTAAGCAGGTGAAAATATATCCCATAGCGATACCAAGACCATTAACCCTAGTGCTGAATAGGTTACGTATGTACTCCACCCATATTTAAACCAAGGGTACAAAGACAATAGTAAAAGGACGGGAGCTATCATACCGATGGCGCTTCGTCGCCATTGTTTATGACTCAGCCACCCTAAACCATTTAGTACGAGTACAACCCAAGCAAAAAAGGGCAATAAGGTATTGATAAACAGTCCTTCCCACTGACTCAGGAATCCCATTCCAATTGCAGCGCCTAAGCTGGCAATTGCAGGGAAACACATCGCACACCCCATCGCGGAAACGAGCGCTCCAATAGCACCTGCTTTTTCTCCAAAACGTGTGGTTATATTCAGTAGTTTCTTCATAAGACTACTTAACTTTCTTGGATGGGTAGCCCGCATTCGTTGTGGCATCAGTGAGTGCTTTGATGGTGGCCTTTTCGTCATCAAATGTTACCAACGCTAATTTAGTGTCATACGATACTTTGGCGAGTTTCACACCATCAACGTTTTCTAAGGCTTTTTTAACGGTAATCGGACAGGTCACACAGTTCATGGTAGGAACTTCCAGCGTAACCGTTTGTTCTTTTGCCACAACAGACGCCGCCGACACGCTAAGTAATAAACAAGTTATTAATTTTTTCATAATGATATTCTCCGTTTTAAAGATTTTTCGAAAACTTACGCAAACCAAATGATCCAGTAATTACTCGTCACAAGGACAAGTGCGACTAGTGCTGATACCCAAAAAGTGACTTGTCTGCGTTTTCTTGTTTTTGGAATTGCACATGCAGTGCCTTGCTCACATTTTTCGATAGGTCGATGAACTTTCCAGCCTGCGAACCCAAATGCAGCAATAACCAAAACTATAAAGATTGGTCTGTATGGCTCTAATAGCGTTAGGTTACTTATCCAAGAACCGCTAATGCCGAGTAAAAGCAAAACCAACGGTCCAGCACAGCATAATCCTGCACCAATGGCTGCAATTACCCCACTAATCAAAGGTAAGTTTGAATCTTGGTTCAATTTTTCATACTCCAGTTTATGAACTTAACTAGAGTATGAATGCCGTATCTAGGTACGGAGTCAAGCGTTTTTTGTTATTTTGAATTCGGTTGAAGTGAGTCAATGACTGGGCAGGTGTTTTTATCGGCATTAGAATGACATAAACCAACCAACTCGGTTAACGCCTTTTGTAATTTTTTTAAATCACTGATCTTATCGGCTACAGATTCTAGCTTGGCTTCAGCCAAATCTTGAACTTGGCTACACGGGGAGTCGTTTAATTTGAGTAGATTCTCGATCTCCTTTAGAGAAAAACCTAGTTCTTGGGTTCTTTTGATAAATCTGACTCTGTTAACTATTTCATCAGAGTAGTGTCGGTAGCCTGTTTCTGGCTTTGTGGGCTGTTCAATTAAACTTTTGCGCTCGTAAAAGCGGATAGTTTCGACATTCACCCCAACTTCTTTTGCCAGTTTGCTAATAGTTCTGTTTGGCATAATGTGGCCTACTTTTGATAAATTCTCATTTCATTTTACATATATGCTGCTTATATCGACACGGTAAAATTAGTAACAGTAACCCTATCGATTATCTACTATTCATTCAAAATGGTTGTGGAGAAGGGTTCGCCGATTTAAAGCTTTATACTTTTGTAAAGCAGAATAAAATGTACATCGACAACCGACGAATATCGCTTGCTTTTTAGCTCTAATGGCTGCGGTGCACAGCGTATGTCTGTAAAGTTTTCTCCTGTACATAACCAAGACAATTAGCAAATCACACAAACCAAAGGTTCAATTAGAGTGAAACGCGCTAACAGACACTATCCGGCACACTCCAGAGATGCATTCTTGTAGGTGGGGATGAAAGCAATATTGCTTAAACCGGAAGTCCAAATGATGACCTGAATGTCCGCTGTTTGTCTTTAGGCGACCTTGACTATCAAACCAGTTTCTACCAAGTTTTGCACAAATCGGAAATGTCGCCATCTGGATGAAATTTCAATATCCAACCTTAGAATGCAAATAGCCGGAGTTATCAATGAAGGTCATTTTCCAGCTGATTATTAAACGGATTGGCTTATCGATTATTACGCTGTTAATTGTTTCAGCGGTGGTATTTTTTATTGCAAACTTGCTGCCCGGTGATGCCGCGCAGGAAATGCTCGGTCAAAGCGCTACCCCCGAAGCGGTGGCAGAGCTGCGGGAAGCTTATGGCTTAAACGATCCGCCCATGCTGCGATACGCAAAATGGTTGGGTGGACTGCTAAGTGGCGATGCGGGTACGTCGCTGGCCAATGCACGCCCGGTAAGCGAACTGATTAGCTCAAGGCTGTCACAATCGCTCATGTTGGCCGGGTTTACCGCGTTGTTAGCGGTGCCCTTTGCCATGGTGCTGGGGATTGTTGCCGCTATGTACAGCGGTAGTCGCATCGATAAAGCCATGAACATCTTTACATTATCGATGGTGGCGGTGCCGGAGTTTTTGCTGGCTACCATTTTTGTGCTCATTTTTGCGGTGGAGCTAAACTGGCTGCCCTCGTTATCGTACATTTCCGCCGATGCCGGGTTGTATGATTATTTCCGGGCATTTGCCATGCCGGTTGCTACCCTGTGCATTGTGCTCAGTGCACAGATGGCAAGAATGACCCGCGCGGCCGTGCTGGAACAGCTTTCCCAGCCCTATGTGGAAATGGCACTACTTAAAGGTTCGCCGCTGTCACGAGCGGTACTGCGCCATGCATTACCCAACGCGGTCGGGCCTATCATTAACGCCGTGGCATTAAGTCTTTCTTATTTACTCGGCGGGGTAGTTATTGTTGAGGTGATTTTCAACTATCCCGGCGTGGCCAGCTTAATGGTGGATGCCGTAACTAATCGTGATATGCCGCTGTTGCAAGCCTGCGCCATGTTGTTTTGTACCGGCTATTTAATATTGGTACTCATCGCTGATATCTCGGCCATTTTGGCTAACCCTAAACTGCGAACCGGAGGCTAGGCCAATGAATATATTAAAATCAATGCCCTTATCCGGCAAGCTGGGTGCACTGCTGGTAGTGTTCTGGGTTTTTATAGCCGTCTTCGGCCCTTGGCTGGCGCCTCATTCGGCCAGTGAAATCGTTGCTTACGATGTGTTTGAGCCCATCGGCGGCGACTATGTATTAGGTACCGATTATATTGGACGTGATGTGTTTAGTCGGATCCTTGATGGTACCCGGTTTACCATTTTTATTCCGTTACTGGCGGCGGCATTAGCCTGTTCCACCGGGACCTTAATCGCACTGTTTTCAGCCGTTAGCGGCCCTCGAACTGATGAAGTGATTTCCCGTTTTATGGATGCGCTGATTTCTATTCCCAGCAAAATCTTCTCGCTGGTAATGATTGCTGCATTCGGTTCATCGGTGCCATTACTGTTAACCATTACCGCTATCAGTTATATGCCAGGGTCGTTTCGGATTGCCCGGGCGCTGGCGGTTAATGTGGCGAACATGGATTTTGTTACGGTGGCCAGAACCCGTGGAGAAAGCCGCTTGTATCTGGCCGTAAAAGAAATTCTGCCCAATATACTGCATCCCATGCTGGCCGATTTTGGCTTGCGGTTCGTGTTTGTTGTGTTGTTGCTAAGTAGCCTGAGCTTTTTAGGGCTTGGCGTTCAGCCACCGGAAGCCGACCTCGGCTCGTTGGTTCGCGAGAACATTTCCGGTCTGGCAGAAGGTGCTCCGGCGGTTATTGTTCCAGCCATTGCCATTGCGACCATTACCATTGCGGTTAACCTGTTAATTGACAGTCTGCGCGGCGGCGCAACTTATGCGGCGCGAGGTAAGTAAGATGACTGCACATGTGAATGTTGAGAAGTTACGCGTTGAAGCCGGGCCGCAAGGTCAGGCAAAAACGATTGTCCATGATGTCAGTTTCACCCTTAAGCGTGGTGAGGTGCTTGCACTCATCGGCGAGTCCGGCTCCGGCAAAACCACTATAGCGCTTTCGCTGCTGGGCTATGCCCGTCCGGGTTGTCGTATTAGCGGCGGTGCAGTGCACGTGGGCGAGGATAATATGGCCGCTATGAATGCTGCCCAGCTGGCTGATGTGCGAGGACGCAAAGTCGCTTATGTGGCGCAAAGTGCCGCGGCGGCGTTTAATCCGTCCCGCCGCATTATGGAGCAGGTGATAGAAAGTGCCCTGATGCATGGCGTGATGTCGCGCGGTCAGGCTGAGGCCAAAGCCATTGATCTGTTTAAGCAGCTGTCGTTGCCGTCGCCTCAGACTATCGGCCGCCGCTATCCTCATGAAGTATCGGGTGGTCAGTTGCAGCGACTGATGGCGGCCATGGCGCTGATTTGCGAGCCGGAACTGATTATTTTTGACGAGCCTACCACTGCGCTCGATGTCACCACTCAGGTAGACGTGCTAAAAGCATTTAAAGACGTTAGTGAAAGCGTACAACACTACGGCAGTTTATGTGTCTCACGACTTGGCCGTTGTGGCCCAGATTGCCGATCAGATCCTGGTGCTGCAAAACGGCAGGGTGATGGAAAATAACCCTACCGCCACTATCCTCAACAATGCCGAACATGTTTATACCCGGCAACTGCTCAGTGCAGTGCAGGACAGTGATGGTTATAAGGATAACGCGCCTGGTGAAGTGGTTATCGATATTAATAATATCGAAGCGGGCTATGGCAGGATGACCAAACAAGGTAAGCCTGAAATCCCCATTTTATCGGATATTTCCATGCGCGTTCGTCGTGGTCAGACCGTGGGGATTATCGGTGAATCAGGTTCAGGCAAGTCAACATTTGCCCGGGTAATAGCCGGCCTGCTACCGGCGGCTAACGGGTCGATGTTACTCAACAACAAAGAGTTAACGCCAGCCATAGTGGACCGCAGTAAGGCCGAGTGCCAGCAAATTCAGATGGTATTTCAGAATGCGGATACGGCGCTCAACCCTGCTCATAAAGTGGGTGATATTCTGGGTCGACCGCTGACCTTTTTCCATGGCCTTAAAGGTGCTGCGCGCAAGCAGCGCGTAGCAGAGCTGCTGGAGCTGGTTAAATTGCCCACTGATCTGGCCGACCGTAAATGCGGTGCACTGTCGGGCGGGCAAAAACAGCGCATAAATCTGGCCCGGGCGTTAGCGGCGGAGCCAAGCGTTATTTTATGTGATGAGGTCACCTCGGCACTCGACACTGTGGTGGCTGCGGCCATTCTTGAGTTACTGGGCGAGTTGCAGGCGAAACTCAATATTGCCATTGTGTTTATCAGCCACGACATTTCTACGGTAAAAAGTCTGTGCGACGAGATCATGGTGCTCTACAAAGGCAAAACCGTGCAGTACACCTCGGGTAAACAGTTTGCCAGCGGGCCTTATGAACCTTATACCGAGTTGCTGCTAAACAGTGTGCCAACGCTGGATCCTACCTGGCTGGACTCACGCCAGTCCCGGGCATAAGGGATAATACGGACTGCTCAATATTCCGGCTGGTGGTCGATTAGCGCCAGCCGTTTTTGCTCCCGCCCCGGCAATGCCGGCTTGCCCTTACGCCGCCAAACCAATAGTAAAGCACCGCAAATACCACACCTGCTCCGAGCCAGACCAGTTCTGCCTGACTATAGGGATAGCTTCGTACTGCATAAGCAATCTGCAATAAAAGGAATAGCGTAAAGAAAAATCGGTGTTTATTTAGTTTCATCCGCTGGAACAAAGCTTGCCTCCTTGCAATGAATAACGTGACGGACAACTCAAAAGCCAATTTAGGCTATCGTTCTGAACACAACTACTCTCCAATTAGCCAGTTCTTACGATTGTCCTACGGCAGATTGTAAGCGTTAATAATTACATTGTTTACTAATTAAGCTAAGCTGAATGGCAACGGCAGTATAACAATAAACAAAAAGGTACGGCTTATGACCTTAAAAGGAATTTCGCTCACTCTCATGCTGGCCATTCTGCCAGCTGTCTCTAACGCCACACAACTGCTCCGGCAGCCTGCATTGCACGGTGATGCCCTGGTATTTACCTATGCTAATGATATCTGGAAAACCAGTGTCAGCGGTGGCAAAGCTCAGCGGTTAACCAGCTTCCAGGGCAGTGAATCACAGCCGGTCATTTCGCCCGATGGTAACTACATCGCATTCACCGGTGAATACGAAGGTAATCGTGATGTGTTTGTGGTTAGCATTAATGGCGGCGAACCTCAGCGGCTTACGTATCATCCTGGCGCAGACGCAGCGGTGGGCTGGACACCAGACAGCCAGCAGGTGCTATTCAGTTCGGCGCGGTTTTCGGCGCCACGTAACTGGCAACAGTTATTCACGGTATCGGTAAACGGGGACAACCCGAGCCAGTTACCTATGCATCGAGCGTTTGACGGAGCTTTCGATAATAGCGGTGAAAATCTTGTATTCCGGCGAGCTGGCTTCTGGGACAGAGGCTGGCGTAATTACCGTGGCGGCCAGAATCAGGCGCTGAGGGTGATTAATATCGACAGCCTGAAAGAGTACGACCTGCCGTTCGATAACGATTTTGATGTGGACCCTGAATGGTCATCAAATGGTGATATCTACTTTTTATCCAATCGCTCAAAGGTGACGAATGTTTTTAAATATTCGCCGCAGTCGAAGGTGGTGAGCCAGGTTACCCGACAGGATAAATATGATGTGATGGGCTTTGCGGTAGAGGGTAACCGGGTTGTGTATGAGTACCTCGGCGACCTGTATCTGAAAAACGGCAATGCTGCAGCCAGCAAGTTAAATATAGAGGTGGCCGCAGATTTCTACTGGGCCCGTACCGGTTATGTAGACGCGCACAAACAGGTCACTGGTTTTGATGTATCACCTACCGGTCAGCGCGCGCTGTTCACGGCTCGTGGCGATGTCTATTCGGTGCCGGTAGAACACGGGTCGCCACGCCCGTTGACCGACACTTCTGGCGCACGTGAGCATGGTGCAGCCTGGTCGCCGGACGGCCAGTTTATTGCCTGGTTCAGCGATCGCTCCGGCGAGTATGAACTCATCATTGCCAATCAGTATGGCAAAGAGCAAACGGTAATTACGCTTGCGGGGCGCGGCTTTTACGATGAACTGCGCTGGTCGCCCGACAGCAAACGACTGCTATTTACCGACTCTTCCCAGCAGTTATGGGTCGCTAACCGGGAAAACCAGACTACCAGAGTTATCGATACCAATAAACGGGTGCACCCTGAATGGCAGATGATGGCCAGCTGGTCTCCCGACAGTCAGTACATCGCTTATACCAAACAGGGCGTCAATTTCTTCCGCGAACTGCACCTGTATTCGGTGATGGAGCGTAAAACCTTTCAGCTGACCGACGGCATGGTCGAAGTGACCTGGCCTACCTTTAGTGATGACAGTGAAGTGTTGTACTTCCTTGGCAGCGTGGACTACGGTCCTAAAGCGCCCTGGCTTGATATGTCATCGATCAGCTTTACGCCCAGCTACCAGCTGTACTATGCGCTACTCAACGCAGAAGACATGCCGTTGTTCCCGGAGCGTTCCGATGAAGAGCCGGCGCCTGAAAGTGAAGAGGATGAAGCCGGTGATGACAAAGCAGGTAATGACAAACCGACCAGCGAATCACAAACCAAAGTACAGGTGGCCGCTTTTGCTGAACGCATCATGCCGGTCAGTGCCAAGTCGGGACAATTTAGTCATTTAACCGGTGGCAAAGAGGGCAACCTGTATTTTCTCAGTCAGTATGCAGACGATACCGGTGACAAACAAACCAGCCTGATGACCTTTAATGCCTCTGAGCGTGAAATGAAAAAGTTGGCCGATAAGATCAGCGATTTTAAACTCACCGCCGACGGTAAATCCCTGTTGGTTAAAAGTGGCTCTTCTTATCGCCTGATCAGTGCCGCACAGGGCTCCGGTAAAGACGATAAAGCCATTAAGCTGGCGCTATCCAAGCGGGTTGACTATAGCGAAGAATGGCAACAGGTTTTTCGCGAAGCCTGGCGTTATCAGCGCGATTATCTGTATGTAGATAACTTCCACGGCGCTGACTGGGATGAAATCTATGAAGTCTATCAGCCGCTGGTTGCTTCGGTCAGTCATCCGCTGGATCTCACTTATCTACTCGATACCCTGGGCGGCGAAGTGTCGATTGGGCATTCCTATACCGGCGCCGGGGATAAACCTGAAACAGGTAAATCTCATGTCGGCCTGCTGGGTGTGGATTATGAACTCGATAGCCGCGGGATAAAGCTTACCCGGGTGTACACTGGTGAGAGTTTTGTTGCCGGTGCAAACCTGATGGCGCCGTTGGGACCTTATGCGCATCTTATCGAAAAGGGCAGTTACCTGCTGGCCGTTAACGGTAAACCACTAACCAGTAAAGAGAACGTTTATGCGCAGTTCGAAGGTACCCTTGGCCAGACGGTAACGGTAACCATCGGTGAGCCAGGCAAAAAAGACAACCAACAGGATTTTCTGGTTAAAACCATTGGTAACGAAAATGAACTGCGCAAGCAGCATTGGGTAGAACAGAACCGTCGGTATGTGGAAGAAAAATCCAACGGTAAGCTCGCTTACGTATGGGTGCCAGACACCGCGGAGGGAGGCTATCACAGCTTTAACCGTTATTATTATCCCCAGGCCAACAAGCCGGGCGTGATCATCGATGAACGCTTTAATCATGGTGGCTTTATCGCGGATTACATCATTAACGTGCTGCGCCGGGAGCTTAATGGCTTCTTCAATAATCCCTACGCGCCGGCTGAACCTTTGACCAGCCCGGCAGCAGGTACCTGGGGCAGCAAGGTGATGCTGATTAACGAAGTATCGGGTTCCGGCGGAGATATGTTGCCTTACATGTTTAACTACTATGGCCTTGGTAAGCTGGTGGGCAAACGCACCTGGGGTGGCCTGGTGGGCATCTGGGGCGTACCGGCCTTTATTGACGGTGGCAGCATGACTGCGCCTCGGTCGGGCTTTTATGACGTGAATGGTGAGTGGCAGGTTGAGAATTACGGTGTGGCACCGGATATCAATGTGGAGCAATGGACCAGCAAAACGGCAAAGGGCGAGGATCCACAACTGGATAAAGCCATTGAAGTTGGGCTGGCCGGTTTGAAAGGCTATCAGTCACCCATCAAACCAATGCCCAAAGCACCGGTTCGGGTGCCAGTGCCAGATTAGTCTCTGAGTCGGAACTGCCAATTGGAAGCCCGCTAAATGCGGGCTTTTTTACGCATTGGGCAATGGATTAATCTCTACCGTAATATGGTCGCATGGCAGGTGATGTCGAACTTTATGTTTGATGTCATCAGGCGTTAGCGAAGCGCTGGTGGCAACGCTGACAATCGCCGCATGATGCTTGCCGGATAGCTGCCAGTAGTGAAAATCGGTTACCACCGATACGCCATCTTCCTCAATCAGGCGGGCGACTTTTGCTGCGTGTTGCGGTTTCGCGGCTTTATCTAACAACATACCGCTGCTGTGTGTCATCAGGCCCCAGGCCCACTTTCCAATAACCGCTGCGCCCACAATGCCCATAACTGCATCGGCCCACAGCCAGCCATAAAACTTACCCAGTATCAGTGCAACGATGGCCAGTAAGGAGGTCAGGGTATCGGCGAGCACGTGAAAATATGCGGCTTTTAAGTTGTGATCGTGATGCGCATGATTATGCTCATGATGGTCGTGGTCGTGGTCGTGGTCGTGGTCGTGGTCGTGGTCGTGGTCTTGGTGCCCGTGGCCATGATGATGGTGGTGATGATCATCGTGCAGTAAAAATACCGAGGCAACATTCACAACAAAGCCAACGATGGCCACCACGATTGCTTCATTAAAACTGATAGCCTGGGGCAGAAACAGCCGCTCGGTTGACTCAATCAGCATAAACAACGAAACGGTTGCCAGGGCCACCGCACTGGCAAAGCCTCCCAGTGCATTGACCTTACCGGTACCGAAAGAATAGTCGCTGCTATGACGATGCTTACGGGAATACCAGTAAACAAACATGGATACCGCAAAGGCTGCTGAATGGGTAAACATATGCCAGCCATCTGCGAGCAGGGCCATTGAGCCAAACCAGCTGCCCGCTACGATTTCCACCACCATGGTGACGGTGGTGAGTAAGAACACCAGGTTCACCTTGCGCTCTGACTCGCTGCTATCCACATAAAAGTTGTGTGAATGAGACCACTTTTCAGCAATATTTTTAGTCATAACAGGCCATCTGTTTAGTTTATTGATATACTATACCCCAGTATACCATTAAACGTGAGGGTTGGCAGAGCAGACTATGGCGCATATCCATAAAAATCAGCAGGCATTACTTACCCGCGTAAAGAAAATTCGTGGCCAGTTAAATGCCGTAGAAAAGTCAATGAATGATGGCAATGAGTGTCTGGCTATCCTGCAGCAGGTCACCGCAATTAAGGGCGCCGTGAACGGACTGATGACCACGATTCTGGAAGATCACATCCGCGAACATGTGGGCAAGCCAGGGCTTAGCGACACAGAACGTACAGAAGAAGTAGAGGCGCTGAATAAAATTCTTAAGTCCTACCTCAAGTAGCATTACCAGGTTTTTTTAGTGTGTGTTTATTGGTGTTAGCTTATTGGTATTGCGGCTAGACCCGCCGATTCGCTGCACCGGGAAGAACTGACTGTGCAATCAAAGTCACTCATTAGTCATTGCGCTTGCCTGTAAGGTTGTCTAGTATTTGTACAGCGCTGTCGTTTAAGTGCAAAAACGAACAGCGTCCCTCCTGTGGCCTATGCCGTTATCGGTTTTACTGCCTGTAATATCAGAAACCCTGTTTGTTCCTTTACAATAATTCAGGGATCCGACCATGCGTTTTATTATCCACCGAGCGTTGCTTTGTTTGTGTCTGGTAAGTTATTCTGGCTTTGCTCAGGATGAACCAGAAGAAAAACCACCTGTACCCGAAGCGAAAACTTCCGTCACCAGTCACAGCATCAAAATCAATGGTAAAAAACTCAGTTATACCGCTACCGCGGGTACCATGCTGATGAAAAACGCCAAGCAGGAGCCGATAGCACTGTTTGGTTATACGGCTTATGTAAAAGAAGATACCAGCCTGCGCAAGCGGCCAATCCTGTTTGCTTATAACGGTGGGCCGGGCTCAGCGTCGTTGTGGTTACATATGGGTATCCTCGGTCCTAAACGAGCAGTCGTTAAAGACGTTGAGTTTGCCAATAATGGGCCGTATGGCTATGTGGTTAATGAATTCACCATTCTGGATAAGGCCGATATCGTGATGATTGATCCGGTTGGTACCGGCTTCTCGCGCCCGGTAGGAGAGGGCAAAGGTGAGGATTTTTGGGGTACCGACCAGGATATTCGTTCGGTGTCTGCATTTATCAAGCAGTATATTACTGAGAATAACCGCTGGCAGTCGCCCAAATTTATTCTGGGAGAAAGCTATGGCGGCATGCGCACCGCGGGGGTAGCTCAGGCGCTTACCAATGAAATGATTAGTCTGAATGGCATTATGTTGGTGTCGCCGTTTTTACAGTTTGTGAATGGATTTGATTTTGGTCAGACCGACCTGCCCCATGTACTGTTTTTACCCACCTTTGCCGCCACCGGCTGGTATCACGATGCTATTGACAACAAACCAGTAACATTAGCGGAGCATCTTAAGGCGGCAGAAGCCTTCGCCGTAGACGAATATGCCCCGGCCTTACTGAAAGGCGTACGATTATCGGCAGATAAGAAAAAGGCGCTGGCCGAAAAACTTGCCGCCTTAACAGGTCTGGAGGCGCAATACTGGCTGGATGCAAATTTGCGGGTAAACCATCAGGTGTTTACCAAGGAAGTGCTAAGCGAAAGCGCACAAACGGTTGGGCGCATTGATTCCCGATTTAAAGGCAACACTTTGTCGGTGCATTCAGAAGCGATGAGTTATGATCCTATGACCACCGCGGTTGGGCCGCCTCTACTGGCTGCTTTTATGGATTATTACCGCACCGAACTCAAATCTGAGCAGGAGGTGGATTACAAGGTATTTGGTGATGTGTTCAGCAGTTGGGATTGGGGGCATGTACAACCAAATGTTGGCTTCAAAATGCCCTTTCCCGACACTCTGATTGATTTATCCTACGCGATGATTCAGAACCCCAAAATGAAGGTGCTGTTTCAACAGGGCTACTATGATTTGGCTACGCCGCACTTCACTACCCAGTACATGATCGATCATCTTAAAATACCGGCGGCATTGCGCAGTAATATCTCTACAGCCTACTATGAGGCGGGACATATGATGTATGTGCATGAGCCTTCGATGGCCCAGTTTAAAGCGGACCTGGCAACCTTTATTGATGCCAGCTTACCCAACTGAAGCGCTGATAAAAAACGTGGCCGGCGCGATAACGCAGCCGACCACATACGGAGGAACGCGGTTCCGGGCGCGGTTAAATAGCGCCTACTTTTACTTTAGAGCCATCCAGCAGTCGGGACAGGCGGTAGGGGTGGGTGTCAATTGATGATTGTTTGCCCATTACCAGGTCGGCGGCAATGTGCCCCAGGCCAAAGCCATGGGCAGAGCTGCCCGCCGCCAGGAAGAAGCCTTCCACAGCGTCGACTTCTGAAATAACCGGAATGGCATCAGGCGTGCAGTCTACAAAGCTGCCCCAGCTTTCGTCGATTTCCATTGCTTCCAGTGCCGGAAACAATGCCTTAACCGTCGCCAGGGTTTTTCTGAGGTTACTTTTTACCGGTGCCGGATCGAGAATGCGGATCTGCTCAAACGGCGAAATACCATCATTGGTCCAACTATTCAGGGCTTCCGGGCCTTTAAAAAAAGAACTGCTAACGCCAAACTGTACGGCTTTAATACGCTGCATAAACATCGGCATAAATTCTTTGGCGTAGCGTATTCCCTGCGGCGTAAACTCAAGACGTGCCGTGCCACTTATTGCTACTGTGTAGGTGCCATCTAAGCGACGGGTAAGGGCAACCCCGTTGGTATAGACGGCATCACCAATACTCTTGATTGGCTTGGTTCGAAACGCGGTTTGACGCACGCTGGCCTGTGGAAAGCTAATACCGTGGTGACGGCAAAAAGCCGAGGCCCAGGCACCGGCCGCGCACAATACCCGGTTGGTTTTGATGGTACCGTGTTCAGTGATTACGCCTTCAACCTTACCGTTGGTGATATCCAGTCCACGGGCTGCACAGTTCTGATGAATGGTTGCGCCCAGTGCACGGGCACCCTCAGCAATCATCGGCGCGGCAATGGCGGGTTCGCCCTTACCGTCGTCAATAGAGTGGACGCCGCCGATCCAGGTGCGACCACGGGCCGGGATCATTTCGTTGGCCTCTTTGGCATTGAGCATAACGGTTTTAACGCCATACTGTTTAGCCAGATCACGCCACGAATCCCATTGTGCTAATTGCTTGGGGTCGTCGGTGGCATAGCGTAAACCGCAGCGTCTGAAGCCCAGGTCGAAGCCGATGTCCTTAGACATCTCATCCCACAGGCGCATTGATAGCCCGGAAGTAGGTAACTCACGTTCATCGCGGTTCTGCTGGCGACACCAGCCCCAGTTTCGACTGGATTGCTCACAGCCAACCTGGCCTTTTTCTACCAGCGCAACTTTGTAGCCTTGTTTGGATAAAAAATAGGTGGCCGCCGCGCCAATAATACCGCCGCCAATCACGACGATATCGGCCTCTGCGGGAATTTTCTCATCGCTGGGAATGTGTTTCAGTTGTGGTGACATGTATTTACTACCTGCTCGGAAAATTATGCTTCAATGTCGTAGCCAACAATGGCTTTGGTCTCGAGGTACTCTTCCAGCCCTTCGATGCCATACTCCCGGCCGCTTCCTGATTGCTTGTAGCCACCAAAAGGCGCTTGCGGATCCCAGGCCGGATAGTTGATCAGTACCTGTCCGCTGCGGATTTGACGGGCTACTGCTCTGGCTGCTGCTAAGTCGGCAGACTGAACATGGGCAGCCAGCCCGTACACCGTGTCGTTGGCAATCTCAATAGCATGCTCAACAGTGTCATAAGGAATAAGGCAAAGTACCGGTCCAAAAATTTCTTCCTGGGCAATTGCCATATCCGGGGTGACATCACTGAACACGGTAGGGCGGGTATAAAAACCTCGCTCAAAGCCATCGGGGCGACCGGGGCCACCGGTAACACAACGTGCGCCCTCGTCGATGCCACGCTGGATCATGCTTTGTACCCGTTCAAACTGCGGGCGATTGGCCAGCGGACCATGTGTAGCCAGTTCGTTATCTGCCAGGCCAATTACAATAGACTCAGCGGCGGTAGCAGCCAGTTGCTCCACTTCGGCCAGGCGATCTCGGGGTACCAGCATGCGGGTAGGTGCACTGCATGACTGCCCGTTGTTACGCATACCAGCCTGAACACCAGACCCAACGGCATTGGCAAAATCGGCATCCGGCAACAGAATATTGGGTGACTTGCCGCCTAATTCCTGACCCACCCGTTTAACGGTTGGCGCCGCAGCCTGAGCTACCAGGATCCCCGCCCGGGTAGAGCCGGTGAAAGAGACCATGTCGACATCCGGATGACTGGCAAGGGGCTCACCCACGTCTATACCGTTACCATTAACGAGATTGAAAACGCCTGCAGGAATGCCGGCATCATGGAGAATTTCAGCAAAGGCCAGGGCACTTAACGGTGATAATTCGCTGGGCTTTAACACTACTGAGCAGCCAACAGCGAGGGCCGGGCCGACTTTCGCGGTAACCTGATAAAGCGGCCAGTTCCAGGGTGTTATCAGACCGGCAACGCCAATAGGTTCGCGGGTGATAGCCGTGGTGCCACGCATTTTGGTGAATTCATAGCTGGCCAGGTTTTCCCTGGCAACACGGATGTGCGCGGCTGCCAGTGGTACTTGCGTAGACAAGGCATAGCCCAGCGTTGCGCCCATCTCCAGTGACATCAGGTTGGCCAGCTTATCGGCACGCTCATCGATTAGCTCCAGTACTTTATCCAGCACTGCAATACGTTCTTCGACCGGTGTGGCGGCCCATAACGGGAAAGCTTTTTTGGCCGCTGCCACGGCGGCATTTAGATCTTGCTCACCGCCCAAACCAATGGTCGCTGCGGCCTCTTCGGTGGCCGGGTTAATAACATCAAACGGCTTATCCTGCGATAAAGCAACCCACTCGCCATTGATATACGCCTGAGCAAGCCGGCGGGTATCAAGCAACTGTTCGACGGGTTGTATTGTCATGAGATATTTCCTGTTAAAACGGATTGCTGCAAACCGCCCCTGAACGAATAAATTGTTCACGGCAGATTCTGCTGCAAAGTATGAGAATGAATATGAATCCAGTATAGGGGGGATGATGCAGCATGGGTTGCCGCTTTGACATCCTCAACAGCAAATTATATTAAAAAGTCAGGCCTAAACAGATCGAAAAATGTGTGCCGGGCACGCTAAAATGACATCCTACGGCTCATTAGCACAGGCAGTACGCTGCGGGAGAAGGACTATGGCAAATTCACATGAACATGATGTAGAGGACTTACTGGAAGAGTTAATTGCCTTCAGGCGTGATATCCACGCTCATCCTGAACTCGCCTTTAAAGAAGTCGATACGGCGAATAAAGTGGCGCAGAGTCTGCGAGACATTGGCCTTGAGGTAACCACCGGCATTGGTAAAACCGGCGTGGTGGGTACCCTTAAAGCAGGTAACTCCACCCGCACTATCGGTTTGCGTGCCGATATGGATGCCCTACCGATTGTTGAGCAAACCGGTCTGCCCTATGCCAGTTGCCATCACGGCGTTTTTCATGGCTGTGGGCACGACGGCCATACCACCATGTTGCTTGGGGCTGCCCGCCAGCTTGCGCGCAGCAAACAATTCGACGGCACGGTACACTTTATTTTTCAGCCCGCTGAAGAGGGTGAAGCTGGCGCCAAAGCGATGATTGAAGATGGTTTGTTTGAGCGATTTCCTTGCGACCGTGTTTATGCCTTCCATAACTGGCCTGACTTACCGGCTGGCACCATTGCTACCCGCCCGGGCCCTATTATGGCGGCAGCAGATAAATTCTCTATCCAGGTGAAGGGCAAAGGCGGTCATGCTGCCGTGCCCCATCAAACCCCGGATGCCATTCTGGCGGCCAGCGAACTGGTTAGTCAGCTTAATACTATCGTGTCCCGGCGAATCGCGCCAACGTCTACTGCGGTACTGTCGGTTACACAAATAAGCGGCGGCAGCTCCCACAATGTATTGCCTGGCAGCGTGGAACTTACCGGCACGGTGCGAACCTTTGATCCGCAAGTCCAGGATCAGATTGAAATGGCTATCCGCCAGGTTATTGAGGGGGTGGGCATAGCAACCGGCACGCAAATCAGTATTGATTATAACCGCTACTATCCGGCAACTATCAACGCCGAAGCGGCTGCACAGCATGCGCTGACCGTGGCTGCAACGGTAGGTAATGCGGTTGAGGCGCCACAGCCCGCATTTACCTCTGAAGACTTTGCCTTTATGTTACAGGCCTGCGAGGGTGCGTATATCTGGTTAGGGCAAGGCAAAGGGGGCGAGCATATTCCTCTGCATCACCCGGAATTTGATTTTAATGATGAGATCATCGCTACAGGCGTTAAACTTCACACCGCGCTGGTGGAGGATTTTCTGCCGCAACAGGGTGATTGAAATAACAGATTTGACCTGCCTGAGATGAGTAAACAGCAAAATCTGTTGTCCACAGCCGGTAAAATCAATGCCATTGAATTTAAACTGCAATACAGGCCTGAACCGCTAATGACTAAGACTGCTTTTACCGTTCGCGAGATGCGCGAAGCCGACCTGCCAATCTGCCTTGAATTTACTCAGCAGGTAAAGTGGCCGCATCGGATGGGGGATTGGCAACTGCATTTTTCCCAGGGCAATGGTAGTATTATTGAAAATGCAGAGGGCGATATTGTAGGTTGTATCCTGTGGTGGGATTATAGTCAGCAACTCGCCACAGTGGGCCTGGTTGTAGTGCCTGAACATATGCAGGGTAACGGTCTGGGGCGCAAGCTGATGGATACCGTGATGAGTCAGACCGGTGAGCGCAATTTGCAACTGGTGGCCACGGTGGCCGGCAAACGCTTGTATCAACAATGTGGTTTTGAAGAAGCGGCGTTAATTTATCAGGTGCAGGGGCAATTGGCCGGAACAGTAGCGCCGCTGTCGTCGGATGCCAGTATCCAAGCGCTTGATACCAACAACCTGGCAGATATCATAGCACTGGATGTCGCTGCTTATGGCTGCAGTCGGGCGTCGTTACTCACTGCCGTGGCGCAGCAGGGTAAAGGGCTGGTAGCTTATCGTGACGGTAAAGCGGTTGGTTATGCGATGTTGCGAACCAGCGGTCATGGTCAGACTCTGGGGCCGGTACTGGCTGATGATGACGATACCGCGAAAGCTCTGATCAGCCAGTTGCTGACCAGTGAGACCGGCTTTATTCGGTTCGATTTAACTGAGCGGGCTAAGGCCATTCAACCCTGGCTGGAGTCATTGGGACTGGCGCAGGTTGATGAAGTCAGTCTGATGGTGAAAGGTGAGTTTGTGCCGGCGGGTGGAACCGGCGCGAAAATTTACAGTCTGATTTCTCAGGCATTTGGATAAAAGGCAAGCTTACTGATGGGTAAATGGGTTAATTTTCTCGTTCTGGTACTGCTGCTCTCGGTGAGCACGCAGGCATTGAGCGTGGTATTTGACTCTCACGCTGCCCACCAGGAAACGGCCTCTCATCTGTCAGATACACGCCATAATGAAGCTCACTCTGAGCAGAGCCAGCCACCAGAAAATACCGCCGACAGCAGCGGGCTGGATTGCCAGCACTGTTGTCATTGCCATGGTGCACAACACATCTTTCTCCTTTTATTGATTAAAGCACCGCCGGTCGATGGCCACTATGCGGTGCGATACAACCTTAACCAGCCTCCCGCCACTGGCTTCTGGCGTAATTTGCTGCGTCCGCCCATCGCTTAACAAAGAGTTTCGAAAGCGTACCGGTTATTGGTAACCGGATGATAAACTTTGTTAAGAGATTAACCTATGAAACTGCAATTATGCGGTGCGGCGTTAATGACCGCACTGAGCTTTCCGGTTCTTGCCGGCGAGCAACCCTGGGCCAATTGGCTGATGAGCACGGTGGAGCGTCACCCCATCATGCAGGCCTATCAATACGAAAACAGCGCTGCAAAATACCAGGCGCAAGCCCTGACTAAACCCATTTATAACCCGTCGCTGGATACCTCCATGGAAAGAGAGGGCAGTGAGACCAATTTTCAAATCGGACTGTCTTCGGATATTGACTGGTGGGGGGTAAGGGAAGCTCAATCTGAGGTTGGCAGACTTCAGGCTGAGCAGCGTGCACTAGCGGTGCAGATAGCCACTAATGATCTGCTGGCGCAAATCCTCAATGCTCAGATTGATGTTCAGCTGGGACAACAGGGATATGAGCTTGCTCGCATGCAGGTAGAGCAGGATCTGCGGCTACTCAGATTAACCGAACAACAACTGGCTGCGGGCGAGGTTAACCGAACCGAACTGGCCATGGCAAAGTCAGTTGTGGCGCAAGGTATGGTGGCGGAAAACGAGCGCCTCAGTGCATGGTTAAGCGCTCAAAAAACGTTGCGCACACTGGCTGGTGAGCAGGCTGCGGATGTTACTGTTAACCAGGCATTCTTTCAGGCGCAACTGAGGGCACCCGCACCGCAGCAATTACTTGCCTTGCCTGCTGTAAAACAGGCACGGCTTGAGTGGCTGGCTGCAACTGCCAGCGCAAATCAACAACAAACCGCGAATAAGCCGGTGCCCAATGTGGGATTTGGTGTTGGCCGTCAGGCCGGGGAATCTCTGCTTTCTGTCAATGTGTCGGTGCCTATTCAGTTTCGCAATAACTTCAACGAGGTCGCTCTTGCTGCAAGAGAACTGGCTCTGGCCAGCGAAGAGCGCCTGCACGCACAATTGCGCGATACCCGCGAAGCGGTGCGTAACCTCGCCGAACAGCTACAGCAAACCCGCCTGCGGTTTGAGCAATGGCAGGGACTGCACGATAACGAAATGACCGAGCAGGTTGATGTACTTCAACAACGTTATGCGCAGGGCGATCTGAGTCTTGCTGACTATCAATGGCAGGTGCAGCAGCTTAGGGATGGCATGCAGGCTGGCCTGACGCTGCAAAAAAATTACCAGCAAACCTACGTTGCTTATCTGCATATCACCGCCGGGTTGGCGGATGTGGTTTCTTCATTAATTTCTTCGGAGCAGTAATATGTCACACTTTCACAACTATCTGGCGGTGCTGAGTATCACTGCTTTACTTTACAGTCCTGTACTCCCTGCGCAGGAGCATGATCATGCCCATGAGGAAGAGCACGAAACTGAGGCTCACGCTGAAGAACAGGACCATGGTCATGATGATGAACATGGCCACGACGAGCACGCTGAGACCAACGTAGTGAGCCTCAGTGATGGGCAGCGGCAAACGGCCGATATTCACCTGGAAACCCTGCAACCCATGACCCTCAGTGAACAGGTTTATGCACCGGGCGAAATCAAGGTGAATGGTTATCGCAGTTATATTGTGTCGCCCCGGGTCAGTTCTGTGGTGACTGCCCGTCACGCCGGACTCGGTGAAAAAGTGACGTCTGGTCAGCCACTGGTCACCCTTTTCAGTGAAGAAATGATCACCGCGCAGAGTCAGCTCCAGCAGGCTTATGTAGAGTGGCAGCGGGTCAGTAAACTCGGGCAGGGTGCGGTAGGCGAGAAGCGCTTTGTGAGTGCGCAAACCGAATACAACGCTGCCAATCGGCGTTTACAGGCGTTAGGTTTATCTGCTGCTATCATCGCCCGCATAGAGCAAAACACCAATTATCCGTTGGGCGAATACACGCTCACGGCGCAAACGTCGGGTCTTATCATGACCGATGAATTCAATCAGGGGCAACGCATTGAGCCCGGTCAGCCACTGATGCTGCTGTCTGACGAGGCGCATTTATGGGTTGAAGCACGCTTGTCAGCCCAGAACGACCTGCACCTACAGCCGGGCGATCAGGCCAGCGTCGTAGTTGGCGATATCGCAGCAATTGGCACTGTTCTTCAGGAGTCGCACACTATCGATCCGGTGAGTCGTACACGCACGGTGCGCCTTGAACTGGATAACCGTGACCACCGCTTTCACTCCGGTATGTTTGTCGATATTTACTTTAATGGCTCGCAAACCGACGCCATCCTGGCGGTGCCTCAGTCGGCGCTGATGCGCGATGCTGAGGGCGAATGGCAAATCTTTATCGCTGACGACGACGGCGATTTGCTCCCGCAAGTAGTGACACTCGGGCCACAATACGGTGACTGGCAGGCCATTAGCGGTGTGAAGCCGGGCCAAACCTATGTGAGTCGCGGGGCCTTTTTTGTTGCGTCAGAAATCGCCAAGGGCGGTTTTGACCCACATAACCATTAACAGGGGCTTATGATGTTTGCATGGTTAATAAGCCGCGCGGTGAAGCTGCGCTTTGTATTGTTACTGGTACTTGTGGGCCTGTGTGTGATGGCGGCTCTTATGATACCGCGACTCAACCTGGATGCCTTTCCCGATGTCACCAATATTCAGGTGGCCATTAATACCGAGGCCCCGGGTCTGGCAGCCGAAGAGGTTGAGCAGCTGATTACCTATCCCATTGAAGCGGTAATGTATGCGCTCCCCGATGTTGAAGAGGTACGCTCGATTTCCAAAACCGGGTTATCCGGCATTACCGTGGTGTTTAAGGAAGGTACGGATATTTATTTTGCCCGACAACTGGTGTTTGAACGGTTGCAGATAGCCGCGGAGATGATCCCCGAAGGGGTTGGAGTACCAGCCATTGGCCCCAACACCTCGGGCCTTGGCCAGGTGTATCAATATCTGTTGATTGCCGAACCGGACTCAGGTTTCGACAGCATGGCATTACGCAGTCTTAATGATTACCTGATAAAACTCATGTTAATGCCGGTTGATGGCATTACCGATGTGCTGTCGTTTGGCGGCTATGTGCGCCAGTATCAGGTGAATCTGTATCCCAACCGGTTGCTGTCTTATAACCTGACTCAGCAGGATGTGGTGGATGCTTTATCCCGCAACAACAACAATGCCGGCGGCTGGTATATGCAGCGCGGCCCGGAACAACTGGTGATCCGCGGTACTGGCTGGCTGTCATCAGGGCAGCAAGCTCTGGAGGAGCTTAAACAAGTTCCATTGAAAACGTCAGGTGCAGCCATTGTCACAGTGGGGGACGTGGCTGAAGTCAGGTTTGGCAGCGAAATACGCCAGGGTGCCGTGACTATGTCAGTTAAGCACGCCGATGGCAGTATCAGCAATCGCGGCGAGGTGGTTTCCGGCGTGGTTTTAAAACGCATGGGAGCTAACACCAATGCCACTATCGAAGGCATTAATGCTAGGCTGGATTTAATTGCTAAAGCATTGCCCGAGGGTGTTCACTTTGAACCCTATTACGACCAGGCGGATCTGATTAAACAGGCGGTAGATACTGTAGTAAAAGCCCTGTTACTGGCCTTTATGTTCATTGTCATTGTGCTGGCATTGTTTCTGTTAAGCGTGAGGGCAACGGTATTGGTGTTGCTTTCTATCCCGGTGTCGATCGGATTGGCGTTGGCCATGCTCAGCATGTTGGGAATATCTGCTAACCTGATGTCTTTGGGCGGAATGGCCGTTGCCATTGGTATGCTGGTGGATGGTTCGGTGGTTGTGGTGGAGAATATTTACCAAAAATTACCGAAAAACAGCACCGAAACCCATAAAATTCCCACATTAGTGGTGACTGCGGCCCGGGAAGTGGCAAAACCTGTCTTTTTTGCGACGCTGATTATTCTGGTGGTATTTACTCCGCTGTTCAGTTTTGAAGGCGTGGAAGCTAAACTGTTTCAGCCCATGGCCATCGCCATTATGCTGGCCCTTATTTGTGCGGTGCTGGTGGCGTTGATATTTGTGCCGGTACTAGCCACGTTTTTACTGAGCGCACGGCCGGTTAAGCAGCGCAATAATCTGTTGCTTAGTACTTTGGAGCGCGGTTATGCGAGACTGCTTAACATCACTATGGGCCAGCGCAAATGGGTTACTGGCAGTTCACTGGTACTGATAGCGATTGCCGGCGTGTTGCTGCCCCGGCTGGGCACTGAGTTTGCGCCGGAGCTGGAAGAAGGCACCATCAACCTGCGGGTGACACTGGCACCTTCAGCCAGCCTGGAAACGGCGCTAAGCGTGGCTCCGAAGCTTGAAAGCATGTTGCTGGAATTTCCTGAAGTGACCTATGCGGTGAGTAAGATTGGCCGTGCCGAGATAGGCGGCGATCCGGAACCGGTAAACAATATAGAAATCTATATAGGTTTACGGCCGGCAAGTGAGTGGCAAACCGCAACCAACCGGGTGGCTCTGCAGGAAGCTATGGCGCATAAACTGGAAGCGCATCCTGGACTTTTGCTTAACTTCTCGCAGCCTATTGCTACCCGCGTAGATGAACTGTTATCCGGTGTTAAAGCGGAGCTGGCGATTAAATTATTCGGGCCGGAACTTGATGTACTGGCTGAGTATGGCCAGCAGATTGCTGAAGTGGTCGGCAGCATCGAGGGCGCTCAGGACGTAGCGATGGAACAAATAAGCGGCGAAGCCCAGTTAGTGGTGCGGCCGGTGCGAAAGCAGCTTAGCCGATATGGCCTGGACGTTGCTGATGTGATGAATCTGGTCCAGCACGGGCTGGGTGGCGCCTCAGCCGGGCAAATTATTAACGGCAATGAACGGTACGATATCGTGGTGCGTTATGCCGAAGCTTTCCGGGGTGATATTGCCGCCATCAAAGAACTGCGCCTGCTGACTGCGCAGGGGGCATGGATACGCTTGCAGGATGTCGCGTCGGTGGCGATTGAGTCGGGGCCGCCTCAAATCCGCCGGGATGATGTGCAGCGCCGGGTAGTGATTCAGGCGAATGTTGATGGTCGTGACATGGGCAGTGTGGTGGCAGATATTCAGGCCGCTATTGAAGCCGACGTTGCGCTGCCTGGCGGCTACGCGGTGCAGATCGGTGGTCAGTTTGAGAACCAGCAACGCGCCATGCAGCGCTTAATGCTGGTGGTGCCAATATCCCTGCTGCTGATTGCCTTGCTGTTATATTTTGCGTTTGCCGATGTTCGCCTGGTCGCCTTAATTATGGTGAATATTCCGTTAGCAGCAATTGGCGGCGTGTTTTCTTTGTATGTGAGTGGTCACTATTTATCTGTGCCGAGTTCAGTTGGTTTCATTACTTTGTTTGGTGTGGCTGTATTGAATGGCGTAGTGATGGTGGAGAGCATCAATCAGCGGCGTGGGCAAAACACAGATCTGGCTGTTGCTATTTTCGATGGTGCCTGCTCACGACTCCGGCCGGTATTAATGACTGCGCTCACATCGGCGTTAGGGCTCATTCCAATGCTTTTGTCTGACGGTCTGGGTGCTGAAATCCAAAAGCCGTTGGCGGCGGTGATAGTTGGCGGGCTAATTAGCTCAACCTTGCTCACGCTGGTGGTTATTCCGTCACTCTACAGCAGCTTTATCAAACAAAAATCAGCGGCGTAATTTTCCGCTGATTTTTTTACACAACCCAACAATTATGCCCCGCAGCAAAACGCTTTCAGAGCAAGCTGCCGGGGCAGCAGTCGTATACTAACTTCTCATGCTTTCATGTGTTCCCAGGGATGGGGTTGTTTCCTATTTTATTTACATCGCCATTAACCGGAGTTTAAATGAGCTTATTGCAAACCGTTGTTCAGCATCCTTCAGAAGCACCAGCTACCAGCTACGCCGATCCAAAAATTCTTTTAGAGGGCAATCCATTGTTGGAGAAGTGGGCTCACGTAGCGTCGGGTAACGATAAAATAAAAGTAGGTGTAATGACTTGCGAACCCAGTGTTAATCGCTCGGTGAAAAAAGGCTTCTTTGAGTTTTGCTACCTGATTGAAGGACTGATTGAGTTGACCGAAGACGGTGGTGAGACAGTTACTTACAAAGCTGGTGACACGTTTTTACTGCAGGAAGGGTTTGCCGGGACCTGGCGGACCATAGAAAAATACAAAAAAGTATATGTGTGTGTTTACGATTAAGCATTAGCGGATAGATTTACCAAGGCAGCCAGAGCGCTGCCTTTTTAATTACCTTAATAACCTTTGAGTTTATCCACTTCACCGGTCATGGTTTTATCGGCCAGCCAGCGTTGCAGGTTTTCTACCAATCGAATTGCCGCTGTGTCATTGCGGGTTACCGATGCAATATGCGGTGTAATATGAATATTCGGGTGGTCCCAGAAAGGATGACTTTTCGGTAACGGCTCAGGATCAAAGACATCCATGATGGCTTCGCTGATATGTCCGGCATCCAGGTGAAACAACAAGTCGTCGGCGATGAGCTGTTCACCGCGGCCCGCGTTTATCAGTGCGGCACCCTTAGGGAGTTTGGCCAGTAATTCTGCGTTTAGGATCCCTTTGGTATTGGCTGTTAAGGGCAATAAACTAATCAGAATGTCGGTGTTGCCCAGCATCTCTGCAGACGGTGTGTCACCTGAAAAAGTTAACACGCCAGGAAGCTGCCTGGCGCTGCGGCTATAGCCCTGTACGGCGAAACCCAGCCCGCTCAGCGTATACGCAACCTGGCTGCCAAGTTCACCAAGGCCCAGAATACTGATAGTGCATTCATGAGGTAACTTAACGCTATGAGGTTGCCAGAGATTCTGGTGTTGCTGGCGCTGGTAGCGAAATATGTCGCGATGAAGCATCATGACCGCCGTTAGCACCCAGGTTTGCATCTGGGTGGCTATCGAAGGGTCTATCATTCTCACCAGTTTTAAATGAGACGGGAGTGACGCCGGCGCGAATTGATCAACACCGGCGCCTACGGAGAAAATGGCCTTAAGGTTAGGAAACTGCTGCTGATAATTATCCGGCAGTGTCCAGGTGATAATGGCATCTACGGCGTCTGGCTGTGGCACGTCAGGCCAGGTAAACCAGCGCACTTCGGGTAATTCAGCATTGACGGCTTGCTGCCAGCACTCGCCCCGCTCAGCGGGGCCTTTATACAAAAGGGTTAGCGCCACTTACTACTTTTCCGGTTTAAACAAAGTGGTTAGCGGATAGTGGAGTTTCTCGATTGGCGACTTCAGTACGATATAGCTGAAGTATTTTGCAATGCCAAAATCCTGTTCCAGTATCTCTTCCATCAGTGTTTGATAATGGGTAATCCCACGGGTAACAAATTTGAGCAGGTAATCATAACCGCCACTGATCAGGTGACATTCAATCACTTCATCAATGGTGCGGATATTGCGCTCAAATTTCGCGAAGTCTTCCATGTGGTGATCGGTTAACGTGACTTCAGTAAAAACCGTTGCCGTTTCACCTAATTTATCCAGGGCAATTTTTGCGTTATAGCTAGTGATATAGCCGGCTTTTTCCAACCGTTTAACTCGCGCCAGGCATGGGCTTGGCGACAGAGCGACTGCATCCGCCAGGTCGGTATTGGTAATCCGCCCGTTTTTTTGCAGTTCTGCCAGTATATTAATGTCAATGCGGTCTAATTTAGTGCCAGCCACAGTATTATCCTCTTAGTACTTCTCGGTCTTCGTCACATTACCGCTATCGTAGAAAACAGTCACCTGATTTACATGCTGCGGATGATGATTTACGAAGTGGCCGGGCCAGCCGTGATCTCCGGCTGGTCCGGTTAAGCAATGTTAAAAGGCGTATTTCACGCTGATTTTCGCCTGACGTGGTGCGCCTGGCATGGTCCACATAGCCGAGTAAGAACTGGCGTAGTACTCTTTATCGAACAGGTTTTCGATATCGGCGTTTATGCTAAGCGCATCCGTCAGGTTAATTGAACCAAATAGTCTCACCGTGGTGTAGCTTGGCAAAATGTAGTTTGGATCAATCAGTTCGCCAGGGCGATCGTCGACGTAAGTAATACTTGCGCCCACTTTAGATTCTTTACCGGCAATATCCAGATAGTGAATACCGGTTACATTTAGCTTGTGCTCCGGAATGTTTACCAGAGGTGTACCGGCCGGTACTTCAACTCCCCAGTCGGCATTAATAACGCTGTTTGACGTTTCAGCATCAACAAATGCGTAGGCCACAGTTACCATGGTGTCTTCGCCGAGCATAGCGTTCAGGTCGACTTCCAGTCCCTGACTTTCTGCTTCACCTAATGCGGCTGAGAAACCAGCATTAACAGGGTCAGCAGTCAGCACATTGGATTTTTCGGCGCGGAACAGAGCTACAGTACCCGTGATACTCTCGTTAATAGTGTTGAATTTCACACCGGCTTCGTAAGACTTACTTTCTTCCGGGTCGAAAGAGTTACCCTGAAAGTCGGCACCAGAGTTAGGGCGGAAACCTTCTGAGTAACTGGCATAGAGTGTATACAAGGCCGAGGCTTCATACACAACACCTACGCGTGGACTGGTAGCTGTTTGTGATTGAGTGGTTGTTGCACCTGTCTGGTAGGAGCTGAATTCCTGATCGAAATCGTCAAAGCGGATGCCGCCCTGGATTTTAAAGCGTTCAGTAATATCAATCTGATCCTGGAAGTAGATACCGTAGGAATCCTGATTTTCCTGGTCATCCCACATGCGCGTCAGTGCAGGCTGTTCCTGGCCGTATACCGGGTCGTATTTATTGACAGCGTAAGTTGTGTCATTAACACCCCAGGCTACACGCCAGCGATCCTGGATACGCTCAAGAGTATAATCGTAGGCATCGGCACCAATAAGGATATGGTGAGCCATACCGCCAAGTTCAACTGTACCGCTGAATTCCAGGCGGCCTGATAAATCTTCGCTGTCGTAGTCACGATATAAGCGGCGGCGAACAACCGTTTCCTCAAAGCCTTCCTGACCGACTAACTGACGGCCTCCAAGCTCTACTTCAGAAGCAAAACCTTCCATCGACGATTCGCGGTAACTCAATCCCGCCAGTAAACTCCAGTCTGCATTGATATTGTGCTGCAGGGTTAACTGGTGACCTGTGGCGTCAATTTCTACCGGACCATCAGCGGGCTCGCCATAGAACACATCGTTTGGCACGTCATTGAACTGGTAATCCGTTACAATGATACCGCGGTCGAACGGGTATTCCTGATCCAGATATTCCATTTCATATAACAGGTTAGTGTCATTTGAAATGTTGTAGAGGAATGACGGGCTAACAGAAACCTTTTTGGATTCAACCATGTCACGGAAGCTGCCAGCATCTTCGTAGGCACCATTAACACGGAATGCCAAATCTTCGGAGATAGCATTAGTGTAATCACCTTCAAGACGGTACAGATCGTAGCTGCCTGCAGTTGCCTGAATATACCCTTCTTCATAAAACTGCGGCTTCTTGGTGATGATATTAATGGTACCACCCGGCTCACTGCGCCCGAATAATGCTGAGCCCGGGCCTTTAATAATTTCAATAGACTGAATATTCGAGGTTTCACGGCGACCGCTATAGCCGCGGCCTGCACTGAAACCATTTACCAAATAACCGCCTGGCAGGTTTTCATCGCCTGCGAAACCGCGGATGGCGAAGCTGTCCCACATACCACCAAAACTGTTCTGGCGGGCAATACCGCTGGCAAAGTCTATAGCACTCTGGAAGTCGTTAACCCCCAGATCGTCCAGCAGTTCGGCACTGACGACATCAATATTTTGTGGCATTGACTTAAGAGGAATATCACCACGATACGGTTGACGCTGCTGAACAACTTCAATTTGCTCGATGTCATCGGCATCGGCGTTAGTCTGGGCGTTGACAGTGGATGACAGTGCGACTGATACAGCAGCTGCAAGCACTGACTTCACAATAATTCTGTTGGTGTTCATCTTGTGTTGTTCTCCAATAAGTTCTCTGGTCAACGGCAAAAGGAGATATCCGACAGCCTATGATTGTTATTGTGCTATCTGAGATTCTTTTTTTAAGTGGATAATCCTTCCACAATCAGTATAAGTGTAACGCCGCGCTCAAATTGCGTTGAAAAATCCCCTCTGTGCAGTGAAAAATATCAAGCCTCAGGTTGATGCAGCAGAAAATGCTAATTGGATAGAAAAAGCCGGAAATGACGAAGATTGGCGAGCTTAGAAGAAGAAAATCGTATACGAAAAAGGGGTTTCAGGTGGTAGGCCCACGATTAGCGCCAGAAAACGGCGCTAATCTGCAGTATATTGAGGTGAACGACATTTTAACTGGTGCGTGTTTCGGTCCGCCAAAACCACCATGAAAGCATTGCGGGCAGCAAAATGCTTGGCACAAGCAGGCCTATCACTAAAATGCCGGCAAAATCTGCGGGCAGTATCCACACCAGTACGGCGCTGATGAGTCCTGCTGTAATGGCCAGTTTGCCGGCCAGACGATGGGTTTTTTGCCACACCGCGTCACTGCTCAGCGTCCAGGGTGTCTTGATCCCAATAAAGTAGTTGCTGCGCACTTTGCCAAAATAATTACCCATAATGATAAATGCAACGCCAAGCGCACTAATGATGAGCTGAAACATGGGCACCTGATAACCGTTGGCTAATCCCAGGTAGCCCGCTTCTAAAGCCAGAAACAAAACCATCAGCGCCCAGAAAATGGCCTGAATACCCACCCGTGACTGTTCAAGATTCTGCTTGCGGGGTTCCAGATAACGTAGCGTTGCTATCAGCACGGTAAGCACCAGCATGATGCCCGGAGGCAATAGTAAGGCAATCGTTGCGCTCGCGGTGGCATCGGGCTCACCGTTTAATCCCCAATGAACCGGTAAGGTCATATCAGCCGGTAACCGGGATATAACATAAAGTGAAGCCATCGCGCTGAGAACAACCAGTAAACCGGCGGTTTTGAGTGAATTCATAAGTGCTCCTTATTCTTTCCTGAGCCGGAGGTATCCAGCAAATCCATCAGGCTGGTCATAACATCTTCCAGTACGCTGGTGTTTAACGAATAGGTAATAGTTGTGCCTTGCTTTACGGTTACTACCAGGTTGGCATTTTTCAGCACGTTGAAATGGCCGGAGAGTGTGGATTTAGCCACGTCGATCTGTTCAGCAATTTCACCTGCTGAGCAATCCCGTTGCTTTAATATGTTGAGTATCTGACGGCGCACCGGACTGGAAAGCGCCTGGAAAACATCCGACATCACATGGCCTGTTCTGATTAGTTAATTCGTAATTTAGCGAAATAACGAAATAGGGGCAAGGCTTAATTTCGTCAATTGCCGAAATTAAGCCTTGAGGGTAACGATAAATTAGAAGCGGTAACTGATGCCAGCGCGCAGGGTGCGCGGCTCAATCGGATGGTAGTGGAGGTCTTCAACACCTGCTGCAGGTTCTCCAGGCAGACGGCTGGCATACCAGTAATCGATATCATGGTCGTTGCTGTCCAGCAGGTTAAGTACCGACAGGCTGCCCTGCCACTGGTCGACTTCATATACCAGGCTGGTATTTACTACAGTAAAGGTGTCGGACTGGCGTTCTTTAAAGCTATCCAGCGTACGTTTGCCAAAATACCGGACCCGCAAATCGCTGCGCCAGTTATCATCAATTTGCCAGTTCAGGCCCACGCTGGCGACAACCGGTAAAGAGCCTTCTATATAGTTTCCTTCGCCGGGTTCATCTTCGCGGTATTGCGAATCGGTCCAGGCAAACTCCACGTCAGTGGTCAGGTTAGACGTAAACCAGTAATAGGCGGAGAATTCCACCCCCCAGCGGCGGGATGCACGGCTGGCTTCGGTGTTACCGGCATCGCCAACGAAGACCAGTTCAGAGTCGTTCTCCAGATACCATAACGAAAGTGAGGCATTGTAGTAGCGATAGCGCGCTACTCTTAAGCCAACTTCTGCCCCTTCGCCTCTCACCAGCAGATCAACCGGTTCAGCCAACTCGCCGGAGGCCGGGTCAACACTGATCACTGCACCGCGTGCATCATTGGAATGAAAAGATTGCCCCACATTGACATAGGCCTGCCAGGCGTCATTTAAAATATAACTCAGTCCGCCTTTCAGGCTAGTGATGTTATCGCTGTCATCACCGCTGTTTGCGCTTAAATTACTGTTAACGTCTACGGTCAGGTAATCATGGCGGATATCCACATGGCCAATTAAGTTGTCGGTGATATCCACATCGACCTGCAGAAACGCGGCAAGCGAATACTCATCCACGCTGTCGCGCCGAACCGGTGACTGTCGTACCCGCTCGGTGGTGCGATAAAGCCCCACTTCTTTGATATCGTCATAACGCCATTCCAGGCCACCGGTAAGGTGTACGTGAGAATCACCAACGGTTGTGGAGTGGAAACGGGTAAGTGTACCGCCATAGATCGCGCGGTCGTCGACCTGCTCAAACTGATCGCCCGCGTAAGGGTTATCCAGAAAATAGGTGAAGTTAGAGAACAGGTTCAGCTCGCTTGAGATCGCATAGGCGTTGACCATCCAGTCGGCCGATTGCCAGTTAACTGATAAGCTGTAGCGGTTGGACTGGCCGCCGAGCGTTGGATCCAAAGAGCCCAGTTCATCTATCAGGCCGCTTTGCACTGCGCGCAGTGGGATCTGGTCGGCAGAATTCCAACTGTTGTCGTAACCTAAGAAAGTAACGTGCAGGATGCTGTCGTCAGTCGCCTGTCGAAAACGGGCGAAGGCACTGGTTTTCGCGATGTCTTCGTCGATGTCGGTCCAGGGGCCATCGTATTGCTGCCATTCTCCACCCACGGCAAGATTACTTTCGCCCACTGCTAAGTTAGTGGCGGCAACCGTGCGCAGGAAACCATTTTCGCCAATCTCAAGCTTGCCGAAGGGTTGATCAAAGGAAGACATCAGTGAAAAGTTGGCCGAACCCGCCACGGAAAAATCGCCTTGAGTAGCACGGTATGGCCCCTTCTGGTAGTCGATGCGCTGAATAAACTCCGGCGTGATAAAGTTAAGGTCGGTGTAGCCCTGACCATGACCGTGGGTGCGCATATTCACCGGCATGCCATCCAGTGAAATACTAAAATCCGTGCCGTGGTCGAGGTTAAATCCGCGCAAAAAATACTGATTGGCTTTACCTGAGCCGCTGTGTTGGGTAACCACCGTGCCTGGCACAAACTCCAGTATTTCACCAGGGCGCAGCAACGGGCGCTGAGCAATATCGCCGGCACCGATTACGCCTTCTGAGGCAGAAATCGACTCGCCTATCAGGTCGCTTTGTTTACCAAATACCACCACGCGCTCGATATGCGGGCCATCTGCGATTGCTGTGGCAGAGGCCAACAGCGAGGTAGAAAAAATCAGATATTTCAAAACTTCCACTCTTAAAAAAAGGAACTTACTGATCTTAACGTTTTGGATTGCGGATTGGATGCAGGATCCGATAAGCGACCGGGCAAAACGACCAAAGTGCCGGGCCACCGGGCGCCAGGTCATAATTTCACCTTTGCCGGTTTCCAGGTCACTACTGGCCTGACAAAATTGTAAGTCCGGGGGTTGACAATATTGTTAGTTGAACATCATAAAAACTCTTATTAATGTGTTGCTTATAACATTTTGTTAATAAGTTAACCGATGAATGTACTGGTAATTGGGTGTGGGGCGATTGGTAGCTTTTATGCTGAACGTCTGGCGAATGCCGATGCTACTGTCTCTGTAACAGCTCGCGGTGCCCATCTTGAGGCACTGAAACGCAATGGCCTGACCGTGATCCATGATGGCGAAACCCGCCATCAAGCTGTTACCGCTTATGCTCATTCTGAATTACAGACTGCCTGTCAGGCGGATGATTTTGATGTCATCGTGATTGCGCTGAAAGCCACGCAAACCAAAGCGCTGCTCAACGAACTGGGAAGCTGGTTAGCCGGAGGCAAATCGCCAGTGCTGTCGCTGCAAAACGGCGTAGATAACGAGCCTTTGCTGGCTTCTGTGGTTGGGCAGGCGCGTGTATGGGGTGGCTTGTCGGTGCGCAGCGGTGGTGAGATATCGCAACCCGGTGTGGCCACAACGACCGGCATTTATAAAATTATTATGGGCCCCTGGCCAGCGTCGCACACGATGCCTGAAAATCTCTCGATACTGGCTAGCTTGTGGCAAAGCCAACATGTTCCCCTAGAGGTAAGCCATGATATTCGCAAAGAGCTGTGGAAAAAACTGATTGTGAATTGCGGAGTGAACCCTTTGTCGGCGGTCACGCGGAAAAAAACCTATGAGCTAACCCATCAGCCGGAGCTGGCCCAAAAGGTTTA
Organism: Alteromonadaceae bacterium; assembly: GCA_002691625.1. Lineage (GTDB taxonomy): Bacteria > Pseudomonadota > Gammaproteobacteria > Enterobacterales > Alteromonadaceae > Alteromonas. Next base: position 34,980 of record NZIK01000072.1, read on the forward strand.
TGGCGCCATGCAGGAGACCGGCCGTGCAGCCGCTTACGATGGGGTAGAAATTACCCCGGCAGAAGTGGATGACATGTTCAGCCTTATTAAGTCGTTCAACTCCATCAAAACCTCCATGTTAATTGATCTTGAGAAAGGCAGGGAGTTGGAGCTCGACGCTATTTTAGGCAGTGTGATTGCCCGTTGCCGCTTGCTGGGTAAACCAGCACAAATTACCGAGTCTCTATGGACAGAGCTGACTTCAAAACCCTTGCCAGACAGCCTGGATGGCTTGTTTAACCGGGAATAAAAACACCGTTTGTCGAAGTAAGGAGNCTNACCGTGTTGTCNTCATTAAAAAGAAAGCTCTANGTNCCGGTGGNTATNCTGGCCATTGTGGCCATCNTTGCCCTGATTACCTCATTNTNNGTGATNTCNGTATTNGGCANTGCCCAATCCTCNGTGGAAGCNATNGAGCGNTACGCGGCAAAAGCCCGGCAAACGCAGTTTATGCTGGTGAATTATTTTGATGGTGAGGTNAGCGTAGCTGNGCTAACTGACGCGGTAAATGAACTTAAAAATANCCCNGACTCGCTGACCACNCACGTGNAGGCNANTGANTTTTCCGGNATNGCTAANCGGATAGCCCGGGCTGNCGACCACCGTNAGCAAATGCNGCAACTGGAAGNGCAGTTACTGGCGGCCACCGACAGTTCCATTAATGAGTCAAANTCGTTTTTAAANTACGTNGCGAAGAAGCTGCTGAAAGATCCGGTGTCGNTGCCTGAAGGGGAANTGCGCACCATCATTGGNGCCACCAATAACACCGACACTAACTATCGTATCCAACGCCTGTTTCTGCGCATGATAAACGATAGTAGTCTGGTTCCTGAGGTGCGCGAATATATCAGTACCGCCATCGAAAATACCCGCAAAGACCTTATTGCGCTCACCGGCACGCCGGTTGAAAATGCCGCCCGTAGGGGTTTAGAGCTCAATATTCAGGCCCAGGAAGTCAGCGAACAATACATTGACAATGCGGCGCGGCTGAGTGAGCTAAGAAAAGCACTGCTAAGTGATTTTTCAGAGTTTATCACCCTTCTGGGCAACGTTCAGACCAGCCGGATTGATGAGAGCTTTGCNGACGTGCGGGGCGCNATCATTATGCTTTCAACGCTGACTATTATTGGCATTGTGCTGGTGGTCTTTATTAACCTGGCGGCCGGGCGCAGTATTACCCAAAGTCTGGACTTAATCAGTAATCGCGCGGGCAAGCTGGCCGACGCCGGCGGNGANNTNTCAAAGNGGCTGGATGAGAGTGGCGATCGTGAAATCGCGCNACTGGCNCAACAGTTTAATCGCTTTATTGAACATATCCGGGGCATCGTGGCAGAAGTGAAAGAGTTATCTGCTACAACCTCATCCATGGCCAGCTCTGTGAATACCGGCAACCAGTCGATTGCCAGGGATCTGGAGGCACAGCTGGAACAGGCCGATGGCCTGGCGACCTCCGCCGAAGAAATGCTGGCTTCTATTGANCAGGTTACCCAGCACGCGGCCGGGGCNGCCAANGAGGCCAGCAATGCACTGGCAGAAACNCGTAATAGNCAGNCACTGCTTAATTCAACNCTGGCTAACAGCCAGACCATGTCCAGTGATGTGGCCAACGCTACCGGTCAGATGGAAAAACTGGCCGGGCTGGCCGAAGAAATTGGCGGTGTGGCCGAGGTGATTAACTCCATTGCCGAGCAAACCAACCTACTGGCGCTGAATGCCGCTATTGAGGCGGCCCGTGCCGGTGAACATGGCCGTGGCTTCTCGGTGGTAGCCGACGAGGTTCGCAATCTGGCCACTAAAACCCAGCAGTCGCTGGGCCAGATTCAGGTGTCTATCGATGGGCTCCAGGGCGCCACCGAAATTGCTGTGAGTGCGATGCAAAGTACTCACACTATCAGCGACGAAATGGTTAAGCATACTCAGGAGGCCGCCGCTTCATTGGCCCAGGTAACCGATATCATTGCTGCGATTGCCGACAGTAATCACCAGATAGCGCTGAGTGTTGAAGAGCAGGCAGTTGTGATACGCGGTGTAAACAGTGCGGTAGTCGCTATCCGTGATTTATCGGCCAATGCCCAGCAGCGTACACAGAATGCTGCAGGCTCAACCGCCAGTATGTCGCAGCAGGCGGAGCAGTTGCGCCTGCTGGTTGCCAACTTTAAAACCGGCTAGAGCACCTGTAGCAGTAACATACCGGTTGCTGCCTGACATATTATCCCAGCCAGTAACACTGCGCCGTCTTTGCTCATCATTCCTACAGCGGTGAGGGTGATGGAGAAGGCCGGCACTGCGGCAGCAAAGGGCACCACTTCCAGAGGGATCATGCTTAGAGCAAACAGTGCGCAATAGACAGCAACAAAACGCGATGCCGGACTTTGAGTTAACCCGGTTAAGCGCGGAGTGAGTATTTTCTCGGCTTTTACCACGTAGGGTCTGGATTTTTCTACCGCATTTTCCAGCTTTGCGTGGCTCAGAGATCGATTCTTCAGAACAGCGGGTAACCAGGGATGCTCGTCGCCAAATGCCATCTGTAAACAGATGATACACAGCGTTACGCCACAAATCGACGGCACTCCCGGGATAGCGCCGGTAGGCAGCAAGGCAATGAGAGCAGGCAGTAACAGAAGCGGCCCGAACCCCCGGCTTTCAAATTTGTTGACCACATCGCCAACCGATACCTCGCCAGTGGTTTTGTCCAGCAGATCATCCATGATGTCACTGATTTTGTTTTTACTCATGCCTGATTATCCGTGTCCGTGAATACACTTATCATACACTATCCGAACTTTATGATAGTGGCATGATCAGTAACACTCATCGTTGTTTTTTCGGACTATTGCAGACAGGGCCCTTATCGAACTCTCACTTTGCCTGAAGATTGTGATCTGTCTGTAAAGATCGTTCTTTTTTGTGAAACGAATTTAGTCTATTTAAGCAATAAATATCCATTTAATTAGGATTTAAAATGCAGTCACTACTTATTAATGGCTGAAAATTCTATTTATGAAAAAACTATTTTTAAGCTTCTGCCTGTTACTGCTGCCAACCCTGAGTGTGGCCGGAAATCCTGGTTACTCTGTAGACTATATTCGCGGTGAGGGTGATGTCGAAGGGATTAAGCTTGCCGCCCGTTACAACGCCGGACCGTTGTCATATATCAGCGATGACATCCTGCTGTACTGGGAAGCGAGCGTTAATTTCTGGGAATACGGGGCGGACGATAACCACGATACCGATTTTGTGCTGGCGGTCTCGCCGGTGCTGGTAAAACAGATTGGAACAATCAAACAAGCTCCTCTGTTTCTGGAAGCCGGGATTGGTTTCTCGCTTATTGAAGATACCACCTTCGCAGGTAAAGACGTTAGTACTCACTATCAGTTTGAAGATCGACTTGGCATAATGATGCAGTTTGGAAACAACAACCAGCATCACGTAGCCGTGCGTTATTTCCATTACTCTAATGCCGGCTTTAAGAAACCTAATCCTGGCCTGGACTTTATTGCCCTGTCTTATCAGCGGGAGTTTTAGCTCAGGGACTAGTGGCTAATCAGACGCGCCTTAGCTTCACTCTGGCTGACAACCTTAGACTCAATGTGCTCAATGCTTTGTTGATTGCGATAGGTGGAATAAGCCAGAAATACGGTTAAAGAAACTAAACCGATAAGGGCGAAAATACGCAAACTGCGGGCGTTACTCATAGCGAAAATATCCTTATTTTGACAATGTCTGTTGACTAATATATAGCCACCATTGCTCACTATGTAAAGCCCGCCAGGGTGTGCAGATTTATCACTGGGTATCAACCCGGGCAACTGCACTCACGCTCGGATTTTTTGTTTTCGGCCCTAAACCACCTACTTCAGTAGGTGGCTATCATTCGTGGTAGGGCTTTGCCCGCATAGATTTAAGCTGGCAAAGAAAGGTGTCTATACATTGTTGTCGGAGTCGCCGACAGCGACCAGAGGGGGTAGTGCGACCCGGTGACCGGGAACCACTCTGGACTCCCCGCAGCCCTTATCAGTGAAA